>CAKZPN010000053.1 GCA_937139335.1 uncultured Roseicyclus sp. | reverse complement strand
GGCGCTGGAGAGCCGCGACGCCCGCTATCTGATCGGCGTGCAGTGGCACCCCGAGTTCCTGGTCTTCGACCGCGGGCAGCAGGGGCTCTACCGCGCCCTGGTGGCGGCGGCGCGCGGCGACGACGGCGAGAGCGCGGTGCGCGCCGCCGCCGCCGCGGCGTGAGCGACCGTCAGGCCGCCTTGGCGTTCTTCGAGCGCTCCGCCAGCTCGGTCGCGTAGTCGTCCGACTCGTAGATGCGGTCGAGCGCGCGGTCGAGGCGGTTCGCCGCCTGCTCCTGGCCCAGCGCCTCGGCATAGGCCTTGGCGGTGCCGAAGCCGGCGATGCCGTAGTGGCAGAGCCGCTGGTACTGCGCCAGGATCGCGGCGTCGAGCACCGGGCCCTTCAGGTCGGCCTCCAGGGCATGCTTCTTCGCCTCGGCAACGAGGCCCTCCATGCCCTTGCAATGCTCCTTCTTCATCGCGCCGCCGGCCTCCTCGATCAGGCCCTTCAGCGCCTCCGCATGCTGGCGGATGCCGTCCTGCGACTTGCGCAGGCGGTCGGCCAGCGACCGGTCCTCGGTCTTGTCGGCCATCTTCGCCACGACCTTCTCCATCTGGTCGTTCGCCGACCAGAGATCCTGCAGCTCCTCGATGTAGAGGTCCTTCAGCGTTGCCATCGTCGCGTCTCCTTCGCGGTTTGGAAAACTGCAAGGGCAACTCCCGGGGCCGGCGAACGTTCCCCGCGGCGCCATTGCGCCGGGGGGCGTCGCTTGCGCACACTCCGGCGCCCGCGCGCGGCGGCCCGGGCGGTGGCAGCCCCTTCGACCGTGATCTCCGGATCGAAGGACTCGCCCCGGCCAAGCGACAGGCCGTAGCGGTAGTTCCGCGACAGGTCGGACGTGCAGGTCAGCGTCAGGTCGCCAAGACCGGAGAGCCCGGACAGCGTCTCTGGCCTGGCGCCGAGCTGTTCGGCAAGGCGCATCATCTCGGCGAAGCCCCGGGTCATCAGCGCGGCACGGGCGCTGTCGCCCAGCCCCGCACCGATGCAGGCGCCGCAGGCAATGGCGATCACGTTCTTCAGCGCCCCGCCCAACTCGGCCCCGGTCACGTCGGTGGTGCGGTAAAGCCGCAGGGACGAGGTAGAGAGCTGGTGCTGGAGCGTTTGACCGATGGTCTCGTCGGCACAGGCCAGTGTCAGGGCGGTCGGCAGGCCCTTGGCGATGTCGGCGGCAAAGCTCGGGCCGGTGAGGACGGCAGGGACCAGGCCGGGCTTCACCTTCCGCGCGGCATCCGACACACCCAGTCCGGTCTCGAGGTCGATGCCCTTGCAGCACAGCACGAGGGCGCGATCGTCCAGCGGGCTGTCGATGCGCTCCAGAACGCTGCGCAGGGTCTGCGTCGGCACGCTCACCAGGACGGTTTTCGCGCTTGCCGCGGCGTTTAGGTCGGTGGTCGCGCTGACGATCTCGGGAAGCTGTACGCCCGGCAGGCGCGGGCTTTCCCGGTGGTCGCGGATGCGCGACACGGCATAGGGATCGCGGGCCCAGAGCGTGACGGGTCGGCCCTCCCGGGCAAGCGTGGTGGCCAGTGCCGTGCCGAAGGCACCGGCGCCCAGGATGGAAATGCTCATGCCTTGGCTCCTTTCCGGCCGTGGCCGATGAGTGGTGCCGCCTGCGTGTCCAGCGGCCAGCGCGGACGGGCGGCAAGGGTCATGTCGTCCTCGGCGCCCGCGGCCAGCAGTTCGGAACCGGCATAGGCGATCATGGCCGCGTTGTCCGTACAAAGTGCCAACGGCGGTGCAGTGAACCTCAGGCCGGTCTCGGTGCAGACGGTCTCCAGCGCACCGCGGATCGCCATGTTGGCCGCGACGCCGCCCGCAACGGCAAGGGCCGGAGCGCCGGGTTGTTCGTCGAGGTACAAGGCAACGGCGCGGCGGGTCTTCTCGGCCAGCGTGTCACGCACCGCCGCCTGGAACCCGGCGCAGAGGTCGGCCCGGTCCTGCCGTGTCAGGCCGTTCTTCTCGGCCACGATCTTGTCACGCTGACGCATCAGCGCGGTCTTCAGGCCGGAGAACGACAGGTCGCAGCCCGGACGGTCCAGAAGCGGGCGCGGGAAGCGATAGCGGCGCTCGTCCCCCAGCCGTGCCTCTGCCTCCACCGACGGCCCGCCGGGTTGGGGCAGGCCCAGAAGGCGCGCGGTCTTGTCAAAGGCCTCGCCGGGGGCGTCGTCGATGGTGCCGCCGAGGCGGGTGAAGTCTTCCGGCCCGCGTGCAATCAGATATTGGCAATGACCGCCGGAGACCAGCAACATCAGGTAGGGGTAGGAGACCCCATCCGTGAGCCGCGGCGTCAGCGCGTGCCCAGCGAGGTGATTGACCCCGACCAGCGGCAGTCCCTTTGCCGCCGCGATCCCCTTGGCGCACATCACGCCGGACATCACGCCGCCGATCAGCCCCGGTCCTGCCGTCACCGCAATCGCGTCAAGATCATCGAGGCTAAGACCCGCCTTCGCCAGCGCCTCACGCACGCAGGTGTCGAGTTTTTCCGCATGGGCGCGGGCGGCAATCTCCGGCACCACGCCCCCAAAGGCACTATGCAGCTCGGTCTGGCCAAAGACCACCGAGGAGAGAATTTCCGCCGCCTCCCCCTCGCGCTGCCGCACGATGGCGGCGGCGGTATCGTCACAGCTGCTTTCCAGCCCCAGAAAGGTGAGCGTTTGCGTCATTGGCCTACCGTTGCATCCATTCCCCTTGGGGGCTACCACCAAGAGGTAGTGCAAACAATCCCGGGAGCGTAGCGGTGCCTGACGCAAAGCCAGCCCCAGTCTTGCTGATGACACGCCCCGAAGGCGCGGCGTCGCGCTTCCTGAAGCTGTTGCCAGCGGATTTGCTGATCCGATTGCAGGTCGTGTCCTCACCGCTGATGGAGATTGTATCCTTGGCGGATCCGTTGGACCTGACCGGGGTCGCGATGGTTCTCTTTTCCTCGGGCGAAGGCGTTCGGGTGGCATCCGAAAAGACCGACCTGCGGCGCCCCGCTTTCTGCGTCGGCGCCGGAACAACTGCCGCGGCGCAGGCTTTGGGGTGGCAGGCGCGCTGTGCGGGGGAAACCGCGGATGCCCTGGTCGAGACGCTGAGCGCCGCAATGCCGCAGGGTCGAATTCTGCACCTGCATGGCGCCCATACCCGCGGTCGGATTGTGGAACGGTTGGTGCACGACGGGATCGACTGCCACGGTCAGACGCTTTATCGGCAAGACCTGTTGCCGCTCACAGATGTTGCAAAACAGGTGCTTAGGGCGCAGTCCCCTGTCATTGTGCCGCTTTTTTCACCTCGAACGGCTGCCCATTTTGCGAGCCTTTGCCCTGATCCGGCGCATTTGACGATGATTGCGATGAGCGAGGCGGTTGCCCAGGCCTTGCCGCGCTTGCAATGTGAGGCGCTACACGTAAGTAAGGCGCCGACCGCATTGGCCATGGCGGAAATGCTGCGCGATGTCGCATGGTCATTGGTGCGGGTTGAGACGGGCCGACCCGCAGACTAGGGTCAATGTGAAGCGGAGAGCGCATGTTAGGGGAATCGGGGGAGGCCGGCGTGGCTGAAGACAAGACATCCAAAGAGGCCAAAAAACCGGTTCCGGAGAGTGAACAGGACAAGGAAGAGGCGTCGACGGAAACGCCCGACGGCGCAGTCTCCGAAGAGGTTGTGGAGGAACGTCTCGCCACCGAAGAGCTTGACGATTTCGCGGAGACGGACTTGCCTCTTTCCGAGTCCGAGTCCGAGTCCGAGTCCGAGTCCGAGTCCGAGTCCGAGTCCGAGTCCGAGTCCGAGTCCGAGTCCGA
>CAKZPN010000052.1 GCA_937139335.1 uncultured Roseicyclus sp. | reverse complement strand
AGCGTTACAAGTCGCTGCAGGACATCATCGCGATCCTCGGGATGGACGAACTGTCGGAAGAGGACAAGCTGACCGTGTCGCGCGCCCGCAAGATCCAGCGGTTCCTGTCGCAGCCCTTCGACGTGGCCAAGGTCTTCACCGGCTCCGACGGCATCCAGGTGCCGCTTGATGTCACCATCGACAGCTTCAAGCGCGTCGTCGCGGGTGAATTCGATCACCTGCCCGAAGGCGCCTTCTACATGGTCGGCGGCATTGAGGACGTGGTCGCCAAGGCCGAGAAAATGGCGGCCGACGCCGCATAAGGGGGCCTTTGATGGCACAGAAGATGCAATTCGATCTGGTCTCGCCGGAACGTCGGCTGGCCTCGCTGTCGGTCGAAGCGGTGCAGATCCCCGGCGCGGACGGCGACATGACGGCGATGGCCGACCATGCGCCGATGATCACCACGCTGCGTCCGGGCATCCTCCGGCTCGAGGGCGCCGAGGGCGGGGCGGAGACGGCGTATTTCGTCACCGGCGGTTTTGCCGACGTGGCGGGGCCGACCGTGACCGTGCTGGCCGAGCAGGCACTGCCGGTGAGCGAGGTCACGTCCGAGTTCATGGACGAGCTGATCGCCGAGGCCCGCGCGACGCACGACAAGGCCCGCGCCGACACCGAGGCACCTCACACGATCGCGGACGCCACGGCCAAGATGCTGGCCGACATGGAGGCCGCAAAGGGCCACATGATGGGCTGACGCGACCATGTCGCAGGATATCGAGGCCCCCGCAGCCCGCTGCGGGGGCCTTTTTTCATGGTCAACGCCCCGGAATCGCCGGTATCTGTCCACAGGCCGGGCGGAATGTAACGGCAAGCTGACAAATGCGAGCAGGACAGAAACCGGATAGATGAAACGCCTGAGCCACCACCTGATCGGGGCCGACCAAGGGTCGGTCATGATGTTCAGCGATTTCGCGGACAACGGCCCGATGTGGACCGGCGACGGCGCGCGCGAAAAACGGCTGGCGGTAAGCTTCTCCGAACCGTTTCGCGCGCCTCCGCTGGTGCATGTCGGAATTTCCATGTGGGACATGGACGGAGACACCAATCAACGTGCTGATCTAAGGGCGGAAAAGATCACCGCAACCGGCTTCAACCTGGTGTTTCGGACCTGGGGCGACAGCCGCGTGGCGCGCATCCGTGCCGACTGGCTGGCCTTCGGGCCGCTCGCCGGCGAGGACGACTGGCAGCTCTACTGACGGGGCCGCGCGCCCCCGTCTTGCCATTGTCACCCGCCCGGTCGATATCGGGCCATGCGCGCGCTCAACGGACCTACCCTGTTCATCCTGGCTACCCTGATGATCGACGCCATCGGCATCGGCATCGTGTTCCCGATCATGCCCGACCTGATGGACCGCGTCGGCGCCTCGGACGCGGGGCAGGGTGCACTCTGGGCCGGGTTGCTGATGACGGCCTATGCCGCGGCGCTCTTCGTCTTCGGTCCCGTCGTCGGCTCGATCTCGGACGCCTACGGGCGCAAGCCGGTACTGCTGGCGGCCCTCGCCTTCCTCGCCGTCGATTACGTGGTGATGGCGCTGGCGGGGTCGCTCGCCGTGCTGCTCGTCGGGCGCACGCTCGCCGGGCTGGCTGGCGCGACCTATATAACCGCCACCGCCTACATCTCCGACGTCACCCCGCCCGAGCAACGCGCCGCCCGCTTTGGGCTGATCGGCGCGGCCTTCGGCATCGGCTTCGTGATGGGCCCGGCCATAGGCGGGCTGGCGGCGACCTGGCACATCTCGGCGCCGTTCTGGCTGGCGGCGGGCCTGTCGGCGGTGAACGTCGTCTTCGGGGTGCTGGTCCTGCCGGAATCGCTCCGCCCCGAGCATCGCCGCCCCTTCGGCGCGCGCGATCTGAACCCTTTCGCCACGATCCTGCGCGCCTTCCGCATCCCCGGCCTCGCCATCCCGCTGACCTGCCTCGGCCTCTTCGAGTTCGCCAACATGGTCTACCCGACGCTCTGGTCGTTCTGGGGGCGCGCGGTCTTTGGCTGGTCGACGCTGGTGATCGGGCTGACGCTCTCGGCCTACGGCATCCTGGTGGCCTTCGCGCAGGCCGTGGTCATGCCGGTCGCGGTGCGGAGGTTGCGGGAACGCAGGCTCATCCTGCTGGGTCTCGGCGTCGCGGTGGTGTCGCTCGCCGGCCTCGGCTTCACGACGACACTCTGGGCGCTCGCGATCTTCCTGCCGCTGGCGGCCCTGACCGACCTGGTGCCGCCGACGCTGACCGCGCTTGCGGCCAACACCGTCGACGAGGATCGGCAGGGCATGGTGCAGGGCGTGATCGCATCCCTCGCCTCGCTCGCCGCGGTGGCGGCGCCGCTGGTCTTCACGCCGGTCTTCGGGTTTTTCGTGGCCGAAGGCGCCCCGGTCTACTGGCCGGGCGCGCCGTTCTTCCTGGCGGCCTGCCTTGTCGCGGTGATCCTTCCGGTCGCGCTGCGGCAGGCCCGCTGAGCCCTGATCAGCGGCCCCACATGCCCTTGGGGTAAAGCCCTTCATAGATCGGGATCAGCGTCGCGGTGTCGAACAGCGACGAGACGCTGGTGCCGTTCCAGATGTTCACGATGGCCTGGGCGAACATCGGCGCGGTGGGCACGACGCGGATGTTGGGGCAGGCCTTGGCCGCCGCCGAGGCCTCGATCGTGTCGGTGATGACAAGCGATTTCAGCACCGATCCGGTGATCCGCTCCACCGCCGGGCCGGACAGCACCCCGTGCGTGGTGTAGGCGTGGACTTCCGTCGCGCCTGCCTCCATCAGAACGTCGGCGGCCTTGCAGAGCGTGCCGGCTGTGTCGCACATGTCGTCGACGATCAGGCATTTCTGGCCCGAGACGTCCCCGATCACGGTCATGCCCGCGACCTCGCCCGCCTTCTCGCGCCGCTTGTCGACGATCGCCAGCGGCACGCCGATCCGCGTTGCCAGCTCGCGCGCGCGGGCCACGCCGCCCACGTCGGGCGAGACCACCATCACGTCGGCCATGTCGCCGTTGAACTGATGCAGGATGTCGAGCGCGAAGATCGGCGAGGCGTAGAGGTTGTCGACCGGAATGTCGAAGAACCCCTGAATCTGGGCGGCATGCAGGTCCATCGTCAACACCCGCTCGATCCCGGCGGCGACCATCATGTTGGCCGCCAGCTTGGACGAGATCGGCGTGCGCGCCTTGGTGCGGCGGTCCTGCCGTGCGTAGCCGAAATAGGGCACGACCGCCGTGATCCGCGCCGCGCTCGACCGGCGCAGGGCGTCGGTGATGATGAGCAGTTCCATCAGGTTGTCGTTCGCCGGTTTCGAGGTCGGCTGGATGATGAACATGTCCTCGCCACGGACGTTCTCGTAGACCTCGACGAATATTTCGCCGTCGTTGAACCGCTCCACGCGGGCGTCGACGAGGCCGACCTGCATCCCGCGATGCATCGACATGCGGCGGGAAATCGCGGTGGCAAGCGAACGGTTCGCGTTCCCGGAAATGAGCTTCGGGTCTTGTGCAGGCATGTGTTCTGGTCCCTCGTGGCAGCCGGTCCCATGGCGCGCCCCCGTGCCTCGGGATATTGACACCCCCTAGCACCCGGCTAGGGTCCGCGCAAAGCCGAAAAGGAAGGGTGCCCACCGATGGCGCAGATCGATTATTACTTCTCCACCATCTCGCCCTACACCTACCTCGCCGGGACCCGGATGGAGGAGGTGGCGGCGCGCCATGGCGCGGACATCGCCTACAAGCCCTTCGACATCATGGCGGTGTTTCCGCGCACCGGCGGCACCGCCCCGGCCGAGCGCCACCCCGCAAGGCTGGAGCTGCGCGCGCAGGAGCTGCGGCGGCAGTCCCGCAAGCACGATCTGCCGATGGACCTCGACCCGCCGACCCGCGCGGTGAACCCCGCGCCCTCCTCCTACGCCTTCATCGCGGCGATGCGGGCAGGTGGCGGCGGCGACCTCGGAAAGCTGGTGCAGGCGTTCACCGGCGCGGTCTGGCGCGACCGGCGCGACATCGCCCAAGATGACGTGATCGCCGACTGTCTCGAGGCGGCGGGCTTCGACCGCGGCCTTGCCGGGATGGCGATGCTGCAGGGCGCCGACGAATACGGCCGCAACACCGAACACGCGGTGCTGGCCGGCGCCTTCGGCGCGCCCTTCTACATCGTCGACGGCACCGAGAAATTCTGGGGGCAGGACAAGATCGAGGATCTTGACCTGTATCTCGCCGGAAATCTGTGAGCGGTTTCGCACGGCACTGGGGCGCGGGCGCGCCGGCGCTCCTGCTGCATTGCTCGCTCGCCCACTCCGGCGCGTGGGAGGGGATGGCCCGCGCCCTCTCGGGGGGCCGCCTGCGGATGACCGCCCCCGATCTGGTGGGCCACGGCCGCGGCCCCGCGCGCGACCCGGCGCGGGATTACCACGATCAGGCCACAGATGCGGCGCTGGCCCATCTGCCGGACGAGCCGTGCCACCTGATCGGTCACAGCTTCGGCGGGACCGTGGCGCTGCGCCTCGCGCTGGAGCATCCGGCGCGCGCGGCCAGCCTGACCCTGATCGAGCCGGTGCTTTTCGCCGCCGCCAGCGGAAAGCCCGGCTGGCAGGCGCATGAAGTCGCAATGGCCGGGCTTGGCCCACTCTTTGCCGCGGGCGACGCCGAAGGCGCGGCGCGGCTGTTCCTGAGCGTCTGGGGCGGCGGCGTGCCGCTTGACGCCATGACCGAGGCGCAGCGGCGTTACATGATCGAGCGGATCTGGGTCGTGCGCGACAGCGCCCCTGCGCTGGACGCGGATCGCGCGAACCTCCTGCCGCGACTCGGCCAGATCCGGTGCCCGGTGCTGCTGATCGAGGGCGCCGCCTCGCCGCCCGTGATCGCCGAAACCCAGGCCGCACTCGGCGCGGCTATCCCCGGTCACAGGCGCGCGGTGATCGCGGGGGCAGGGCACATGCTGCCGATCACCCACCCGGCGCAGGTCGCTGCCGTGATCGCGGAATTCCTCGACGCGGTCTAGCCGACCCAGGCGTCCAGCAGCCGGCCGATCTCTTCCGAGGTCTTCGACCAGTCGCAGACGATGCGGCAGCGCACCGGCTGGTCGTCCGGGCCCGCCTCCAGCGCATTGCCCGGAAACAGGTAATATTTCGCCCCGGCCTCGAAAGCGCGTCGGTGCGCGCCCCGCGGCACGTCGATGAAGGCAAGGTTGCCCGCCGCCGGATGGGCGAGTTCCGCCCCCGGCACCCGCGCCAGTCCCTGCACCACCTGAGCCAGCCGCGCATTCGCCGCCTCGGCCATCCGCAACCACAGATCGCCGTCGCAATAGGTTGCCATCTGTGCCGACAAGTACCGGTGCTTGGAGAACAGGTGCCCGCCGCGCTTGCGCCGCAGCTCCAGCTCGCGCCCCTTGGCGGGGTCGAACAGCACCACCGCCTCGACCCCCATGCAGCCGTTCTTGGTGCCGCCGAAGCTGACCGCGTCGATGCCCGCCTTCCAGGTCATCTCGGCCGGCGTGCATCCCAGCGCCGCGCAGGCATTGGCGAAGCGCGCGCCGTCCAGATGCGTCGCCAGCCCGTGCGCGCGAGCCACCCCCGTGATCGCCCGGATTTCATCGAGACTGTAGACCGTGCCGCGCTCGGTGATGTTTGTGATCGTCACCGGCCCCGGCTGAGCGCCATGCACGCCGCGATCCTTGCACTCAAGTATGGCCTCGTCCAGCGCCTCTGGCGTGACCTTTGCATCGGCGCCGTCGATCAGGATGGTCTTGGCGCCCGAATAGAAATCCGGCGCACCGCACTCGTCCTCTTCCACATGGGCGATCCGGTGGCAGAACACGCCGTCCCAGGGCTTCGCGAGACAGGCCAGCGCCAGCGCGTTGGCGACGCTGCCGGTCGCCACGAACTCCACCGCCGCGTCGGGCGCCTCGAAGAGCGTCCGCACCGCGGCCCGCGCGTCCCGGGTGACGGCGTCGTTGCCGTAGGGCATGGCGTAGCCGTCGTTCACCGCCATCACGGAGGCCATGATCGCCGGATGCACCGGCCCGGTATTGTCGCTGGCGAACATCATGTGCCCGGCTCCTCGATGATGAAATCTTCCCAGTCTTCTTCCGGCACCTCGAACTCGGGCACCGTGATGCCGCGCACGCTGACGCCGGCCTGGTGCACCGTCTCGGGGTCGCCCGACACCAGAGGGTGCCACCATTTCAGCGGCTTGCCCTCGTGCAGCAGGCGGTAGGCGCAGGTTTCGGGCATGAAATAGGCCACGTCGCCCATCGTCTGCGGCGTCAGCCGGATGCACTCGGGCACCAGCGTCTTGCGGATCGCGTATTGCCCGCAGCGGCAGGTCTCGTCGTCGAGCAGCCGGCAGGCGACGCGGGTCAGCGCGACCTCGCCGGTCTCGTCGTCTTCCAGCTTGTTCAGGCAGCACTTGCCGCAACCGTCACACAGCGCCTCCCATTCCTCGGGCGTCATGCGGGTGGGCTGGACACGTTCCCAGAACCTCTCCCTCATGGGTGCGCCAGCGCGGTGCGGGCCTTGGCGCTGTCGCGGTCCATCTGCGCGATCAGCGCCTCGAGGCCGTCGAACTTCGCCTCGCCGCGCAGCCAGTCGACAAGTCCGACGGACAGGTGGCAGCCGTAAAGATCGCCGGTGAAGTCGAAGAGGAAGGTTTCGAGGTTCGGGGTCTCGCGCTCGAACATCGGCCGCACGCCCAGGTTGGCGACACCCTGGTAAGTGCCGGCATGCGGTCCTTCCAGCACGTCGACCAGCACGGCATAGACGCCGGGTTTCGGCACATGCAGCCCCTCGAGACCCATGTTCGCGGTGGGATAGCCCAGTAGCCGCCCGCGCTTTTCGCCATGCAGCACCGGCCCCTCGATCCGGTGCCAGTGGCCCAGCATCGCCGCCGCGTCGCGCGGCCGCCCCTCCGACAGCGCGGCGCGGATCGCGGTGGAAGAAACGGCATCATCGCCGCTCACCAGCAGCTCGGCCACCGTGACCTCGAATCCGTAGCGCGCGCCGAATTCCTGCAGCATCGCCGCGGTGCCGGCGCGCCCCTTGCCAAAGCAGAAATCCGCGCCGACCACGACATGGCTCAGGCCCAGCCCCTCGGCCAGCACCTGTCGCGCGAACTCGTCGGCCGATAGCCCCGCGAGCCGCGCGTCGAAGGGCAGTTCCGCCAGCACCTCCACGCCGAGCTTCTGCAACCTGTGCGCGCGCGCCTCGGCGTTCATCAGGCGAAAGGCCGGGGCGCCGGGGGCGAAGAACTCGCGCGGATGCGGCTCGAAGGTGACGACGCCGAGCGGCGCATCGGCACGTCGGGCAAGGTCGAGTACATGCTGGTGGCCGCGGTGGACGCCATCGAAATTGCCGATCGCGGCCGAGGCGCCGCGGTCGTCAGGGCGGGTATACTGGGGGTCGCGCAGGATCCGCATGGGCGGTGGCGTAGCCGCCCGCGCCGCGATGCGCAAGCGGGGGAGGGGTGCGGATCAGTCGAACTTGCGCGACGGCGCCAGCACCGTGGCCTCGCCCTTCAGCACCACCGTGTCGTCGACGGTGCAATGGGTGGCCAGCGTCACGCGGCGGCGCGAATGGTCGATCGCGGTCACCTCGACCACGGCGCGGACCATGTCGCCGGGGCGCACGGGGGCCATGAACTTCAGCGTCTGGCCCAGGTAGACCGTGCCATGTCCCGGCAGTTGTTCTCCGATGACGGCCGAGATCAGCCCGGCGGTCAGCATCCCGTGCGCGATCCGTCCCTCGAAGATCGTATCGCGGGCATATTCGTCGTCCAGGTGCACCGGGTTGCGGTCGGTCGAGACCTGCGCGAACAGCTCGATATCGTGGTCGGTGATGAGCTTCTGCAACGACCGCGACATCCCGATCTCGAGGTCTTCGATGACGATCGTGCCGGTCATGATGTTGTCGAGCATGGGGGGAATCTCCTGCATCTTGCCGCCCGTTCTACCCGAGACGGCGACGGTTCTGCAATGCAGAAAGTAATAAAATGCCCGAAGTGCGCGGAATGTCGCAACTATGTTTCGCGATGGATTCGCAGCGATGCGCCTGTCTTTGCTTCTGAAATACTCCGGGGGCTCTGGGGGCGGGCCCCCGGCGGGTCGACGCGCAAGGCGCGGCGAAACCTTAAAACCTCAGCGCAGCACGCCGATGGTGTAGCTCGGCTCCATCTGCGCGTCGCTCAGGAACCGCGCCAGCTTCTTCGCATCGGGGCTGTCGACCGTCCCGGTCTCGACCCGCGCGAGCCCGCCCGAGATGAAGAGCGTGTCGATGTTCTCGCCCATTCCGCCCTGCACGTCGGTGAAGAGCCCGTCGCCGATGGCGAGGATGCGCTCATCGGAGGCCGGTTTGCCGATCTGCTGCATCCGGCGGCGGGCGAGGTCGTAGATAGGCGGGTGCGGCTTGCCGAAATACAGGCTCTCGCCCCCCATCTCGGTATAAAGCTGCGCCAGCGCGCCGGCGCACCATTCCCGGTCCTCGCCACGGTCCACGACGATGTCGGGGTTGGCGCAAAGCAGCTTCAGCCCCTTGGTCTTGGCCAGCAGGAATTCCGGCCGCAGCACGGCGGGGTCGGCATGCGGGTCGAACGGGCCGGTGCAGACGATGCCTTCGGCATCCTTCAATTCCACGCGCTCGATCTCGACCGGATCATCCAGCAGCTTCATCGGCTCGAAGAAGGGCGCGTCGTGCCGCTCGCCGATGTGCCAGACCTTCTTGCCCATCACGCCCTCGAACATCGCCGCCCGCGCGCTGTCGCCCGAGGTGGCGATCACGTCCCAGCAGTCGCGCGGGACGCCCATGGTCTCGATCTGCGCCGCGACACTGGCGCGGGGGCGCGGCGAGTTCGTCACCAGCACCACGGTGCCGCCCTGCGCCTTGAAGCCGTGCAGCGCCTCGACGGCGGCCGGGAAGGCGCGCAAGCCGTCGTGCAGGCAGCCCCAAAGGTCGCAGAACACGGCGTCGTACTGGCCGGAAATCTCGGCGAAGGCGTCGATGATGCGGGTCACGGGTCTGCTCCTGTCCTGTCGTCAGGGGCGGTTTAGGCGGTTGCGCCCGGCCCGTCGAGATCTTGTCGGGAAGATCTGGGGGCAGGGAGCCGGCCCGAAGACCCGCTCCCTCAGGATCACAGCGTGATGCGGTAGCGCGCGAAGCCGTCCGGTCCTTCGCCCGCCGCTTCGATCGACACGCCTTGGACGCCGTCGATGAACGCCGCGGCCGCCGGGCCGGTGTCGAACAGCACCGTGGTGTCCGGCATCGGCGCAAAGCTCCAGTTGGCATCCGCCGAGGGGCTGACCGTGCCCTGTTCGACGATGTAGCGCACGATCACGTCGCGGTTGGTGTCGGGGCCTTCGAAGATCGTGGTCTCGGGCGTCGCGCCCGGGAAACTGCCGCCGCCGCCGGCGCGGTAGTTGTTGGTGGCGATGACGAATTCCTGCGCCTCGTCGATCGGCGCGCCCTCGTAGGTCAGGTCGACGATCCGGTGCGCGTCGGGGTTCACCACGACGCCGTCATTGTCGTAGCGCGCGGGTTGGCTCAGGTCGATGCGGTAGCTGACGCCGTCGATCACGTCGAAATTGTAGGACGGGAAATCCGGGTTCAGCAGCACCTGGTCGGCCTCGCCGGGAATGATCTGGTTGAACATGCCGGCCGAGCGTTCCAGCCACTCGCGCACCGTGGCGCCGTCGATGCGCACCGCGCGCACCGTGTTGGGATAGAGGTAAAGGTCGGCCACGTTGCGGATCGCGATGGGTCCGGCCGGCACGTCGGTGAAATATTCCGGCCCGCCGCGCCCGCCGGCCTTGAAGGGGGCCGCAGCCGACAGGATCGGCAGGCCCTCGTGCGGGGTGCCCTGCATCATCTGTTCGATGTACCAGGTCTGCGCGTTCGACACGATCTGGACCGAAGGATCGTCGGCCACCAGCGCGAAATAGCTGTGCAGCGGCGCGTCGGTCTGGCCGACCTCGGCGCGGACATAGGCCAGAGTCGCGTCATGCTCGGCCTGGGTCGCGGCCAGCACCTCCGCGTCGCTCTCGGTCAGCGGCGTGATCGAGCGGTCTTCCTCGCGGCGGAAGATCGGGCGCGCCTCGGACGTATGCCCGGCGATGCGCCAGGTGTTGCCGTCGCGTTCCAGCATCAGATCGACGAGGCCCATATGGCTGCCCCAGAACCCGGCCATGACGGCGGGCTTGCCCATGATCGTGCCGGCCTCGGCATCGACGCCGGGGGTGTCGGCATAGTCGGGGCCGGGGAACACGCGGTGGTGGTGGCCGGTCAGGATCACGTCGATGCCGTCGACGCCGGCCAGCGGGATCGAGGCGTTTTCAATCATGTCGACGTGATCCGCACCCTCGATGCCGGAATGACTGAGCGCGATGATGATCTCGGCGCCCTCTTCACGCATCTGCGGGATATAGGCCTGCGCCGTTGCGACGATGTCACGGGCGGCCACGTTGCCTTCGAGGTGGCGGCGGTCCCAGGTCATGATCTGCGGCGGAACGAAGCCGATGATGCCGATGCGGATCGGGTGTGTTTCGCCCGCGCCGTCGGTCACCTCGCGGTCGAGGATGACGTAGGGCGGCACCAGCGTGGTGTCTGCGGGCGCGGTCCCGGCCATCTCGGTCGCCACGTTGGCGCAGACGATCGGGAACGCAGCGCCGGCGACGGAGTTCATCAGGAAAGGCAGGCCGTAGTTGAATTCATGGTTGCCGAGCGTCGAGGCGTCGAAGGCAAGCGTGTTCATCGCCGCGATCATCGGGTGGATGTCGCCGTCGGACATGCCGCGCTCATAGGCCATGTAGTCGCCCATCGGGTTGCCCTGAAGGAAGTCGCCGTTGTCGAGCAGGATCGCGTTGGTCGCTTCGGCCCTGATGCCGTCGATCAGGTCGGCGGTGCGGGCAAGACCCACGGTGTCGACGGGGCGGTCGGCGTAGTAGTCATAGGGGTGGATGTGAACATGGATGTCAGTGGTTTCCATGATCCGCAGATGGGCCTGGCTGGCCTGCGCGCGGGCCGAAAACGGGTGCAGCGCGATGAAGCCTGCGGTGGTGGCCAGAAAGGCGCGACGGTCGATCAGAATCGGCATGGCGATGTCCTTCGGGTAGTGTCCAGGCCCACGATACGTCCGTTTTGTGATGCCGCGACCCATGGTTTGTGACGGTTGCATGACATGAGCGGGAAGTGGCGCATGGGATGGTTGCGCGCGTCGAGTGCGCTGGAGGGTGCAAGATCTCGGGATCTCGGTCGCGCGGCCAGCCGGATGGTGAAACATGACTGTCACATGACTGTGGCAGCACGGACGGAACGATTTTCTGAGGGAGGCATGGCATGACGGCCTGGCACATCCTTTCCATCGCGCTGGGCGTGACGACCGGCACGCTGTTGTCGGCACTTCTGCTCGTGAACCTGCGCCGACCGAAGCTCGCGCTCTGGCCGGCCGAGGCGGGGGCCGGCAGGTCGCTGATGCTGTGGCTGTTCCGCGTCTATTGCCTGTCCATGGTCGCCGCAGCCGCGCTGTCGGTCGCGATTCATGGGCTTGGCGCCTGGCCGCGCTATGCCATCGGCGGGCCGATCATGCTGGGCGCCTATGCGCTGTCGCTCTGGGCCTACAGACGGCTGGGACACGAGAACACCTATTTCGGCAGCGACGGGCTGGTCACGACCGGCGTCTACGCGTGCTCGCGCAATCCCGGCTATGTCGCCTCGCTGGCGGCCGCGCTGGGCCTCGCGGTGGTGGCAGGATCGTGGATCGCCCTGGTCTTCGCCGGGGGGCTTTTCGCCATCTACTTCCTCTTTGCGCTGAACGAGGAACGCAGCTTGACCGACTGGTATGGCCGCGCCTTCCACGACTATGCCCGGCGCACGCCCAGGTTCCTGGACAGGCGCAGCCTCGACCGCGTGCTGGCCGAGGTCGCCGGGAGGGACTGACCGCACGCCCGACGTGGCGACCCGCACCCTGCGCCCTGCCGGGAACCCGTCACGGAACCGGGCCGTTGTGGCAGTGACCGGAGGGCGCGCGCCATGACCCGATTCTGGAGCTTGTCCGCAGCTGGATTTGCAGCCACCGCCATTGGCTTCGGGCCGGCCCGGATGGGCTTCGGCCTTTTCGCGCCTGAATTCCGCTCGGCCTTCTCGATGTCGACCTCGGCGGTGGGCGTCGTCGCGAGCCTCGGCTTTCTCGGGTTCTTCCTGGGGCTGCCGCTGGCGCAGGTGCTGCTCCGGCACGGCCCGAGGGTGCCGGTGCTCATCGGACTGGCCGCCGCCACCCTGGGCATGGGAATGGTCGCCCTGGCACCGGGCCTGTCCGTGCTGGCGGCAGGGGTCTTCGTCGCCGCGTCGAGCGCCGGGCTGTCCTGGACGCCGTTCAACGCCGCCGTGCACC
Organism: uncultured Roseicyclus sp.; assembly: GCA_937139335.1. Taxonomy (GTDB): domain Bacteria; phylum Pseudomonadota; class Alphaproteobacteria; order Rhodobacterales; family Rhodobacteraceae; genus Roseicyclus. The sequence goes on along the minus strand of CAKZPN010000052.1, from coordinate 25,896 downwards.
GCGAGATCACGGGTCGGAGCCGTCCGGTCGCGCTGTCGCGCGTCAGCACCGGCACAGGGGTCGGGATCGCGCTTGCCGGCCTGGCCGGGCTGGCGGTCGTGCTCGGAAACGGCTCATGGCGGTGGGCCTGGGCTGCCTTCGCGGGCGCCAGCGCCCTGGCGCTCCTCGGCAACTGGCTGGCCCTGCGCGGCGTCGGAGGGGGCGGTGGCGCCAAGCTGCAAGAGGCGTGGAGGGCGCTGATCCGGACCGCGGCGCTGCCGCTTTGCGCCATCGCCTTCGCCTATGGCACGACCTCGGCGATCTTCATTGCCTTCGCCGCCGATCACATGGCGACGGCGGGCGGTGTGCCGGGTGTGCCCGCGCGGGCCACGCCGGCGCTCGTCTATATCTGCTACGGTCTCGTCGGCCTCTTGGGGCTGGCGTCCGAGCGCGCGAAGGAGCGGATCGGCCTGCCGATGCTCTTGCGCCTGCTCATGCTGGCCGGCGCAGCGTCCCTGGCCCTCGTCGCGCTCTCGCCCGGAAGCTGGGCTGGCCTGATCCTCTCGGCCGGGTTGCAGGGCGCGCACGTCATGATGACGAGCGCCGTGCTCGCCTTCTGGTCCGAACGGCTGTTTCCGTCGCTGCCGTCGCTGAGCTTCACCGCCGCACTTCTGGCCGGTGCGGCGGGCGGGGTGCTGGGGCCGGCGACGGCGGGGGTCATCGCCGACACCTTCGGGGCCGAGGCGATGTTTCTCGGGGCGGCCGCGCTGCCCGCCGCAACGGCGCTGATGCTGCGCGACCGCGATGCCCGCGAGAGCCCGGCTTGACCGCCGCTCAGAGCGTCAGGTTCGGGATGATCTGCTTCTTGCGGCTGACGACGCCGGGCAGGACGACGGTGTCGGCCTCGCCGCAAAGCGTGGCGAAGCTGCTTTCGGCGACCTGCTTCACCAGATCGTTCGGCACCAGCAGCGTCGATTGCTCGCGCAGGATGTCGACCACGAAGAGCAGCACCTGATCGGCGCCATCCTCGGCCGCGACGACGGGCATCGCGTCCATCAACGCCGCCTTGCGGGCCAGCACCGTCTCGGGCGAGGTGGTTTCCAGCACGCTCACGCGGAAGGTCTTGCCACCGACCTCGAAGGTCTTGCTGTCCATCCGCAGCAATTCGGCCTCGGAGAACTCCGACACATCCGATTTCGCCGCGAACATCTCGGCGGCGTAGTCCGGGATCGAGAGGCCCAGCTCGTCCGCCAGCGCCTCGGCCAGCGCGCGGTCCACGTCGGTCGTGGTGGGCGAGCGGAATTCCAGCGTGTCGGACAGGATGCAGGTCAGCATCGTGGCCTTCACCCACTCGGGTGCGCGGCCCATGTCGTCGCCGATCATCCGGTGCATGATCGTGGCGGTGCAGGCCAGCGGCTCCATCCGGATCTCGATCGGGCCCTTGGTTTCCAGACCGCCGAACATCTTGTGATGGTCGATGATCGCCGTGATGTCTGCCTCGTTGATGGCGGCGGGCAGCTCGGCGGGGTTGTTGGTGTCGACGATGACGACCTTCTGGCCGGGGGCCAGCGTGTCGAGGATGCGCGGCTTCGGCAGATCCCAGCGCCGCAGCATGAAGTCGGCCTCGGTGTTCGGCTCGCCCAGAAGCACGGCCTCGGCCGGTTCGTCCCGGATCTCGCTGAGGTACCACGCCCAGATGAGCGGCGATCCGGTGGAGTCTGTGTCGGGCGATTTATGGCCGAAAACGAGGGTCGTCATGGGAGTCACTTCCGCGGATTGAGTGCATTGTTGCGCGCGTCATAGCGAAGCGAGGCGGCCTTGTCAGGAGGCAACCACGCCGCAGGGATACAGGAGTTTCCAGATGCCTTCTGGATTTTTCGCGATAAATGTGCCAACTATTGCGAAATGTCGGGAAACACCGGCAGTCGAGGCAGTTTTAATCAGGCGGGCGGCAGGCATTTGCCCATCATCAATGGCACATGGCAGGACGACACGCTGCAGGGCGGGTCCGGGGATGACTCCATCCGCGGCGGCTCGGGCAATGACAGCCTGTCGGGCGGCGACGGCAACGACACGCTGCGCGGCGAATCCGGCAACGACACGCTGGAAGGCGGGGCTGGCAACGACCTTCTGCAGGGCGAAAGCCAGAACGACGTCCTTTGGGGCGGCGACGGCAACGACACCCTCATGGGCGACAGCGGGGCCGACCTTGGATCGGGCGGCGCGGGCGACGACCTCATTCTCGGCGGGGCGCAGAACGACACACTGTTCGGCGGCGCCGGCAACGACACGCTGGTCGGCGGCTCGGAGAACGACTGGCTCGACGGCGGCCTCGGCAACGACCTGATCGACGCGGGCGGCCATGGCGGCGGGTCCGATACCATCGTCTTCGGCCCCGGCATGGGTCATGACACGGTCGCCGGGTTCAACCCGACGAGCGATTTCCTCCATGTCGGCGGCGTGCCGAGGTCCGATCTGATCTTCACGCCCACCGGCAACCCGCGGATCTGGGTGATGACCATCAACGGGGTGCCGGACGCCAGCCTGACCCTCGACTTCACCCATTACTGGGACACGAACCTGCAACTGTCCGCCCTGGATGCACGGGTTCTGACCACCGGAGACGTGGTGCCTCCCGACGACCCGTACCAGGAGCCGATCTGCCTGACCGCGGACATGCGGGTGGAAACGGCGCGCGGCCTCGTGCCCGCCGCGGCATTGCGCGCGGGCGATCTGGTGCTGACGCTGGATGCGGGCCTGCAGCCGGTCCGCGCCGTCCTGCGGCACTGGTTTCCGGCTGCCGAACTGGCGGCGGAGGAATCGGTCCGGCCCGTCCACATCCCGGCCGGTGCCTTCGGGGGCGGGCTGCCCTGGCGCGACATGCGCGTGTCGTTGCAACATTGTTTCCTCGCCGCCGACCCGCTGGATCGCGCCCCCGAGGTGCTGATCCGGGCCCGCCACCTTGCCGATATGCTCGGCCTTGCCCGCCTGTCGGACGAGCGGCCCGCACACGGCGAGACCTATGTCCACCTGCTGCTCGACGCCCATCATCTGATCCGGGCCGAAGGCGTCTGGACCGAGACGATCTTTGCCGGCCCGCGCGCCGTGGCGCACGACGCGGTGCTGTCGCGGCTCCTGAATGGGCGCCACCTGCCCGAAATGGCCGAGCGCGCGCGCCCGGCACTGACACGCCGCGATCTGCGCGAATTCTCGGCCTACGTCATCGGCCGGCGGATCCACCACCGGGCCCCGGTTCCGGCCGCGGCCTGACGGCTGCATTTTTCCCCAGACCTCGACCGGCTGCGCTGTTGACAGCGTGCTGCTGTCTGCCTATTTCGGCGATGTTATCACTCGCCCAGGTCGAGTGCTAACGACACAGATCCAACCGAACCCGAGAGGAGTGTTCGAGAGATGGCATTCACACCGCTACATGACCGTGTGCTGGTCCGCCGCATCGAGTCCGACGAGAAGACCAAGGGTGGTCTGATCATCCCCGACAGCGCCAAGGAAAAGCCCGCAGAAGGCGAAGTGATCGCAGTCGGCGCCGGCGCCAAGGACGATGACGGCGACCGGATCGCCATGGACGTCAAGGCCGGCGACCGCATCCTGTTCGGCAAATGGTCGGGCACCGAGGTGACCGTTGATGGCGAAGAGCTTCTGATCATGAAGGAAAGCGACATCCTCGGCATCATGGACAAGTCGTCCGCCGCCGCTGCCGCCTGATCGCAATCACCGCTGACATACATTGAAGGGAGCTATCCAAGATGGCTGCTAAAGACGTAAAATTCTCCACCGACGCCCGCAACCGCATGCTCAAGGGTGTGAACATCCTTGCCGACGCGGTGAAGGTCACGCTCGGCCCCAAGGGCCGGAACGTCGTCATCGAAAAGAGCTTCGGCGCGCCCCGCATCACCAAGGACGGTGTGACGGTCGCCAAGGAGATCGAGCTCGAGGACAAGTTCGAGAACATGGGCGCGCAGATGGTCAAAGAAGTGGCCTCGCGCACCAATGACGAGGCCGGCGACGGCACCACCACCGCGACGGTTCTGGCCCAGGCCATCGTCAAGGAAGGCATGAAATCGGTCGCAGCGGGCATGAACCCGATGGACCTGAAGCGCGGCATCGACCTCGCCACCGCCAAGGTCGTGGCCCACATCAAGAGCCTCGCCCGTGACGTGACCGACAGCGACGAAGTCGCCCAGGTCGGCACCATCTCTGCCAACGGTGAGAAGGAAATCGGCCGTCAGATCGCGGACGCGATGCAGAAGGTCGGCAACGACGGCGTCATCACCGTCGAAGAGAACAAGGGCCTCGAGACCGAGACCGAAGTCGTCGAAGGCATGCAGTTCGACCGCGGCTACCTGTCGCCCTACTTCGTGACCAACCCCGACAAGATGGTCGCCGAGCTCGACGACTGCCTGATCCTGCTGCACGAGAAGAAGCTCTCGTCGCTGCAGCCGATGGTTCCCCTGCTCGAGTCCGTGATCCAGTCGGGCAAGCCCCTTCTGATCATCGCGGAAGACGTCGAAGGCGAAGCGCTGGCCACCCTCGTGGTCAACAAGCTGCGCGGTGGCCTCAAGATCGCCGCCGTCAAGGCACCGGGCTTCGGTGACCGCCGCAAGGCCATGCTGCAGGACATCGCGATCCTGACCGGTGGCCAGGTGATCTCGGAAGATCTGGGCATGAAGCTCGAAAGCGTCACGCTCGACATGCTGGGCAGCGCCAAGAAGGTCCTGATCAAGAAGGACGACACCACGATCGTCGACGGCGCCGGCAACAAGCCCGAGATCGAATCGCGCGTCGCCCAGATCCGTCAGCAGATCGAGGACACCACCTCGGACTACGACAAGGAAAAGCTGCAGGAACGCGTTGCCAAGCTGGCCGGCGGTGTGGCTGTCATCCGCGTCGGTGGCATGACCGAGACCGAAGTGAAGGAGCGTAAGGACCGCGTCGATGACGCGCTGAACGCCACCCGCGCCGCGGTCCAGGAAGGTGTCGTCGTCGGCGGCGGTGTTTCCCTCATCCAGGGTGCCAAGGCGCTCGAGGGCCTCACCGGCGAAAACTCCGACCAGACCGCCGGTATCTCGATCGTGCGCCGCGCGCTCGAGGCGCCGCTGCGTCAGATCGCCGACAACGCCGGCGTCGATGGTTCGGTCGTCGCAGGCAAGATCCGCGAATCCGATGACCCCAAGTTCGGCTTCAACGCGCAGACCGAAGAATATGGCGACATGTTCAAGTTCGGCGTGATTGACCCGGCCAAGGTCGTGCGCACCGCGCTGGAGGATGCAGCCTCGATCGCGGGCCTGCTGATCACCACCGAAGCCATGGTTGCCGATCGTCCGAAGAAGGACGACGGCGCCGGCGCAGGCATGGGCGGCATGGGCGGCATGGACGGAATGATGTGAGAGCGAATTTCCGCAAGGAAATTCTCTCGTAGCCCGACGGGGTCGTTTTCGAAGGAAACGATCCCGAGAGGGAAAAGCCATCCTGCACGTTGCAGAATTCGGGAAGGGGGCCGCATTTGCGGCCCCTTTCTTTTTGCGCCGGGGCGGTGCAAGGGTCGGGCCGAAGCGGCAAGCGGAGACAGCGATGGACAGGATCGGCGTGATCGGGCTGGGCCGGATGGGCAGCGCCATGGCGCTGCGGCTGGTCTCCGAAGGCGTGCCCGTGACCGGCTGGACCCGCAGCGGGCGGGGGGTCGAGGGCGCTGCCCAGGCACCGGACCTCGCGGCGCTGGTCGCGGCTTCCGACGTTCTGATCCTCAGCCTCTATGACGATGCGGCCGTGATGGGGATGCTCGACGCGCTCCTGGCGTTGGACCTGACGGGCAAGCTGATCGTGGAGACCAGCACGGTCGTGCCCAACGTCGTCAAGAGCCGTGCGGATCGCATCGCGGCGGCGGGCGCGGCGGTAGTCGACGCGCCGATTTCCGGCGGCCCCGATCTTGTGGCGGCGGGCACCTGCGGCATCTTCATCGGCGGCACACCCGAGGCGGCGGCGCGCGCGCAAGGGGCGCTGGCCCCGCTGTCGGAACGTATCTTTCACGTCGGTCCGCTGGGCACGGGCCTGGTAATGAAGACGGTCAACAACGCCTTGATGCAAAGCTACACGGCCGGGCTCGTGGAGCAGTTGCAGGTGGCGAGCCGGGCAGGCCTGCCGCTCGACACCGCGCTCACCATTCTTTGCGGCGGGCCCGCGGGCATCCCTATGGTGCGCGACCGGCTGCCCAAAATTCTTGGGCAGGATCTGAGCGTGGGCTTTCCCGTCAGCGGCGTCGCCAAGGACAATGCCGTGTTGCAGCGGGTTGTGGCCGATGCCGGGGTCGAGGCGCCGACGCTGAAGGCCGCAGGCGCCATGCTGGCAGAGGCCATCGCCGCGGGTCTGTCCGAGGACGATATCGCGGCCGTCTTCGCCCGGGCCTACCGCGATGCCTGACCTGCCGCCGCTGCGTTTCACCGGGGCCGAAGTGCTGCTGGACGGCGGTTTCGCGCGCGAGCCGCTGTCGCTGGCCGAGGGTCGAATCGCGGGCGGCGGTGGGCGCGACATCGACCTTACCGGCTACCGCATCCTGCCCGGCATCGTCGATCTGCACGGCGACGGGTTCGAGCGCCACATGGCACCCCGGCGCGGGGCGGTCGACACGCCCGCCGCCGGGCTCGCCGGACTCGACGCCGAATGCGGCGCCTCGGGCATCACAACCGCGATGCTGGCACAGTTCTGGAGCTGGGAGGGCGGGATGCGCGGCCCGGATTTCGCCGCGACGCTGGCCGAGGCGTTGCAGGGCGCCGACACCCTGACCGACATGCGCCTGCAACTGCGGGTCGAGACCCATATGATCGACACGTTCGAAGCGATGCGGGCGCTCGTGGAGCGGGCTGGCATCGGCTATGTCGTCTGGAACGACCACCTGCCGCACAAGCACCTGGCTGCTGGCAAGCGCCCGCCGGGCCTCACCGGTCAGGCGCTGAAAGCCGGACGCGCGCCCGAGGCGCATGCAGAAATGTTGCAGGCGCTTCATGGGAACGGTCCGAAGGTCATGGAGGCGCTGGGCGATGTGGCCGAGGCCTTCCGCGCGCGCGGTATCCGCATGGGCAGCCACGACGATCTCACGGCGGAGGGCCGGGCCAAGTTTCGGGCGCTTGGGGCCGATATTTCCGAGTTCCCGGAGACCTTGGCCGCCGCCGAGGCGGCCAAACATGCGGGCGAGGCGGTGATCATGGGCGCGCCGAACGTGGTGCGCGGCGGGTCGCATAGCGGCAAGGTCGCGGCCGAGCGGCTGATCGAGGCGGGTCTCGTCGATGCGCTGGTCTCCGACTACCACTACCCGTCGCTGCTGCGCGCTGCCCATCGGTTGAGCGCGCGTCTGGGGTGGCCGGCCGCCTGGGACCTCGTCTCGGGCGGGCCGGCACGGATCATGGGTTGGCAGGACCGCGGGCGGATCGCCGAGGGCTTGCGCGCCGATCTCGTGATCCTCGACGGGGCCGGCCGCCTTGGCGCGACGATCGCTGCGGGCCGCGTCTCGCACCTCTCGGGCGCGCTGGCCGCGCGGATGCTCGCATGAGGCTCTTGGCGCTCACCGCGCTGGTGATGGTGGCCTTCGCCGCCAACTCCGTGCTGAACCGTGCCGCGGTGGCTGCGGGCGAGATCGGCGCGCTCGATTTCGCGCTGGTCCGCGCGGTGGCGGGCGCGGCGGTGCTGGTCCTGTTGATCCGCCTGCGCCACGGAAGCGTGCCCCTGCTGGAACCGAAGCGCGTGCTGGGCGGGCTGATGCTGACCACCTACCTGATCGGATTTTCAGTCGCCTATCTCGCGATGAACGCGGGCCTCGGCGCGCTGATCCTCTTCGGCGGGGTGCAGGTGACGATGTTTGCGGGTGCGCTGGTGATGGGCGAACGCCCGCCCGCGCGGCGCTGGATCGGCGCGGGTCTGGCGCTGGCGGGCCTCGCCTGGCTGGTCTGGCCCGGCGGCGCGGTGGCGGCGCCGCTCTGGGCGGTGGCGGCGATGGCTGCGGCGGCGCTCGGCTGGGGCGTCTATTCGCTGATCGGGCGCGGCTCGGCCGACCCATTGGGTGACACCGGCGCTGCCTTCGTCTGGGCCACGGTCGCGGCCTTCGTCGCGGTGCTGGTGCAGACAGGCGGCGCCACCGTGAACGACGCGAGCCTGCACGGGTTGCTGCTGGCCGTGGCCTCGGGCGCAGTGACGTCCGGCCTCGGATACGCGCTCTGGTACGCTGTGCTGCCGCGCATCGGCAGTTCGGTGGCGGGTCTTGTTCAGCTCTCGGTGCCGGTGATCGCGGCGCTGGGCGGCGTGGTCCTGCTGGCGGAGGCGCCGTCGCTCCGGATGCTGGGTGCGGGGGCGGTGGTGCTGGGCGGCATCGCCTGGGGCCTCTGGCCTCAGCGCACCAAGGGTTCGAGCGGGTCGTAGAAGATCGTGTCGGACCACGCCACGTCGGGCAGGCTGTCGGGCTTGTAGCGGTAGCGGGGCATGTCGGCGCGCGCGATCAGGTGGCGTTCGGTCACGATCCCTTCCGGGTCGATCCAGGTGTCGGTCAGGTCGCCCGACACAAGCGACACGCGGAAATAGACGTCGACCTGGTGGAATTCGCGGTCGGGCGCGTGGAACTCGTTCACGAGGCAGGGCGCGCCCACGGCGACAATCAGCCCGGTTTCCTCGTGGAACTCGCGGATCAGGTTGTCGTGCAGCGACGCGTGCATCTCGACCCCGCCGCCGGGCGCACAGAGAAGGTCGCTGCGCCCGCCGCCCCAAGCGTTCACCAGAAGCAGCCGGTCGTCGATCAGCAGCAGGCCGCGGACGGCGAGGCGGGGGCGGGGCGGTGTCATGCGGCGACAGTGGCGCGGCGCCGAGGCTGCCGCAATCCCCTCTCGCTGCAAGGCGGTAAGCGCCCTATGTTCGCCGACATGACCCGATGGCTTGCGCCCTTGCTCCTGATCCTCGCCCTTGCCGCGCCCGCGCGGGCCGAGGAGTGCGTGATCCTGCTCCACGGGCTTGCGCGCACCGAGACTTCGCTGGTGGTGATGCAGGAGGCGCTGGAGGCCGAAGGCTACCGCGTCATCAACCGGGGCTATCCCTCCACCCGCGCCTCGATCGCCGAGCTGGCGCCGGTGACGCTCATGCCGGCGCTGGCGCGCTGCGGCGCGGAGCGGGTGCATTTCGTCACCCATTCGATGGGTGGCATCCTGCTGCGGTTCTGGCTGGCGCGGCACCGTCCCGCGCGGCTGGGTAGGGTGGTGATGCTGGCGCCGCCGAATGCAGGCTCCGAACTGGTGGACGTGCTGGGGCCGCTGGAACCCTTCGAGTGGCTGAACGGCCCCGCCGGTCAGGAACTGGGCACCGGCGCGGCCGATCTGCCCAACCGCCTGCCGCCGGTGGATTTCGAGCTGGGCGTGATCGCGGGCAACCAGACGCTGAATCCGATCTATTCCGCGCTGATCCCCGGCGAGGATGATGGCAAGGTGGCGGTCGACAGCACGCGGGTCGAGGGCATGGCCGATCATATCGTGCTGCCGGTGACGCACACCTTCATGATGAACAACCCGCTGGTGATCGGCCAGACCATCGCGTTCCTGCGCGACGGTGCCTTCGACGGCGAACTGACCTACATCGGCGCGATTGAGGCGATCATCGAGTAGCGCCGGCTCAGGCCGGGCCCGTCACGCGATTGACATGGCCCATTTTGCGACCGGGCCGCGTCTCCGCCTTGCCGTAGAGGTGGACCTGCACACCGGGCTCGGCGGCCAGGCTCGCCACACGGGCCACGTCCTCCCCGATCAGGTTCTCCATCACCACATTCGCGTGCCGCGCCCCGTTGCCGAGCGGCCAGCCGGCGATCGCACGGATATGCTGCTCGAACTGGTCGACGGCGCAGCCCACCTGCGTCCAGTGGCCGGAGTTGTGCACGCGGGGGGCGAACTCGTTGACGACGAGGCCATCGGGCGTGACGAACAGCTCCACCCCCATGACGCCCACGTAATCGAGCGCGGTCAGGATGCGCGAGGCGATGAGCACGGCGTCGGTGCGCAGGGTCAGCGGCAGCGCGGCGGGGACGGTGGTGGTGGACAGGATGCCGTCCTCGTGCACATTCTCGCCGGGGTCGTAGGCGGACACGGTCCCGTCACGGCCGCGCGCGGCGATGACGCTGATCTCGCGGGAAAACCGGACGAAGCCCTCGGCTATCGCGGGCGCGCCTTCGAGCGACGCAAGCGCCGCCGCGCCGTCCTCGGGTGTCATCACGCGCGCCTGCCCCTTGCCGTCATAGCCGAAGCGGCGGGTCTTCAGGATGGCGGGCGTGGCGGTCGCAGCAAGCGCCGTCGGCAGGTCGGCAGGCGTGTCGATGGGTGCAAACGGCGCGGTGGCAAGGCCGAGGCCGGCAAGAAAGGTCTTTTCGGTCAGCCGGTCCTGGCTCACCTCCAGCGCGCGGCGATCGGGGAAAAGCGGCGTCGTTTCCGACAGCACGTCGAGCGCGGGGGCGGGGATGTTCTCGAACTCGTAGGTGATGAGGTCGCAGCTTTCGGCAAAACCGCGCAGGGCGTCGAGATCGTCATACGCGGCCTGCGTCCAGGCATGGGCGACATCGGCGGCGGGGGCGCTGCCGGGCTCGAAGATATGGCAGCGATAGCCGAGGCGCGCGGCGGCCATCGCCAGCATCCGGCCCAGCTGCCCGCCGCCGAGGATGCCGAGGGTCGATCCGGGCGCGAGCGGCTCAGTCATCGGTGGGCGTCTCGGGGATCGAGGCCGAGAGGGCTTCGCGCCACGCGTCCAGCCGCCCGGCCAGGGCCGGGTCCGAGGTGGCGAGGATCGCGGCCGCCATCAGCCCCGCGTTGGCGGCCCCCGCGGCCCCGATGGCCATGGTTGCGACCGGGTAGCCCTTGGGCATCTGCACGATGGAATAGAGCGAATCGACGCCCGACAGTGCCTTGGTCTGCACCGGCACGCCGATCACCGGCACACGGGTTTTCGACGCCATCATGCCGGGCAGGTGCGCCGCGCCGCCCGCGCCCGCGATGATGACCTTGAGGCCCCGGCCGGCGGCGCTTCGGCCATACTCCCACAGCCGGTCCGGCGTGCGGTGGGCCGAGACGATGCGCGCCTCGTAGGGCACACCCAGCTCGTCGAGGATCGTCGCCGCCTCGCGCATCGTGGGCCAGTCGGACTGGCTGCCCATGATGATGCCGACCTCGATATCTGCCATGTCTCGCGCCTCTCAGCCCCGGATTTGAGCGCCGCACTATAGCCGCGCCGGGCGGGGGTGCAATGCGGGCCGGTCAGCCCGCCTCAGGCGAGGATGTCGGGGATCAGCTCATCCTCGATCCGGGCGATCTGGTCCTTGAGCTGGAGTTTCCGCTTCTTCAGCCGCTTCAGCGTCAGGTGGTCGGGGTTGACGGCGTCATGCAGCGCCTCGATCGCGGCGTCGAGGTCGCGGTGTTCGCGCTTCAGCACTTCGAGCCGCACGCGCAGCACGTCCTCGTGGGTCATTTCCGTGGGGCCGCTGGAGGCGTTCATGGCCGGGCGTATCCGATCGCTGGGTCAACCAATGGGGGGGCAGGCGATGCACTCTAGCGCGCGCGGATCAACCCGCCAAGCCTTGCGCGCGGGCGCGACGCCACCCATATCGGGGTCGAGGGCGCGTTGCCGCAACGGGACGCGCCGATGTGCAGATCGCTTAATCGCAAGGATGTGCCCCGCATGACGAAACTGACCCTAGGCTCGCATCCCTTCCTGTTGGGATTCGACCAGCTCGAACGGCTGGTGGAGCGCACGGCGAAGGCCGGAAACGACGGCTACCCGCCCTACAACATCGAACAGAACGGCGACAACGCCTACCGCATCACGCTGGCCGTGGCGGGGTTTGCCGAGGATGACCTGTCCATCACCCTGGAAGATCGCCAACTGGTGATCCGGGGCCGCCAGTCCGATGACAGCGACGAACGCGTGTTCCTGCATCGCGGGATCGCCGCGCGCCAGTTCCAGCGCAGTTTCGTGCTGGCCGAGGGTGTCGACGTGGCCGGCGCGTCGATGGAACACGGACTTTTGCACATCGAGTTGAAACGAAGCGTGGCGGAAAGCGTTGTACAAACGATCCGCATCACGCCGGGCGCCGCCAGATAGGAAAGGGTATTGCAATGACACATGAACATGACGCAGCGAGCCCACGCGTCCACCCCATCGTCTACATCAGGCCCGTGGCCGTCGCCGACCTGCCCGAAGAGGTGCAGGAGCAGGCGCAGGGGCTGGAAACGCTCTATGCCATCGGCAGCGAGACGGGCGAGCAATTGGCGCTGGTGCGCGACCGCCACATGGCCTTCGTCGTGGCCCGCCAGAACGACATGACGCCGGTGAGCGTGCACTGAGCCACGCGAAACGACAAATTCAGGGGCGCCTTCGGGCGCCCTTTTTCTTGGTCAGTCCTCGGACGTGTCGCGCCAGCGGTTCACGATCGGGTAGCGCCGGTCGAGCCAGAACGCGCGCTCGGTCAGCCGTGCGCCGGGGGCGGACTGAAAGCGCTTGTATTCGCTGACATAAATCAGGTTCTCGATCTTCTTCACCGTCGCGCGGTCGTAGCCCATCGCGACCAGGTCCGCGACCGAGGCGTCCTTGTCGATCAGCATCTCGAGCATGACATCGAGCACCTCGTAGGGCGGCAGACTGTCCTCGTCCTTCTGGTCGGCGCGCAGTTCGGCGGTCGGCGGCTTGTCGATGACGCGGGGCGGGATGACCTCGCCCGCCGGCGCCAGCATCCAGTCGAAGTGATGCGCGTTGCGCCAGCGGCAGGTCTCGAACACGCGAGTCTTGTAGAGATCCTTGATCGGGTTGTAGCCGCCCGCCATGTCGCCGTAGATCGTGGCGTAGCCCACCGCGACCTCGGACTTGTTGCCGGTCGTCAGCAGCATCCCCCCGAACTTGTTGCTGAGCGCCATCAGCATCACGCCGCGCAGGCGCGACTGGATGTTTTCCTCGGTCAGGTCGGGTTTCGTGCCCTCGAAAAGCGGCGCGAGCGTGTCCAGCACCGCCTCGTGCGCCGGGCCGATCGGCACGGTATCGAGATGCGTGCCGAGGCGGCGGGCGACATCGGCGGCGTCCTCCAGCGAGGTATCCGAGGTGAAGCGCGAGGGCAGCATGACGCAATGCACGTTCTCCGGCCCCAGCGCGTCGGCGGCGATGGTGGCGACCAACGCGGAATCGACACCGCCCGAGAGGCCCAGCAGCACCTTGGAGAACCCGGCCTTGGTGACGTAGTCGCGCAGCGCCATCACCATCACGCGGTAGTCGGCCTGCCACGGGTCGGGCAGGGCGGCCTTCTCGCCCGACAGCGCGCGCCAGCCGTCCGGGCCGTTCTCGAAATCGACGTGGAACAGCCCCGCCTCGAACGCCGGCATCTGCTGGGTCAGCACGCCATGCGGGTTCAGCACGAAGCTGCCGCCGTCGAAGACCTGATCGTCCTGTCCACCGAGCAGGTTGAGATAGGCCAGCGGCAACCCGGTCTCGATCACGCGGGCAACCATGATCGACTGGCGCAGATCCATCTTGCCGCGGTGGTAGGGCGAGCCGTTGGGCACCAGCAAGATCTCGGCCCCGGTCTCGGCCAGCGTCTCGGTCACGTCCTCGAACCAGGCATCCTCGCAGATCGGGATGCCGATGCGCAGTGGGCCGACGCGCACCGGGCCCGCCGGGTCGCCGGCGTGGTAATAGCGTTTCTCGTCGAAGACCTTGTAGTTCGGCAGGTGGTGTTTCAGCACCTGCGCCGTGATCTTGCCGTCCTGCAGGACGAAATAGGCGTTGAAGGGCTTGTCGCCGCCGGGCAGCGGACCGCCGATGCCGATGGCGGGGCCGTCGGCGCAGTCCTCGGCCAGTTGCGCCAGCACGCGCTGCACGTCGGCGGCGAAGGCCGGCTTCTTCACCAGATCCTGCAACTGGTAGCCGGTCAGGAACATCTCGGGGAATGCCACCATGTCGGCGCCCGCGGCCTTCGCCTCGGCCCAGGTCGCGCGGGCCTGCGCGGCATTGGCGGCCAGGTCGCCCACGGTCGGGTTCAGTTGAGCAAGGCTCAGGCGGAAGCGCTCGGCCATGGGGCGCCCTTTCGTGGCTGCGCGGCGGTCTCGGGGCGACATGTATCAGAAACCGCCCCGAGGCCAAGACCGGGCGGCACACGCCAAACCCGTTGCGCGGGCGCGTCCGACCCAATAGCTTGAGCGCAAACCGGAACCACGCGCCGAGCAACAGGGGGGCAGCGACCCGTGTCCAGGACGACCCATGCCATGGCCTTGGCGGCCATGATCTTTTCCGCGCCCGCAGCTTTCGCGCAGGAACCGGCGGCAGAGCCGGAACAGCCGGCGCTGGAGACCGTCACCGACATCCAGCAATACGACAACGGCGGCATCTACGAGGGCGAATTCCTGAACGGTGTCCAGCACGGGCAGGGCACCTACCGGCTGCCGAACGGCTACGAGTACACCGGCGCCTGGGTCGAGGGCGAGATCCGCGGCCAGGGTCGCGCGACTTTTCCCGACGGCTCGATCTACACGGGCGCCTTCGTCGCCGGGCGGCCGGAAGGCACCGGCACGATCACCTTCGCCGACGGCTCTACCTACGAAGGCGAATGGGCCGAGGGGCGCATCCACGGCACCGGCACCGCCAGCTATTCCAACGGCGTCAGCTACACCGGCCAGTTCCAGAACGCGCTGCACCACGGCACCGGCGTGATGACCGGCCCGAACGGCTATCGTTACGAGGGCCAGTGGGAGGCCGGCGTGAAGCAGGGCCAGGGCACCATCACCTACCCCGACGGCGCGACCTACACCGGCGGCTTCGTCGATGGTCAGCGCTCGGGCACCGGGCGGCTGGTGATGCCTGATGGCGTGACCTACGAGGGCGACTGGTCAGAGGGCCAGATCAACGGCACCGGCGTGCTGACCCAGCCCAACGGCGATGTCTACGAGGGCACGCTGGTCGGCGGCCAGCGCTCGGGCACCGGCACCATGACCTACGCCAATGGTGACATCTACGAGGGCGAGTTTGCCGACGACCAGCGCCACGGCACCGGCAGCTTCACCGCCACCGACGGCTACAGCTACGTCGGCCAATGGGCCGAGGGGCGCATCGCCGGCGAGGGGCGCGTGACTTACCCCGATGGCTCGGTCTACGAGGGCACCTTTGCCGATGATCTTGCGCATGGCACCGGCACGATCACCTATCCCGACGGCTCGAGCTACACCGGCAACTGGGTCGAGGGCGTGATCCAGGGGCAGGGCACCGCGACCTATGCCAACGGGCTCACCTATGTGGGCCAGTTCCTCGACGCGCGCCAGCACGGTCAGGGCGTGATGAGCCACCCCGATGGCTACCGCTACGAAGGCCAGTGGGAAAACGGCCTGCGCCACGGCCAGGGCCGCGCGACCTATTCCGACGGATCGGTCTATGACGGAACCTTTGTCGAGGGCGAACGCCACGGCCAGGGCCGCCTGACCATGCCCGAGCCCAACGCCTTCTCCTACGTCGGCGAATGGGCCGAGGGCGAGATCAACGGCTTCGGCATCGCGACCTATTCCAACGGCGATGTCTACGAGGGCCGCTTCGTCGATGGCCGCCGCGAGGGCGAGGGCACGATGCGCTACGCCAGTGGCGAGGTGCTTCGCGGCACCTGGGAGGGCGGCTTGCCCACCGAAGGGTCCGCCGTGGACGGCCCGGCGCCCGCCGCCGATCCCGACACTTCCGAGACCGCGCCGGGGGCTGGTGCGCCGGAGGCGGAGGCCCCGGCCGAATAGGGCCCCTGCGACTGCAACCGCGGGTATTCCCTGATTTACTTCGCGCCTGCGCGTCCCGACTATCCAAGCTGCGGCTCCCGGCTGGGGCCGCAGTTTTCAGTCATCCATTTTCAGGAAAACGAACATGTTCAAACAGATTGCTGCCGTCAGCCTTGCCCTCGCACTGTCTCCGATGGCCGTGCTGGCCGACTCGCACACCAGCGCGCCCATCACCATCGACGGCGTGCTGCCCTATGCCTCGGTCGGACAGTCCGTCTTCATCGCCGAAGGCGAGGACGGCGCCCCGGAAGAAATCTCGGTGGGATTGGTCGTTCATGTCGTCGATGAGGATGATCCGACCATTGCCTTCACCGGCGAGGTATCGGGACCGGTTGTCGGCGACGATGGCGCCCCCAATGGCCGCTGGCGGGTGCTGCTGACCGAGGAAGGCTGACGCCCGGAAACCGAAAGCGGGCTGCACCTTTCAGTGCAGCCCGCCCATTGTCTGTGTTCCCGTGAGCGTCAGTCGAGACGGGCGACGACGCCGTCGGCGAAGGCGTTCACCAAAAGGTCGTAGGTGGCACTGTCGTCGGCTGTGAAGACGAGCGTCCGGCCTTCGGTCAGGACGATGCCCGCGCCTTCCAGCGACACGCTCAGCTCGTAGCCCGCGTTGTTGCTGTTGTCGACCTGGTCGACAAGGTTCACCTGCCCGACCAGGACCGCCTCGCCGATGTCCATCGCCCGCTCGAAGGCGGTGGCGAGTTCGACCTCGCGGATGTCGACAAGGACGCGCGTGCCTTCCTCCGGGACGGGCGTGTCGTCGGCGCCGGTGGTGGGGTCGGGAATGGTTTCTTCCCCGGACATGATCAGGCCCGAAACCCGCGCCGCGATGGCGGTTTCGAGATCGGTCTCGAGATTGGCCCAGTAGGACGCGGCGGTCTCGTTCTGGATCGCCGAGAGGTCGATGGTGACGTCGATTTCCCGGATTTCGTCCACGTCTGCGACAGCGGCCGAGGACATCAGGGCGACAAGCGAGCAAGCAGCAAGCGTCAGGTTCCGTTGCATAATCTTCTCCGTCGTAACGCGGGCTCACCTGCCCGGCGATACAACGTGCTGCCTCGCGATCGGTTCCTGAGGATGATGCTGCGGCGGTCGGGAACGACAAAGGGCGGCCCGAAGGCCGCCCTTTCTGACAAGCTGCAACAGGATCGCTCAGGCGGCGATCAGGCCCATCGATTCCAGTTTCAGGAGCACCTGCTGGGCGCAGTAATCCACGTCCATGCCCTCGGTATCGACCACCAGCTCGGCGTTGGTTGGCGCCTCGTAGGGGTCGGAGATGCCGGTGAACTCCTTGATCTTGCCTTCGCGGGCGAGCTTGTAGAGCCCCTTGCGATCACGCTTCTCGCATTCCTCGATCGAGGTCGCGACATGCACCTCGATGAAGGCGCCGAAGTCCTCGATCATCTCGCGCACGGCGCGGCGGGTCGCGGTGTAGGGCGCGATCGGCGCGCAGATCGCGATGCCGCCGTTCTTGGTGATCTCGGAGGCGACATAGCCGATCCGCCGGATGTTGATGTCGCGGTGCTCTTTGGAGAAGCCTAGCTCGCTCGACAGGTGCTTGCGGACCACGTCGCCGTCCAGCAGCGTCACCGGGCGGCCGCCCTGTTCCATCAGCTTGACCATGATCGCGTTGGCGATGGTCGACTTGCCCGACCCGCTGAGCCCGGTAAAGAACACGGTGAACCCCTGCCGGCTGCGCGGCGGCGAGGTGCGGCGCAGCTCGGTCACGACCTCGGGGAAGGAGAACCATTCGGGAATCTCGAGCCCTTCGCGCAACCGGCGGCGCAGTTCGGTGCCCGAGATGTCGAGGATCGTGTCGCCCTCGGGGACCTCGTTCGCGGGGTAATACTGCGCCTTTTCCTGCACATAGACCATGTGCTTGAAATCGACCATTTCCAGTCCGATCTCGGCCTCGTGCTCCTTGAACAGCGTCTGCGCGTCGTAGGGGCCGTAGAAATCCTGGCCTGCACTGTTCTTGCCCGGCCCGGCGTGGTCGCGGCCGACGATGAAATGGGTGCAGCCGTGGTTCTTGCGGATCAGCCCGTGCCAGACCGCCTCGCGCGGGCCGGCCATGCGCATTGCGAGGTTCAGAAGGCTCATCGTGGTGGTGGCCGACGGATACTTGTCCAGCACCGCCTCGTAGCAGCGCACGCGGGTGAAATGGTCCACGTCGCCGGGCTTGGTCATGCCGACGACGGGGTGGATCAACAGGTTGGCCTGCGCTTCCTTCGCGGCGCGAAAGGTCAGCTCCTGATGCGCGCGGTGCAGCGGGTTACGGGTCTGGAAGGCGACGATGCGGCGCCAGCCGAGCTTGCGGAAATAGGCGCGCAGCTCGTTCGGCGTGTCGCGCCGGGCGCGGAAATCGTAATGCACCGGCGTCTGGATGCCGGTGACGGCACCACCCAGATAGACCGGGCCCGCGACATGGTGCAGGTAGTTCACCGCCGGGTGGGCGACGTCATCGGCGCCATAGACCTTTTCCGCCTCGCGTGCCTTGTTCGGCGTGTACTTGTCATTGATCGACAGGATCGCGAGGATCACCCCCTCGGCGTCGCGCAGGGCGATGTCCTGGCCCGGCTCGATCTTGGCGGCGAAATCCTCGGACACGTCGAGCGTGATCGGCATCGGCCAGAGCGTGCCGTCGGCCAGACGCATGGTTTCCACGACGCTCTCGTAGTCTTCCTGGTCGAGGAAGCCCTTCAGCGGGCTGAAGCCGCCGTTCATCAACAGTTCCAGGTCGCAGGTCTGGCGCGGGGTCAGGTCCCAGGAGACCAGATCGGCCGCCTCGCGCTTGAGCTTCTGCGCGCTGTCGGGCGAGACGTAGAGTTCCTGGATCGGGGCAAGGTGGTTTTGCATCAGTTGAGTCCTGGTCTTGAGGGAAAGAAGTCCGCTTCCCGTGCCGGTGAGTTCGGCATGAAGCGCGTCGTATTCGGCGAGTTTGCGGGCGAGGAATCGATCGGTCAGGCGGGCCTTTTCGGCGGCCCCGCGCGAGGTGAGGGCGTAGCCGACGCGCTGGCGGCGGTCGGCGCTGTCGCGGCTGGTGACGCGCACGAAGCCGGCGTCGGCCACCGCGCGCAGCTGCGCGTTCAGCCGCCCGAGGCTGATGCCGAGCGCCTCGGCCGTCGCGCGCTGCGGCGCATCCGGTGCCAAGTCAAGCTGGCGCAGAAGCCGAAAGAGCAGGTCTTCGTCGGGCAGGGCAGGGGCCGGGGCGGTGAGCATCGGAGCGACAATCTTTGTTCAACAATGAACGTATCTCAGATTTTGCAGCTGCAGAAAAGGGGGCAATCTTGTTGAAACCGACTGCTTCCGCTCTGTGGCCCGCATGCCACGCATGACACCCCCCCGCCCGGAACGGACCGGGCGGGGCACGTGCGAGACGATCGGGCAGGCTGGCGCGTTATTCCGCCGCGTCGGCAGGGGTGGCCGTGGGATCGCCCTTGGGCGCCGCGTAGACGCCGGCCTCGGCCACCTCCTCGCCCTCCTGCTCGGCCAGCCACTTCTCGGCGTCGAGCGCGGCCATGCAGCCCATTCCGGCGCTGGTAACGGCCTGGCGGTAGATGTGGTCGGTCAGGTCGCCCGCGGCGAAGACGCCGGGGATCGAGGTGCGCGTGGTGCCGGGCTCGACCTTCACGTAGCCGCCGTTGTGCAACTCCAGCTGGTCCTTCACCAGCTCGGTCGCGGGGGCGTGGCCGATGGCGACGAAGAAGCCCTTGCAGGGGATCTCGGTAATTTCGCCGGTCTCGACATGCCTGGCGCGCACGCCCTCGACCCCGCGCGGGCTGTCGCCGCCGATCACTTCGTCGATCGCGTGATTCCAAAGCACCTCGACCTTGGGGTTCTTGAACAGCCGGTCCTGCATGATCTTTTCGGCCCGCAGGCTGTCGCGGCGGTGGATCAGCGTGACCTTGGACGCGAAGTTGGTGAGGAACAGCGCCTCTTCCACGGCGGTGTTGCCGCCGCCGACCACCACGATCTCCTGCCCGCGGTAGAAAAACCCGTCGCAGGTCGCACAGGCCGAGACGCCGAAGCCCTTGAAATGCTCCTCCGACGGCAGGCCCAGCCATTTCGCCTGCGCGCCCGTCGCCAGGATCACCGCGTCGGCGGTGTAGGTGGTGCCGCTGTCGCCCGCAGCCGTGAACGGACGTTTCGACAGGTCGAGCGACATGATGTGGTCGGAAATGACCTCGCAACCCATCTCCTTCGCATGCGCCTCCATCCGGACCATCAGGTCGGGGCCCATCACGGTGGCGTCGCCCGGCCAGTTCTCCACATCCGTCGTGATCGTCAATTGCCCGCCCGGCTGGATGCCCTGCACCAGGATCGGCTCCAGCATCGCGCGCGAGGCATAGACACCCGCCGTGTAGCCCGCAGGCCCCGAGCCGATGATCAGAAGGCGCGTGTGGCGGGTGGCTGTGTCGGTCATGGGATCGCTCCTGGTGGTCGCTGGGGTCGGATGGGCGGCGGCTCGGCTCATGCTTGCCCCTGCCATATATTTCCGGCAAGCCGCCGATGAAAGCCCTGCGGCAGAGGGTTGCACGCGGCGGCAATATGCTTCATTTGTTGCGCGGACGTGAAATATTATTGCGCAGACAGGCTTGGCGGCGGTTAGATTCGCAAACTGCGCAAGGGGACCGGACCAGATGTCACAAACCAAGCTCGATCCGATCGACCGCAAGATCCTGGCGGAATTGCAAGATGATGGCCGGATGACCAACGTCGAACTGGCCAAGCGTGTCGGCATTTCCGCCCCGCCCTGCCTACGCCGCGTCCGCACGCTGGAGGAGGCCGGTTTCATCCGTGGCTACCACGCCAAGGTCGACCCGCGCCTGCTCGGGTTCGAGGTGCAGGTTTTCGCCATGGTCGGGCTGCACAGCCAGGCCGAGGCGGATCTGGTGGCCTTCGAATCCCTCTGCCGCAGTTGGCCGCTGGTCCGCGAATGCCACATGCTGAACGGCGAGATCGACTTCATCCTGAAATGCGTGGCGCCGGACCTGTCGACCTTCCAGAGCTTTCTGACCGGGCAGCTGACCTCGGCCCCGAACGTCGCCAGCGTGCGCACCTCGCTGGTGATCCGCGGCGCCAAGGACGCGCCGGGCGTGCCCTTCGACGTGATGGAAGATCGGCTGCGACAGTCGGCCTGAGCCCCGGAGGCCCGCATGCCACCGCCCAGCAGTCTGACCGACCGCTACCAGCAGGCGCTTGCGCTCGCCCAGCGGGGTCGTCGCGCCGAGGCGCTGGCGATCCTGACCGCGCTGCAACTCGCCCGGCCCGACTCCCCCGAGATCCTGTTCCAGATCGGCCGGTTGGAGGCCGCCGAGGGGCGTGTCGAGGCCGCCGAGGCGGCGCTCCGCCACGCGCTGGCGCTGCGCCCCAAGGAAACAGCGATCTGGCAGGCGTTGCACGGTGTGCTGACCGGCCCGGCGCGGCAGGAGATCGAGCGCGCGGCGGGCAAGGCGAAGATCGTCCTCGGCTCCGAAGCCGACCTGCGCCCAGTCTACGCGGCCTTGCAGAAGGGTAAGGTCGACCGCGCCGAGGCGCAGGCGCTGGCGCTGGTGAAGGCCGCCCCCACCGCACTCTGGCCGGCGCTGGCGCTGGGCGAGGCACGGATGGCGCGGGGTGCCTGGTCCGCGGCACTCGGGCCGCTGGAGAAGGCGGTGGAGCGCGCGCCCGACTTGGTTCGCGCGGAAGCCGCCCTGGGCGAGACGCTGGCGCTGCTCGAACGCTACGCGCGGGCCGAACCGCTACTCGAAGCCGCGATGGGGGCTGGCGCCGCCGCCGCACGCCTGTCGCTCGCGGGCCTCTACCGGCGCACGCTGCGCGCCGAAAGGGCCGTGGAGGTGCTGGCGAGTGCCGCGCCCTCCGCTGCGCTCCACCGCGAGCTGGCGCTTGCGCTGGCCGACGTCGGGCGCGGGCCCGAGGCGCGCGCCGCCGCCGCCAGGGCCACGCCGACAGGCCCGAAACTCCGCGCGCTGATGCGGCAAGTCGCGGACGCGCTGCAAGGTGCCGGCGCCATCGCCGAGGCCGAGGCGACGATCGCGGCGGCGCTGGCGGACGCCCCCGACGATCCGGGCCTGCTCACCCATCGCGCGCAGTTTCGGCAATCGGCCGGCGACCTTGCGGGCGGCGAGGCCGACCTGACCGCCGCGCTCGACGCCGACCCGGACGCGGCCGAGGCCTATCGCGCCTACATGAACGGCCGCAAGATCGCGGACGGCGACCCGATCCTCGCCCGCCTGACATCACGGCTCGCGCGCCCGGCCCTTGCCCGCGATGCCCGCCGCGTGATGCATTTCGCCGCCGCCAAGGCCGCTATGGACCTGAACGCCCCCGACGCTTTTGCCCACCTGCACACCGCCAACCGCCTGACCGCCGAGGCCCACCCCTACGGCTTCGATGCGGATCTCGAGGAGGCCCGCCGGCTGGTGACTGACTGGCACACGCTCCGCGACTGGAGCCCGGAAGGCCCAACCGACCCGGTCCTCTTCGTCACCGGCCTGCCGCGTTCGGGCACCACGTTGGTGGAAACCATCCTCGCCGCGCATCCGGAGGTGACGGCCGGCGGCGAGCTGCCGTTCCTGTCGCGCGCGATGGCCCCCGGACTGGAACGCTTACGGGACGGGCGGGGCGCGGCGGCGGAGTTCGCGGAGGCCGGCCGGCTCTACCTCCGCGCAGCGCGGCGGCGGACCGGCACCGATGGCCCCTTCACCGACAAGGCGATCTCGACCTTTTCGCGCGTTGGCCATGTCGCCACCGCCTTGCCCGGCGCGCGCACCGTGATCCTGCGCCGCGATCCGCGCGATGTCGGCCTGTCGCTCTACCGCAACCTCTTCGCCGAGGGCATGCACCGCTACGCATACGACCTCGCCGCGATGGGCCGCTACATCCGGTTGCACGATGCGCTGGTGGCGTTCTGGGCGCAGGCGCTGCCTGACCGGGTGCATGTGATTGATTACGAGGCGCTGACGGCGGAACCCGAGCCGCAGATCCGCGCACTGGTGGCGTTTTGCGGGCTGGACTGGGACGACGCGTGCCTCGCGCCCGAGAAATCCGTCCGCCGCGTCGAGACGTTGAGCTTCGCGCAGGTGCGTGCGCCCATCGGGCGGCAGGCGGTGGCAGGCTGGCAGCGCTACGAGGCGGAACTGGCGCCGCTGATCCGCGCGCTGGAAGAGACCGAGATCGACCTCAGTGCCTGACTTTCGACAATAGAAAAAGGCGGCCGTTCTGGCCGCCCTTCTGCAAGCATCCGCGCCGGGTCGCGCGGGTCTCGGTCCGCCTTATCCGGCGGCCTTGATCTGGGCGGGCTTCGCCGCCCGCCGCTTGGGGCGCTTGGCGCGTGCCCAGGGCATTTCGACCTGCTCTTTGGAAGCTTCGATCAGAACCGTCTTCATCCAGCGCCGCGTTTTCATCTGCCTCGTCCTTTGTGCCTGTGTTTGTTGCTGCCCGTTTTCGGGCTTGAGACAAACCTGCACCCGGTTTCCGGCAGGGATACGGCGAAAGCTTCAACAGGCGGTAAATTTTCGGGGCAATTTCAAGGCGGGACCGTGCGCGATTCCCGCCCGTGTTCCTTGGATTTTTCGAAAATTCTCCGGGACGCGCGCGGCAGATCGGGGCAACTTCGGGGCGTCCCGGGCCATGATGCCGCCCAGATTGCGCAGCCCAGGGCGACAATTCCGGCGAAACCGCCCGATTGCGCCGCGCTCAGAGACGAATCGCGGAGATCAGCCGGCCGTAATCCGCCTCGCCCTTATGGGTCGCGCGCCGGTAGGAATAGAACCGCGCCGGGTCCGCATAGGTGCAATGCCGCGTCCAGTCTGCCTCGGCCACGCCCGCCGCGCGCAGCCGCGCGAGGCCATAGGCCGGCAGGTCGAACAGGAACTTCCCGTTCGCGCCGTTCACGAAGTAGCGCCCGTTCATCGGGTCCTCGTCGAGGAACCGCTCGAAGAACTCCTGCCCGACCTCGTAGGCCTGCTGGCTGATCGACGGGCCGATCACCGCGTGGATGCGGTCGCGCCGCGCGCCCGCGTCCTCCATCGCGTCGAGCGTCGCCTCCAGCACCCCGTCGAGCGCCCCGCGCCAGCCGGCATGGGCGGCGGCGACAACCCCCGCCTCGCGGTCGGCGAAGAGCACCGGCTGGCAATCGGCCGTCAGCACCGCGATGGCGAGCCCCGGCGTCGTCGTGACGATCGCATCGGCGCGGGGCCGGTCGGCGGGGCGCGCATCGAGCGTCACGGCGGTTGCGGAATGTACCTGGTGCACTGTCACCAGCCGGCCGGAAGACACGCCCATCGCGTCGGCCGCGCGGTCGCGGTTCATCGCCACGATCTCGGACTGGTCGGATGATCCGCCGCCGCAGTTCAGCCCCTCGAAGATCCCCGAGGATGCCCCGCCGCGGCGCGTGAAAAACCCGTGCTTCACGCCGTCGAGCAGCGGTGAGGTCAGGATATCGAGGGTCACGGTCACGGTCATGTCGGGCCGGGGTCGAGGGCGGGAGGCAGCGAGCTGCCCTCGGGCGTGAGGGCAAGCATCCTGAAAAGGTGTCCCATCTCCGACGGGTGCGTCAACCGCCTGTGTGCCGCCACGTGGCTTTCAAGCTCGGCGCCGCCCAGATTGCGGGCAAGCGCCTGAGCGCGGGTCGTGATCCCCAGACGCTCCAGAACCACGCCTTGCGGGGTCAGCGCGCTCGCCCGTGCGGGGGCGGCGGCGCGGGCCAGCGGGCCAAAGGCGACATGCGCCGTCAGGTCGGCCTCGCCGGGGGTGGCGAGCGCGTCGACGGGCGCATGCGCCTGCAGCGCCTGCAGCGTGTCGCCGAAGCTGGTCCAGTCGCCGTAATCCACGATCATCGCTGCGCCGCCATGCTCGGCGATGCGCCGCCCGATCTCGCCCGCGATGGCCTCGGTGGGGGCGCAGGTCTCGACGATCTGGCCCTCGGTGACGTCGGTGCGCTCGGCCAGCGCCCCGACGGGCGCGGCGGGGGAGAGGCCCCAGATCAGCCGGTCGCCGTCTGCCCCGATCATGCGCTCGTGCCAGTCTCCGCCCTTGCCCTTCTGGAACTGGCGGATCGGCAGGGCGTCGAAGAACTCGTTGGCGATGAGGTAGAGCGGCCCGTCGGGCAGGTCCGCGATGCTGTCGTGAAACTGCGGCTCGAAGGCCTCCAGCATGGCCGCCTGCGCCGTCGTGTGTGGGGGCAGGAAAGTGCACCAGTGCGAGCAGGAGTTCGGATAGCCTGTCATAGTCGACCGGCATGGGAAGACAGTCTTCGATACCTGCCCGGCGGGCCACGTCGGATGAATGGTCGTCGCCCAAAGCCACGACCGGAACCGACAGGCGGCGCAGTTCCAATGCAAAACGAAGAGAGGATTCTTTCAGCCGGTGGAAATCAAACACCGCCGCGTCAACCGCACCGGGGTGAAGGCAGTTGTTCGACTTCTCGCCTGGTTTCATCGGCTCGACCGAAAAGCCACGGCCTTCGAGTTCGGACAGCATGTCCACCATCAACATAGGTTCTTCTGCGACAACGAGAATTTTCGGATCTTTTTGCATGCGTACTCCCTCTTTTCCGGCAGCAGATGCCGGCGCGGCAGGCCAGCGACCGGATAAACGCCGTTTTCTATCCCAATAGATACGTGTTCCTGCGAAGGTATAAAGGCCACGGTTGCATCGGGAGTACACAGTGCACCTATGGCCAATTTGCCGCCGATTGCGTAAGATGCACTAGTTACTAACACCATGCGAAACCCGGCTTTACGGAATTCCTGCGATGTACCGTGAAAGAAATGAACGCCTTCAGATCATGCTGTCGCCAGAGGAACTCTCGGCGATTGACGATTGGCGTTTCAAGTTGCGCATGCCCAGCCGGGCTTCCGCTGTGCGCGAGCTGTTGCGCCGCGGACTTCAGTCCGAAGGTGTGGAGATCGCCGAGATCAGCGATAAATCAAGCGATTTCGGGGTACTTGAAAAACGCAGCGACGAGTAAAAGGCCGGTACGTCACCATGCGCGCCACCGAGCTGCAGTAGCAACCGGATGATTGCTGTCCACCGTCTTTGCATCATTCGGCATATCGGATAATGTCCCGCGCGGTGAAGTCTGGCAAGCGTGTCC
>CAKZPN010000051.1 GCA_937139335.1 uncultured Roseicyclus sp. | reverse complement strand
TTCTTCGGCTGATCGCCTTTTCGCGTTCGGCGGCGGCCATTTCCGGCTCCACCCGCCCGACGATGGTGAGGGTGATCTCGTCCTGCAGGTCGAAGATATCCTGCAGTTCGCGGTCGTAATGCTCTGCCCAGACATGCAGGCCGGAGGACGCATCGATCAGCTGCGCCGTGACACGGACGCGGCTGCCGGCCCGGCGCACGCTGCCTTCCAGCACATAGCGCACGCCAAGTTCGGCGGCGACGCGTTTGATATCGACGGCCTGCCCCTTGTACGTGAAGGTGGAGTTGCGGGCGATCACCAGGAACCAGCGGATATTCGACAGCCCGGTGATGATGTCCTCGCTGATGCCGTCGCTGAAATAGTCCTGCTCCGGGTCGTCATTCAAGTTAGTGAACGGCAGCACGGCGATGGACGGTTGCTCCGGCAATGGAAACGCCATGTTGAGAAGAAACATCACTTGGGTCCATCTTTCCATTGGACTTTAGTGGGATGGAACGCTGGATGCGGCTTCAATCGTACCTCCGGGCCCCTTCCGCAAGCATGTCGATCGCAGATATAATGCGGGCAAAACTCTCCGCGGCCCTGCGAGCCGAATGGCGTGCACGCAGATAACCATGCACCAGCCCCGGCTCGTTGATCCAATGCGCCTTGCCGCCGTCGCCGATGATGCGGTCCCGGTAATCGCGCGAGTCGTCGCGGACCGGATCGCAATCGGCTGTCACCAGAACCGTCGGCGGCAGGCCGGAAAGCGTCCGGTCCGGACATATCCGGGACCGGGACACAGATAAACCGGCCGCGAATCCGCGACCGGCTGATATCTTGTACCACAAAATGGCGGAAATTGGTAGCCCGATGTTGCAGGCGCGAGAATGCGCCCGCCGGATCAGTCCCCGGAACCCGGATTGGGCGAGAACAATTCCTTCTTGCCGGACTTGCCGTCCCACTCCGCGCTGTCTTCCGGAGCCGTACCCTGGCGGGTGATGTTCGGCCATTTCTCGGAATATTCGCGGTTGAGTTCAAGCCAGTCCTCGGCGCCGGATTCGGTATCCGGCAGGATGGCCTCGGCCGGGCCTTCCGGCTGAACGAGGGGCTGCAATACGGGATGATCGGGATCAATTCCGGGTTGATCACGACGGTCGAGGCGCCCTTCGGTGGGGTCAAGGAATCCGGTCTCGGGAAAGAGGGCGGGAGCCAAGGCTTGGAAGATTACATGGAGACGAAATACGTCTGCATCGACGGGATCTGAGGGTCTGGCGGCGGGCCTCTGGCATGAGTCGGAAGCCTCCGGCGGCCATATTTTGTTGGATAGAGATTGTGGGTGGCGCGCGTTGACCTTACCGGGCGGTCAACGGGTCTCGTAGCCGACGCCATCCGCGATCAGGCGCAATGTCTGGCGGGCAAGCAGTGTGCCCTCGGCATCGCGGGCGACGCGGGTGAGCACGATGAGCGCGGTGTGGCGGTCGCAGGAGAGCGCAACCGAATCGCTCATGCTGGTGACGGCGGCGGTGAGGTGATCCTCGATGGCGGCGGGGGTGAGCCCGGCATCGGCGAGCAGCTCGGCCAGGTCGGGCGCCGCGTCTTCGTCGAGAGCGGGGAGGAGCGTTTGGGGCACGGCGATCTGGTCGAGCGCGGTGCGTGAACCGGACCGCCTCAAGGTCCGCTCCAGCGTGGCGAGGCGGACCGACCCGAAGAGCGTCGCCTCCTCGCGGGTGGCGTCGCGGGACGCGCTGCGGGCGCGGTAGACCTCGAACAGGAGCGGTGCGCCCCTGTCGTCGATCAGGCCGCCGAAGCCGCCTGGTTCCGTTGCAGGTGTCGCCGCCGCCTCGGGCTTGGCCACCAGCGTGCCGCGTCCCGGTTTGCGGTTCAGCAGGCCCATCGTCTCCAGCGTCATCAGAGCGCGGCGCATGGTTCCCTGGCTGACGCCGAACTCCTCGGCCAGCACGAATTCGTTGGGCAGGCGCAGGCCGACGGCCCAGTCGCCCTGGCGGATACGGCGGATCATTTCCGCCTCGGCGGTCTTGTAGAGCGGTGTTCGGGCCATGGCAGTCCCTGTTCCTTTTGTCTCAGAGTGGTCCGGTGCGGCCCTTCAGGTCAATTCAGATGCTCGATCAGCCGGCTGTGCCGGTCGAAGGCCTTGATGAGTGCCCCGAGATTGGGCAGCTCGGCGGCCTCCAGCATCGGGATCATTTTGCGAAACGCCTCAGCGGTGCCGATTGCGTCGCCGATGGCGGTGTGGCGGTCGGCTTCGGGGATCACGATGTGCAGCCGGGCACAAAGCGCGTCGAGCGTGTGTTCCGCCGACTGGCCATAGAGGATCGCGGAACAGAGCACGGTATCGAGGATCGGCTGGTCGAAACGCTTGCCGATCTCGGCCTCGCGGCGGCGCAGGAAGCTCATGTCGAAGGGTGCGTTATGGGCGACCAGCACCGAGCCTTCGGCGAAGGCGTGGAAGCGACCGAGCGCCTCGGCCACCGGGGCGGCCTCGGCGACCATCGCATCGGTGATGTGGTGGACGGCGGTGGAGGCGGCGGGGATGGTGCGGCCGGGGTTCACCAGCATGTCGAAGCGTTCGCCCTGCACGATCTTGCCGTTGACCACGCGCACGGCGGCGATCTGGCAGACCTCGTCCACCTGCGGGTTCAGGCCGGTGGTCTCGGTGTCGAAGATCACGAAGCTCAGCGATTTCAGCGCGGCGGCGGCGAGGTTGTCGGGAATCTCGGCGTTGAGCAGGTCGAAATCGTACATCACCACGCGGCTCGGTCCTGCCGCGCGCGGATCGGCCAGCGGCAGCGACAGGCGGAGCGCGTGGCGGCCCGGCCCGGCGGGCTCATCGGTAAGGCGCGTGCCGTGGCTGAGCAGCACGTCGGCCCCGGTGAAGCCCGAGAGGCCGGGCGAGAGAGGCGTGGCGAGCCAGCGAGCGAGATGCGCCTCGGCACCCGCGCCCGCCGCTTCCAGGCTGAGGACGGCGGTGTCGGGCGCTTCGGAGGCGAGCCTCAGGGCGAAGTCGGTACCACCGGCGTTGGACCAGTCCAGTGCAAGCCGTTCCAGCATCCGCGTGATCGCGAAGCCGTCGCAGCGCAATTGCGTATCGGGTAGATCGACGTCGAGCATAACGCCCTTGCGGGAGAGCCGCGCGGCCAGGCCGGCGCCAAGGTCGCGTGCCGACAGCGCCTCCATCGGCCACCAGAGCGTGTCGGTGGCGGATTTGCGGGCGGCCGTCTCGCGCGCGAGGGCGGCAAGGCGGGTCTGCGCTGCTCCGTCGCCAAGCTCGGGCAGCGCGGCTTCGACGCCTTCCAGCAGGCGGGTCAGTTGATGCGCCCGCTCCGCCTGCACCTTCAGGTCAGCGGTGACGTCGCGCAGGGTCAGCACGTAGCCGGGGCCGTCGGTCTCCTGCCCCTCGAGCCGCAGCAGCCGCAGCCGCGCCTCGAGCAGGCGGGCGCCGGCGCGGGTGGTCACGAGGATGTCGGTGCCCTCCTCGGACCCTTTCGCCGCGAGCCGGTCATAGGCCTGCAGGATCGGCCCCATGCGCAGCAGGGACGCGACCGGGCGGCCCAACCCCAGCGCCTCGGTCGTGCCGAGGATGCCGCGGCAATGGCCGTTGTAGAGCGCGATGGTGTGGTTGGGCGTGCAGAACATCACGCCGTCCGGCACTTCGGCCAGAAGGGTTTCGAGCCGGGTCTTTTCCATTGTCAGCCGCGCGGTCTCCCGGCCCACGGCGAGCGCCATGGCGTTGCGCGTCTCGATCAGGTTCGAGGCCACCGCGTCGGCGGCGGGCGCCAGATCCCCGAGGTAGCGGGCGATGGCGGGGTCGATCCCCTCGTCCACACTGGCGTGCGCGCGGGCGCGCAGGTCGGCGGACAGGCGTTCGACCGGGCGGGCGACATGTTCGTCGAAGAGCACCCAGACCCAGGTCGTGAGACCGCCGATGGCGAAGACCGCGACGAGGCCGGAGACGACGAAGGCGTTGAGGGCATGCGTTTCGCCGAGCCGGATGTAGCCGACGATCAGCCCGGCGATCACGAGGGCGGAGCCGCCGAGGGCGAGCAGGGCGAAGAACAGGAAGATGCGCAGACGCAGGGAAAAACGGGTCAGCATGGGTCGGGGGCCCTCCTCCTTGCCCCGGTGGGGTGAGGTCCGGCGGGGCGGTCCGCGCGACGCCCCGTCAGACCGTGTCAGTGCGTCAGCTGCCCGTGGCCTCCCGTCCGCAGACGGCGCCCACGATGGGGTCTTCCAGTCCGGTTTCGCGCCAGGTGGCGTCGACGGGGTCGCCCTGGTTGTCGAACTGGGTGCTGGCCGAAAGGTCGGTCCAGCGCGCGCCATCACAATCGACCAGCGCCGGTCGGATGACCTGCGGCTGCCAGCGTTCCTGGATCCGCAGTTGCACGGCGAGGATGCCCGAGTCGTCGGCCGTCTCGACCGTCTCGCCGGGTGAATAGGCGATGAAGCCGCGCACCCACGGCCGGACCAGCGTCCAGGGCTGGTACCAGGCCTGCTGTTCGCGGGTCGAGATGATCACCAGATCCTCTGCCATCGTTGCCTGGACGCCCCGCTGCCAGCCGTATTCCAGCCCGACGGTGGCGACGATCATCGTCAGGCCGGCGCAGATCGGAACGATGCCCTTGGGCAGGCGGTTGCGCGAGATATTGCGCAGAAGGAAGCCGATCCCGGCGCCGGCAAAACCTGCGATGAAGACGGTGATGAGGGTCCAGAACATGAGAGGGCGGTCGCTTTCAGCTGAGGTAGCCGCGGCCCGAGCCGGCGGCGTTCTGCATTGTCTTGATGACCACGAAAGCGTCGCGCAAGTGGCTGCGTTCGAAATCGCTGAGGTCGGCGGGGGGCAGGAAGTTGTCGGGCTTTTCACCGCGCTTGATCTGGTCGGCCTGATGCGCCAGCCGCGTGTCGGCGATCATGTCGTAGGCATCGAGCAGGTCGCGCCCACCCGAGGGCGATACCACACGCGCCGCCGTCGCGGCAAGGATGCGCGCCCGGGTGTTGGCCTGCGTCAACTGCCCGGTCAGCGCGTAGATGCGGCCAAGGTCCACCACCGGCACCACGCCGTTGTGCTTGAGGTCGATGGTGTTCTTGTGCTCGCCCGAGCGCACGGTGGCAAAACCGCGGAACAGGCCCAGCGGCGGCTGGTGCTTCAGCGAGTTCGACACCATGTGCGCGACGAAGATGGAGTTCTTCGCGGCGGCGGCGAGCGTGTCTTCCTGCAGGTGGGCGAACAGCACCTCGCTGCCGCCGATGGGGCGCAGGTCGAACATGACGGAGGCCAGCATCTGCGCCTCGGGGCTGGGGGTGTTGATCCAGCCGCGGAAATACTGCCGCCAGACGCGCAGCGGTTGGCGCCACTTGATGTTCGTCGCCATCATGTCGCCGGGACAGTAGAAATATCCCGCCTCGTCCAGCCCGTCGCAGACGAATTTCGCCAGTTCGGCGAAATAGGCGTCGTCGGGGGGCGTGGCGGCATCGTCGAGGATCAGGCAGTTGTCCTGATCCGACACGCCGGTCTGTTCCTGCCGCCCCTGCGACCCGCAGGCGAGCCAGAGGTAGGGCACGGGCGGCGGGCCCAGCCTGGCCTCGGCCAGCGCCAGCAGCCGCCGGGTGGTGGCGTCGCCGATGTCGGTGATCAGCCGCGTTACCGTCTGGTGCGGGTTCTGCGCGCCGACGAGTTGCACCAGAAGCTCGGGGATCTTGCCGACGCTGCGGGCCAGCGTCGCGCTGTCGGGGGCGGCGGTGATCTCGCGGATCAGCGCGGCGGAGGAGGTGGCCTGAAACCGCGTCAGGTCGGTCTGGGTCAGGATGCCGATCAGCTTTCCGGCGTCGACCACGGGCATGTGGGTGATGCCGCGTTCGATCATGGCGTGAAGCACGTCGGCCACCAGCGCGGTGGGGGGCAGGGCGAGCGGGTCTTTCGTCATGACCTCGGACACGGGCGTTTCCGGCGGGCGCCCTTCGGCTACGGCGCGGGAGGTGATGTCGCCCGTCGTCAGGATGCCGCGCACCGCGTCATCGACCGTGGCGATGATGCACGAGACACCAAGGCTGCGCATCTTCTTCGCCGCCTCGATCAGCGGCGTTTCGGGCGCGCAGGTAAGCGGCGTGGGCGTCATCAGGTCGGAGAGCGCCATGGTGGTGATGTCCTGCCGGCGCGCGGCGGCGGGGCGGGTGCGGTCGAAGAAGCGCAGGACGCGGGGGTGCTGTTCCACCAGCCGGCGGAACACCGGGGCGGGAATGGCGATCAGGCGGCTGTCCTCGGCGGCGGTCGCGTTCACGGCGCCCCTGCCGTCCTTCATCAGCCCGCGTTCGCCAAAGGAATTCTTCGGTCCGAGGATCGACAGGATCTCGCCGCCGCCATCGGTGATGTCGATGCGCCCCTCGAGGATCAGGTAGAGCGCCTCGAGCGGTTCGCCGAGCCGGTAGATGCTCTCGCCCGCCACGGCATGGCGCAACCGGACTTCGGCGGCCAGCACCTCCTGATCCTCGGTGGTCAGCAGATCGTAGGGATGGGTCTGGGCGAGGATGGCGGCGATGTCGGTCGTCATGGCGTCCGGCTTTCAATGAAAAGGCGCACCCCGAAGGGTCGGGATGCGCCGTGTCTTTGGCCAGAGCCCGCGATGTCGCAGGCTCCGGTGCAAGGCGAGGCCTTACTTGTTCAGCGCGCCACCGGCACCGCGCGGAATGCGGACGCTTTCCACGAGATCCTGGATGTGCTGCGGCGGCTCTGCCGTTGCGCGGGACACGAAGTAGGCCACGCCGAAGTTCAGCAGCGCCCCGATCGGCCCGAAGTGGGTCGGCGGGATGCCCAGGATGTAGTTGGCGGCGGTGTTCTCCAGCATGTTGGTGCCGGGGATGAAGAACCAGCCGAGGTAGGTGAAGAGATAGAGGCAGGTCGATATCAGACCGGCCAGCATCCCTGCCGTCGCTCCGGCGGAGTTCATCCGCTTGGAGAAGATCCCCATCATCAGTGTCGGGAAGAGCGACGCTGCCGCCAGACCGAAGGCCAGAGCAACCGTCTGGGCGGCGAAGCCCGGCGGGTTGAGGCCCAGGTAGGTCGCCAGCACGATCGCGCCCGCCATCGAGATCCGGGCGGCCAGAAGCTCGCCCCGTTCCGAGATGTTGGGGTTGATCACCGACTTGATGAGGTCGTGGCTGATCGAGGACGAGATGGCCAGCAACAGGCCCGCCGCGGTGGACAGGGCTGCTGCAATACCACCGGCTGCGATCAGCGCGATCACCCAGCCCGGAAGCTGTGCGATCTCGGGGTTGGCGAGAACGAGGATATCCTGGTTGAAGGTCACCAGTTCGTTGCCTTCCCAGCCACGTTCCGCCGCGAGGTCGGCCATGCCGGGGCCGGTTTCACGGTAGTACTGGATCAGGCCGTCGCCGTTCTTGTCGTCGACTGCCAGAAGGCCGGTCGCGGACCAGGTCCGGAACCAGTCGGGCAGGTCTGCTTCGGCGACGGGTTCACCCTCGACGCCGTTCGGCCACATCGTGGTCATGATGTTCAGGCGCGCCATGGCGCCCACGGCGGGTGCCGTGAGGTACAGGAGCGCGATGAACACCAGGGCCCAACCCGCCGACCAACGCGCATCGGCCACGCGGGGCACCGTGAAGAAGCGGATGATCACGTGGGGCAGGCCCGCGGTACCGATCATCAGCGACAGGGTGAACAGCGCCATCAGCCAGGGCGAGTTGCCGGTGGTGTACTCGTTGAAGCCCAGGTCGGTCAGCAGACCGTCCAGCGTCACCAGAAGCGGCGTGCCGGCGCCGGCAGTTCCTTCGGCCATGTTCGAGAACAGGCCCAGGCCCGGGATCGGGTTGCCGGTCAGTTGCAGCGAGATGAAGATGGCCGGGATGGTGTAGGCCACGATCAGCACGCAGTACTGTGCCACCTGCGTGTAGGTGATGCCCTTCATCCCGCCGAGAACGGCGTAGACGAAGACCACGCCCGACGCGATCAGAAGGCCGACGGTCGAGTCCACTTCGAGAAAGCGCGAGAAGGCCACGCCTGCGCCGGTCATCTGGCCGATCACGTAGGTCACCGACATGATGATGAGCGAGATCACGGCCACGACGCGGGCGCTGTTGGAATAGAACCGGTCCCCGACGAATTCCGGCACGGTGTACTTGCCGAACTTGCGCAGGTAGGGCGCAAGGAGCATCGCCATCAGCACGTAGCCGCCGGTCC
Organism: uncultured Roseicyclus sp.; assembly: GCA_937139335.1. Classification (GTDB taxonomy): domain Bacteria; phylum Pseudomonadota; class Alphaproteobacteria; order Rhodobacterales; family Rhodobacteraceae; genus Roseicyclus. The sequence goes on along the minus strand of CAKZPN010000051.1, from coordinate 30,115 downwards.
AGCCCATCAGGAAGGTGGAGTTCTGGTAGCCCACGAAGGCGATGAGACCCGCCATCGAGATGAAGGACGCCGCCGACATCCAGTCGGCCGCGGTGGCCATGCCGTTGACGACGGGGTTCACGCCCCGGCCGGCGGCATAGAATTCCGATGTGGAGCCCGCGCGGGCCCAGATCGCGATCCCGAAGTAGAGCGCAAAGGACGCGCCCACCACGATGAAGTTGAGTGTTGTCTGATCCATGGTCCGGTCCGTCCCTTACTGCTCGTCGACGCCGAATTCCTTGTCGAGCTTGTTCATACGCCAGGCGTAGAAGAAGATCAGGACGAGGAAGACGAGGATCGATCCCTGCTGGGCAAACCAGAAGCCCAGATCCGTGCCACCGACTGCGATGCCGCTGATCAGCGGACGCAGCAGGATCGCGAAGCCGTAGGACGCAAGCGCCCAGATCACCAGGCAGATGGTGACCAGTCGGATGTTCGCGGCCCAGTACGCGTTATTGTTTGGCTGTTCGGCCATTGCTAACTCCCTTCGAAGGTTCCTGCCGGCCGGCCCCTCCATGGCCCGGCGGACACATCCACCGGCGGGGAGCCCCTCCCCGCCGGCGAATTCTTTCAGGCGCTCGTGAGTTTCCCCACGATCGCTGCCATTCCCGCGCGCACCTCGCCGATGTCGCTCATCGCGTCGATCTCGGTCAGGGTGCCGCGCGCGGCGTAATAGTCGATGAGCGGTGCGGTATCGGCGTGATAGGCGTTCAGCCGCGTACGCACCGTTTCCGCGTTGTCGTCGGGGCGGCGCTTCATCTGGGTGCCGCCGCACTTGTCGCAGACCCCCGCGACGGCGGGCTGCTTGAACTGGTCGTGATACCCCTCGCCGCAGGAGGCGCAGGTGTAGCGGCCGGCCACGCGCGCGACCATCGCCTCGTCCTCGACCGCCAGGCTGATCACCGCGTCGATCTGCTGCCCGCGCTCGGCCATCAGATCGTCGAGCGCCGCCGCCTGTCCCGCGGTGCGCGGAAACCCGTCGAGGATGATACCCGCCGCCACGTCAGGCTGCGCCAGCCGCTCCTTCAGCACGGCCAGGACGATCTCATCGCTCACCAGATCGCCGCGGTCCATCACCGCCTTGGCGGCAAGCCCCGCCTCGGTGCCGGCGGCGACGGCGCCGCGCAGCAGGTCGCCGGTGGACAGCTGGATCAGGCCGAAGCCCTCTTCCAGCATCCGCGCCTGGGTGCCCTTGCCCGCACCCGGAGGCCCGAGCAGGATCAGGTTGACGGGGCGGGTCTGCGTGGCGGCGTCGTCCCTCATGGCGCCGCTCACTGCTTGGACCGGTTGGCGATCAGCTCGTCCACCACCGACGGGTCGGCCAGCGTCGAGATGTCGCCAAGGCTGTTGAAGTCATTCTCCGCGATCTTGCGCAGGATGCGGCGCATGATCTTGCCCGAGCGCGTCTTGGGCAGGCCGGGCGCCCACTGGATCACGTCGGGCTTGGCGATCGGACCGATCTCGGTCCGGACCCAGTCGGCCAGCGTCTTCTTCAGTTCGTCGGTGGGCGTCTCGTCCGACATCAGCGTGACGTAGCAGTAGATGCCCTGGCCCTTGATCGGGTGCGGGTAGCCGACGACCGCGGCCTCGCTGACGGACTCGTGCGCGACCAGCGCGCTTTCGACCTCGGCGGTGCCCATGCGGTGCCCGGACACGTTGATCACGTCATCGACGCGGCCGGTGATCCAGTAGTCGCCATCGGCGTCGCGGCGGCAGCCGTCGCCCGAGAAGTAGTAGCCCTTGTAGTCCGAGAAATAGGTCTTCACGAAACGGTCGTGATCGCCCCAGACGGTGCGCATCTGCCCCGGCCAGCTGTCGGCCAGCACCAGCACGCCTTCGACGCCGTTGCCCTCGATCACCTCGCCGGTGGTGGGTTCCAGCACCAGCGCCTTGACCCCGAAAAAGGGTTTCTGCGCCGCGCCGGGCTTCAGCTCATGCGCGCCGGGAAGCGGCGTCATCATATGGCCGCCGGTTTCGGTCTGCCACCAGGTGTCAACGATCGGGCATTTTCCCTTGCCGACATTCTCGTTGTACCAGTTCCACGCCTCGGGGTTGATCGGCTCGCCGACCGACCCCAGCAGCTTGAGGCTGCTCAGGTCGTATTTCGTGACGTAGTCGGTGCCCTTGCCCATCAGCGCGCGGATCGCGGTGGGGGCGGTGTAGAACTGGTTGACCTTGTGTTTCTCGCAGACCGCCCAGAACCGCCCTGCGTCGGGGTAGGTCGGCACTCCCTCGAACATCAGGGTCGTGGCGCCATTGGCCAGCGGGCCGTAGACTATGTAGCTGTGCCCCGTCACCCAGCCCACGTCGGCGGTGCACCAGAAGATGTCTCCGTCTTTGTAGTCGAAGGTGATCTCGTGGGTCATCGCGGCATAGACGAGATAACCGCCGGTGGTGTGGACCACGCCCTTGGGCTGGCCGGTGGAGCCGGAGGTGTAAAGGATGAAGAGCGGGTCTTCGGCGTTCATCTCCACCGGCGGGCAGTCGGTCGAAACCTCGGAGGCGAGGCCGTCGTACCAGTGGTCGCGGCCGGCGATCCAGGCGACCTGCGCGCCGGTGCGCTTGACTACCAGGCATTGCACGTCGTCGCTGCAGTGCAGCAGCGCCTTGTTGACGTTGTCCTTCAGCTCGGTGATACGCCCGCCGCGCGGCGCGCCGTCGGAGGTGATGACCACCTTGGCGCCGCAGCCGTTGACCCGCGCCGACAGCGCGTCGGGCGAGAAGCCGGCGAAGACGATCGAATGGACCGCGCCGATCCGGGCGCAGGCCAGCATGGCATAGGCCGCCTCGGGGATCATCGGCAGGTAGATGACGACGCGGTCGCCCTTCTTCACGCCGAGGCCCTTGAGCACGTTGGCGAAGCGCCCGACGTTGTCGGCCAGCTCGGAATAGGTGATGTGCTGCGCGTCTTCCTCCGGGTCGTCCGGCTCGAAGATGATCGCGGTCTGGTCGCCGCGCGTCGCAAGGTGGCGGTCGATGCAGTTCGCGGCGACGTTCAGCGTGCCGTCTTCGTACCAGCGGATGTAGACATCGTCGGGGCCAAAGGACGTGTCCTTGACCTTGGTGTACGGCTTGATCCAGTCGATCCGCTTCCCGTGCTCTCCCCAGAAGGCATCAGGGTCGGTCACCGATGCGGCATACATCTCTTCGTACCGGGCGGCATCGACATGCGCGTCGGGCAAAAGTGCGGGGCCGGTTCGGGTCTCAGTTGACAAGGTCTCTCTCCCTCAAGGTTTGCGCGCAGCGCGCATAAGCAGGCGTGCGAAGCCCGGCCATTGATGCCGGTTCGCAGATATCTCGGGACACGAGAAAGGCCTGTCGTGGCCTTGCGTCGTCCCGTGCCCCTTACGGGACGATATACAGATGGTCAGCCTCCCCCAACCTCGCGGCCGTCAACCGATGTGCGCGTGCTCCGGGGGTCTCCAGTCCCTCCAACCCCGGCGCGCGACTCGGTCTGGTCGCTCAGCCCGCGCGGTCGCCTTGCGGCATGACGTTGCGGAATGTGCGCGGACGATGACAGGTTCGTGATCATTTCAGAACATCTGTCTGTGGCCGCTGCATTTTTGTGTAAAGGGGTTGCTCTGCGCAGTGCAGAAAGAGTAAAAAAATTTACGAAAAATCTACGCGCGTGCCTGTTTTGGCTGCACGCTATACCGGTTCGGGCGCGCCCCTGGCCGCTTCGGCCCCGCGCTGGACCCGGAAACTGTCCCCGAGCCATGGCATCCGCGCCCGACCCGGTGCGGCGAAATGGTCCTCGATCAGGTCGCGCGCGCGGTCGGCGATCTGTGCGGGGATCGGCCCGGTCCAGTCATCGGTGGCATAGAGCACGATGCGCCGCGACATCGGGGCGCCGGGCAGGGGGTGGGCGTCGATGCCTCCGGCGAAGCGCCCGGCCCGCAGCAGGCTGAGCGGCGTGGTGATCGTCCAGCCGGTACCGCCCGCGACCAGCGCGCTGATCGACTGGTTGGAGTCCATCTCGAAGCGTTGCGGCAGGCTCAGGCCCGCACCCGCGATGTAACGCTCGATCTGCTGGCCCATGACCTGGTCGGGGTCGCGGCGCAGAAACGTCCGCCCCGACAGCGCGGCCAGCCCGCCCGAGACATCCACCCCGGTCGGCACGGCGAGAATGTAGGGGTCGTCGATGAGCGGATGGATCAGGCTGCCGGCGGGGTCCGGGTGCCCTGCCGCGCAGATCGCGATGTCGAGGTCGCGCCGCGCGATCTGCCCGTGCAGCGCGTGGCTGGCCCCGGTGACGAGGCGAAAGGCGCATTGCGTCATCGCGTCGGCCAGATCGGCGGCCAGTTGCGGCGTCACCTCGTTCTCGAAATCCTCGATCACGCCCAGCGACAGCGCCGAGAGATCGGCAAGGTCGAGCATGGACAGGCCGCGCTGACCCGCGCGCAGCGCCTGCAACGCGGCCTCGGCCCGACCCAGAAACAGCCGGCCCGCGGGGGTCAGCACCATCGGGCGGCGGGAATGGTCGACAAGCTCCGCCCCCAACGCCTGGCTGAGGTTGCGCAACTGCTGCGACACCGCCGGCGCGCTCATCCCGAGTTGGTCGGCCGTCACCGCGACCGATCCGGTGCGCGCCAGCGTCTCGAACACCTCGAGCCCGCGCAGCGTCAACCCCTTGAGCAACGTGTCCGGCATCAGGCTGTCACGATCTGTTCGAGGAATTCGGAGGAAATGGCGATCTCGTGCGCCGGGGCGCGCTGCGGGGCGCTGTCCCAGATGCTCGCGATACCGACCGTGTCGTCGACCGAGGCCGCATCCATCGCGATCACCCAGGCCCCGTGCGTGACCATGCCGCCGATCGGGCTGTCGGGCGGCTGGCCGCCCCGGGTCTGCGGCAACAGCATCTCGACCGCGTCCCGCGGCGGGTGCCGCAGGATCGCGGGGGTGACGCAGTCGGGATGGGCGATGCGCCCTGACCCGGCGGCCCCGAAGGTCAGCGCGCTCAGCCCCTGCGCGGCCAGCACGGCGGTCGTGTGAATCATCGCCCCAGGATCGCTTGCCCGGTCGAGCCGCAACAGCGCGATCCCCTGCCGGTGGGCAAGGTCGGCCAGCGTCTCCAATGTTTCGACCAGGGCGGCGGCTGCGAAGCCGTGCGCGGCATCGCAGCGCATCACCCCCGGCCTCGGCTTGCTGACGGAGGGGGCGGCGGCAGCGTCGACGCGACCGTATCGGATCAGGCGGATGTCGCGCAGCAGCGCCTCCATCCCGTGCCGCCGTTCCCCAGCCGCCTCGGCCGCGGCGATCTCGGCGGCGACGGCCTGCGCGACCCGGTCGGGCGCGCCGGCGCGGGCCAGGCAGTCGCGGGCCAGGGCCTGGACATCAAGGAGGGTGAGACGCTCGATCATGCGCGCAGTCTTGCCGCCGGGTCCACAGGCGTCAATGGCGCAGCCTCAGCCTTCGAGCACCAGTTGCGGAAAGCGCCGCGCGGTGCCGCGCATCGCGGCGGCCAGCCGCTCATAGGCCGGACCCGCGCCCGAGGCGGTACGCCACACCAGCCCGACCGACCGCGCAAGCCGCCGCCCGCGAAAGGGCCGGATCTCAACATCCTGCGCGCGGCCGGCGATCTCGCTTTCGACATAGAGCGCCGGCAGAAACGTCAGACCCATGTTCATCGCCACCATCTGCCGCAATGCGTCGAGAGACGTGCCCTCGTAGTCGCGCGACAACTCGGCCCCGGTTTCCGAGCAGACCGCGGCGATCACATCGTAGAGCGCGTAGCCGGGCGCGAGCGCCAGGATCGTCTCGCCCGCCAGGTCGTCGTTCCCCAGCACCTCCTGCGCGGTCAGGGGATGGCCCCTCGGCAGGGCAACCGACAGCGGCTCGCGAAACAGGCGTGTGGTCGACAGCGTGGCACCCGATACCGGCAGTTGCGTCAGGATCAGGTCGTGCACCCCGTCGTGCAGCTCGCGCAGCAGGTCACGCGGCGCGGCCTCGCGGATGTAGAGGCGGAGGTCGGGGCTGGTTTCGCGCAGGTCGCCGACCACATGCGGCATGAAGTAAGGGCCGAGCGTGACCGAGGTGCCCAGACGGATCGTGCCGCCCAGCCCCGATTTCAGCGTCACCGACAGATCGAGGATGCCTTGCGTCGCGTCGAGAATCTCGCGCGCCCGCCGCGCCACCTCGCGCCCCGCCAGCGTCAGGCGCACGGGCCCGCGGCCGCGTTCGACCAGGGTCAGGCCCAGCGCCTCCTCCAGCGTCTTCACCTGAACCGAGAGGGAGGGTTGCGAGATCCCGCAGCTTTCGGCGGCTTCGCGGAAATGCTGCGTTTCCTCCAGCGCAAGGAGATAGCGCATCTGGCGCAGCGTGATCGGGGGAACGGAGACGGGCATGTGTCAATGATTAGGTTTATCCAATCAGATATCAATACACTCTCAGCTTTTTCCTATGATCGGTCCCGGATATGCTCAGGCCATCCAAGCAATTGGAGGGGTGGAAGGCGGGCACGCGCGGACTGCCCCTGGAGATCTTGCCGAACCGGTGTTGTCCCTCCTGCGCCCCAGGGCGCCGGCAGGTCTCCGATCCGGGTGCATCGCTTCGGTCCATGATCCGGCCGGGGCGGTGCGCTCGGGCTTGTCGCAGGGCGGCGAATCGCCGGTGCGTCAGGTCTGCAGGAATGCGTGGCTGCCGTCGGGCTTGACGGCGATGGCGGTGAGCTTGCCGGTCGACCAGGCGGCGGTGTCGATGGCGATGCGCCCGTCTTCGATGGAGGGCGTATCGCGCTCCACATGGCCATGCGCGACCCAGGCGTCGTCGCCGCGCGGCGCGCTGTCGAACTCGGGGTGGCCCCAGAGCAGTACCCGGGCGGTCTGCCCCTCCATCGGGCGGGCCGGGTCGGCGCCGGCATGGACGACCCAGAGATTGCCCGAGGACCAGCTGAGCGGGCAGTTTTCGAACCAGTCGCGCGCATCCTCGCCCAGCGCGCGGGACAGCCGGGCCGCAGCGTCAATCCAGGCCTCCGACGGCGCAGTCTGGTAGAGGTCGTCGGGCGAGACGCGGAAGCTTTCGAGCGTCGCGGCGCCGCCTTCGCGCAGCCAGCGGGGGCCTCGCAGCGTCGGGTCGGCCAGGAAATCCATCAGCATCCGCTCGTGATTGCCCATCAGGCAGGTGACGTTATCCGGGAAATCCCGCGTCAGTTCCTGCATCCGCGCGACGACGCCGGCGCTGTCGGGGCCGTGGTCGATGTAGTCGCCGACGAAGACCAGCTTGGGGTCGGCGCTGCCGGTGCCGCCAATATGCGCGTCGATCAGCTCGAGCATCAGTTCCAACAGGTCCGAGCGGCCATGCAGGTCGCCCACGACATAGGTCGTCGAAGCCGGTCGCGGCAGGTCTGGCGTGGCCTGCACGGGAACGAATCTGGCGGCAGATTTGCGGCCGAGGAGGGAACGAAGCGGGCGCAACATGGGATTGACGTGCGCCTTCGGGGCGGGCTTGGCAAGGGGAAAGGGGCCGGTTTGGCGGGCATTCAGTCGCGTGCGCGCAACACCCGCGCCGGTCGCGCCGACAGCGGCCGCCAGGCGAATGCGACGCCCGACAGCAAGGTGGCCAGCGCCCCGCCCAGGATGATCGCGACCGCCGAGACCGGCTCGAACGCATAGGTGGTGTCCATCACGAAGGTCATCACCGCCCATCCCCCCAGCGCACCCGCCAGGATCGCCACTGCGCCCGCCGCCGCGCCCAGGATCGCGGAGCGGAGCGCAAAGCTCGCCAGGATGCCGGCGCGGCTGGCGCCCAGCGTCTTCATCACGGCGGCCTCGTACACGCGCCCGCGCTCGCCCGCCGCCGCCGCGCCGATCAGGACGATGAAACCGGTGATCAGCGTCGCGGCCGCGCCGTAGGAGGTCGCGGCGGCGAGGCTGCGCAGCGCCTCGGCCACCTGGTCGAGCGCGTCGCGGACCCGGATCGCGGTGATGTTCGGCGCGGCGCCCGCCACGTCGCGCAGGATCGCGGCCTCGGCCTCCTCCTCGGCGTAGACGGTGGCGATGTGGGTGTGGGGCGCGCCCGCGAGCGCGTTTTGCGACAGGGTCAGGACGAAGCCGATGCCGGCGTTCTCGAACCGCACCTCGCGCAGTGCGGCGATCGTTGCCTGGATGTCACGGCCAAGGACGTCGACAGTGAGGGTGTCACCGATGGTGAGCCCGATCTCGCCCGCTTCCTCGGCGGCGACGGCGACGAGCGGCGGACCGTCGTAGTCGTCGGGCCACCAGCTTCCCGCCACGATCTCCTCCGCCGGGGGCGCGGTGGTGGTGTAGGTGAGACCCCGGTCGCCGCGGATCACCCAATGGTCGCCCGCCACGTCCTGAGCGCGCTGGCCGTTGATCCGGGTGATGATGCCACGCAGCATCGGCGCGGTGTCGACGCGGCTGACGGCGGGGTCACCGGTGACGCGGTCTAGGAAGGGTTGCAACTGGTCGGGCTGGATGTCGACGAAGAAGTAGGACGGCGCAACTTCCGGCAGGTCGCGCTGGATCGCGGCGCGCAGGTTGCTGTCGATCTGGCCCACTGCGGCAAGCACGGCGAGGCCGAGGCCGAGCGACAGCACCACGCTCGTCGCCTCGGACCCTGGCCCGCCGACCGCGCCCAGCGCGGTGCGGAGCGCGGTGAGGCCGCGCAGCGCCCTGGCGCGGGCGAGGCGGCGGGATAGCGCGCGGATGGCCAGCGCCGACAACATAAGGAGGAGGAGCGCGCCGACGATGCCGCCCGCCGTGCCGAGTGCAAGGCGCGGGATGCCCGAGAGCCAGGTGGCGAGACCGACCAGCGTGGCCGCCAGCGCGAGGATCACGACCAGGTAGACCGGCCGGGGCCAGTGCCGCGCCGGGCCGGAAGCGTCGCGGAACAGCGCCGCGGCGCGCACCTGTTCGGTCCGGGCGAGCGGCCAGAGCGTGAAGATGAGCGCGGTGAGCGCGCCGTAGATCGCCGCCTCGACCAGCGGACCAGGGTAGAGCGCAAAGGCGATGGGCACGGGCAGTTGTGCGGCGATGAGGGGCGCGAAGACGAAGGGCAGAACTGCGCCAAGGCTCAGGCCAAGCACAAGCCCCACCAGCGTCAGCAGCCCGATCTGCGCGAAATAGGCGGTGAAGATTGTGCGGCTTTCGGCGCCCAGCGTCTTCAGTGTCGCGATCGTCTCCACCTTGCCGTCGAGATAGGCGCGCACCGCCGACGACACGCCGACTCCGCCGACGGCCAGCCCCGCAAGACCCACCAGCACGAGGAACGCGCCGATGCGGTCGACGAATTCCTGCACGCCCGGCGCGCCGTTGCGGCTGTCGCGCCAGCGCATGCCGCTGTCCTCGAACCGCCTGCGCGCCTCGGCCTCATGCGCCGCAAGATCGGCGCCGGGCGGCAGGGCGAGGCGATACTGGCTCTCGTAGAGCGTGCCCGGGGTCAGGAGGCCTGACCCCTCCAGCCCCGCCAGCGTCACAATGGTGCGCGGGCCAAGGCCGAAACCGCCGGATGCGCCGTCGGGTTCGGTGATCAAAGCCGCGCGCAACTCGAACTCCTGCGTGCCGAGGCGGAAGATGTCGCCGATCTGCAGCGCCAGCCGGTCGATCAGGAGCTGGTCCATCACCGCGCCCGAGCGGTCGGTGGTGGCGAGCGCGTCGTCCAGCGGGATGTCGGGCGACAGGCCGGCTTCGCCATAGAGCGGCCAGGCCCCGTCGACGCCGCGCACCTGGGTCAGCCCGTACTCCGGCCCGGTGTTGCGGTCGACGACGACCATGGAGCGGAAATCGACCGTTTCGGAGACCTCCACCGCGATCCCGTCCATGAAGGCGCGCTCGCCCTCGTCCGCGAACCGGTAGGTGAAACTCATCTCGGCATCGCCGCCGAGGATCACCGCGCCCTCGCGCGTCAGCCCCGACTGGATCGCCTCGCGCACCGATCCGACAGCGGCGATGGCCGCGACACCAAGGGCGAGACAGGCGATGAAGATACGAAAGCCCCTGAGCCCGCCGCGCAGCTCCCGCCGAGCGATGCGCAGCGCGACGCTCATTCGGCAGCGTCCCGCATCGCGTCGGTTTCGAGCCAACCGTCGCGCAGCCGCACCTCGCGGTCGCAGCGGGCGGCCAATTCCGGCGCATGCGTCACCAGCACCAGTGTCGCGCCATGGCGGTCGCGCAGCCCGAAGAGGATCTCCATGATCGCCTGACCGTTCGCGCCGTCGAGATTGCCGGTGGGCTCGTCTGCCAGCAAGATCGCGGGCCGGGGCGCGGCGGCGCGGGCCAGCGCCACGCGCTGCTGTTCGCCGCCCGACATCTGGCCGGGGTAGTGATGCGAGCGAGACGCAAGCCCCACCGCCGCCAGCTCCGCCTCGGCACGGTCGAAGGCGTCACGGTGGCCGGCCAGTTCTAGCGGCGTCGCGACGTTTTCCAGCGCCGTCATCGTCGGGATCAGGTGGAAGGATTGGAACACCACCCCCATATTGTCCCTGCGAAAGCGGGCAAGCTGATCCTCGGTCAGGGTGGTCAGATCCCGGCCGAGGGCGCGCACCTCGCCCCCGGTGGCCTGTTCCAGCCCGCCCATGAGCATGAGGAGAGACGATTTGCCCGATCCAGACGGCCCCGTGAGCGCCACGGTCTCGCCCTTGAGCACTTCGAGCGTGATGCCATGCAGGATGTCCACACGGCCCGCGTTGCCGTCAAGCGACAGGCGGGCGTCCGACAGGGACAGGACAGGATCGGCCATGACTGAACGCCTCGGTTTACTTTGGTCTCAGGCATATGGGGCCGTGGCCGGGATGGGCAAGGCGCTTGCCCTGTCGCTGATGGTCGCGGCGCCGGTGGCGGCCGAGGAGGTGACGATCGCCGCGCTGGGCGACAGCCTGACGCAGGGCTACGGGCTGCGCGAAGGCGACGGTTTCGTGCCGCAGCTTCAGGCCTGGTTGCGCGACCGGGGCCATGAGGTGACCGTGCTGAACGCGGGTGTTTCAGGCGATACCACGGCCGGCGGGCTGGCGCGCGTAGGCTGGACCCTGACGCCCGAGGTGGACGCGATGATCGTGGCGCTGGGCGGCAACGACCTGCTCCGCGCGATCCCGCCAGAGACGAGCCGCGCGAACCTGGATGGCATCTTGCAGGCAGCGAATGCCGCGGGCATCGACGTTCTGCTGATCGGCCTGCAGGCGCCGGGCAATTACGGGCCGGAATTCCAGCAGGGGTTCAACGCGATGTATCCCGACCTTGCCGCGCAATATGACGCCCTACATGTGGATAACTTCCTTGGTGCGCTCAGCGATGCGGCCGGGGGGGATCGCCGCGCGGCCTTTGCCGCCTACATGCAGCCCGACGGCATCCACCCCAACGCCGCGGGGGTCGCGCTGATCGTGGAGGACCTGGGGCCGGAGGTGGAGCGGCTCATCGCACGGGTGGCGCAACAGTGATGCAGGGCAACGACCCGTGGCAGAACGAAGAAATGCGAACCGGAAAATTGACAGATCGAACATGAGGTGGAAAACGGGGTGCGCGCGACACAACTCCGGACAGGGCAAGGAACAGGCATGAGAGACACGCCTGTCGATCTTTTGATCATTGGTGGCGGCATCAATGGCTGCGGCATCGCGCGCGACGCCGCCGGTCGCGGGTTGAGCGTGTGCCTGGCCGAGATGGGCGACCTGGGCGGCGCGACCTCGTCCGCCTCGACCAAGCTGTTCCATGGCGGTCTGCGCTATCTGGAGTTCTTCGAGCTGAAGCTGGTGCGCCACGCGCTGGCCGAGCGCGAGACGCTGCTGAAGGCCATGCCGCACATCAGCTGGCCGATGCGCTTCGTCTTGCCGCTGTCCAGGGACATGCGGTTCGACGGCACGACACCCGCCTCGCGCCTGCTCATGACCGTGATGCCTTGGATGCGCGGGCGGCGGCCCGATTGGCTGATCCGGCTGGGATTGTTCCTGTACGATCACCTGGGCGGCCGGAAGATCCTGCCGCCGACCAAAACGCTGAGCCTGAGCGGCACGCCCGAGGGTGCGCCGCTGCAGGACCGCTTCACGAAGGCCTACGAATATTCCGACTGCTGGGTGGAGGATGCGCGTCTGGTCGTGCTGAACGCCCGCGACGCGGAGGCGCGCGGCGCCCGCATCCTGACGCGGACGAAGGTGCTGCGCGCGGAGCGGACCGCAGGGTTGTGGCATGTGACGCTCGACCGGGACGGGTCGCAGAGTGTCGTCACCGCCAAGGCGCTGGTCAATGCCGCCGGACCCTGGGTCGCCGACGTGGTGCATGGGGTGATCGGGCAGAACAGCCGCGAAAACGTGCGGCTGGTCCGCGGCTCGCACATCGTGGTGCCGCGGGTCACGTCCCATGACAAATGCTATTTCTTCCAGGGCACCGACGGGCGCATCATCTTCGCGATCCCCTACGAGACCGATTTCACCCTGATCGGCACCACCGACAACGAGCATGACGGCGACCCGCGCGCCGCCGTCTGCACGCCCGAGGAACGCGACTACCTGCTCAAATTCGCCAACGAGTACTTCAAGACGCCGCTGACCGAGGGCGACGTGGTCTGGACCTACTCCGGTGTTCGCCCGCTCTACGACGACGGCGCGAAATCGGCCACGGCGGCGACGCGGGACTACGTGCTGTCGGTCGACGACTACGGGCCGATCCTGCTCAACGTGTTCGGCGGCAAGATCACCACCTACCGCAAGCTGGCCGAGGATGCGTGGGAAAAGCTGTCGCCGCGGTTTCCCGGCACGCGCGGGCCCTGGACGGCCGGCGTGCCACTGCCCGGCGGTGATTTCCCGGTTGATGGCGTGGACGCGCTGATTGCCGAGTTGCGACAGCGCCACCCGTTCCTGGATGCACGCTGGGCGAAGCGGCTGGTCCGCGCCTACGGGACCGAGGCGAAGGTGGTTCTGAATGGCGCGACCACGGCCGCGGACCTCGGCCGGGACTTCGGTGCGAGCCTGACCGAGGTGGAGCTGCTCTGGCTGATCCGCAAGGAATATGCGCGCACGGCCGAAGACGTGATCTGGCGCCGGACCAAGCTGGGGCTGCGCCTGTCGCCCGAGCAGATCGGCCAGATCAGCGACTTCATGGCAAAGGCGGTAGCTGCGCGGCCGTCAGAGTGACGTGGCATTTCCCGGAGCGGACAGCTAGGTTGACGGCCAAGGCAAGAGGGAGAGACCGATGACCCATGTTCTGGCCATCGATCAGGGCACCACGTCCACCCGCGCGATTCTCTTCGACGCGGAGATCGCGCCGGGGGCAAGCGCGCAGCAGGAATTCACGCAGCACTACCCGGCCTCGGGCTGGGTCGAGCATGACGCGGCGGAGATCTGGGACAGCGTTGTCGCCACCTGCCGCGCGGCGCTGGACAAGGGCGGGCTGAAGGCGGGCGATGTCGCCGCCATCGGCATCACCAACCAGCGCGAGACCGTGGTTTTGTGGGACCGGGAGACCGGCACGCCGGTGCATCGCGCCATCGTCTGGCAGGACCGCCGCACCGCCGAGATGTGCGCGCGGCTGAAGGCCGACGGGCACGAGGCAATGGTTCAGGAAAACACCGGCCTGCTGCTCGACCCGTATTTTTCGGGCACCAAGCTCGCCTGGCTGCTGGAGAACGTGGACGGTGTGCGGGCGAAGGCCGAGGCGGGAAAGCTCGCCTTCGGCACGGTCGACAGCTGGCTGATCTGGAACCTGACCTGCGGCAAGGCGCATGTCACCGACGCGACCAACGCGGCGCGCACGCTGCTCTACAACATCCGCAAGGGCTGCTGGGACGAGGACGTGTGCAAGCTGCTCGACATCCCCATGTCGCTCCTGCCCGAGGTGAAGGATTGCGCGGCGGAATTCGGCATGACCGACCCGGCACTGTTCGGCGCCGCGATCCCGATCCTGGGTGTCGCGGGCGACCAGCAGGCGGCGACGCTGGGGCAGGCGTGTTTCGAGCCGGGGATGCTGAAATCGACCTATGGCACCGGGTGCTTCGCGCTGCTCAACACCGGCGATACGCTGGTGCGCTCGGAAAACCGGATGCTCACCACCATCGCTTATCAGTTCGACGGGAAACCGACCTATGCGCTGGAAGGCTCCATCTTCATCGCCGGCGCTGTGGTGCAATGGCTGCGCGACGGGCTGAAGATCATCGAAAGCGCGCCGGACAGCCAGCGGCTGGCCGAAGAGGCCGACCCGGCGCAGCAGCTCTATCTCGTGCCCGCCTTCACCGGCCTTGGCGCGCCATACTGGGACCCCGACGCGCGCGGCGCGATATATGGCCTCGTGCGCAACTCCGGCCCGGCCGAGTTCGCCCGCGCCGCGCTGGAAAGCGTCGGATTCCAGACCCGCGACCTGTGGGAGGCGATGACCGCCGACTGGCGCGGGGCCGGCCACGACGCGCCGGAGGACCCGACGAAGGCGGCGACGCTGAGGGTCGATGGCGGGATGAGCGCGTCGGACTGGGCGATGCAGTTCCTCGCCGACATCCTTGGCGCGCCGGTGGACCGGCCGAAGGTGCTGGAAACGACGGCGCTGGGTGCTGCCTGGATCGCGGGGATGAAGGCCGGCGTCTACCCCGATGCAGATGGATTTGCGAAGATGTGGGCGCTGGACAGGACTTTCGAGCCGCAGATGGACGCGGACACGCGCGCGGCGCGCTACGCGGGGTGGCAGGATGCCGTCGCCCGCACGCTGAGCCGGCCATGACGCGCGCCACGCTCCGCGTCGCGCTGGCGCAGATGTGCTCGGCCGACAGCCACGCGGCCAACATCGAGACCGTCACGCTTCTGGCTGAGCAGGCGGCGGACGAGGGGGCGGAACTGCTGGCCCTGCCCGAAGTCGCGGGGCTGATGGCGCGCAAGCCGGAGGTGTCCGAGGCGCAGGTGGTCGAAGCCGGCGATGACCCGTTCATCGCCGCCTGCCGCGATCTAGCCGCGAAGCACGGGCTCTGGATCCACAGCGGATCGACCCCCGTGCGCGGGCCGGACGGACGCTATCTGAACCATTCCACGCTGATCGACGCGGAGGGCGGGATCGTGGCGGACTACGACAAGATCCACCTCTTCGACGTGACGCTGGAGGGGCAGGAGCCGATCGGGGAATCGAAACGCTTCGCCCCCGGCGCGCGCGCCGTGGTGGCCGAGACGCCCTGGGGGCTGGTTGGCCTCAGCATCTGCTACGACATGCGGTTCGCCTATCTCTACCGCGCGCTTGCGCAGGCGGGTGCGGTGCTGATGTTCATCCCCGCGGCCTTCACGGTGCCCACTGGCCGCGCCCATTGGGAAGTTCTGCTGCGCGCCCGCGCGATCGAAAGCGGAGCCTTCGTGCTGGCCGCCGCGCAGGCCGGGCTTCACGCGGACGGACGTGAAACCTACGGCCACTCGCTGGCTGTCGGGCCCTGGGGCGAGGTGCTGGCCGATCTGGGCGAGGAGGCGCCGACACTGAGGGTGATCGACCTCGACCTGAGTGCCGTGGCGCGCGCGCGCGCGCAGATCCCGGCCTGGGGCATCGCCGCACCCGAGCGGCTGGAACCGATGCGCGTCGGGCCGGGCTTGGACAAACCTGCTCACGGCCTCCGCTGACAGGCCGATTGCAATACCCGCCTTGCTGGTGAAGATGGCCCGCTGAGGGAGTGCGTGTGTATGACACCTGTGGGTGACACGAGTGACGATTCGGAGCGTGCGACCGACCTGCTGCGCGAGCTTGCCGTCTGGCTGCAGAGTGCCGAGGGAGAACAAGGCTGGCTTGCGGCGCTGAGGTTCGGTGTGGCGGGCGGGTTGGCCGAGGCCGGAGAGACAGAGCTGGCCGAGGCCGGGTTCCGCAAGATAGTCGCGGAAAACCCCCATCATCTGTGGGCCTGGGTCGGTCTGATCGACCTGGCGCGGGCGCGCGGCGATACGCCTGCGGCGATCGCGATGGGGCGCGACGCGGTGATCCGGATGCCCAGCGAGCTCCTGCTGCGCCGCAAGGCCGCCGAGGCGCTCGAGGCGAACGGAGAGCCTGCCGCGGCGCTGGAGCTGATGCAGGTTCCGGCGATGGATGAACTGTCTGCCGGTGACGGCAGCTTCACCATCGGGCTGCACCGTGCGGCCGGAACCGTGGCCGAGGCAGCAGGCCTGTGCGACCATGTGCTGGCGCAGCACCCTGATGACGAACGCGCCCATCTGGCGCGGATCGAGATCGCCCTGCAGGCCGCTGACGGCAAGGCCGCGGTCGCTGCCGCGACGGCCGCGCTCGCGCATCATCCGCAGCACCCCGAAATCGTCTTGCGCGCGGCGCAGGCGCATTGGCTTGCCGGCGATTCCTATCGTGCCCTGGCCCTCGCGCAGAATGCACCCGAAGACCCGTCCTTCGCGCCGTGGTTCCTGAGGTTGCGGGCGGACGTCGCCGAGGAGACGGGCGCAAGGGAAGCCTCCCGCCGTCTGTGGACGCGGCTGCGCGACCTGGATCATCCCGAGCTTTCGGCCGAAGCCGTGGCGGCGCTGGCCCGGCTGAGCGCTGACGCGGGGCCGAAAAATGCCCCAGATCCGCCATCGCGGCCCGACAACGAGGCCGTGGAGGGCCCGCCCGACATCGAGACGGACAGCGGGGAGACCGACCCCGACACGGACGCCGCCACGCTCTTCGCGGGCCTCGACGCCGCGCTGGGCGAGGATGCCGCCGCCGCCGAGGCGTTCCTGCGCCGCCTTGTCGCCCACCCCGACCTTCCGTGGTACCTGGCTTTCCGCCTGGTGGAGCGGGCGTGGCGGAACGGCTCGGACAGCCTGGCCGACCGGCTGAGTGCCGCCTTCGACGGCGCGCCCTGGCCCGGCCCGGATCGTCAGGCCTTCGCCATCGAGGACCGGTTGTTGCGGCGCGGCCCGCGCGCGGCTCTGGACTGGGTGCTGGCGCATCCGGCGCCCCGCCGCGATGCGGAGGCCGCGGAGCGTCTCGGCCGCGTCCTTGTCGGCGCTGGCACGGGCCGGCTTGCCGCGCGCTACCTCGGCGCGTGTTGCAGGCGCTGGCCCGCCGAGCCGCAGATCCTCGACCTCGCGACGGACGCGCTGATTGCCTGCGGGGCTGCAGACCGGGTGTCGGACCTGCTCGCCTCCGCCGGGATCGGCGCGGCGCAGGGATTGGCCAGCCGCGTCTCCGCCGCGATGGCCGCGGGCGACGTCGAGGCGGCGCTTGACGCCTGCCAAGCGGCGGAACGGGCAGGGGCGGGGCGGTTGCCGCTGATCAACATGATCGAGCTGCATGTGCTGGCCGGGGATCTTTCGACCGCCGAGGCCTGCGCCGCACGGCTGTCGGTGACGGACGGGCCGCTGGAGGAGGCCGTGATCTGCCGCCCGCGCGCCACCCGCGTCGGCAGCTTGCTGAACGAGGCGCGCATTCTGGCAGCCTCCGGGATCGACTGGCGGGATACCGAGCATCCAGACCTGTCGCAAGCGGCGCAGAGCTTCTTTCTTCCGGCGCGAACGCTGGTGCAACGGCTTGGTCCGCAGGCGAATACCCGAGCCACAGGGATCGGTGAGGCCCCAACGGTGCCCGACCTGATCCACGTCATCTGGCCCGGGCCGCCGCCGATCCCGGGCGAGGTTGAGCGCATCCTGGATGAATGGCGGACCCGGTCGCGGCGGCAAGTGATCGTCCATGACGAGCGGGCGGCCCCCGGCTGGCTTCGCGAGCGGGTCGGCGCCGATGCCGCAAGGGCCTACGCCATGGCCCCCGAGCGGGAGCAGAAAGCCGACCTGATGATGCTCGCCGCACTGATGGTGGTGGGCGGGCTGGCGCTTGCCCCGTCCGAATGGCCGGCGGCGGACATCGACCCGGTGATCGACGCGGTCAGCGGTGCCGGCTTCTTCCTCGACGCCAGCGGCGCGGTCTCGACCGACGTCGTGATTGCCGTCCCCGGGCATCCGGTCCTGACCGACGCCTTTGACCGGGTGGTCGCCTCCTGCCTGACCCGCGAGAATGACCATCGGTGGTTCAAGACCGGTCCGGGCCTGCTGACGCGGGTGCTTGCCGCCGGCCTCGGCGAGAGCCCCGAGACGGGCGCACCGGTGAGACTGCAACCTCTCGCTGAACTGCGGACTATGGTCCATCCGCATCGGCCGTACCAGGGCGCGTCGGCCCAGGACCGACGGCACGGGCGACGCGGCCAGACCGGCTTCGTCGCCGCGTTGAGCAAGCTGTTGGCGCCGGACGATACGGGGTTCGAGCCCGGAGCCTGACAATCCCGCCCGGACCGACGGCAGTTGCCTGCCGTCCCGCTGCAGAAGGGTGCGCGCGCCGGAATGCCGGGTTTACATCCGGCATATTGTCGGGTGATCTGCCGCCAAGATGGCTCATGGCAGCCACTCCAGACGCGAGGCGCTGCTTATGAGTGCTCCGGCCCAGATCACCCCGATCCTGCTTTGCGGCGGGTCCGGCACGCGGCTGTGGCCCCTGTCGCGGCGCAGCTATCCCAAGCAGTTTTCGCCGCTGATGGGCGAGGAAAGCCTGTTCCAGGCCTCGGTCCGGCGCGTCACGGGGGCAGGCTTTGCCAAGCCGGTCGTCGTCACCGGATCTGACTTTCGCTTCATCGTCACCCAGCAGATGGCCGAGATCGGCGCCGACCCGGCCGCGGTCCTGCTCGAACCCGCCGCGCGCAACACTGCCCCCGCGGTCCTCGCGGCGCTGCTGCACATCGCTGCGAGCGATCCGACGGCGACCGTGCTGATCAGCCCCTCCGATCACGTCGTCCGCGACGTGCCGGCCTACCACAAGGCGCTGGCCGTTGCCGCCGCCGCTGCCGCCGATGGGCGCATCGTCACCTTCGGCATCCGCCCTGACCGCCCTGAGACGGGCTACGGCTACCTGGAACTGGAGGACGGGGCCGAGACCGGGGGCGCCAGCCCGCTCGTCCGCTTTATCGAGAAGCCCGACCGCGCGACCGCCGAGGCGATGCTGGAGGCCGGCACCTACCTGTGGAACGCGGGCATCTTCCTCGCCCGCGCCGACACGTTGATCGCGGCCTTCGAAACCCACGCCCCCGCCCTGATGGCCCCCGTGCGCCGCGCGGTGGCCGACGCCACGCCGGACCTGGGCTTCCTGCGCCTTGCCGCCGGGCCCTGGGACGAGGCCGAGGACATCTCGATCGACTACGCGGTGATGGAACGGGCCGAAGGCCTCAGCGTCGTGCCCTTCGACGGCGGCTGGTCCGACCTCGGTGGGTGGGAGACGGTCTGGCGCGAGATGGGGCGCGATGCCGATGGCGTGGCGACGGGCGGCCCGGTCCACGCCATCGACTGCCGCGATACGCTGCTGCGCGCCGAGTCCGGCGGGCAGGTGTTGATCGGGCTGGGGCTGAAGAACATGATCGCTGTCGCCATGCCCGACGCCGTTCTGGTGGCGCCGATGGACCGCGCGCAGGACCTGCGCCTGGCGGTCGCCGCGCTGAAGGCCTGCGGCGCGAAGCAGGCGACCGAATTCCCGCTCGACCACCGGCCCTGGGGCTGGTTCGAAAGCCTCGTGCTTGGCGAGCGGTTCCAGGTGAAGCGCATCCACGTGAACCCCGGCGCGGCGCTGAGCCTGCAGAGCCACCACCACCGCGCGGAGCACTGGATCGTGGTGCAGGGCACCGCGAAGGTGACGGTCGGGGACGAGGTGCGGCTGGTCTCGGAGAACCAGTCGGTCTACATTCCCCTCGGCGCCACGCACCGCATGGAGAACCCCGGCAAGGTCCCCATGGTGCTGATCGAGGTGCAGACCGGGACGTATCTCGGAGAGGACGACATCGTGCGGTATGAGGATGGATATGGGCGGGGGTGAGGGGGCGGATACCGAACAGCGATTGGGTGAAGTGAATGCTTACCTTTCGGATGGTATTCACAAGGTCAATGGCTGGTGCATTCCGCAGCTGTGGCAAACGCTGTGGCCGCTCTATCTCGAAATTGGGGACGGTCCAGTCGCTGAGATCGGGGTCTTCGAAGGCAAGTTCTTCATTGGCCTTTGCAAGACATTCGGAACGTCACCAACGAACCGTGCCGCCGCTATCGACGTGTTCGACATGCAGCAATTCAATCTGGACGGGGCCGGTGTGGGAAAACTTGACGTCGTCAAGAAGAACCTGATGGAGCACGGGTTTCCGGACGGGGCAGTCGAGTTTGTACAAGCGGACTCCCTCGCTTTGACGCGACGCGATGCGGATGGGCTTCTTGAATCGGCAGGTGCGTTCGCCTTCTTCAGCGTCGATGGATGCCACGAAGTTGTTCATACGGTGAATGATATCGAATTCGCCATGTCCGTCACGGCGAACCGCGGCATCATTGCAGTGGACGACTACACCAATCCGAATTGGCCGGGCGTGCAGGAGGCGATTGCAAGGATGTACCTGATGCGGGATTTCGCGTTCATCCCGCTGGTTGTGACCTGCAACAAGCTGCTGCTGGCATCGTATTCGTATCACGCAAGATACCTCAAGGCGGTAGAAAACTATGTCAAGGCATCCCATCCCGACACGCGGATGAAGCGGGTGCGGAGGTTCGGATACGACACCCTGACGGTGCAGCCGAACTTGCAGAAGTGGGGTGATCTTGGGCTGGGAGAAGTTTAAGGCGGGGATGCTTGGGGGCCAGCGCTAGAAGCTTGATCCAGATCAGGATATCCCTGCTCCAAAAAAAGGGAATACCGTGACGGATGATCCAGACAGGAATCGACTGGAACTGGCTGAACAGGCGCGCAGCATCTTGGCGCGAACGGCACCAGATTTCGATTTCCCAGCCATCGCGGATGCCGGTACGGCGACCGGGCTCCTGAGCCGCCAGGAAGCGGAGGCGCTGCGGCTGTACGGGACGATGCCGGAATGGCTTGCCGCGCAGCTGACGCCGCAGGATCAGCAATCACTCCAGATTCCAACTCGGGAGCTCGTGCCCGGTCATAAGGCCGCGCTGGTTGCCCCGTCGCGGAACTACGTCCACGGCAACCTCTTGGATGGTTTCCGGTCTGGCGCGGTAGATGTTCAACCAGTGGTATTGACGGAAGGTGGACCAAGCCGGCACTACGTGAGCAATTTCCGCAAGTTGTCGATGGCGGGAGGCGAAATCATTCCGCAGATGACCGACCGCAACGGCCGGCCGCTGGCGCCGTTCCTGGCAGCCACCGAACCCGTCCACCTCCCAGGGCATACGTTCGTTGGCGTCGTCGAGGGGTCTGCCATTTACACCCATTGGCTGCTCGATACTCTTCCAAGGCTTCTCTTCCTGCGGTCCAACGGATATGACCTTGCCAACTTCGACAATTTTCTGTTTGCGACGGTATCCCAGAATTTTCATAGAGAATCTTTAGCAGATCTCGGAATAGATCTGAAAAAGGTCTTTACCCGCCAATCGTTGGGCCATGATTTTTCAGTTGATTCCTTTTCCGCGGTGAGCAATCCACGGACTCGCTTTTCTGTAAATCCCTGCGTCTACGATTCCGTAAGGGATTTCTTCGGCCTTGAAGAAACGACGCGCCATGCAGAGCGGCGAATCTTTATCAGTAGAATGGGAGCGTCAAAGAGAAGAATAACTAATGAAGAAGCCGTAGTGCGCCTGCTGGCCGAAGAAGGTTTCGAGGTCATAGGGCTTGAGAACCATACTATTTCCGAGGTGGGAAAAATTATGTCTGAGGCCAGTCACGTAATCGCACCCCATGGTGCCGGATTGGCAAACCTCATCTTCTGCCCTGCCGGGACAAAGGTTCTGGAGCTGTTCAACGCCCATTTGTCAATGGAATACTGGATAATCTGCCAGCAAAGAGGTCTTGAATACTACCCTTTCGAAGCACTTGCTCCAAACGGCTTTCCTCTTGATCAAGAAAAGATCAGATCTATGGGCTTCATCGAAAGAAACTCCCATGATCTTTTCGTTGATGTCGAGAAGATCAAGGGCTTTCTTTCCTTTAGCGACTTCCTATCAGCGCGGTAGGATCAGAAGCTGTGACGGCGGTCGCGTTTGTCAGATTCCATTAACCGAAATCTTCATGCGGCGTCCTGGTGTGCGTTAAAGAGGGCGCGGTCATGCCCATTTTCGGATCGGAGCACGCCTAACATATCGTCAGTCAGGGTCACGGCGTCACGTCCCCGAGATGAATTGGACATGACAGTATCGACCTTGAAATGTGTCGCGAACATCGCGACCTCACTCCCCAACCGCTCCAACGCCACCCCAAACTCCTCCACCCTCCCCACAACCGTCAACTCCTCCAGCGCGCGCTTCGCCCGCTCCAACTCCGTTCCCTCTCCCGGCACCATGCTCGCCAGGCGGTAGGTCTGGAAGTTGCGGCACTGGCGGTCGCCCGGACGGGCCAGCCTTGCGCGGACGTAGCCTTCGAAGTCTTGCTCCTTGGCCAGCCGCGCGCCCCAGGTGTCGGCGGCTTGCGTGCGCTCGAACCGGTAGGCGGACTTGATCCGCTCGATCGGGTCGCGCAGCAGCATAAAGGAGATCACGCGCACGCCCTCGATCTTCGGGATCGGCCCCATCATCGTGTGCGAGGAATAGGCAATGGCCTCGGGCGTGTCGCGGATCCACTGTTCGACGAGCGGCGTGTTGTTGCCACCCATCTGCGGGAATTCGCGCGTGACCCATTTGCCCGCGAAGTTCCGTTTCAGGATCGCATCGACCGATGTTCCGGCGTTCTTGAACAGGTGATAGTGCAGAATGATGGTTCGGTCTTCGGTCAATCGGTCCTCACACCGCCCCGAACAGATCCACTGCCTCGAAAGCGGCCTTCATTTTCTCCCGCCCGGCGGCGAAGGAGAAGCGTTCCGCCGCGTAGGCCCTTGAAGAGCTAGAGATGGCGGTCCAGAGCTTGTCGTCAAGTGACAGGCGCGTGATTGCCTCGGCCCAGTCGCGCGGGTGTTCCACGATGACGCAATCAAGGCCGCTGCGCAAGCCGATGCCTTCGGCGGCGACCGGGCTCAGAACGGTCGGGATGCCGTGGGCGAGGGCGCTGAGCACCTTGCCCTTGATCCCCGCGCCCGACAGCAGCGGGGCGACGAAGATGCGGTGGCGATCGTAGGCGTCGGCGAGGTTCTCGACGAAACCGGCAGGGTCGATCTGGTCGGAGGCCAGCGCCTCGATGTCCTCGCCCATGGCCGAGCCGTAGATGGTGAGATGCGTGCCGGGGCCGTCAAGCAGCGGCATGACCTCGGAACAGAACCATTTCACGCCCTCGGTATTCGGGTGATGGTTGAAACTGCCGAGGAAGGACAGGCCCGCGCGGCCCTTCAGCGGCGGCGTCTTCTCGGGGATGTCGACCACCCAGGGGCAGGTCATCACGCGCGCCTCGCCGTCGGTGTGGGAGGCGATGACCGAATGCTCCACCTCGTTGTAGCTGAGCACGACGTCGGCCTTGCGCATCATGTCGAGCTCCTGCTGGCGGATGCTGCGCATGGCGGCGAGACGGGTGGCGTCGTTCTCGCTCATCGCGGCGCGCAACTCGCGCAGGAAATGCAGGTCGGCGTTGTTGAGGATGATCTTGGCGTCCGGCGCGTGCTGGCGGATGCGGGCAATGGTCTCCTGCGCGACATAGTAGCGGGTGATGTAGACCGCGTCGAATTCGGCGGCGCGCTTTTCCAGGAACTCGCCCAACGAGAGGTGGAAAGGCGCGGTGATGACCTCGACGCCGTTACGCTCCATCTCGTCGGTGTAGCTGCCGAGATGCGCGAGATTCTGAGGCAGGAACGTGACCTTGTAGCCCAGCGACTGCACCAGTTCGATCTCGCGCAGCGCGGCGTAGGAGCCGGCATCGCGATCCCCGCGCGGGGTGGCGTAGTCGATGAAGAGCACGCGCCCGGAGATGCCGCGATCTTTTTCGAGGTCGGGCAGGATGCCTTCCTTGCCGAAGGAGGCGTAATCCCTGGCCCAGCGGCGCTTGAACTTGGGGCGGTTGATTTCCTGGTATCGCTTGAAGCCCTGCGCCGTGTCCGTGCCGCTGGTCATGCCTTCGAAGTGGTAGACGACCGAGGACGGGATGAACCAGGTCTTGAAGCCGGCCTCGCGCACCTTGAAGGCGAAATCGGTGTCCTCGAAATACATCGGCTGGAGGTAGGAGGACAGGCCGCCGACATGGTCCCAGATCGCGCGGGTGGTCATCATCGCCGCGCCCGACAGGTAATCGGCCTGGCGGGCATAGCAGAACCGGGGGTCCCACGGGTTAGCGCGATTTCCGTAGTTCCACGGGTTGCCGCTGCCCCAGATGATGCCGCCGGCGTCCTGCAGGGCGCCATCCGGATAGAGCAGCTTGGAGCCCACAAGCCCGACATTGTCGAACCGGCCAAAGGCGTCGACCAAGGCGTCGAGCCAGCCCACGGTCGGCTCGGTGTCGTTGTTGAGCAGCACGATGTATTCGCCCCGCGCCTCGGCGACACCGGAATTGCAGGCCCGGATGAAGCGCTGCGCCTCGGTGTTGTGGATCACCCGGATACCGGAGACCAGCGTTTCCAGCTCGGCGGTCTCGTCGGTCGAGGCGTCGTCGACGACGATGACTTCGAAACTGGTCTTGTTGTGCGCCAACAGCAGCGCGCAGAGACCGTAGTAGGTGACGTTGACCTTGTTGTGGGCGGGAATGATCACGCTCACGACCGGCTCGGCAACTTCGGGAAAACTGATCGGCTTGAGCTTCAACGTGTCGAAGGTCCGGTCGAGCGTGTCGAGCGCGGTGGCCAGCGAGGCGGGATCAAGACCTTCGATCGGGTCCTTCAGATGTGCCCGCAGTGCCCGGTAGCGGTGGTTGGCCCGCACCGTCAGATCGGTCGGGAATGGGGCCCGCGATTCCCGCGCCAGCACGTCTTGGGGGGTGAGAATGCGCGGCGCCAGCACGGGCAGTGAGAGAAACACCTGGCTGCCTGACAGGTCGCGGATGGATATGTCGACGATCTCCCCCCGCAGACAACTTGCCGGCAGGCGGATCGGCGTCTCGTCCGGGCGGATGTGCACGCTTTCGACCGGCGCGCCGTCAACGAACAGCATCATGGTCTGCGGCACGCGCGCCTTGAGCACCAGCGTGTGGCCATAGTCGTCGACCAGCGTGACGTCGTTGCTTTCAGGCTCGAAGAGCGGCACCGTCTCGTCCCCGCACCACAGCATGAAAGGGGTGTCACCTTCGGAGGTGAACAGCGGCACGCGACCGCGCAGCCACAGGCCGCCGTCCGACTTGCCAACCACCTGATGCTTGGGCTGGATCAGCACGCGCGCGGCCGTCTTTCCGACCACCTGGGCGTTCGCGAGGAAGATATAGGGGTAGTTGTCTTCGTCGTCGGCGCGGTAGCGGACGTATCTAACCTGAAGCGAAACCGTCACATCGACGCCCTTGAAAGGGCAGGTCGCCGAAACACTTTGATAGGACTCGGCCAGCCGACCGCCCTTGTGATGCGCCTCGAACGGCACCTCGATCTCGACGGCGTCGTCGGCGGAACCCGGATCGAACCGAATGATCAGAACGGCGTCGCAGCGATGCGCGGCGATCTTCGCCTCGAAGATGCGCGGCTCTTCCGACGCCGGAACGACGACCCGCTGCTGGATGCCGATCAGGTGCGGTGTCTCGAAGCCTTCGATGCGCAACTGCAGGGTCCGTCCGTTCTCGAGCGACCAGTCGGGAAGCGCGTTGACCATCGCCTCCGTCCCAAGGTCCTCGGGCGTTCCGTCGAACAAGTATTGCTCCACCTCGATACCATCGGCCGGGTAGGAAAAGGCGCGGCGGAACGGCAGGTTCTTTGGGTGGAAATCACCGTCCATGACCGGCTCGAGAAGCGCAAACTGGCCGTCGCATGCGATGGATAGGCCCTCTGCGTTCGCCTGCGGGGACGCGTGCACGAAAATCTCGCCCTGGGCCAGGATAGCACTTTCAACAAGTGTGGAGAGGGTCATGGGACAGGCTCATTTCGTTGCATGTGGTGCTGTTGGACAGGAGTGACCAGCACCTGTCAACCCTGGCCCGGAACCGGACGGAAGGATGCGCCGCCCGCGCGGGAGAATGCCCCACAGGAGGCAGGACCGGAGCGGCGTGGCCACGGTCTGCACGTCCCAGTCGACCTGCCCGTCGATGTTCTTGCCATCGTCACCACTCAGGCGTGGGACATCAGCGCCTTGCCGCGATCATCGAAGAAATGCAGTCGCTTTGCCGCGAAGCGGAGGCCGACAGCGGCGCCCACGCGAAGCGCGCTGTCGCCGTCCACGCGCACCGTCACCTTGCCCACGTCGCCGCACTCGACGATCAGGAAGACGTCGGACCCCAGGTATTCGACCAAGTCGACCACCCCGCCCAGGTCGCCTTCGCCCGGTTCGCACAGCTCGATCGCCTCCGGCCGGATACCAAGCTTCACCGCCCCTTCAGCGCCGGGCGCCGCCCCCTCGCCACCCCCAGCGAGCCGGTAGCGCCCCTCCGCGACCGAACACGGCAGGATATTCATCTTGGGACTGCCGATGAACTCCGCCACGAAGAGGTTGGCGGGGTTCTCGTAGAGCTCTCGCGGCGTCCCGACCTGCGCGATGGTTCCGAAGTCGAGCACCACGATCCGGTCGGCCAGCGTCATCGCCTCGACCTGGTCATGGGTCACGTAGATCATCGTCGAGGCCAGGTGCTGGTGCAGCTTTGCGATCTCGTAGCGCATCTCCACCCGGAGCGAGGCGTCGAGGTTCGACAGCGGCTCGTCGAACAGGAAAGCCGTCGGATCGCGCACGATGGACCGCCCGATGGCGACGCGCTGCCGCTGCCCACCCGAGAGGTCTTTGGGCCGCCGGTCGAGGTAGGGGTCCAGCCGCAGCACCCGCGATGCCTCGGCCACCTTTTCCTCGATCTCGGGTTTCGGCGCGCCCGCGGTCTTCAGCGAGAACCCCATGTTCTCGGCCACCGACATGTGCGGGTAAAGCGCATAGGACTGGAACACCATCGCCAGCCCGCGCTTCGACGGCGGGTCGGCGGTGGCGTCGCGCCCGTCGATCAGGATCTGCCCGCGCGAAGTCTCCTCCAGCCCTGCGATCATCCTCAGGAGAGTGGATTTTCCGCAGCCCGAGGGGCCGACGAAGATGACGAATTCGCCGTCCCCGACCGACAGGTCGACGCCCTTGATCACCTGCGCCTCGCCGAACCACTTCTCGACGGACCTGAGCTCGATCGACCCCATCACACCTTCCCCCGGCTCGGGCTGGCCCAGGCCAGCCAGACCGCGGCGGTCCAGGTGAAGGTTCCGCCCCCGGCGGGCGTCCCGTCCTTCGGGCTGAAATATTCGGCAAACCCGTTCTCGGCGATGAGCCGGGCGGTGTCGGTGCGGATGCGTTCGGCCTCCGCGGTCAAGCCCTGCTCGGCCATGCCATTGGCCGCCATGAAGTTCATCACCGCCCAGATCGGCCCGCGCCAGTAGCGCAGCGCGTCGAACTTCGGCCCCGTCGGGTCATAGCTGGGCAGCGCGTAGTCCGAGATTGTCAGGATGCGCGTCAAGGCGGCGCGCGGCCGGTCGTCGGACAACCCGCCCCACCACGACAGGAAGGACGCGTTCGAGAGCGACCCGGCGAAGTTCCCGCTGCGCAGGTTCTTCGCGTCATATGACCCGATCGCATCGTTCCAGAGGCCTGCCGCGCCCTCCTCCAGCCGGGCGATCCAGTCGTCGATCTCTCCACTGTCCTCGCCAATCATCGCCGCCGCTTCCCGCAGGTCGCGGGCGGAACGCAGCGCGGTGAAGGTGAGCGTCGGGTCCGCGACGCGGAACGGGCTCTCGGCCGCGATCGCCACTTCGTCCCAGCGCCGGGCCTTGGCGAATTGCACCAGCCAGATGTAGCGGTCGTAATCCTCCTTCGTCGGCCGCATCCGCGCATCGACATGGCCGGTGTCGCGCCGCGTGTAGGGCTCGACGCCTTGCGGGTCGATCCCCGCCATCGCCTCGTCCCAGTCGGGGGCGTTGTCGCGCCCGGCTTCCCAGGGATGGGTGATGGCGACCGCCCCGCTTTCCGCGCGCGCGCCCATGACCCAGCGGTGGTAGGCCATCAGCTTGGGGAACAGCGCCGCAAGCCGGTCCCGGCCCGCGGCCGGGTCGGCACGGTAGATCCGCCAGGCTAGCGAGGCCGCAACCGGCGGCTGGCTGATCCCCGAAGACGGCAGCCGCGCCCCGCCGCGGCCGAGCGCATCCTCAGTCCCCCAGACCTCCGGCCCCGGGAAATACCCCGGGTCGGGGCGGTGGAACAGGATATGCGGCACCATCCCGTTGTCCCATTGACCCGTGAACAGCGTCTCGATCTCGGTCCAGGCGCGGTCGATGTCGAAGGCGGCGAAGCCCAGCGCGGCAAAGGCGGAATCCCAGTTCCACTGGTAGGGGTAGAGCCCGTCCGTGGGCACGGTGTAGCCGCCCCGGTCGTTCAGGCGCAGGATGCGTTCGGCCTCGGCGTCGAGAGCCGAGCATTCCATTGTTCCCATGTCGTCTTCCATCATGCAGTCCCGGCCTCGGTCATCGATCTCATCCCTTGACGCTTCCCGCGGTCAGGCCGCGGGTCATGAATTTCTCCAGCCCCAGGAACAGCGCCATCACCGGCACCGTCGCGACCACCGCGCCGGCCATCAGGTGCTGGCGCGGGATCTCAGAGGAATTGAGCGAGGCGATCCCCCGCGTGAGCGTGAATTTCGACGGGTCGTCGAGCAGCATGAAGGCCAGCAGGAACTCGTTCCAGGCGATCATGAAGACGTAGAGCGACACGCTCGCCAGCGCCGGCAGCGATAGCGGCAGGGTGATCTTCCAGATCACCTGCAGCCGGTTCAGCCCGTCCATCAGCCCCGCCTCCTCGATCTCGGCAGGCAGGCCGCGGAAATAGCCCTGCAGCATGTAGAGCGCGACGGGGATTGTCGTGACCGGGTAGATCATCACGATCCCGGCGATGGAATTGCGCAGCCCCGTCATCGAGAAGGCGATGTAGATCGGCAGCGCCAGCACGATCATCGGCACCATGTAGATCAGCAGGATCGACCGGCCCAGCGCCTTTTGCCCGCGGAACCTGAGCCGCGCCACCGCGTAGGCGCCGGGGATCGAGAACAGGAGCGTGATGAAGACCGTCAGCACCGACACGTAGAACGAGGTCCACATGTACTGGCCGAACCGGAAATCGCGAAACAGCTCCTGGTAGGACCGGAACAGGCCCCAGCCCTGGCTGAGGTCGATTGAGAAATCGAGCGGGTTGGCGATAAGCTCCCCTTGCGTCTTCAGCGAGGTCATCACCATCACGTAGAAGGGGATCGCCACGGCGGCGGTGAAGAAGACGTAGCCGAAACCGGTGAGAAAGCGGATCACCGCCTCTTCCCATTCATGTCGGCTCAAGGCCCCGCGCCCCGCGCCGGCCATCATCACGCTCACCGGTCCGGCCAGCGCCAGCCCGAAGAGCCCGCCGGCGGCCAGGTGCGCGCCGAGACCGACGATGCCCGCGACGTGGATCGGGCTGACGCCGGTGTAGCTCAACGCCACCGCGATCACCGCCGCGCCGAGCGCGAGCACCCAGGGCGCCTTGTTCCGCGGCGCCGCCAATCCCACCAGCGCGCCCATCACGACCGAGCCCCAAAGCCCCGGCCGGAACGCCTCGCCGGTCGCGAAGGACAGCAGAACCGAGACGGTGGTCGCCACGACGAAGGCCCAGAGCACGCCCAGGATCGGTCCGGTCACATATCCGTACCGCAAGGCCTTCATGCGCCGACCCTCCCCGTCTTTGCTTTCCAAATTCCTCCGGGGGTCCGGCGGCGGGGCCCCGCGCGGGTCGATGCCGAAGGCCGCGAAATCGCCTTCTTCACAGCCCTTCCTCCTTCGAGATGAAGCGGAAGAAGCCCCAGGAAAACACCAGCAGGCACAGGAGGATCACCACCGCCACCGCCGCGCCCGCGCCGATGTTCGACAGCGCGAAAGCCTGTTCGTAGACGTTCACGGTCAGCGTGCGCGTGCCCGCATTGCCACCGGTCAGCAGGAAGATGTCGTCGAACTTGTTGAAGGTCCAGATGAAGCGCAGCAGGAACAGGACCGACAGGATGCCCATCAGCATCGGCAACGACAGGTAGCGGAATTTCTGGAACGGCGAGGCGCCGTCGACGTCCGCGGCCTCGTACATGTCGGTGTCGATCGACTGCATCCGCGCAAGGATGAACAGGAAGGACAGCGGGAAGTA
>CAKZPN010000050.1 GCA_937139335.1 uncultured Roseicyclus sp. | reverse complement strand
GGAATCCGGTTCGAGACCGACGCCAACGACGGCGATACGGTCGGGGATGTCGCTTACCGGCGGATCCGGTCCGACATCGTCAACGGGCGGCTGAAGCCGGGCGACAAGCTCAAGCTCGACACGCTGAAGAAGGACTACGGGGCGAGCGTGACGACGCTGCGCGAGATGCTGAACAGGCTCGCGGTGGAAGACCTCGTCGCCGCGGAAGGCCAGCGCGGCTTCCACGTCGCGCCGATCAGCGCCGCAGAGCTTCAGGAGCTCGCCGACCTGCGCATCCTGCTGGAGAGCCATGCCCTCGCCGAGGCGATCCGGCTCGGCGACCTCGAGTGGGAGGCCGGCATCGTGTCGGCGCACTACAAGCTGTCGGTGATCGAGAACGCGCTCATCGAGGGCCGGCCGGACGCCGTGGAGGGGTGGGTCCGCCACGACTGGGGCTTCCACTACGCGACGATCGCCGCCTGCAACACCAGCGTGCTGACCCGCACCCACGCGTCAATCTTCGACCGGTTCATGCGCTATCACATGCTGGTGCTGGACTTCCGCGGCAGGGCGGTCGCAAGCGACCACGGCGCGTTGCGCGACCTCGTGCTCGCCCGCGACGAGGCGGGCGCCATCGCACTCCTGAAGCGCCACATCCAGAGCGGCGTCGACCACATCCTCGCGACCGGGGTGATCCCGGGCAAGGCGGCCGGGTCGCTCAGGCCGGCCGCCGCGCCAGCTCGGCGAGCCGGGTGATGGCGAAGGCGTAGCCGGCGATCCCGAACCCCTCGATCTTCGCCGTGGCCGCCTTCGAAACGTAGGACAGGTGGCGGAACTCGTCCCGCCGGAACAGCGGCGAAATGTGCACCTCGATGATCGGACCGTCGAAGATCAGCAGCGCGTCGAGGATGGCGATCGACGTGGAGGTGAAACCGGCCGGGTTGATCAGGATGCCGCACGCCGTGCCGCGCGCCTTCTTGATCCAGCCCATGATCTCCGCTTCGCTGTCGGACTGGCGGAAGTCGACCGCGACGCCCTGCTCCTCCGCCGTCCTGCGGCACAGCGCCTCCACGTCCTCCAGCGTGTCGGAGCCGTAGATCTCCGGCTGGCGGGTTCCCAGCATGTCGAGGTTTGGGCCGTTGATGACCAGGATCGGACCGATCGGTTCGCTCATTCGCGTTCTCCGGAATCAGCCCCGGTAGCCGTAGAGCCGCGGCAGCCACAGCACGACGTCGGGGACGAAGGTGATGATCGCCAGACCCGCGATCATGATCGCGAGGAACGGCAGAAGGTGGCGGATCGTCTGCCGGATCGGCGAGCGGGTGATCGAGGAGACGACGAACAGGAGCAGGCCGTATGGCGGTGTCGCGAGGCCGATCATGGTGTTGACGACGACGATGACGCCGAAGTGCACCGGATCGACGCCCAGCGCCACCGCCGTCGGCAGGAAGATCGGCACGATGACGAGGAGGATCGCGTTGGCCTCCAGGAGGCAGCCGAGCACCAGCAGGAGCGCGTTCACGAGCAGGAGGAAGCCGATGCGGTCGAGCTCGGTGCCGGCGAGCGCGTCGCGGATCACGTTCGGCACCTGCTCCACCGTCACGACGTAGTTGAAGGCGAGCGCCCCCGCGATCAGGAAGCCCACGCTTGCGGTGGAGCGGGCGCTGCTGCGGACGGTCTGGTAGGCGCGCCGCAGGCTGACCGAGCGGTAGATCACCGTCGACATCAGGAAGGCGTAGAGCGCAGCCAGCGCAGCCGCCTCGGTCGGCGTCGTCACGCCGCCGTAGATGCCGACCAGGAGGATCACCGGCATCAGCAGCGCCGTCACGGCCCGCAAGGTCACCCCCGGCAGCTCGCGTAGCGGCACAGGCTCCTCGACGGGATAGTCGTGGATGCGTGCCTGCCAGGCGTTCATCACCATCAACAGGATGCCGAGGATCAGGCCCGGCACGACGCCGCCGAGAAACAGGAAGCCGATCGAAGTGTCCGAGACGAGCGCATAGAGCACCATGGGAATCGACGGCGGGATGATCGGCCCGATGATCGCCGAGGCCGCGGTGATTGCGCCGGCATAGGAGCCGGGATATTTCCCGTCCTTGGTCATCAGGTTGATGATGATCCGGCCCATGCCCACGGCATCGGCGATGGCCGAGCCGGACATGCCGGAAAAGATCAGCGACGAGACCACGTTTACATGCCCGAGCCCGCCGCGGAACCGTCCGACAAGGGCGCGGCAGAAATCCAGCAGCCGGTCGGACAGCGAGCCGACATTCATCAGGTCGGCGGCAAAAATGAAGAGCGGGATCGCGAGCAGCACGTAAGAACCGTAGAGCCCGTTCAGCATCTGCTCGAAGGCGATGCTCATGTCGGCGCCGACGAGCAACAGGTAGAAGACTGCTGCGCCGAGCATCGCATGCCCGATCGGCAGGCCGATCACGGCGGTGAGGACGATGAAGGCGACGGTCGCGCCGAATTCCCAACTCATGGCGTGTCGTCTTTCCGGGCCGCCGTCACGGGCAGCACCGCGTCACCGTTGCCGCGCCCAGTGGCAGCGAGCCAGAACACCCCAGCGTATCTCAGGATCGAGACGACCGAGAAGATCGCAACGATCCCGTAGACCCAATTGAACGGGATATCGAGATACGAGGATTTCTGAATGCGCATGAAGGTCACGAAATCCCACAGGGCCGGCAGCGACCAGGCGTAGATGCCGACGATGACGACCGAGAAGATCATACGAAACCAGCGCCGCACCGCGGGCGAGACCGCGCTGTAGACAATGTCGAAGCGGATCTCGTCGTATTCCGAGGCGGCGACGGACTGTCCCCAGAGCAGGATCCAGAGCCACGCGATGACGCAGACCTCGACCGTCCATCCGACCGGGCTGTCCATGACGTAGCGCATGAAGACCTGGATGATGAAGCACAGGAACATCGTGGCCAGAAGGATGGCGGGCACCGCGTCGGCGGCGGCGCGCGCGATCCAGCGACGGGAGCCGGTCTGCATGCCTTTACCTCGAGGTTTGTGCGCGGCGGACCGTGGCACCGGTCCACCGCTGAGAAGGGATCAGGCTGCGATCACTCGGTGAGCGCGTTGATCGCGTCCAGCATGCCCTCGGGCCAGCTCGCGGCAAACTCCGACTCGAGGTAGCGCTGCTGCGCATACTCGCGAAACGCGGCGCGGTTGGGCTCGTAGACCCGCAGACCTTCGTCCTGGAAGAAGGCCACAAGCTCCTCCTCGCGCGCGATGTGACGCTCGGTGCTGGTCGCGATGGCGGCGTCGACGGCCGATTGCAGCGCCTCTTGCTGCTCGGGTGTCATGCCGTTCCAGACCTCGGTCCCGATGGCCAGCACGTCGAACCCGATGAGATGGCCGGTCATCACGATCTGCGAGGTCACCTCGTAGAAGCGCATGTTGTAGTCGTTGGGCAGCGGGTTGTCCTGGCCGTCGATCGCGCCGGTCTGCAGTGCCGTGTAGACCTCGGCATAGGCGAGCGGGGTCGGGTTGGCGCCGATCGCCGTGCCGAGGAACTGCCATGCGTCGCCGCCCGGCATCCGCAGCGTGATCCCGTTCAGGTCCTCGGGCGTCTGCACCTCGATCTCGGGGGCGAGGTTGACCTGCCGCGTGCCGAAATAGACCGGAGCGAGGACGTGAATGCCGATCTCTTCGGCCATCGCGACCAGTTCCGCGCCGACATCGCTATCGAACACCGCCTCCAGATGCGCTGCGTCGTCGAACAGGTAGGCCGAGGTCACGATGGACCAGGCCGGGACTTGCTCGGCGAGGGTCTGGGGCGCGATCAGCCCGAGCTCGAGGTTGCCGCGCTGGATCGAGGTCAGTTCGGCCCCTTGCGAGACCAACGTGGCACCATTGAAGACCTGCAGGTCGAACATGTCCGACACGGCGTCCGAAATCTCGGCGAAGGCCTCGGCGCGGATGTCATTGTCCGACACCACCGAAGACAGGCGCAGAACCGGCAGGTCCTGTGCGAGGGCAGAGCCTACAAACCCGATGATGGCTGTGGCAGAAAGTGCGGCCGCAAGTGCGGTCCGGTGTGAAAAGAACGTCATGTTTTCCTCCCTTGACGTTGATCCCGGCAATCGTCCGGTGTCCAGTTCCTCATTGTTGGGTTTATACGTCAACCCACAAAATGTCCTATATTGCGACGAACGTAGCTTCCTCACATGGCCGGCATCCCCTTGGGCCTCATCAGCCTCTTCTGCGCAGCGATGCGGAACGGGGCGTTGGCCGCGCCGTAGCCGGCATAAGCGCCGCGGCGCTCGACGATCTCGAAGAACATTCCGCCCGCGAAGGGCTTGGAATAGAGCTGGAAGAACTCGCCGTTGGCGTCGGCGTCATAGAGGATTGACTCCGCGCGGAGCTGCGCCAACGTCTCCGGCGCGATGTCGAACCGCGCCGCGAGATCGTCAAAATAGTTGGGCGAGATCTGAAGCGGTTGAAACCCGAAGCCCTTCAGAGTCTTGGCGGTGGCGATTATGTCCTGCGTCTCCAGAGCGATGTGCTGCACCGTGGCGCCAAAGGTTTCGGCCAGGAACTTGCCCGCCAGTGTCCGATGCGTTTCGGCGCCGTTCAGCGTGATGCGGAACCGTCCGTCCGGCGCTTCGACCGCCTGGCTGCGCACCAGCCCGTCGGGGTCGATCACGTCCACCATCGGCGCCTTCTTCATGTCGAAAAGCGAGGTGTAGAACAGCGACCAACTGAGCATCTCGTCGTAGGTCATCGTCTGCGCGATGTGGTCGACGCGCGTCAGGCCCGCGCCGTCAGTGTCGTCGGCTTCCGGCTCGAACTCCACCCGCCAGACGTCCGACAGCCCGCTGACATCGTCGATGAAATGCACCACGCTGCCGCCGAGCCCTCGGATTGCCGGGATCGGCAGCTCGCCCGGCCCCACCGGCTGCGCGAAGGGCACAGCCCCAAGCGCGGTCGCGCGGTCCACGGTGTCCTGCGCCGAGCCGACCTCCAGCCCGACGGCGCAGATCGTGCTTCCATGCACGTTGTAGGCGGTCGCGGCGTGCCCCTCCGTCTCGGCGTTCAGGACGATGCGGATGTCGCCCTGCTGCCAAAGCGCCACCTGTTTGGCGATGTGCCGCCCCGCGCGCCGGAACCCGAGGCTGCCAAGCTGTGCCTCCAGCGCCGATAGCTCTGCGCCACGCGCAGCAAACTCGATGAAGGCAGTGTCACGAACCGGGATGCGCGAGGGCATCGCCGGCAGATCGACGTGCACCTCCGGCTCGGTCCGGCGAACGTCGTCCATCACTGCGACGAGTGAGCGGTAGCCATCCTGCGCGATCGTCGCCGAACTGCCGCCGCGGAACTGGTCGTTGAAGATCTCGAGGCTGACGGGCCCGCTGTAGCCCGTCGCCATCACCGCGCGCAGGAAGGTTGCCACGTCGAGGTCACCCTCACCGGGCATGTTCCGGAAGTGCCGGGACCAGTAGAGCAGGTCCATGTCGATCCTCGGCGCATCAGCGAGCTGCACGAAGAAGATCTTGTCGCCGGGGACGCGTCGGATTGACTCCGGGTCGAGGCCGCGCGCCAGCGTGTGAAAGCTGTCGACGATCAGCCCGATGTTCGGATGGTCGGCACGACGAACGACCTCCCAGGCGTCGCGGTGGTCGTTGACGTGGCGGCCCCAAGCCAGCGCCTCATAGCCGACGCGCAGACCCCGCGCCGCCGCCCGGCTGCCAAGCTCGGCAAAGTCGTCGGCCGCGCGATCAATGCCGCCAAGCGCTTCGGGATGCACGCTGGAACATACCAGCACGAGGTCGGTGCCGAGCTCCTGCATCAGGTCGAACTTGCGCTCCGCCCGGTCGAAGGCCTTGTGCCGCAAGGGTGCGGGCAGCCCCTCGAAATCGCGAAACGGCTGGAACAGCAACAGCTCCAGCCCCGCCGCGCGGATGCGCTCGCCCACCTCGCGCGGGCTGCGGCTGTCGGCGATGAAATCCTGCTCGAAGATCTCGATGCCCGTGAACCCCGCGGCTGCGATCGCCTCGATCTTTTCCTCGAGGTTGCCGGAGATGGAGACGGTGGCGATGCCGGTCTTCATGCCGTCCCCCTGTCGCCCATGGCGCGGAAGGTGGCGCGCATCCGCGCGGGGTCGGGCGACTTGCCGGTGAACAGCTCGAAGGCGCGGGCGGCTTGGAAGATTGCCATGCCCTCGCCGCTGAGCGTCCGGCAGCCGGTTGCGGCGGCGGCACGGAGTAGGGCAGTCTCCAGCGGGAAATAGACGATATCGGCAACCCAGTGGCGCGGCTCCAGAAGGCTCGCGTCGAGCGGGCTGCCCGGCAGCTTGGCCATG
This sequence comes from uncultured Roseicyclus sp., assembly GCA_937139335.1. Lineage (GTDB taxonomy): Bacteria > Pseudomonadota > Alphaproteobacteria > Rhodobacterales > Rhodobacteraceae > Roseicyclus. The sequence continues at coordinate 2,985 of CAKZPN010000050.1, read as the reverse complement.
CCGACAGGTGTCGCGTTGACGATGCCGTCGGCATAACGGGCGGCCGTCTCGAGGCTCTCCGCGACGGACGCGGCATCCGCGCGCCCCGCTGCCGCGTTCACCTGCGCCGCGAGGGTGTGCGCCGCCGCGCGCCGGGTGTCGGAGATCAGGATATGCCGGGCGCCCAGATCGGCCAGCGCATGGGCCACCGCGCCGCCGGCGCCGCCCGCGCCGATCAGCAGGACGGTGCCCAGCGTCACCCCAGGCAGGCCCTGCCGCAGGCTTTCGGCAAAGCCCCAGAAATCGGCGTTGTGGCCAAAACGCTTGCCGTCCCGGAACACGATGGTGTTCACCGCGCCGACCCGCGCCGCCGCGTCCGACAGCGTATCGAGCAGCGCCAGCGCATCTTGCTTGTAGGGGTAGGTCACGTTCAACCCGGCGAAACCGTCGGCCTCGGCTTGCGACACGATGTCGGCCAGCGACCCCTGGATGTCCGCGTCGGTATCGAGAAGATCGTAGCGATAGCCGATGCCCATCGCGGCGCCTTCGGCCTCGTGCATGCGCGGGGTCCGCGACAGCTGGATGCCCCGACCGACAAGCCCGACACGCACCGACCGCCGCAGGTCCGGGTCGGACTCCGCCGCATCGGTGACATCATGATGTCGGGCCGTCATCTGCACCAGACCTCCCCTTCTGACTACGCAGCACGTGCCTAGAATGTTCCGCACGGTTAATTTGTCAAGCACTTTTGAACCGTGCGGTTAATTCGCTTCATTGTCGGGCCGCATCGGCGCGTGCTAGACCATTAGTCGGGAGATGCGGATGACAGTGGCGACGGACGACAGGGCATCAGGCAAACGGGGCTGGACGCAGAACCCGGAGGCGGTGAAGCAAGACATCCTGGAGGCGGCGACCGAAGAGTTCGCGGCCCACGGCTTGTCGGGGGCGCGGATCGACAACATCGTCGCGCGGACCCGCACTTCCAAGCGGATGATCTACTACTATTTCGAGGACAAGCAGGGGCTTTACGCCCGCGCGCTCGAAGCGGCCTATGCCAAGGTCCGCACCGGCGAGGCGGCGCTGGACCTCGGCCAGCTCGAACCCGAGGCGGCGCTGGCCCGGCTGGTCGCCTTTACCTTCGACCACCACCGTGCCAACCCCGAATTCATCCGCATGGTGATGATCGAGAACATCCACAATGCCGAGAACCTCGTCGCCTCCGACGTCATCCGCGGCCTCAACATCGCCGCGATCGAGAAGCTCCACGACATCTGCCGGCGCGGCGAGGCGGAGGGCGTGTTCCGCGACGGGATCGACCCGGTGGCGCTGCACTGGCAGATCAGCGCCGTGTCGTTCTTCAATGTCTCGAATCGGCCGACCTTCGCGGCGCTCTTCGGCGGCGATCTTTTTACCGAGGCCGGGCAGGACGCGCTGCGCGACGCGGTGGTGAGAACGATCCTGCAATCTGCCCGGGCAGTGCCGATCCCGGACTGACCGTCTGCATCCCCGGAATGGCGCCACTTCCCAAACCGAAACATAGGTTATATTGCGTTTCGTATGGAAAACCTGCGTTTCGAGCTGACCCCGCGTGACGGTGAGACGGCGGGCGACATCGCCTTTCGCCGCCTGCGGTCCGACATCGTGAACGGTCGGCACGCGCCGCTGGCGAAGCTGAAGCTTGAGAGCCTTCGGGAAAGCTACGCCACCAGCGTCACCACCCTGCGCGAGATCCTGAGCCGGCTGGTGGCGGAACGCCTGGTGATCGCGGAGGGGCAGCGCGGCTTTCGCGTGGCCCCGATCAGCCGCGCCGATCTGAAGGGGCTGGCCGACCTGCGTATCCTGCTTGAGACCTTCGCGCTGACCGAGTCCATCGCCCAGGGCGACCTCGAGTGGCAGGGCAACGTCGTGTCAGCGCATTTCAAGCTCTCGGTGATCGAGGCGGAGCTGATCGGGGGCGACCGCAGCAGCGTCGAGCAATGGGTCCGGCACGACTGGGGCTTTCACCACGCCACGATCGCGGCCTGTGCCGCCGCGCCGCTGATGGAGACGCATACCTCCATCTTCGACCGCTACGCCCGCTACCACATGCTCGTCCTCGACTTCCGCGGCAAACCGGCGGCCGACCAACACGAGCGCCTGCGTGACCTCGTGCTCGCCCGGCAATCCGACGCGGCGGTTGGGCTGCTTGAGGACCACATCCTGAGCGGGATGCAGCACATCCTCGACACCGGCAAGATCCCGGGCTGACGGATCACGAGAAGCCAACTTATTGCGGTTTCCTGGCGCGCGATGCCCTGCGGCGCCGCAAGGCGACCTCCCGCCCCAAGCCTCGCTGCCCGCAGCCGGATGCCCGTGACGTGACACGACGCGGACCTTTGCGTTCCTTCGAAACCAGTCCAGAGATCATCCGCCTGGCGGCGATGCGACACGTCGGGTTTCCGCTTTCGTGACGAACGTCGAGGCTGCACGAACGTGGCGTCAATGCATTCCATGAGACCGTCCGGTTCCATGGCACAGGGGTTCGAACCGATGGTTGCCTCGGAGTTCCGCAAGCGCCGGATCGAGGGGCTGAAATCCAGCCGCTGGCGGTGGCGCCTCGGCTGGGTATTCGTGATGACTGAGACTGGTTCGCATCTGTCTGCCAGCACCGCCATTTGCCCTCGCGAAAGCGTTCTCCCGATCCGGCTGCGGCAAGTTTTTTCCGTTGTTTTCGAGGGTTATGCGGCGAGGGCTGAGCACTGAAACCCGCGCTAGGAGGACCTCAAGCGGTCTCTCCGGCCCGGTATTCTCCAGACCTCATGACTGGCACATTCCGCTGTTTAGCTTTTAACGACCTGATATATAATGATTTTCTGGACGGCCCAATTGGTGTCTATTTTTATCATGATTCCTGAACCAACTCTTGGCCTATTGCCGATCCAATCTTGAGCGCTGCTCCTAGGCGCCCGCGCTAAACCCCGGTGGGGCCTCAATGGCCCGAGGAAGGAACCGATGACATCATCGAAG
>CAKZPN010000049.1 GCA_937139335.1 uncultured Roseicyclus sp. | reverse complement strand
GGCGCAGGCGTTCGGCGGTTTTCGGGCGCCGGCCGGCGAAGCGGTACCAGTGGCCGGCGGTCACGAGGTAGCGCAGCGACAGGATCGCCAGGACGGCGAACCATGCCAGGACCAGGAACGCGGCGCCGAGGAGGACCGGCCAGAAGAAGGCCGTGAGCACGAGGGCCGCGATGCCCACGTGGCGCGGGCGGAGACGGGAGAGGAGGCTGGCGCGGGGCGCTTCGGCTTCCTCTTCTTCCTCGGCGGAGAAGGCAGCGCGGAGGCGCTGTTCCTCGTCGAGCTCTTCCTGCGGCTCGAGCGGCGGAAGGGCATCGGCGCCCTTCGGCTGCGGCGCCTTCCGGGCGATCTCGGCGGTTCCGGGCGACTGAATGTCTTTACGCGTGTCCCCCGCGACGCCCTCACCCAGCATCAGCTGGCTGATATGGAGCTCGGCGTTCTTCTGGGCGACGTCGTCATTCAGCGCATCTTCGGGCGGCGGGCTTTGCAGCTCGACGGAATCGTGGGGCAGGTGCGGGTTCGTCTTTGAAAGGACAACAAACTTGGTCATGGCAGCACTCGTTCAACATGTCAGACGCCCCCACGCCTGCCCCGGTTCCAATGCCCATCTGGGCGGTGCCGGGAACGGGGGTTTTTCTGTGGTCCAATTATGGCGCAAATGTGGCAAAAAAGGGCCTGAATTGTGTCGCGCCGCAATTCGGCCCTTTTTCAGCCGCAATTTCGGCAACACTGATTTCACTGGGAAAAAACTGTTTCCGGGGCCGGAACGGTGAGATTTTCCCGATGTCGCGGATGCCGACAATTCGAATCGAATCGGAATCATCCATGCCGGGTGCAAAGGCGTCGGAGCGCCCGCAAAAGGGGCGCGTACCGGATGTTCGGACTGTCGGGAGGAATGGCAGGGGCAGCAGGGCTCGAACCCGCGACCTACGGTTTTGGAGACCGTCGCTCTACCAGCTGAGCTATACCCCTTCGCAAGCGAAGCCCCGGATACGGCAACGCCTGCGAAAGTTCAAGCCCGATTTCGGGGCGGAGGGGGGATTATCCGGGAAGGAGCGGTTCAGCCGGCCGCCGCGCGTTCGAGATGCGCAAGGTCTGCCCCGCAGATCGCCGCCTCGTGGGCGAGGATGCGGTCGATCGGCCAGTCCCACCAGGCGATTTCGAGCAGGCGGGCGATGGTGGCGGCGTCGAAGCGGGTGCGCACGGGGCGTGCCGGGTTGCCGGCGACCAGCGTGTACGGCGGCACATGCCCCGCCACCACGGCCCCCGCACCGGCGATGACGCCGTGCCCGAGCCGGGCGCCGGGCAGGACGCGCACCCCCTGCCCCAGCCAGACGTCATGGCCGATCACGGTGTCGGGCTCGGTCACTTGCGGCAGCGACGGGCGGCCCTCGTCGAACCCGCCGTCGAACACCGCGAAGGGGAAGGTCGAAAACCCGTCACGCCGGTGATTGGCCGAGGCGGTGATGAAGGTGACGCCATCGGCGATCTGGCAGAAGCGGCCGATGACCAGCCGCTCGGGCGAGCCAGGGTAGAGGTAGGGCGCCAGGCGGGCCGCCCAGTCCTCGGGCGGGACATGGGCGCTGGCATAGGTATAGTCGCCCACCTCGATGCGCGGATGGTCGATGGCGTTTTTCAGGAAGACGGTGCCGGTGTGAACGGTGCCGTCGGGAAGGGTCAGCGGATGGCGCGTATCGGCGCCGGGAAAGGGGCGGTGCATGGCAAGCCTCGCGTTTGATCGGTCCGGGGTCGGGTGATGCGATCAGGCGGCTTGGTCCATGGTTCCCTCCATTGGCTGCGGGGTGCAGATAGCAGGGGGGCGGCAAAAAGGAAAGGGCGCCGCTAGGGGCGCCCTTTCGAAGTCTTGAAGCGATGCCTGCGCGGCGATCACTCGATGATTTTGGAAACCACACCAGAACCCACGGTGCGGCCGCCTTCGCGGATGGCGAAGCGGAGGCCGTCTTCCATGGCGATCGGGGCGATCAGCTCGACACCGAACTTCAGGTTGTCGCCCGGCATAACCATCTCGGTGCCTTCGGGCAGGGTCACGGTGCCGGTGACGTCCGTCGTCCGGAAGTAGAACTGCGGGCGGTAGTTGGCGAAGAACGGCGTGTGACGGCCGCCTTCATCCTTGGTCAGGATGTAGACCTCGCACTCGAACTTGGTGTGCGGCGTCACCGATTTCGGCTTGCACAGCACCTGGCCCCGCTGGATGTCGTCACGGTCGACACCGCGCAGCAGCGCGCCGATGTTGTCGCCGGCCTCGCCGCGGTCGAGCAGCTTGCGGAACATCTCGACGCCCGTGCAGGTCGTCTTCTTGGTGTCCTTGATCCCCACGATCTCGATCTCGTCGCCGACGTTGATCACGCCGCGCTCGATCCGCCCGGTCACCACCGTGCCGCGGCCCGAGATCGAGAACACGTCCTCGATCGGCATCAGGAACGGCTGGTCCACGGCGCGCGCCGGCGTCGGGATCCACTCGTCCACCGCCGCCATCAGCGCGCGGATCGAGTTCTCGCCGATCTCCGGGTCACGCCCTTCCATCGCCGCCAGCGCCGAACCCTTCACGATCGGGATGTCGTCGCCGGGATAGTCGTAGGAGGACAGAAGCTCGCGCACCTCCATCTCCACCAGCTCCAGCAGCTCCTCGTCGTCGACCTGGTCGACCTTGTTGAGGTAGACCACCATGGTCGGGATGCCGACCTGACGGCCGAGCAGGATGTGCTCGCGGGTCTGCGGCATCGGGCCGTCGGCCGCGTTCACCACCAGGATCGCGCCGTCCATCTGCGCAGCGCCCGTGATCATGTTCTTAACGTAGTCGGCGTGGCCGGGGCAGTCGACATGCGCGTAGTGCCGCGCTTCGGTCTCGTATTCCACATGCGCCGTCGAGATCGTGATCCCGCGCGCCTTCTCCTCCGGCGCGCCGTCGATCTGGTCGTAGGCCCGGAAGTCGCCGAAATACTTCGTGATCGCAGCCGTCAGCGTCGTCTTGCCGTGGTCAACGTGACCAATCGTGCCGATGTTCACATGCGGCTTGGTACGCTCAAACTTTGCCTTTGCCATCGCCCTGGCGCCTCGTCCTTTCGGGGGCCTCTGCAGGAAGTTTCCCTGCGGCCCGGTTCAACATCGCGGGCGACGTAAGCGGCTCGCAGGGAAAAATCAAGCAGATAACGGCAAGGGCCGCCGGCCCCGCCGGATCACGGAATCGACGGCGGCATCGGCTGGGGGAGCGGCTCGACCTCGACCGTGACCTCGGCCGGAACAGCAGGCTCGGGTGCGACGACCGGTTCGGGCGCGACCGGCGCGGCGCGGAACGGCGCGGCATCGGGGTCGACGCTGAACCAGTCGGGGTTGTCGAGCATCCAGCGCTGGATCTGGCGCGCGGCGTTGCGGGCCAGCACCTGCATCTGTTCCTCGCGCGTGCGGGCGTGGCCAGAGCCGATCACCAGCGTCTCGGTCGCGGCGCCTTCCATCACGACGATCTGTTCGGGTTCCTCGTGCAGCTTCACACCGGCCGCGTCGTCCCAGACGTTGACCGACAGCACCAGGATGGAGCGCGGGTTCAGCACCAGCGGGATGCCGGGCGGGGCGAGCGCGTAGCCGTCGACCGCGACGCCGATATGGTAAAGCCGGTCGCCGTCATACTCGCCGAAGCGGCGGTCGATCTCGGCGGTCAGAATGGCCTCCCATTCCTCGGGCGTCGCGTTGCGCGAGGGAGGGACCTGCTGCATGCTGTCGGCCACCACGATGTTATGGCCGAGCTGGAAATCGCCCATGTTCGGCAGTTCGTCGTTCAGCGGGTCCGAGGCCGCGCAGGCGGCCAGTGCCGAAAGCAACGCCAGCGGGGCAAATCGTGTCAGGCGGGCGAACATGCGTCTCTCCGGGTCAGTCCAAGTCGCCCTCAGATAGCGCAGGCAGGGGGGCGAAGCAAATCAAGGCTGCTGGACAATGGGTGGACCGGGGCGCGGACCGGGCCACGGCACCGCAGGCCGGAGCGGTCATCGGGGCCGAGAGCGCCGAAAGCCAGCATCAATCCCGTAGCGATTGCAGACCTCTGCAACACCCTCTCATGAGGCGCTTTCTGAAAATCCCCTCAGCCGTCCGACATCCCGCGCCGGCGGCATCCCGAACAGACGTTTGTAGTCCCGACTGAACTGCGACGCGCTCTCGTAGCCCACCGCGAAGGCTGCCGACGCGGCGTCAGCCCGGCCCACGATCATCTTCCTGCGGGCCGCATGCAATCTGATCTGCTTTTGATACTGAAGCGGGCTCAGCGCCGTGACGGCCTTGAAACGGCGATGGAAAGCCGACCGGCTCATCCCGGCGACCTCCGCCATCGCGTCGATTCCGAGCGGCTCGGAGTATCGTTCCCTGATCCACGCCATCGCAAGCCGGATTTGCGAAAGCCGCGAGTTCGCCCCCGCGATCTGCCGCAACAACGCGCCGTGCGGCCCCATCAAGAGCCGGAACGTCAACTCGCGTTCAAGAAGCTGACCCATCACCGGGATCTCACCGGGGCGGTCGAGCAACTCCAGCAAGCGGCGCCATGCGTCGAGAAGCATCGGGCTGGCCTCGCTGAACCCGAACCCTGGCTCGACCGGCGGGTCCGGCATGTCGGCAAGGTCGGCGATCAGGTCCGCCAACACGATCGGATCGAGGTAAAGCCCCACGGCCACGAACGGCGTCTCGGGGGAGGCCTCGGAAATCTGCCCCATGGCGGCAATCTCTGCGGCGACGATCATGCACCGGCCCGGGCCGTAGACGAACACCCGGTCTCCTATGAACACCCGCTTTCTCCCCTGAAGAACCAGGGTTGCGATCGGATCATAGACCAGAGGCTCCACCTCCGTCGGACGGTCGAACCTCGAGGCCACCAACCGAGGCAAGCAGGCCTGCGGCTTTCCACTGTGCCGGACGGCGGCTTCAAGCAACAAACTGTCAGTTTCAAGCATCATCATATCCAGGGCCTATTGCACTGAAAGATCCATGGTCCAGCAGGATCAGGCAATCATCCGGCGTGATCCGGCACGCGAGACGGGTCTGGCACCCCTACGTTTGTAGGGCACTGGAAAGGATATACAATGACGCCTCGCACCCTCGACGGCCAGGGACTTACGACACTTTTCGATCCTGATGTCCCCAGCCCCAATGCCGTCGTGCCGCGCCTGTTCGCCCATGAACGGGGCGGCCTGCAATTCATGGCGCAGCCGGTCGCGCTCAGCACGTTGGAGAACAGGTCGTTGCCCTATCGCACGACCGTCAATGCGCGGGGCGAAGTCCCGGCGCTCAGGCTCGACGACGGACGCGTTCTAACGGAGGTAACGGCGATCTGCGAGTATTTTGACGAGATCGCCATCGGGGGTCGGTCGCTGGTCGGCGACACGGCCGAAGAGCGGGCGCTGACCCGGATGTGGACGCGCCGGGTCGACCTGGAAATCGCCGAGCCGTTCGTCGCGTGGTGGCGGGGCGGCGACGATGCCGAGGCCTATTATCGAGGGAACCGCGTCCTGTCGCCCGCAGGTCGGCGTGACAACCGCATGATCGCGGATCGCGGCCTCAATCAGCTGGACGATGACCTGAGCGGGCAGGATTTCATCTGCGGAGGTCGACCGATGCTCGCGGACATCCTGCTGTTCGGGTTCATGCTGACGATGCAGGACAGCGTGCCTTGGGTGAATGTACCTGCCCGCCGCTCGGTGTCGGCCTGGTTCAAGCGCATGAGCGCGCGCCCGTCGACGGAAAAGGCCATGAATTCATTCGTGGGGGATGTGCGACTTCAGCCGGCGTGACTCGCGGTTCTTCGTGCCCTTCAGGGGCATCGCAGGACAGAGATCGGCACCGCAGCATCCGCCGAGCCCTCCGCCCCCGCCCGCCTCAGGTGAACCGATTGTCCCTCGGGAAGCCGCGGGGCGCCATCCGGCCGGCGCTGGCGCGTTTGCCGAGCCATTCCGCCAGGTCGGGCTCGGTGCGGGTGCGGCCGGCCGGGTCGCGCCAGGTGAGGCCGTCTTCGAGCCGGAAACTGCGCGCGTCCGCAAGCCCGCCGTCCTTGTATTTCTGCAGCCGCACGCCCTTGCCGCGACCCATCTCGGGCAGCTCGTCCAGCGCGAAAACGAGAAGCTTCCGGTTGTCACCCACGACCGCGATGGCATCGTCGGTGGGGGCAACCCGCACGCAGACGCGCGCGGTGACACCCTCGCGGGTGTTCAGCACCTGCCGGCCCGCGCGCGTCTGCGCGACCACCTCGGCCTCGGGCACGAGGAAGCCGTCGCCGGCGGAGGAGGCGAGCAGCAGCTTGCCGTCGGGGCGGTGGATGAACAGGTCGACGATCTCGGCCTCATTGGGCAGATCGACCATCAGCCGCAGCGGCTCGCCCAGGCCCCGTCCGCCGGGCAGGTTGGCGGCGGGCAGCGTGTAGACCCGGCCAGCGGAGGAGAACACCAGCAGCTTGTCGGTGGTTTCGGCGTGGAACAGGAAGCGGCCCTCGTCGCCGTCGCGGAACTTCAACTCGGTGCCGAGGTCGATGTGGCCCTTCATCGCCCGGATCCAGCCCATCTTGGAGCAGACCACGGTGATGGGTTCGCGCTCGATCATCGCCTCCAGCGGCACGTCAGGCGTCTCGCCGGCCTCGGCAAAGGTGGTGCGCCGCGCGCCGCCCGGTGCCTTGGCGCCGAATTTCGTGCGCACCTCGCGCAGTTCGTCGGCGATCCGCGCCCATTGCAGGCCGACCTCGACCAGCAGATCTTCGAGCCCCGCGCGCTCTTCCATCAGGGCGTCGCGCTCGCGGATCAGCTCCATCTCTTCCAGCCTGCGCAGCGACCGCAGGCGCATGTTCAGGATCGCCTCGGCCTGCACCTCGGACAGCTCGCCATCGCCGGGAGGAGGCGTGACGTAATCCTTCTCCGAGGTCGCGCGCGTGATCTCGCGCCCCCAGTCCTCGCGCATCAGCGCGGCTTTCGGCTCGTCGTCGTAGCGGATGATGTCGATCACCCGGTCGAGGTTCAGGAAGGCGATGATGAAGCCTTCCAACACCTCGAGCCGGTGGTCGATCTTTTCCATCCTGTGCTGCGACCGACGCAGCAGCACCTCGCGGCGATGGTCGAGAAAGGCGCGCAACACCTCCTTCAGCGAGCAGACTTTTGGCGTTCGCCCGTCGATCAGCACGTTCATATTCAGCGAGAAGCGCGTTTCGAGGTCGGACTGGCGGAACAGCGTGCCCATCAGCACGTCGGGGTCAACGGTGCGGGCGCGCGGCTCCAGCACGATGCGGATGTCATCGGCGCTCTCGTCGCGGACATCGGCCAGGATCGGGACCTTCTTGGTCTGGATCAGCTCGGCGAGGCGTTCGATCAGCTTCGATTTCTGCACCTGGTACGGAATTTCCGTGACCACGATCTGCCACGTGCCGCGGCCCTGGTCCTCGATCTCCCAGCGCGCGCGCAGGCGGAACGCGCCGCGCCCGGTGCGGTAGGTCTCGACCATGCTCTCGCGCGGTTCGACAATGATGCCACCGGTTGGGAAATCGGGGCCGTGGACGTAATTCAGCAGCGTCTCGTCGCGGGCATCGGGCGTCTTGATGAGATGCAGGCAGGCGGCGATGAGTTCATCGAGGTTGTGCGGCGGGATGTTCGTCGCCATCCCGACCGCTATCCCGGACGAGCCGTTTGCCAGCAGGTTCGGCACCGCGGCGGGCAGCACCTCGGGCTCTTCCAGCGTGCCGTCGTAATTGGGGCGGAAGTTCACCGCGTTCTCGTCGAGGCCCTGCATCAGCGCCTCGGCCACCGCGGTCATCCGCGCCTCGGTGTAGCGCGAGGCGGCGGGGTTGTCGCCGTCGATGTTGCCGAAGTTGCCCTGACCGTCGACCAGCGGGTACCGGATGACGAAATCCTGCGCGAGCCGCGCCATCGCGTCGTAGATCGCGGTGTCGCCGTGCGGGTGGTAGTTGCCCATCACGTCGCCGGAGATCTTGGCGGATTTGCGGAACCCCCCGTTCGAGGCCAGCCGCAGCTCGCGCATCGCGTAGAGGATGCGGCGGTGGACCGGTTTCAGGCCGTCGCGCGCATCGGGCAGCGCGCGGTGCATGATCGTCGACAGCGCGTATTGCAGGTAGCGCGCGCCGATGGCCCGGGCCAAAGGCTCGGAGGTCTGGCGGGCATCGCCCCCCTTATCTTGTGTGTCGTCATGCTCGGCCATCTAGCGGTCGTGATACCCGAGCGACCTGGCGACGTCCAGCACCCGGAGGCCCGGCACGAGGGGAATCCGGAGTCGGAGAATCGGAACCGTCAGGCGTATAAGGTGTTGATTGTGAGGGAGTTGTTGATTTGATGCTGCGTTTGGCCCTTTTGCTTGGTGCCGCAGTTTATGCGGGGCTGGTCATTTTCTCGGAACCTGCTGCAGATGTGGCGGGCTCCGTCGAGGTGGCGCGCGCGGCGACACCCCTAGACGTGACCATGCCCGCATCCCGCAGCAATCCGGACATCTTCGTCACCGCGGACGGTCGCGAGTTGCGGATCGCCGCCGTGATCGATCCGGGGGCGCTGGACGATGGTAGCTCCGAGATCGCGCTGGTCTCGACCGGGGGCACGGACACCATCACCAGCTCCGCATCCGCCGGCGTGCCTGAAGTGCCCGACCTGCCACTGGTCGAGATCACCGGCAACCACGTCAACCTGCGCGCCGGCCCCTCGACCGGCGACGCGGTGCTGGGCGCCATGGCGCGCGGCGAGCAGGCGGAGCTGATGGCGTCGCCGGGCAACGGCTGGGTGCAGATCCGCGCGCTTTCCACCGGCGTCGAGGGCTTCATGTCCGACAGCTTCGTTTCTCCCCTGAACTGAGCGCCATTGCCTGCGCGCGCGCCCTGCCCTACCCAAGCCTCTGGGATCGGGCAGAGGGGGCCGCCGGCATGGCGCGCAGTGTTCTCATCACCGGGTGTTCGTCGGGCATTGGCCTTGCCGCCGCGCAGAGCTTGCGCGCCCGTGGCTGGCTGGTGATCGCCGCGGCCCGCAAGACCGGGGATGTCGCGCGGCTGGAGGCGGAGGGCTTTGCCGCCGTCCGCATCGACCACCACGACAGCGCCAGCATCGCCGAGGGCTTCGCGCAGGCCGTCACGCTCGCCGGCGGCCGGCTCGACGCGCTCTTCAACAACGGCGGTCACGGCATGCCCGGCGCCGCCGAAGACCTGCCCCGCGGCGCGCTGGAGGAGGTGTTCGCCTCCAACCTCTTCGGCGTGCACGAGCTGACCACCCACGCCATTCGCCACATGCGGGCGCAGGCCGCAGGGCGGATCGTGATGCATTCCTCCGTCGTGGGCTTCACGCCGCTGAAATGGCGCGCGGCCTATGTCGCGACGAAACACGCGCTCGAAGGGTTGACCAACACGATGCGGATCGAGCTGCGTGGCAGCGGCATCCACGTCGCGACCCTGAACACCGGGCCCGTGACCTCGGGGTTCCGCAACAATTCGATGGCGCAGTTCGACCGCTGGATCGACGCGGAGCAGTCGCCGCACGCCGAGTTCTACCGCGTCAAATGGACCGCGCGCCGCGAGGCCGGGCGCGACCGGTTCGAGCTCGGTCCCGACGCGGTGGTGCGGAAACTGATCCACGCGCTTGAATCGCCGCGCCCCCGCAGGCGCTACTACATCACCACGCCCGCCTACCTGGCCGCCGTCCTGACCCGCGTGCTGCCCGGTGCCGCGCAGGACTGGATCGTCGGGCGGCTCTAGCCTTTTTGCGCGGGGGCGCTAGGCTGCACACCGACAAGCCGAAGGACATTCATCGTGCAAGACCCGCTTCTTATCATCGCCCTGGTGGCCTGCATCGTGGTGCTGGTCATCTTGCTTCTGGGCATCAACTCCTTCCGCAAGGGCGGGGCCGACGGGGCCAAGCAATCCAACAAGTTCATGCGCTGGCGCCTGATCGCGCAATTCGTCGCGGTCGCGCTGATCATGGTCTTCGTCTACGTGCGCAGCCGGTCGGGGGGCTGAGGCATGGTCGTCCTGAACAAGATCTACACCCGCACGGGCGATGCCGGGGAAACCGCGCTCGGCGATGGCAGCCGGGTCGCCAAGCATTCCGCCCGCGTCGCGGCGTACGGCACGGTGGACGAGCTGAACGCGACGCTGGGCGTGGCGCGTCTCCATGCGGAGGGCGTGATGGCCGACCAGATCAAGGCGATCCAGAACGACCTTTTCGATCTCGGCGCGGATCTCTGCACGCCGAACATGGAGAAAGACGCGGATCGCCCCTACCCCGCGCTGCGCATCATCGAGGCGCAGGTGACGCGGCTGGAGCGCGAGATCGACGCGATGAACGCGAAGCTGGAGCCGCTGCGCAGCTTCATCCTTCCCGGCGGTTCGGCGCTGGCGGCCCATCTCCACGTCTGCCGCACCGTCGCGCGCCGGGCGGAACGCATGAGCGTGGAACTGGGCACCGTTGAATCGATCAACGCCGAGGGAGTGAAATACCTCAACCGCCTGTCGGACTGGTTCTTCGTCGCGGGCCGCATCGCCAACAACGACGGCAAGGACGACGTGCTCTGGGTGCCGGGGGGGAGCCGGTAGGGGGGCGATCGTTTCCACTCCACTACCCGGAAAAAGGGCAGCCTTGAACAAACTTTCTTCATTCTCCGGCGCAGCTAATGTGCGGTAACGCAGATGGGAGGAAAGAATGACGTTCACGTCATCTCTAATTGCCTTGCGAAACTGCTTCTGATCAACCATTTCGTGAGACTTCGCGCCATCCCCGAATGTCCGACAAGTGCAATCGCTTCCCTGGAAATCTCGGCTTCAAAACTGGAATGCCCCATCCAAGCTGACGTAATCGCGCGCAACTCGCAGATGATAAAAAGATCAACGTTGTGGCCGGGATCGACATAACACAAATCTGTCTCGATTCCTGGCTTGATGACGAGCCAATAGTTTGCTTGTTTGTTGGGAGTATCATTCAACGTGAACTGGATCACGCATTTTTCGACTGGTAGCTCGGACCGGTTGATTTTTCGCCGGATATTCCACATCAGCATCCGGGCATCGAGGCATTCAAGCGATACGTCTGTTTCAACGTTTCGATGAGCCCATTTGCCGAGGCTTTCTACGATTGGCTCAAGCTGGTCAGCGCGATCCGTCGTCATGTATTCCGCATGCGCGCCAATCGCACCTTCTCGACGTTGAACCAGTCCCTTGGCTTCCATCTCTTTCAACCGTTTCGACAGCAGGCTCGGGGACATACCCGGCAATCCACGGCTGATTTCGTTGAATCGGGTTGATCCGTTCCACAACTCGCAAAGCACGAGCAGCGTCCAACGTGGGCCGAGAAGGTCAGCAGCCATCGCGATGGGACAAAATTTTGGATACAGCTTGGGCGGCATGATCGCACCTTTCTCCAACAATGTGTCACGCCCTGTCCCAGCGAGATAGTACTCAAAGTGTAGTGGGTTCACTTCATTGCATCGACTGGAGGTGACGTAGGCCGGCGCGCCACTAATGATCCGGTTCAAACCTGTGAAGGAAACAGACAATGCCACTTGTAGATATTGAAGTCATCGAAGGGGTCTTCGATCAGGCCCAAAAGGCCGCGATGATCGAAAAGGTAACCAACGCCATGGTTGAAATCGAAGGTGAAGCCATGCGGGGCGTGACTTGGGTTCGTGTCAAGGAGGTGCGCAGCGGCCAATGGGGCATCGGCGGAAGCACTCCCAGTACGGCTGACATCAAAGCCATGGCGGCCGGCTGATTCTGCGGCGGCCGGTGCTGAGGCACCGGCCGCGGTACCTTTGCCAAATCGGTGCGCGGCCATAACTTACCGAGAGCGACATCGAGGACCGCGACGCAAAAAGACGCTAGTCCTGCGAAGCGGACCTTGGAACCAAGTGCAACCAACGGCACTCCCCGCCCATACCCCGCCATGCAAGAATCGCGACCGCCCCCTTCCAAACCCCTTTTCGCCAAGCCTTTTTCCCAATCATCGCATCGGCTTGCGCCTCTGCTCAACCTTGAGCACGCCCGTCCTCCTCACCCTCGGCCTCCTCCCGCTCCTCATACTCCCGGTCCAGCACCGCGACCGTTGCGCTGGCGGTCAGACCGTGGATCACGGTGGAGGCGAAGATGGTGAAGGCGACGACGGCCCAGAGCGGTCCTTCGTCGATGAACTCCACATGCGTGGCAGCATAGGCGAGGTAGAAGAGCGAGCCGATCCCCCGGACGCCGTAGACCGAGACCACGGCGCGGGACCGCAGGCTGAGCGACGTGCCCCAAAGCCCGATCATCCCCGCCAGCGGCCGGACCACGAGGATGAGCCCGAAGCCGATCACCGAGAGCTTCCAGTCGAGTAGGGGCCAGAGCGACGGCATGACACTGCCCAGAAGCACGAGCAGGATCGCGGTAATCGCGTGCTCGACGGAATTGGCGAAGGAGTGCAGATGCCGATGGAACCGGTGCCGTGCCTCTACCCGCCGACACACCAGCCCGGCCACGAAGGCGGCGATGAAGCCGTAGCCCTCGACAAGCTCCACGGTGCCATAGGCCAGGAAGACGCCGGCCAACACTAGCACGCCGGGGCCTGAGACAGAGGCCGTGTTCCAGGCCGGCAGGGCAAGGATACGGCCCAGAAGCCAGCCGATGCCGGCGCCCAGCACGGTGCCCACTGCGATGCGGTAGAGCACGTCCCAGGCCAGCCATTCGACCAGCCACCCGGCGGGATTGGCGCCTTGCGACGCGATGTGGAGCGCGAGGTAGACGAAGGGAAAGGCGAGGCCGTCGTTCAGCCCGGCCTCGGTCGTCAGGGCGAAGCGAACCGGATGCTCCTTGCCTTCCAGCGGCGGACCGATCTGGAGATCGCCGGCCAGCACCGGGTCGGTCGGCGCAAGCACCGCGCCGAGCAGGATCGCGCCGCCCAGCGTCAGCCCCGCCAGTGCCCAGCCGAGAAAGGCCACCGCCGCGATGGTCAACGGCATGGTGATGGCGAGCAGCCGGACCGTCGGTCCCCACAGCCGTCGCCCGCCCAGATCGTCGATCCGGAGGCCGGTCGCGAAGAGCACAATGATGACGACCAGTTCGGCGGCGGTTTCCCAGATGGCGGGATTGTCAGTCGGGTCTATCCCCGCGACCACGCCCGGGAAAAGGAGCGAGCCGACCATGCCGCAGCCCATCAGCAGCGCCGTCGCCGCGGGCGGGCGGCGCAGGAACAGGTGCGGCAGCCAGTAGGACACCAGAAGGCTCGCGCCGAGCGCGACGAGCAAGATGTGATAGAGGTCGAAACCGAAGCGTGCGTCGTCCATGGCCCTGTGTGCACCAGGGCGGGCGGGCTTCACAACCAATCAGCGCGGGCCGGACATGCTGACGGAACCTCCGGGGGCTGTCGGAGCGGGAACAGAACCGGCCCGCCCGCGTTGACCCCGACACCCGGAGGATGCCCCATGAAAAGTCTGATCGTGCTTGTGCTGCCGCTTTTGATGACCGGCTGCATCGACCCCGCGCCGACAGAGCCGGCCCGCCCGCAGGACGAGGTGCCGGCGCAGCGGCAGCTTCCGGGCGGGGAGCGCGAATACAGCTTTCAGAACGGCTGCGTGATCGTGCTGCGGGCGACGCAGGCGGTCGTGGTGTCCGAAACCGCCGGCTGCGAGCTTTACCAACGCGATATCGCACTGCTCTACGCCTCTGGTGCCTAGATTACGCTCACCGCATCGGCGCGAAAAGCGCGTCTTGCAGCGTGCAATCGCGGGCCACGTCCGCGGCACAGCCGCGCGGCTCCAGGTCGCGGGTCAGGCAGATCCGCACCTCCTGTACGCGGCCGCCCTGGCAGGTGACGGTGAGCATGTCGTCGGTCAGGGCGGGGTTCGCCTCCAGGAACGCCTCCTCGATCACCTCGGCGGGAAGGCGCACCTCGCGGTCGAGTTGCCGCAGCAGGTCGGGGCGCGTGACCTGCCCATAGGCCAGCCGCGACAGGCGGAAATAGTCCTGCGACGACAGGCCCGAACACGACCCGTGCTTGCGCCACTGGTGCCACGCCAGGCCCGATGTTCCCATGATATCTGCCATCGCGCCGGTCTCGGTCCGCGACGGCGCCCGTTCGACGGTGGGGCAGAAACTGGGCCAGCCGGCCTCGTATTGCGGCCAGAGCCCGTGCAGCGTGAACCCGTGCCCCTGCCCCCGATCGCATTGCGGCGACGCACGCGCATCACCCTCCAGCGCGCACCAGGTGGGCGTCCAGCTGAGCGACAGCACGTAGTAGTCGAACTCTCCCGCGCGCTCGCCCTCGGCCCAGGCCGCGCCGCCGAGCCAGATCAGCACGGCAAGCCATCTTTTCATTTTCTCTTTCCTCTGGTCGTTTGCGCGCCTATATACCCCGCGACTTCCCCGAAATCGAGGAATGGCGGACCACCCTCCGCCGCCGGCTGGACCGGCAGGGGATGAGGCGTATCTGAAGGACGGATCACGATGAACAAACCGATCATGGCCAAGGCCACCGCCGTCTGGCTGGTGGACAACACCACGCTCAGCTTCAAGCAGATCGGCGATTTCTGCGGGCTGCACGAGCTTGAGGTTCAGGGCATCGCCGACGGCGACGTGGCCGCGGGCGTCAAGGGCTTCGACCCGGTCGTGAACAACCAGCTGACCGAAGACGAGATCAAGATCGCCGAGGGCGACCCGTCCCATGTGCTAAAGCTGAAATTCAACGCGGCCGCCCTGGGCGAGGAAAAGCGCCGCGGCCCGCGCTACACTCCGCTGAGCAAGCGGCAGGACCGCCCGGCCTCGATCCTGTGGCTGGTGAAATTCCACCCGGAGCTGAGCGACAGCCAGATCTCCAAGCTGGTCGGCACCACCAAGCCCACGATCCAGACGATCCGCGAGCGGACGCACTGGAACATCTCGAACATCCAGCCGATCGACCCGGTGGCGCTGGGGCTGTGCAAGCAGTCGGAGCTCGACGCCGCGGTGCAGAAGGCAAACGCCAAGCGCGCGCGCGAAGGCGGCGTGATGACCGATGACGAGCGGATGAAGCTGGTCTCGACCGAGCAGAGCCTCGGCATGGACACCGATGCGCGCATCCCCTCCTCGATCTCGGGGCTGGAGACCTTCACGCTCGGCGGAACCGACGAGGACGAGCACAAGCCGACGCGCCAATACGACGCCGAGAGCCTGTTCAACCTGCCCGCCAACACCGATGACGACGAGGATGAGGACGAGGAAGACAACGGCCGCAAGAACCGCCGCTGATCTTCGACCGACCTTCAACCGTCCGACCCTGTTTCAGACCCCGGGCCGCATGGACCGGGGTCTTTTCGTGCCGGCCAAGGGGCCGCATGGACGGGTGGACTGCGTGGGCCTATCGTCGCCCGCAGGTTCCCCGGAGGACATGCGATGCTCCGCCCCCTCGCTCTGACCGCTGCCTGCGCCCTTGCCGCCACCACCGCCACGGCCGAGGGGCCCCAGTGCGAAGACTGGTGGGTCGCGCGCAACCTGATCTTCGACCGGGCCGGCTACTGCTTTTCCACCCCGCTGGGCCGCGCGCTCTTTGACAATGCCGGTTGCACGACGACCGACCCGGCGCTGACGGCCGAGGCCGCTGCAACCGTCGCACAGATCCGCAGCCTCGAGACGGATTACGCCTGTGCCGTCGACACCACGCGCACCACGCTCAACGATCCCGGCCTGCTGGAGCTTTACCGGCTGTTCGAGGACATCCCGGTGCGCGACATCGGCGAGAGCGGTTGCCTGGGCTATCGCGGCGATCCCCTGGCCCTGCGGAGCGGTGCGCGCGCGGATGCGCCGGTGACTGGATGGCTGCAGCCCGGCATGTCGGTTGGCTTCGCCCATTTCGCGCGCGGAGACTACGATTTCCTGATGGTGTTCCCGTCGGAAAACTCGGTCGAGGGCGTCTTCGGCGGCTGGGCCATCATAGGCCCCGCGCTCCTGCCCTGCGACGGTTCTGCAGGCTGACCGCTCAGTGCGCGGCAATACTCGCGCTGTCGAGCAGCGTGCGGCCGCCGTCGACGGTCAACACCTCGCCGGTGATGAACCCCGCGCCTTCCGAGGCCAGGAACTGCACCGCGCCCGTCACCTCGCGGGCCGAGGCGATGCGGCCCATGGGCGTGCACTGGCGGATATCCTCGCGCAGCCCCTCGGTCTCGGTCAGCGCGGACTTCAGGCTGGCCGACATGACCGAGCCGAAGGCCACCGCGTTCACCCGGATCCGGTGCGGCGCCAGCGCCACGGCCAGCGAGCGCGTCGCCTGGTCAAGCGCGGCGGCCGCGATGGAATAGCCCATCAACTCGGGATGCGTGCGCCGCGCCGCGATGGAGGAGAGGTTCACGATCGACCCGATGATGGCGTCGCCCGCGCGTTCCTCGTCCTCGGCGCGCGAGATCATCCGCTTGGCCACCGCCTGGCTGAGACGCAGCGCGGTGAACATGTTCTGGTCCAGCAAGGTCTCGATCGAGGTGTCGGTCGGATCGAGCGGGTCAGTCTTCAGCAACTGGCGGCTCGCGTTCACGAGGATGTCGATGCCGTCGAAGGCATCCACGGTCGCGGACACGAGGTTTTCGATCGTCAGCTTTTCGCGCAGGTCGCCGGCAAAGCAGCGGATCTGGCCCTTGTCGTCCTCGATCTCGCCGCATTCGTCGAGAAGCCGCGCCTTGTCGCGGTCGGCGAACATCACGTTCGCGCCGCGATCCACGAAATGCCGCGCGATCGCAAGGCCGACGCCGTTGGCGGCACCGGTCACGATGGCAGTCTTGCCCTGGATGGAAAGTGACATGTCTGAATGGTTCCTGACTGCGGGCGCTTACCGTTTCGGCTTCGCCGCCTCGTAGATCTTGTAGCCTTCAAGCTCGCCCATGAGCCGCCCGGTTCCAAAGGCGGCTTTCAGGGCGTCCTCATACGGCAGATGGCGGTTCGCCACCATGAAAAATCGCCCGCGCGGGCTCAGAATCCTAGCCGCCGCCGCGATGAAGGCGCGGCCGAGCGCCGGGTCGGCGCGGCGGCCCTGGTGGAAAGGCGGGTTCGAGACGATGGCGTCATACTGCGCCTCGGGCTCGAACCGCGTCACGTCGGCCCAATGGAACCGCGCGCGCGGATCGTCGATGTTGGCCGCCGCCGCCTCGAGCATGGCATGGTCGGCCTCGATCAGGTCCAGCGTCTCGATCCCGTCCTGTTCCGACAGGATCTCGCCCGCGATGTAGCCCCAGCCTGCGCCGAGGTCGGCGACGCGGCCCATCAGCTCGGGCACCAGCGCCACCAGCAGTTCGGACCCGCGGTCCGGCCCGTCGGCGGAAAAGCCGCCGGGAACGGTGAGGTATCCGTCTTCGGTCTCGGTCGGTTCCGGCATCCACTCCATCACCACCTCGGGCAGCGTGTCGGGCCGGGTGAGCCAGACGAGCTTGCCATGTGACTTGGAAAAGACGCCGCCGATGTCGAAGGCGCCCTTCAGCACCTTGAGGATCGATTCGATCCCCTCCTCCTTCTGGCCGTCGACGAGGAGCAGGCCACCGGGGCGCAGGGCCAGCAGCGCCTCGGCGATGCTGCCGAGCGTGCCGGCCTTGGCCTTGACGATATGGACCAGCGCCACGGCATAGCTTTCGCCCTCGGGCAGGTCGGGCGAGACGCTCAGGCCACGCGCGGCCAACCGGTCGTGATCGGGCGCGTAGCCCTGCACGCAGGTCACATCACCCAGCGCGGCATAATCCGCGTCGCCCTGAGCACGCAGCACCAATGCGGGGCCGGTCGGCAGGGTCAACTCGCCCGCCTCCAGCGCAAGGGTCCATCTGTCTGGGGTCATGTCGGGCGAGGACCGATCAGTCCTCTTTCTCCATCGTGCATTGCAGCGGGTGCTGGTTGCGGCGGGCGAAATCCATCACCTGCGCCACCTTGGTTTCCGCGATCTCGTAGGAGAACACGCCGACCACGGCAACGCCCTTCTTGTGGACGGTCAGCATGATCTCGACCGCCTGCGAATGGGACACGCCAAAGAACCGCTCGAGAACGTGCACGACGAATTCCATCGGCGTGTAATCGTCGTTCAGCAGCAGCACCTTGTAGAGCGGCGGGCG
Source organism: uncultured Roseicyclus sp. (assembly GCA_937139335.1). GTDB lineage: Bacteria > Pseudomonadota > Alphaproteobacteria > Rhodobacterales > Rhodobacteraceae > Roseicyclus. Next base: position 70,185 of record CAKZPN010000049.1, on the reverse strand, counting down.
CTGCGTCTTGGGTTTGGTCTTGGTGATGACATCCGACTCGCCGTCGGTCTTGGGCTTGTCGGCCATCATCTGCCAGGCATCGGTCTGCATCGCGTCTCCACTCGACATGAGTCTGCCGGCTGTCCCTTGCATGGGCGAAGTATATAAGACACTGGGCGTTTCAGAAAAGAGGGGTAAGGGCAATGACCTCCCGACTGACGACGATCGGGTTCGATGCCGACGACACGCTGTGGCAGAACGAGGCCTTCTTTCGCCTGACGCAGGACCGCTTCGCCGAGCTGTTGGCCGACCACGCCGACCGCGCGCATCTGGACACCCGGCTGCTGGCCGCCGAGACGCGCAACCTTGGCCATTACGGCTTCGGCATCAAAGGCTTCATGCTGTCGATGATCGAGACCGCGATCGAGGTGACCGAAGGCCGCGTGCCCGCCAGCGTGATCGGCGAGATCCTGACCGCCGGACAGGACATGCTGCGCCACCCGATCGAGCTGATGCCGCACGCGGGCGACGTCGTGAAGGAGCTTTCCGCGCGCCACCGGCTGGTGCTGATCACCAAGGGCGACCTGCTGGACCAGGAGCGCAAGCTGGCGCAATCGGGCCTTGGCGAGATGTTCGACGCGGTGGAGATCGTCTCGGACAAGAGCCGCGCCACCTACGAACGCATCTTCGCCCGCCATGGTGACGGCGCGGCGCGCGCGATGATGGTCGGCAACTCGATGAAATCCGACGTGCGCCCGGCGCTGGAGGCCGGGTCCTGGGGCGTCTTCGTGCCCCACGGCCTGACCTGGTCCGTGGAACATGCGGAGGCCCCCGAGGGGCAGGAGAGGTTCCACGAACTGCCCGACCTGGGCGGGCTGCCGGCGCTGGTGGCGGACCTGTCTGGGTGACGCGACCGTGACCGCCGCCCGATTGACCTGCGATGGCCGCGCGGGGAATGCTTCGTCATGATCGACGCCGCCCTCCTGCCCGTGCAACGCCGCCTGCTGGCCCCCCCCGGCCAATGGCTCGCCGCGCGTGGCGTGCGGGCCGACCAGCTGACCGTCGCGGGCTGTCTCGTCGGGCTGGCCGGCGCGGGGGCGGCCGCCTTCGGGCTTTTCGGTCTGGCACTGCTGTGCCTCGCGCTGAACCGGCTGGCCGACGGGCTGGACGGCGCGGTGGCGCGGGTCACGGGGCCGACCGATCGGGGCGCCTTCCTCGACATCGCGCTCGACTTCGTGTTCTACGCCGCCTTCCCGCTGGGCTTCGTGCTGGCCGACCCTGCGGCGAATGCGGTGCCGGGGGCGGTGCTCATCACCAGCTTCGTGCTGTCGGGAACGTCCTTCCTCGCCTTCGCAGTGGTCGCGGCCAAGCGTGGGATGGCGGCGGAGGACTACCCGATGAAGGGCATCTACTACCTCGGCGGGCTGACGGAGGGCTTCGAGACCATCGCCGTCTTCGCCCTCTTCAGCCTCTTCCCCGGGGCCTTCCCGCCGCTGGCCTACACCTTCGCCGCCGCCGCAGCCCTCACCGGCCTGACGCGCTACGCCGCCGGGTGGCACGCGTTCGGGGGGCGGTAGACTAACCGAGTGTCAGGCTCGCGGCAGGTCAGCCACGTTGCCGGCCTGCTGCGCCACCTGCCTCATTCCCTTGCACCTCGGAAAATTCGTGCATCCCAGAAAGGCCTTGCCGCTCTTTCGCGCTGTCCGCATCACCAAATCGCCTCCGCAAGTCGGACATTTGGTGCCAGTAGGACCGCGGTCGGCCTTGAGCGCCTTCACGTGACGCAGGTGCGATTTTCGCGTCTCCGCACCGCGCTCAAGTTGCGCGCCCGTCAGTAGGTCTGCAACCCTCCCCACCTGATCGGCCGACATGACAGGGCTCTGGTGCGCCGTGATGTGGCGGAGCAAGTCCCGGCAGCCCCAAGACACGTTCGGCGGCATCTCCGACTTGGGAATGGCATCTCCAACGAAGACCACGACGTTATGGATTTGGTCTTCAGAAAGACCCGTCAGCGTCTCGACAGTTTTCACGTGGCCGTAGTTCTGGTGGAGCGGGTTCTGAAATGGCGACTTCTTGCGGTGCACGGCCTGCGTCCAACGCGCCTGATTTGCGCCGCCAAATATCCATCCGGTCATGTTCTTGGTTTCGACGACGAAGACCCCAAACCGGGAGATGACAACGTGATCGACCTGCGTGGTGGCTCCCCGCGCCGGCAAGGTCAGGTCGTCGAGTACGCGATAATCGGTCTCAGCGAGGTGTTTGCGCAGGAAGGCGCTGACGCGGCGTTCACCCCGCGCGCCTTTGACGCCCGGCGATCCCAGGACCAGCAGAAGGACAAGGATAGCGAGGCTCAAGGCACCGACAAACACGATTTCCGTCATCAGGCCCTCCGCGGCGACAGCGCTACCATGACAGGCCGGCTGTGGCAGAAATCAGCCACAACCGAGGAGCCAGTGCGGCAAACTCGCTTCACACCTTCAGCACGATCTTTCCGATATGGGCGGAGCTTTCCATCCGGGCGTGCGCCTTGGATGCGTCTTCCAGCGCGAAGACCTGGTCCATCACCGGCGCGATCTGGCCGGAGGAGATCAGCGGCCAGACATGGGGGGCCAGCTGGGCCGCGATGTCGGCCTTGGCGGCGTCCGACTGCGGGCGGAGGGTCGAGCCGGTGATCGTGAGGCGGCGCATCATCACTTGGGCGAAGTTCAGCTCCACCTTCGGGCCCTGCAGGAAGGCGATCTGCACGAGGCGGCCGTCATCAGCCAGCGCCTTCACGTTGCGCGGCAGGTAGGGGCCACCGACCATGTCGAGGATCAGGTCGGCGCCGCCCTCGGCCTTGAGGATCTCCACGAAATCCTCGTCGCGGTAGTTGATCGCGCGCTCGGCGCCGAGGCGTTCGCAGGCCGCGCATTTCTCGGCCGAGCCGGCGGTGGCGAAGACCCGTGCGCCGAAATGATGGGCCAGCTGGATCGCCGTGGTTCCGATGCCGGAGGAGCCGCCGTGGACGAGGAACCGCTCGCCCGCGGTCAGGCCGCCGCGCATGAAGACGTTGGACCAGACGGTGAAAAAGGTTTCGCACAGCGCCGCCGCCTCGGCCATCGTGAGGCCGTCGGGCACCGGCAGCGCGTGGTCCTGGTGGGTGACGACGTATTCGGCGTAACCGCCGCCCGGCAGCAGTGCGCAGACGGCATCGCCCACGGCCCAGCGGCTGACGTCGGACCCGACGGCGGCGATGGTGCCCGCCGCCTCCAGCCCCGGCAGGTCCGAGGCGTCGGGGGGCGGCGCGTAGCTGCCGGCGCGTTGCAGGGCATCGGGGCGGTTGACCCCGGCGTGGTCGACCTTGATCAAGATCTGGCCCGAGCCCGGCACCGGCACCGGGCGCGTCGTCGGCTGCAACACCTCCGGGCCGCCGGGTTCGGTGATCTCGATCGCGCGCATCGTGTCGGTCATGGGGGCCTCCGTCGTCTCTGTCCGGGGCCTAGGGATGACGGGTCGGGCCCGATGGGGCAAGGGCAGCGATGCCGCGGCCGTGTCAGCCGCGCCAGCGGCCCGGCAGGTCGACGGGGGCGGCGCCCGGCGCCCTGATGCGGCTGGCCAGCCACTCGGGGCCTGCGAGGAACGGCTTCAGCACCCGGTTCTCGCGCAGCTTCTTCTTCGCCGTCTCGATACGCATCACGTCGTCGATCCGGCGATCGAGAAAGGCCCAGGTCGCGGCGTGGTCCATCGACTGGTCGCCGAGCCAGTAGAGCAGGGTCGAGGAATAGACCCCCGACAGCGTCGCGCGCTTGGTGTACCAGTTCAGGTCGTCCGAAGTGTCGCCCAGCGCGGTCCAGATCGCGTCGGCCGTCTGCCAGAGCGCCTTGGCCCCGTCGGCCGCGTAGACCGGCAGCGCGAAGAGTGTCACGCCGCGGCGCACCGCTTCCTTGTCATGCTCGACCAGGTCCAGCCTGGTGCGGATGGCCAGCGCGACCCGGTCGCTGTAGCGCAGCGCCGTCAGTTCGGTGGCGCGCAGCCGGGTCACCATCGCCGCGTTGCCCTGCGCGTGGAATGCCAGAGCCAGATCCACCGCGCCGCGCGGAAACAGCGCGCGCGCCTCGGCGGTGGTCAGCCCTGCGTCGGCGCTGGCCGCGCGAAAGCTGGCCTCCGACCAGCCGTCGAAGGGGACGTGCATCAGCGCCGCCTCGATCAGGCGGGCCTTCGGATCGGCGGGTTGCTCGGTGCTGTCGCTCATCTGTGACCCCCTCGGGTTCCGGTGGCGCGGAGAGTAGACAAGATAGGAGGCCTTTGCTATATGGCCACCTCCTGCTTTCAAACGAAACTCTAACTTAGGAAGGTGGTGACACCAGAATGCAGGTCAGTGTTCGCGACAACAATGTCGATCAGGCGCTCCGGGCTCTGAAGAAGAAACTTCAGCGCGAAGGCGTTTTCCGTGAAATGAAGCTCAAGCAACATTACGAAAAACCCTCGGAAAAGAAAGCGCGCGAGAAGGCCGAGGCCATCCGCCGCGCCCGTAAGCTGGCGCGCAAGAAGGCGCAACGCGAAGGGATGTTGTAAGACATTTCCGCAAAGATCGGCCATTGCGAGCCATCGAAAGATAAACCCCCGCGCCCATGGCCCGGGGGTTTTGTTTTTTCAGCGAATCGAGTGGATCAGAGCCCGCCTGCGATCTCCGCCGCGACGGCCTGGGTTTGGGCCGCACGGGCCTGCGCCTGCAGCAATTCCAGGTTGTCGTCGGAATCGTCGTCGAAGATCTGGCTTTCGCGCACGCCCGGCAACTCGCCGAAGCGGTTCATCGTGCGGACCGGGTACCAGCTGGTTCCGATCGATTCGAACCCCGGTGTCCTGCTCAGCACCCGGCTGATCGAGAGCGAGCACTGCGCCTGCGGCACCGCGCCGTAGCTTTGCACCGACGCGATCAATGACGCGGCCGTGGCAGGCGTCACGTCGACCTCCTGCAAGACGACGTGGTAGGTCTCGCGCGCATGGTAATCCATGTAGTAGCCCATCAGCGTCGGCGACATGCCGTAAAGCACGTCGTTGCGTTCCGGCACCTGCGGGTGGTGCCAGCTGCCGGCCGGGTCGAAGACCACGCGCTGCGCGCCGTCGATGATCAGGGCGGAGTGCCCGCCCGACCCGCTGGAGTTCGAGATCATCGTGACCAGCGTTACGGTGGGCGAGCCGCCGGGGCTGTAGGCAGCGCGCTGCACGGCCTCTTCCGGGGCCCAGACCTCTTCCGCGGCGCAACCGGCCAGCGCGCCGGCAAGGGCCAGCGCGGCGCACAGGCGCAACAGGCTTTTCATCGTGCGAAGAGGGCCAGGAAGAGGACGATCAGGATGCAGACGATCCCGACGTTCACCACCATCCGCACGAAGCCCGCAAAGGTCTTTTCCTGCTCGGTGATATCCATTTCGCCTTGCTTGTGATGCTGGTCGGCCATGTTGTTTCCCCTCCGGTCTCGGGCAAATGTTCGCGTTGAGCGGGCAATACCGCATTCCGTTCACCCTGTCAGCCCTTCCGGCACCGGGTCATGGCACCAACCGTCAACGGCTGAGGCGATAGAGCCACGCCCCGTCGTCGCGCCGCTCGCGCGTCACCTCGCCGATGGTGAACAGGTGGTTCATGTGCGCCACCGCCTCCACCAGCGCGAGGCTGTAGCTGTCGGCGTCGATCTTGCGCTTGAACAGCGGCGGGAAGCACTCGGCCGCGGTTTTCGGCCCCTTCTCCAGATGCGCGCGCAGCCGGGCGAGAGCGCCGTGATGATTGTCGATCATCTGCCGCAGCCGGTCGGGCAGCCCGGTGAAGGGCAGCTTGTGGCCGGGAAGGACCAGTTGACCGGGCCGCGCATGCGGCAGCAGCGCCGCGCAGGCGTCCAGCCAGTCGCCCACCGGGTCGGCGTCAGGCTCGGTCGCGTAGACGCCGAGGTTGGGCGAGATCGTCGCGAGCATCTGGTCGCCGCCGATGACAAGCTCGCCGTCCTGGCTCCAGAAGGTCGCGTGATCGGGGGCGTGGCCGTGGCCGAAGCGGATGTCCCAGACGCGCCCGCCCATGCGGATCGTGCCGCCCTCCCTCAGCTGCGAGAACCCCAGCGGCATCGGATGGACCATGTCGGCGAAGTTGAACGGGCGCTCGGCCCGGCGCGCCTCGAACAGGGCCGGATCCATGCCGGCGCTGCGCCAGAAGGCAAGGGTTTCGTCGGTCGGCAGCACCTGTGCGTCCAGCGTCAGCATCCGCGCGAACAGCCAGGCGGTGCGCGTCATGTAGAGTTCGACGCCGCGCTCCTGGAACCAGCCGGCAAGGCCGACATGGTCGGGGTGGTGGTGGGTGACGATCAATCGGGTGACGGGCAGGCCCCGCAGCGGCCCTTCCAGCACCGCCTCCCACAGCGCGCGGGTCTGGGCCGTGTCGATCCCGGTGTCGATCAGCGTCCAGCCGTCCTCGTCGCGCAGGGCGTAGGCGTTGACGTGGTCCAGCACCATCGGCAGCGGAATGCGCAGCCACAGCACGCCGTCGGCGATCTCCACGGCCTCGCCCGGTGCGGGGGCGGCCTCGATCGGGGTCTGGATCATGCCGCGAGATCGTCGGGTGAGAGGTCGTAAAGCCCCGCCGCACCTTCGCCTGCCTGCGCGAAGAGGCCATGCGCCTCGGGCAGAAGCCGGGTGATGTAGAACCGCGCCAGCGACTTGCGCGTGCCGTTACCCGCCTGCGCGGCGCGCAGGTGGTAGAGCGCACCCAGAACCCGCGCGAACCCCATCAGGTAGGGCACGGCGCCGCCGAAGCGGTCGTTAAACTCCTTCGCCAGCATCGCCTCGGTCGCTTCGCGCAGCGCACCCGCCATCGCGGCGACCGGCTGGCCGAGATCGCCCGCACCCTGCGCCTCGGCCTCCACCGCGTCGATCAGAGTGCCGATGGCCTCGCCGCCATCCGCCATTTTGCGGCCGACAAGGTCCATCGCCTGGATGCCGTTGGTGCCCTCGTAGATCGCGCTGACCCGCACATCGCGGACGTATTGCGCCACGCCGGTCTCCTCGATGTAGCCCATGCCGCCGTGGACCTGGATGCCGATGTTGGCGACCTTGATGCCCATTTCTGTTCCATAGGCCTTGGCAAGCGGCGTCAGCACCGCGGCGCGCGCGGCCTCGTCCGCGTCTCCCGAGTGCCCAAGGTCGATCGACACGGCAAGGTCCAGCGCCAGCGCGCGGGCGGCGAAGGTCTCGGCCTTCATCTCCATCAGCATCCGCCGCACATCGGCATGGTCGAGGATCGTGCCGGTGCCGCCCTCCACGAGGGGCCGCCCCTGCTTGCGGTCGGCGGCATAGGCGACGGCGCCCTGCGTCGCGGCATCCGCGATCGACACGCCCTGAACGCCAACGCCGAGCCGGGCGTTGTTCATCATCGTGAACATCGCCGCCATCCCCCGGTTCTCCTCGCCCACCAGCCAGCCGGTGGCGCCGTCATACTGCATCACGCAGGTCGGCGAGGCGTGGAGGCCCAGCTTGTGTTCCAGCCCGACGACCTTGAGGCTGTTGGCGACGCCGGGCGTGCCATCCGCCTCGGGGATCAGCTTGGGCACCAGGAAGAGCGAAATGCCCTTGGTCCCCCCCGGCGCGTCGGGCAGGCGGGCGAGGACAAGATGCACCACGTTCTCGGTGAAGTCGTTGTCGCCCCAGGTGATGTAGATCTTCTGCCCGGTGATCTTGTAGGTGCCATCGCCGTTGGGCTCGGCCCGCGTCGTCAGCGCCCCCACGTCGGATCCCGCCTGCGGCTCGGTCAGGTTCATCGTGCTCGACCAGTCGCCGCTGGAGAGCTTCGGCAGATACAGCGCCTTGATCTCGTCACTGGCGTGGTGCTCCAGCGCCTCGATCTGGCCCTGCGTCATCAGCGTGTTCAACTGGAGCGCGAGGCAGGCCGCGCCCGCCATGTCGTTCACGCAGGTCGCCACCGCGATGGGCAGGCCAAGGCCGCCATATTGCGGGTCGGCCGAAATGGCCGTGACCCCAGCACCGGCGATCGCCTTGTAGCCTTCCGCGAACCCGGGCGAGGTCCGGACCACGCCGTTCTCCAGCCGCGCCGGATGCATGTCGCCGACGCGGTTCAGCGGCGCCAGCACCTCTTCGCAGATCTTGCCTGCCTCGGTCAGCAGCGCGCGAACGGTGTCCGGCGTGGCCTCGGCATGGCGCTCAGTCGCGGTGACGCGGTCGAAGCCCGTGACATGGGACAGCAGGAATTCGAACTCGGCAACGGGTGCGCGGTAGGGCATGAACAGATCTCCCGGTCTGGTGCGGCCTTGCACGGGCTTGTCATTGCACGGGGGCGGAAAGCGCGCTACCCCCTCGGCCCTGTCGCCCGAAGGCTAGGCGCGTGCGCGGGCCGCGATCAACCACAACGTGACGTCAGAGCCATGTCCTCGCCCGAGATCCTTGCTGATACCGCTGCCGGCCACGCCCGCGCGGCCGCGCTTTTGCGGCAGGGCGCGCTGGTCGCGCTGCCGACGGAAACGGTCTACGGGCTGGCCGCCGATGCCACGAACGATGCCGCCGTAGCCGCGATCTTCGCCGCCAAGGGGCGGCCCGCCTTCAACCCGCTGATCGTGCATGTGACGGGGCTGGCCGCCGCCGAGCGGATTGCGGAGGTCTCTGACGAGGCGCGCGCGCTGGCCGGGGCCTTCTGGCCCGGCCCCCTCACGCTGGTCCTGCCGTTGAAGCCGGGTCACGGCCTGTCACCGCTGGTGACGGCGGGCCTTCCCACCGTTGCGCTGCGGGTGCCCGCGCACCCGGCGATGCAGGCGGTGCTGCGCGCGGCGGGCTGCCCCGTCGCCGCGCCCTCGGCCAATCCTTCGGGCAGAATCAGCGCGACGACGGCAGAGCATGTGATCGCCGGGCTCGGCGACAAGGTTGCCGCCGTGCTCGATACCGGACCCTGCACGGTCGGGGTCGAATCCACCATCCTCGCCCCCGGCCCCGCCGCCACGCGGCTGTTGCGGGAGGGCGGACTGCCACGCGAGGCGATCGAGCCGCTGACCGGGTCGCTGATCGGCGACACCACACCGGGGGCAAAGGTCGAGGCACCGGGGCAACTGGCCAGCCATTACGCGCCGCGCGCGCCGCTGCACCTTGGCGGGGCGCCACAACCGGGCGAGATCACCGTCGGATTCGGCACCACGGGCGGCGACCTGACCCTGTCATCCGCCGGTGATTTGCACGAAGCCGCCGCCAGCCTCTTCGCGGTGCTGCACACGGCCGACGCGCTGGCTGCCGCGCGCGGCGCGCCCGCGATCCGGGTGGCCGCGATTCCCGAAAAGGGCCTTGGCCGCGCGATCAACGACAGGTTGCGACGGGCGGGCGCGCCGCGGCATAGGTGCGCCTGAAGGCGCACGCTGCGTATTCCCGCCGCTGTCCGTAGGGTGCGCCTTCAGGCGCACCTCGGCTCCGCCTACCGCTCCATCTCGGCGCGCAATTGCTGGCGCAGCACGTCGATCGGCACGGTCTTGCCGTCGCGGAGGAAATGCCAGTAGGTCCAGCCGTTGCACGAGGGCGCGCCCTCCAGCCGTGCGCCGACCTGGTGGATCGAGCCCTTCACGTCATCGGCAATGAGCGTGCCGTCGACCCGCACCTTGGCCATCTGCCCGCGCGCATTGGTCAGCATCTCGCCCGCCCGCAGCATCCCGCGCTCGACGAGCTGGCCGAAGGGCACCCGCGGCTCGGCCCGTTTCGACGTGCTCACCTCGAGCGCGCCGCGGTCGAGCCGGCGCACATTGGCCAGCCGCTTCTCCGCGATCTTGCGGTAGCTTTCCTCGCGCTCGATGCCGATGAAGTCGCGGCCGAGCATCTTGGCGACCGCGCCGGTGGTGCCGGTGCCGAAGAACGGGTCCAGCACCACGTCGCCGGGCCGGGTCGAGCCGACGAGAATGCGGTGCAAGAGCGCCTCGGGTTTCTGCGTCGGATGCGCCTTGTCGCCCTTGTCGTCCTTCAGCCGCTCGCCGCCGTTGCAGATCGGGATCACCCAGTCCGACCGCATCTGCACGCCCTCGTTCAGCGCCTTCAGCGCCTCGTAGTTGAAAGTGTATTTCGCGCCGTCGCTTTTCGTCGCCCAGATCATCGTCTCATGCGCATTGGTCAGCCGCATGCCGCGGAAGTTCGGCATCGGGTTGGCCTTGCGCCAGACCACGTCATTCAGGATCCAGTAGCCTTGGTTCTGCAACTCCGCCCCGACGCGGAAGATGTTGTGGTAGCTGCCGATCACCCAGATCGCGCCGTCGGGCTTCAGCAGCCGCTTCGCCTCGGCCAGCCAGGCCTTGGTGAAGGCGTCATAGGCGGCGAAGCTGGCGAACTGGTCCCACTCGTCGTCGCAGGCATCGACCAGCGTGTTGTTCGGCCGGTGCAGGCTGCCCTTCAACTGGAGGTTGTAGGGCGGGTCGGCAAAGATCAGGTCGACCGACGCCTCGGGAAGCCCGCGCATCATCTCGATGCAGTCGCCGGCCAGAATCGTGTTGAGCGGCAGCGCGGGCGCCGCCTGTTGTTTTGTCTTGATTGTCATCTCTGCCTCTTTGCCACGCCTCTGTCGGGCGTTCCCGGTCTGGGGGCAGAGTCGCCCAAAACCGATTCGGCGTCAATTTATTTATTGGAATCAATGTGTTGTGAGTCGGCAGATAGCAAGATGTTGTGCACCGGACGAAACGACCGTCTATGGTGGGGACTGACCCCCAGATGTAGTAGGGCAGCGCGGTGCGCCGCCGTGGGATAGCCTGCGTTGACCTCCCAGCCATAGCCGGGAAATTCGGCGGCCAGCGCCCTCATCACCCGGTCGCGCGCGACCTTGGCGATGATCGAGGCGGCGGCGACCGATACGCTCAGCGCGTCGCCCTTGATCAGCATCACGCCCCGGCAGGGCAGCCCGTCGGGGCAGGCGTTGCCGTCGATCAGCGCGGCGCAGGGCACCGAGCGCAGCCCCTCGATTGCGCGGCGCATCGCCAGCAGCGAGGCGGCGCGGATGTTCAGGCGGTCGATCTCCTCCACGCTGGCCCAGGCGAGCGAGACTTCGGCGCAAGCGTGGATCTGCTCGAACAGCGCCTCCCGCCGGGCGGCGGTCAGGACCTTGGAATCGTTCAGGCCAAGCGGCAACCTGCCGGGGTCCAACACCACGGCCGCCGCCGCCACCGGGCCCGCCAGGGGGCCGCGCCCGGCCTCGTCCACGCCGGCAACGCGCGCGCCCAGCGCGGCTTCATGGGTGTAATCGGGCAACGGCCTGTCCATGCCCCGTAATCCCACGACACCCCCGCCGACACAAGAACGGGCGGCCCCCGAAGGCACCGCCCGACTGTCTGCTCGACTTATAGTTTCAGCTCAGTGGTTGTAGCGCGTCTCGCGCACCCAGCCGTGGTTGGCCATGCAGTTGCCGGCATAGAAAGTGCGCTGGCCGTGGTTGGTGCGGAACTGGCGCGCGCAGGCGTTCGGCAGGTTCACGTGCACGCTCTGCCGCAGGCAATCGCCGGCATAGCCACGGAAGAAGCCGTTGTGGGTCTGGAATTCCCGGTAGCAATGCGCCGGAGCAACCAGCCGCTGGTGCCGCGGCGGCTGAGGGGCATAGTAATGCTGCGGCCGGTTGGGGTTGTAGTAGTGCTGGCTCGGCCGATGGTCGTTGTTGCGGTTCTCGAGCGCGCGGCCCAGCGCATAGAGCGCGATGACGCCACCCAGAACGCGGGCTGCGTCACGGGAGTCGGCCTGGGCCTGTGTGGCGCTGGCACCGATGGCGCCAAGCGCAAGCGCGGCGCTTAGCGCCACGGCAGGTAGGGTGGTACGAAGAAAGCGGAGCATGAGGGGCCTCCAATGAGTTCATTTGATGCGCCGGGGGGTGGCACGATGACACCAGAAGGCGCGGATGCCCCATGCCGCTCAATATCGGCGCCCTGTTATTGGATAACCCCCGCCCGATCCGGCCCTGTCATTGCATGACACCCCCGGCATGGCGCACACCAACCCCAGACGCCCCGGCACAGGGGCCCGCCTTACCGATCGAGCACAAGACCATGACACAGATACGCACCCTCCTGCTGGCGGCCGCCACGGCTGCCGCCGCCCTCACCGCCAGCCCCGCGCTGGCCGAGTGCTATGCCGACTATCGCGCAAAGATGGATAACCCCCTCAGACTGCATTACGGTATCCTCGAACTGCCGGCGAATGCCTGTTCGGTCGGGGCCGCCGCGCCCGTGATCGCCAGCCGCATCGCGCAGGGCGGCTGGGAACTGTTGCAGGTGGTGTCGGTCTTCGATGAGTCCGGCCTCACGTCGAGGAGGGCTGATGCCGGAGACTATTTCCTCCGTTTCTGACACGCGGATCGCCTCGACCCGCGTCGTTCAACTGGGCGTTCTGGCGGTGGTCGCGGTTCTCGTGACCTCGGCCGTCCTGCTGTTCCTGAACCTGCCCGACGCCGACGCCTTCAACGCGGCGGTGGAGGACGTGTTTGTCCTGAACGACGTGCGCGACCCCGGGGCCACGCGCATCCTGGAAGTGCTGGCGCAAACCGGCACATCCTTCGCCAAGGTGCTGGAAAGCTACCGGGCGGTGATCTTCGTGCTGATGGTCTTCGCCACGGCGCTGCTGGTGGCCTGCCTCGTCTTCCTCATAACCATCGTGACGCTGAACCGCCGCATGGGCGAGATCGAGCGCCAGGGCATCCAGGTCTCATCCCTGATCCTCAGTCGCGAGGAACGGGTGGTGCTGATCAACAACCTCGAATTCAAGCTGACGGATGCGGCGATGGAGACCCTGGCCGTTCTGGCCGAGGCGCGGCTGGATGACGAGGTGCTGTCGGGCGCGCAGATCGAATCGATGGTGTCGGGCAAACACGAGACCGACGCCGACGAGGCGGCGGGCGCGACGCGCATCAAGCGTTTGCGCGATACTCTCGGCAACCAGATCGTCAGCGAATTGTTGATCAAGAACATCGCGCGCAGGGGCTATGTGCTGGCGATCGACAAGGACGTGATCCGGATGATCTGAAGCACGGCTTCTGCCCTGTCCGTGCAAAAAGAAACACGCGGCCGAACGGGCCGCGTGATCTTGTGTGCCGCAGGTCTTGAGTCCTCAGCAGTAGGGCGCGCCCCGGCCGTAGCCCGCGCGGTCGGTGATGTTGCCGTTGTCGGCATCGGTCCGCCCGGAGTAAAGCCCGCCGCCGCCCCGGCCGCAGCCGCCGCGATCGGTCCAGTTACCGTTGTCCCGGTCGGTCGATTGCGCCTGAGCCGGGGTGCCGGTCAGTGCCGCCGCGGCACCTGCCGCGCCGCCCACGGCCACGAGGCCGAGAAAGTTGCGTCGGCCGGCCTGGTGTTCGGTCTTGATGTCGCTGTCGGACAGCGTCTTTTGTTTCTTCTCGTTTTCGCTGGACATGGCACGTGTCTCCTCTTCGCCGCAGTCTTGCTATAGTCCCCGTCAATTTGTCGCAGAGCGTCCGATCCCGGTCAACGTTGGGTTGACCCAACGTCGCCCGGGGATTGCCGACTGTCTTTGGGCGTGGTCAAAGTATCACGGTCTGTTCTGAAATTATCCGCGAGTTCCCATGACATCCCCAGATTACAGCTTTGACTGGACCATCGCACCAGTCAGCACCGCGACATTCTTTTCCGAGAATTTCGAGAAGGCACCACTCCGCGTCGCCCGCAACGACCCCGACTACTATGGCGACCTGCTGAGCTTTGCGGATATCGACCGGGTTGTGACGACGATGGGCCTCAGCGTCCCCGAGATCACCGTCACCCGCTCGGCCGGCGACATCACCGCCGCCGATTACGCCTACGAATCAGGCTTCGTGGACCCCGTCCGCGTCAACCAGTTGTTCGACGATGGCGCGACCGTGATCCTCTCGGGCCTGCACGAACGCCTGCCCAACCTCGCGCGGTTTTCCCGCGCGCTGGAATCGGTGTTTTCCTCGCGGGTGCAGACCAACATCTACATGACCCAGGCGCAAAGCCAGGGGTTCCGCGCACACTACGACGACCACGACGTGATCGTGCTGCAGATCGCGGGCACCAAGGAATGGCGTTTCTACGACACGCCGATCGAGCTGCCGCTGACCTCGCAGGCTTACGATCCGGGCCAGGTCCAGGTCGGCGAGGAAACCGACCGCTTCCTGCTGCAACCGGGCGACATGCTTTACGTGCCGCGCGGCCTTGCGCATGATGCCGTCGCCACCGGCGAGCCCTCGCTGCACATCACCACCGGTCTGATGTGCCGGACATGGGCCGACGTGCTGGTCGAGGCGGTGAACATCATGGCGCATCGCGACCCCAGCCTGCGCCATGCCCTGCCGCCGGGCTACGCCAACCCCGGCTACGACTTCTCCGCGCACCAGGCCGCGTTCGAGGCGATGCTGGGCCGGATCGCCGAAGGCGCGCCGCTCGGCAAGCTGATGGAGAGCTTCAAGCAGGATTTCCTGACCGGCCGCGTGCCGCGCGTCGAGGGGCAGATGGCGGAGCTGGTGAAGCTGAAGACCCTCGGCATCGACAGCCAGGTCGGCGCGCGCCCGCACCTGATTCACGACCTCATCCATCTCGAGGAGGAGGCCACGGTGCGGCTGGTCTGCCACGGCGCCGAGATCGAGCTGCCGGATTTCGCTAAGGACGCGCTGGACTTCGCGGTGACGACCCGCGCCTTCCGCGTCGGCGACCTGCCCGGCGAGCTCGACGATGCCGGCAAGCTGGTGCTGGTGCGGCGGCTGGTGCGCGAGGGGCTGATGGTCATCCACTGAGGCACCGACATCCGGCCAGGCGGCGGAAACCACGCCCGAGAGCCGCAGATCACGGGGTTTTCCGTCGTAGGCCGCCCGGCCATCGCAGGGGATCTTGGCGGGGGGCATTGCATCCCGGCCGGGAGGCGGCCAATCCTTGCCCCCGGCACTGACACCGCGGGAGGGCGGATGGGGCACCTGGAACCAAAGCTCGACCTGTCACCCAAGGTTTCGGACGAAATCCGAAAGACGACTTGCTACATGTGCGCCTGCCGCTGCGGCATCGACGTGCACCTGAAGGCGGGCCAGGTCGCCTATATCGAGGGCAACCGCGACCACCCGGTGAACAAGGGCGTGCTCTGCGCCAAGGGCAGCGCGGGGATCATGCAGGTCAATGCCCCCTCGCGCCTGCGCGCGCCGCTGCGCCGCGTCGGGCCGCGCGGATCGGGGCAGTTCGAAGAAATCAGCTGGGACGAGGCCCTGCAGACCGCGGTGGACTGGATGGCGCCGCTGCGCGACAGCGCGCCGGAAAAACTCGCCTTCTTCACCGGCCGCGACCAGTCGCAATCGCTGACGAGCTGGTGGGCGCAGGCCTATGGCACGCCGAACTACGCCGCGCACGGCGGGTTCTGTTCGGTGAACATGGCCGCCGCGGGCATCTACACGATGGGCGGGGCGTTCTGGGAATTCGGCCAGCCCGACTGGGACCGGACGAAGCTGCTGCTGCTCTTCGGCGTGGCCGAGGATCATGACAGCAACCCGATCAAGATCGGCCTCGGCAAGCTAAAGGCACGCGGGGCGCGGGTCATCGGGATCAACCCGATCCGGTCGGGTTACAATGCCGTTGCCGATGACTGGATCGGCATCACGCCGGGCACCGACGGCTTGCTGATCCTGTCGCTGATCCATTGCCTGCTGAAGGCCGGCAAGATCGACCTCGATTACCTGACCCGCTTCACCAATGCGCCGGTGCTGGTGAACGAGGACCCGGACAGCCCGGAACGCGGCCTGTTCCTGCGCGACGCGAAAGGCAAGATGCTGGTGCTTGACCGCAAGACGGGCCTGCCCACCGCCTTCGACGCGCCCGGCGTGAAACCGGGACTTGCGCATGGCTACCGACGCGCGGGGATCACGCACCGGCCAGTATTCCAGCTGCTCGCAGAGCGCTACCTGTCCGAGGATCACGCGCCCGAGGCCGTCGCGGAACGCTGCGGCATCCCGGCCGCGCGCATCCATGCGCTCGCCGCCGAACTGGCGCGGGTGGCTTTCGACGAGGCGATCGAGATCGCGCAGCCCTGGAACGATTTCCGTGGCGATCGCCACGGGACGATGATCGGCCGCCCCGTCGCCATGCACGCGATGCGCGGCATCTCGGCCCATTCCAACGGCTTCCAGACCGCCCGCGCGCTGCACCTGCTGCAGATCCTTCTCGGCACGGTCGAGGTTCCCGGCGGGTTCCGGTTCAAGCCGCCCTACCCCAAGCCGCCCGAGGCGCACCCGCGCCCGAACGCATGGGCCAATCCCGGCCAGCCGCTCGCCGGACCGCACCTGGGCTTCGTGATGGGGCCGGAGGACCTGGCTCTGCGGCCCGATGGCACGCCTGCCCGGATCGACAAGGCCTTCACCTGGGAAAATCCGATGTCGGCTCACGGGCTGATGCACATGGTGATCTCGAACGCCCACGCGGGCGACCCGTACAAGATCGACACGCTGTTTCTCTACATGGCGAACATGGCGTGGAATTCGTCGATGGGCACAGGTCGCGTGATGGAGATGCTGACCGACACCGACCCGGAGACGGGCGCGTATGTCATCCCGCGCATCATCTATTCCGATGCCTACTCCTCGGAAATGGTGGCCTATGCCGACCTGATCCTGCCCGACACGACCTATCTCGAACGCCACGACTGCATCAGCCTGCTCGACCGTCCGATTTCCGAGGCCGATGCCGCCGCCGACGCGATCCGCTGGCCGGTGGTGGAGCCGGACCGCCCCGGCCACGCGGGTGTGAGGGGCTTCCAGTCGGTGCTGATCGACCTCGGCGCGCGGCTGGGGCTGCCCGGCTTCGTGGCCGAGGATGGCGGCCCCGCCTATGCCGATTACGCCGACTACATCACGCGGCACGAGCGCAAGCCGGGCATCGGCCCGCTCATGGGGTTTCGCGGCGACGGCAGCGCCACGGGGCGCGGCGCGCCGAACCCCGACCAACTGGAACGCTACATCGCCAATGGTGGCATATTCGTTCACCACATCCCGGAGGCGGCACAGTTCTACAAGCCGTGGAACACCGCCTACCAGGACTGGGCGGTGAAGCTCGGGATCTACGACAGCCCGCAGCCCTACATCTTCAACCTCTACCTCGAGCCGCTGCGCAAGTTCCAACTCGCCGCCGAGGGGCATGGCGACCGACAGCCCCCTGACCATCTGCGTGCCCGCATCCGCGAAACGATGGACCCGCTGCCGATCTGGTATCCACCCTTCGAGGGGGCGGCGATAGAAGTCGATACCTACCCGTTCCACGCGCTGACGCAGCGGCCGATGGCGATGTACCACAGCTGGGGCAGCCAGAACGCCTGGCTGCGCCAGATCCACGGGCAGAACCCGCTCTACCTGCCGACCGGTCTGTGGGAGCGGCATGGCTTCGCCGAGGGCGACTGGGCGCGTGTCACCTCGCCTCACGGCGAGATCGTGGTTCCGGTGGCGCATATGGCAGCGCTGAACGCGAACACGGTCTGGACCTGGAACGCCATCGGCAAGCGCAAGGGGACCTGGGCGCTGGACAAGGACGCACAGGAAGCGACGAAGGGCTTCCTGCTCAACCATCTCATCCACGAACTCCTGCCGCCGAAGGGCGACGGGCTGCGCTGGTCGAACTCCGACCCGATCACGGGTCAGGCGGCGTGGTTCGACCTGCGCGTGCGGATCGAGAAGATCACCGCCCCGGCCGAGGCGAAGCCCGCGTTCCCGCCGCTCAAATCCCCCGTCGGTCACGGCCCGAAGGACCTGGCGTGGAAGGTGGGCCGATGACCACCCTGCATACCGACAGCTCGGACGGCACCCGCATCGCCTACACCACGGCGGGCGACCCTGCCCTGCCAGCCATCCTGCTGATCCACGGATGGGCGCAGCAGTTCATGTGCTGGACGCCCGTGATGGAGAGATTGCAGGACCGCTTCCACCTCGTCGCGATGGACCTGCGCGGGCACGGTGCCTCGGCCAAGCCCGAGACGCCGGACAGCTACACCGGTACCGCGCTCTGGGGCGATGACGTGGCGGCTGTGATCGCCGCCGCTGACCTGAAACGCCCGACGCTGGTCGGCTGGTCCTACGGCGCGCGCGTGATCGCGGCGCATCTGGCCACCCATGGCGATGCGCATCTGGCGGGTGTCGTGCTGGCGGGCGGCATCCTCGCCATCGGCGCCGCGCGGGACGAATGGATGGTCGGCGGCGCGTCCCCCGGTCTCGACCGCGATCTCTACACCGAGGATCTGCCGCGGCGCCTGGCCGCCACCGCGCGCTTCGTCGAAGCCTGCACGGCGCGGCCGCTCGACCGGCATACCTATGGCGCGCTGGTCGGCGCCAACATGCTCTGCCCCGCGCATGTCCGCCGCGAGCTTTTCGCCGCCGATGTCGATTTCCGCCCGGTCTATGCCGCGATGCGTTGCTCCGGTCTCGTGATCCACGGAGCCGCCGACAGGGTGGTGACGCCGCGCACCGGCGAGGTGGCCGCAAGCCTGATGCAACAGGGTCGCCACCTGCCCTACGAGGGCGTCGGCCACGCGCCGTTCCTCGAAGACCCGGACAGGTTCGCCGCCGATCTGGCGGAGTTCGTGACCGAGGTTTCGGCGGAATGACCCGCCTGCCCGACCATACGGAGCGCAAGCTCGGCCTCGTCATCGACCTGGATACCTGCGTCGGGTGTCATGCCTGCGTCGTCGCCTGCAAGGGCTGGAACACCGAGAACTACGGCGCGCCGCTCAGCGATCAGGACGCCTATGGCGCGGAGCCTTCGGGCACGTTTCTGAACCGTGTCCATTCCTACGAGGTCACGCCCGAGACCGGCGCGGCGCAGCTGGTGCATTTCCCGAAATCCTGCCTGCATTGCGAGGATGCGCCCTGCGTCACCGTCTGCCCGACCGGGGCAAGCTACAAGCGGAGCGAGGACGGGATCGTGCTGGTCAACGAGGCTGACTGCATCGGCTGCGGCCTCTGCGCCTGGGCCTGCCCCTATGGCGCGCGCGAAATGGACGCGGCGGCGGGCGTGATGAAGAAATGCACGCTCTGCGTCGATCGCATCTACAACGAGACCCTGCCCGAGATCGACCGCGAGCCCGCCTGCGTGCGCACCTGCCCGGCCGGCGCGCGGCATTTCGGCGACCTGGGCGACCCCGAGAGCGACGTGAGCCAGCTTGTCGCGGCGCGCGGCGGCATCGACCTGATGCCGGAGCAAGGCACCAAGCCGGTGAACAAGTACCTGCCGCCGCGCCCCAAGGACACCTGGGAGCAGACCGACATCCTCGCCCCCTTCCTCACGCCGGTGGCCGACAGCCCGCAGGGGTTCCTCGGCTGGCTCGACCGCGCGCTGGACCGGCTCTGATGCATCCGTCGCCGTCCGTCATCATCTTCACGACCCTCTCGGGCCTCGGCTTCGGCCTGATGATCTTCCTCGGCCTCGGCGCGCCTTCGGTGACGGGGTGGGTGGCGTTCTGGTTCTACCTCATCGCCTATGTGCTGGCCGTCGGCGGGCTAATGGCCTCCGCCTTTCACCTCGGCCACCCGGAACGCGCGCTGAAGGCCTTTACCCAATGGCACACGAGCTGGCTCAGCCGGGAGGCCGTTGCCGCCGTCGCGGCACTGCTCGTGATGGGCATCTACGCCGCGCTCGCGGTGTTCTTCGGCCTGCGTATCCCGGCGCTGGGTTGGCTCGGTGCCGCGCTGTCGCTGTTGACCTTGATCGCAACAGCGATGATCTACACCCAGCTCAGGACCGTGCCGCGCTGGAACCACGTGCTGACGCCGCTGCACCTCGTCTCCACCGCCCTGGCGGGGGGCGCGCTGCTGGCGGGGCAGGTCACGCCCGCCTCGGTCCTGCTGCTGGCCGCCGGATTGATCCAGATCGGTCACTGGAGCGTTGGCGACACCCGCTTTGCCGAGGCCGGGCACACGCTCGGCTCGGCCACCGGGCTCGGGTCACGCGGACAGGTCCGCGCCTTCGAGCCGCCGCACACGGGGCCGAACTACCTGCTGAGGGAAATGGTTTACGTCGTCGGTCGCAAACACGCGCTGAAGCTGCGCATCCTCGCCGCCGGTTTCGGCTACGCACTGCCGCTTGTGCTGATCCTGGTGCCGGGAGCGGGTCATGTGCTGGGCGGGATCGCGGTGATCAGCCACCTGCTGGGCGTCTTCGCCTCGCGCTGGCTGTTCTTCGCCGAGGCCGAACATGTCGTCGGCCTCTATTACGGAGCGCGGGTCTGACTGACTGGTCGGAGCGAGAGGATTCGAACCTCCGACCCCCTGCTCCCGAAGCAGGTGCGCTACCAGGCTGCGCCACGCTCCGACCGTGTCCGGCGGCATAGCCAAGGGGCGGACGCTTGGCAAGGGGGGTTCGTGCAGCTTCAGACCTCGGGGGCGTGCGCGGGCTGCGGACCTCTTTGTTCCGAGGGCAAGAAGTTGGCGACGCGCGGCGAAGACGGCGCTCCCACGCGCGATCGGGTGCGCAGGACCGGCGTGGTGGTGGACCGCCCGCCGCGGTCTTCGCGGAACACGATATACATGCCCGAGGCGATGATGACGGCCGAGCCCACCGCCGTCGCCCACTCCAGCCCCTCGCTGAAGAAGAGCGCACCGTAGGCAGTGGCCCAGAGAATCTGGGAGTACTGCATCGGCGCGACGGTCGCCGCCGGCGCCAGCCGGTAGGCGAAGATCAGGAGCGACGTTCCGACCAGCGCGAAAGCCGCGATGACGGCCAGCGCCAGCATGTCCAGCCCCGGCATCGGCTCGTAGACGAAAGGCAGCGCCAGGCCCATGACGACCACGTTGGCCATCATCGGGTAGAGGATCAGCACGACCGAGCGCTCCTCCTGCCCGATCTTGCGCATGATCACGGCCCCGAAGGCCCCGAAGATTGCCGCCACCAGCGCCGCGAGATGGCCGAGTGTCAGCTCGGTCGCACCGGGCCTGAGCACGATCATCACCCCGCAGAGACCGACCAGCACCGCGGCGCCGCGGCGGATGCCCACGCGTTCCCCCAGCATCGGGATCGCCATCAGCGTGATGAGAAGCGGCGCGGCGAACAGGATTGCGTAGGTCTGCGCCAGCGGCAGGACGGAAAAGGCGTAGAAGGCCGTCGCCCCGGTGATGACGCCCGCGGCGGTGCGCAGCGCGGTCCAGAGCGGGTAGATCGGCCTCAGGTGCCCCTGTCTTGCGTCGCGCATCAGCAGCAGCGTGACCATCGGAAAACCGAACAGAACGCTGAAGAACACGATCTGGAACGGTGAATAGCTCCCGCCGAGATACTTGATCAGCACATCATGGGTCGCAAACACCCCGTAGGCTGCCAGCGCCAGTGCCGCACCGCGCAGTGTGGTCGCCTTTTCCGCGTGCATGGGGGCCTCTTTCGTCTGGGTTCGCGTTAGCGATACCAGCCCTGTCGCAAGGTGCAAGGGCCCGGACGGCCCGGCGCGGCGGGGGTGTCCCGCCCCGCGCCGGTTGCCTCGAATTTGGGGCGTGACCTCCGGCCCTGCCCGTTATGGGTGCTGACCCTGCCTCAGACGCTGGCGGCGAGTTTGGCGACGATCGCGTCACCCATCTCGGCGGTCGAGACCGGCGTCTTGCCCTCCTCACCCAGAAGGTCGGCGGTGCGCAGACCATCGGCCAGAACGGCGTTCACCGCGTTCTCGACCCGCTCGGCCTCATCGCCCAAGCCGAAGGAGTAGCGCAGCGCCATCGCGAAGCTGAGGATGCAGGCGATCGGGTTCGCCTTGCCCTGCCCGGCGATGTCGGGGGCCGAGCCGTGCACCGGCTCGTAAAGCGCCTTGGGCCGGCCGTTTTCCATCGGCGCGCCGAGGCTGGCGGAAGGCAGCATGCCGAGCGAACCGGTGAGCATCGCCGCGAGGTCCGACAGCAGGTCGCCGAACAGGTTGTCGGTCACGATCACGTCGAACTGCTTGGGCCAGCGCGTGAGCTGCATCGCGCCGGCGTCGGCATACATATGCGACAGCTCGACGTCAGGATACTCGGCATCGTGGATTTCCTGCACCACGTCGCGCCAGAGCACGCCCGATTCCATCACGTTGGCCTTCTCCATCGAGCAGACCTTGTTGCCGCGTTTGCGCGCCAGCTCGAAAGCGGAGCGCGCGACGCGGGCGATTTCGCTCTCGGTATAGCGCTGGGTGTTGATGCCCACGCGCTCGTTGCCTTCCTTTATGATCCCGCGCGGCTCGCCGAAATAGACGCCGGAGGTCAGTTCACGGATGATCATGATGTCGAGGCCGGCCACGACCTCCTTCTTCAGCGAGGAGAAATCGGCCAGCGCGTCGAAGCACTGCGCCGGGCGCAGGTTGGCATAGAGATCCATTTCCTTGCGCAGGCGCAACAGGCCGCGCTCGGGCTTCACGCTGAAGTCGAGCAAATCGTATTTCGGCCCGCCCACGGCGCCCAGCAGCACCGCGTCGACCTCTTGCGCCTTGGCCATCGTGGCGTCGGTCAGCGGCGTGCCATGCGCGTCATAGGCGCAGCCGCCTACCAGATCCTCGCTCACGTTGAAGCTGATGCCGCGGGTGCCGAACCAGTCGATGATCTTCCGCACCTCGGCCATGACTTCGGGGCCGATCCCGTCGCCGGGAAGGATCAGGAGAGAACGGTCGGTCATGTCAGGGGGCCCCTTGGCTGGAATGATCGCCAAGGGCCTAGCCAAGCCGTGACGGGGCGTCAAGCAAGGCCGGGGTCAGTCCGGGTGAAGGTCGAGGTCGACCCAGACCAGCCGGTGAACCGAGGCGGCGGCAGCCGTGGTGCCGAGGGGGTCGCCGTCGGCGGGCCAGAGCACGCCGGCGCCGGTCACATCCAGGGTCGTGGCGGGAAGGATGTAGTCGACGCGCAGGTCGCCCGGCACCGGCTCGGGCCAGTCGGCGGTCGCGGTCGCGCCACCGGGGCCGCGCGGCACCGGGTCTTGCAGGCGCGGGTGGTCGAGCAGCGCGCGCAGTGCGTCCTGCCGCCCCTCGCCCCTGTCCGGGTCGACGTTCAGCGTGCCGATGATGGCAAAGCGGTCGGCGGCAAATGGCGTGCCCTCGGGCGTCCAGCCGTCGAGGTAAATCTGCCAGAACCGCAGCTCGTCGGCATTGCGCCAGCCGTTGCGATCCTCCGGCCCGTCGAAAACTGGGGTGTTCGCGTGCAGCGCCAGCAGATGCAGCGGGCCGCCCGGAACCTCCGCCGCCACGTCCCACATCGCGACCGACGCCAGCCGCAGAACCGGGACGGCCGCGGCAGGCAGAACGCTGGCCGCGGCGCTGTCCGGCAGATCCGCCCAGAGGAACTGGGAAAAATCGCGCACATCGCCAAGCGGGTAGCGCGACAGGAGCGCCATGCCGCCCTGCCCGTTGAACCAGCCGTAGCCATGTGCATCGCGCGCGCGCCAACTGCGCCCGTCGCCGTCGAGATCGACACCCGTGGGCCGCCCGCTGTTGGGCCGGAGCGCAAGGCGGTGCGGATACTCCGCCCCCGCCGCCGCCAGACCTGCGGCCAATGCGTCGAGCGCCGCACCCTCGGCATCGTAGTCGACGCCTTGCAACAGCAGGATATCGGCGCCTGCCGCGACGATGACAGCGATGGTTGCCGCGATCTGGTCATCCTCGCCCCGCGCCAGATCGCGCAGCAGGAGGCCCGGCCCCTCGCGGCTCAGATCGGTGTGATACGTGGCGAGCCGGATCGTCTCGGCGGCGGCGGGCACGAGGGACAGCGCCGCGAGCGCCGCCGCGATCAGGCCACCTGCGGCGCGTCGGAAACGACTGAAGCGACCAGCCGCGCGCGCTTTTCGCGGATCATGTCCGCGATCCGCGCCATGGCTAGGCCCCGCATGAACATGCTGAGCGGCAGGAACATCCACAGCGCGATCCCCCAGACCATCGTGTGCGGCGATGACAGCAGCCGCAGACCCAGATGGTCCGCGCCCGCGAGGCCGACGATGGGAAGAAGGAATGTCGTGCAGACCCCTAAGAAAATGTTAACGCGGGCATCGCGCATCAGGCGCGTGACCACATCTCCGCCGGTCGTGGGGTCGAATGTAGGCAGGTTAATCCAGACGTTGAAGGCCTGACCACGGTTCGGCCAATGCTGCAGCTTCAGCAGCAGCGCGAAGACCACCAACGCAATCAGCGTGATGAGGATCGCGAGCCCCGCCATCGCCTTCACCTGCAGCCCCGACAGCGACGACGCGTCTGCGGGCAGGTTGTTCATCAGAAGGGCCACCGGGCTGTACGGAAAATCAAGCGCGTGGCCAACCAGCAGGCCCAGCGCGTTCAGCACCAGAAGCAGGCTCGAGGTCGGGTCGGCGCCGCCGGCCACGATGCTGAGCGATAGCAAGACGACCAGCAGGGACAGGATGCGCACGCGGTTGAACGGCGGCGCGTCGCGGAACTCGACCAGGGCGGGATAGGTCGCGCCGTATTCGATGGCAATGAACAGGCCGAGCGCAAGCGCCACCAGTGTCACCATCTGCGCGCCCTCTTCAGTCGTGCCTGGCAACAACAGCGACGGAGTCGCCACGACCACCACAACAAGGACTGCACGCAGCAAAGCACCCAAGAGCCTTGACAGCACTGCCTTCACCTCAATCCGGACAGGGCTGTGCCCCCGTCATTGTCACCTCGCCACGCATAAATACGCGCGGACAAAGCATTCTTTAGGCGGGAAGGTGCCTAAAGCTGGACAAAGTCGCAAGAATTTGGACGCGGTTTTGCCACATTTCCGCCCCAATCGCGGAACGGGTGTCGCTCGATTGCATCACCGTGCCCGCATGGCAGGCTGTATCAGACCCAGGGGCGGCTCTGCGCGGCCTGCGCCTCGAACGCGTCGATTGCGGCGGATTTCTCCAGCGTCAGGCCGATGTCGTCGAGGCCATTGATCAGGCAATGCTTGCGGAAGGCATCGACCTCGAACGAGATCGAGCCGCCGTCAGGCCCGGTGATGGTCTGGCTTTCCAGGTCCACGGTGATGACGGCATTGGCGCCGCGCTCGGCATCGTCCATCAGCTTGTCGACCTCTTCCTGCGGCAAGACGATCGGCAGGATGCCGTTCTTGAAGCAGTTGTTGAAGAAGATGTCGGCGAAGCCCGGCGCGATCACGCAGCGGATGCCGAAGTCGAGCAGCGCCCAGGGCGCGTGTTCGCGCGACGAGCCGCAGCCGAAATTGTCGCCCGCGACGATGATCTGCGCATTGCGATAGGCCGCCTTGTTCAGCACGAAATCCGGGATCTCGTTGCCGTCGTCGTCGTAGCGCATCTCGTCGAACAGGTTCTTGCCAAGACCCGACCGCTGGATCGTCTTCAGGAACTGCTTGGGGATGATCATGTCGGTGTCGACGTTGATCAGGGGCAGCGGCGCGGCGATGCCGGTGAGCTTGGTGAATTTGTCCATGGGTCATCTCCTCGGTCGGGCGTGGCCCGCTTTAGCGCCTCGGGCCCCGCACGGCAAGGTGGCCCCGGTGGCCGCGCGCCTGGCGCAGCCTCTCTGGCCATTGCCGCGGTGCGGGCCTATGGGGGATGGAACGCACCTTCGTGCAGCGGTTTTCATGCTTCGCTTTCTTGCAGACAACAGGCGCTGGCTCGCCACCGGGCTCCTGCTCGCCTTCGGGTCGTCCTTCGGGCAGACGTGGTTCATCTCGCTCTTCGCGGGCGATATCCGGGCGGAATACGGGCTCAGCGACGGCGACTGGGGGCTGATCTACACGCTCGCGACATTGACCTCGGCCGCGCTGCTGCTGGGTCGCGGCGGCTGGGCCGACACAGTGAAGCTGTCGCGTCTTGCGCCGCTGGTCGCCCTCGCCTTTGCGGGGGCGGCGGTGCTGATGTCCCTCGGCCCATCGGTCTGGACGCTCGGCATCGCGGTGTTCCTGTTGCGATTCTGCGGCCAGGGCATGTTCAGCCACATCAAGATGACCGCGATGGCGCGCTGGTTCGTCGCCACGCGGGGGCGTGCGATGGCGATGACGAACCTCGGCTACCCGCTGGGCGAGATGCTGCTGCCGCTGCCCGCCGTCCTGCTGCTGGGCGCCGTCGGCTGGCGCGCGTCCTGGGGCATCGTGGCGGCAGTGCTGGCGCTTGGGATCGTGCCGCTGTTGATGTGGCTGCTCGCGCAGGATCGCGCGCCGCAGGGCGCGGCCGAGGCCAAAGGCACCGAGGGAATGGGCGGCCGCCACTGGCGCCGGGCCGAGGTGCTGCGCCACTGGTCGTTCTGGGCGCTGGTGCCGCTGATGCTGACGCCGGGGTTCATCGGGACCGTGGTGTTCTTCCACCAGGTCCATGTCGCCGAGGTGAAAGGCTGGAGCCTTGCCGCCATGGCGCCGGGCTATGCCGCCTTCGCCTCCGTCACCATCGCGATGTCCTTCGTGGCCGGCTGGGCCTGCGACCGCTTCGGCCCGGCGCGTCTGTTGCCGATACTGGTGCTGCCGATGGGGCTGGGGATCTTCCTGATCGGCCCGGCGGAGACGCCGCTGGGCTGGATCGTGGCCTTGGGCGTTCTGGGCGTGACTCAGGGGATGGCGGGCACGGTCTGGGGCACGCTCCTGCCCGCGACCTATGGCACCAACCACCTCGGCTCGGTGCGCGCGATGGCGACGGCGCTCATGGTCGTTGCGACGGCCATCGGGCCGGGGATCACCGGGGTGGCTATCGACTGGGGTGTGGATTTTCCCGACCAGGCCGTGGTCATGGCGATCTGGTGCCTGGGAATGAGCATGGCGATGGTGCCGGTCGCGCGGCGGCTGGTGGCCGAACCCTGAGCGGCCCGACCACCGTCGTTGGTCACATCATCTCTCGCACGTCGGTCAGCCGCCCGGTGACGGCGGCGGCGGCCGCCATCGCGGGCGACATCAAGTGGGTGCGCCCACCGCGGCCCTGACGGCCCTCGAAGTTGCGGTTCGACGTCGCCGCGCAGCGTTCGCCGGGGGCAAGCTGGTCGGGGTTCATCGCGAGGCACATGGAACAGCCGGCCAGCCGCCATTCGAAGCCGGCATCCTTGAAGATGTCGGCCAGCCCCTCTTCCTCGGCCTGGGCGCGCACGAGGCCCGAGCCCGGCACGACCATGGCGCGGAGCCCGTCCTTCACCTTCTTTCCCTTCAGGATCGCGGCGGCGGCGCGCAGATCCTCGATCCGGCCGTTGGTGCAAGAGCCGATGAAGACCGTGTCGATCTCCACATCCTGAAGCCGCGTACCGGGCTTCAGCCCCATGTAGTCGAGCGAGCGTTTCGCCGCGGCGACCTTGCCGCCGGCGAAATCCTCAGGCGCGGGAACCGAGGCCGTGATCGGCAGCACATCCTCGGGCGAGGTGCCCCAGGTCACGACCGGCGCGATATCCTCGCCGCGGATCGTCACGACCTTGTCCCAATGGGCGTCATCGTCGGAGAAAAGCGTCTTCCACCAAGCCATCGCGGCCTCCCACTGGGTGCCTTTCGGCGCGTGGGGGCGGCCCTGCACATAAGCGAAGGTCTTTTCGTCCGGCGCGATCAGACCGGCGCGCGCGCCACCCTCGATCGCCATGTTGCAGACCGTCATCCGGCCTTCCATGCTGAGCGCGCGGATCGCCTCGCCGCAGTATTCGATGACATAGCCGGTGCCGCCCGCGGTGCCGGTCTTGCCGATGACGCTGAGCGTGATGTCCTTGGCGGTGACGCCGGGCGGAAGCTGCCCGGTGATCTCCACCTTCATGTTCTTGCCCTTGCGCTGGATCAGCGTCTGGGTCGCCAGCACATGCTCCACTTCGGAGGTGCCGATGCCATGCGCCAGAGCGCCGAAGGCACCATGCGTCGCGGTGTGGCTGTCGCCGCAAACGACGGTCATGCCGGGCAGCGTCCAGCCCTGCTCGGGGCCGACGATATGCACGATGCCCTGCCGCACGTCGCTGACCGGGTAGTAGTGGATGCCGAACTCCTTCGCGTTCGTGTCCAGTGCCGCGACCTGGATGCGGCTGTCCTCGGTCATGTTCGCCGGGTCGTCGCGGCCCGCGGTTGTCGGCACGTTGTGGTCGGGCACGGCGATGGTCTTGTCGGGTGCGTGCACGGTGCGGCCGGTCATGCGCAGCCCCTCGAAGGCCTGCGGGCTGGTCACTTCGTGCACGAGATGGCGGTCGATGTAGAGCAGGCTGGTGCCGTCCTCGGCCTCGTGCACGAGGTGGGCGTCCCATATCTTGTCGTAGAGCGTCTTGCCGGTCATCGTTTCAGGATCCTTGATCGCGGAGATATCTGGGTCTGTCGGGGCGAGTGTGCGTCACAACCCGCCCAGCCGCGACCGGCGTGCGCCGTGAAAGCGCCAGGGCAGGCGCGTCCGATCCGCTATGTTGAAAAGCCCGGTCATGTCCCCGCGCAGATACATCGGCTGCACGACGATTCCAAGTGTTCCCCTTGCGAGGCACCCGAGATGGGTTAGCATCAAGGCCGACCGACCCGAAAGGCACGCATGGAGCCCGACACCCCGACGGCGGGGGCAGAGACCGCGCCCGGACTGACCTCAGAGGAACTGACGGAGATCGGCCGCGATCTTCTCGGGCAGGGTGTGACATTCCTGGAAACGCTGCTCCGGCCGTGGAACGCCTACCAGGTCTGCATCGCGCTGGCGCTGGTCGCGGCAGCCTGGGTGCTGCGGCGCGTGTTCGGCGACCGCATCCGGCAGTGGATGGCCGACCGCGAGGGCTGGCCGACCTGGCAGATGCGCATCCTTGTGGTGCTGCACCGCCGGCTCATGGGCATCTTCTTCGTCCTGCTGATCTGGCTGACCGTGCTGTTCATGCGCGAGGCCACCTGGCCCAGCCGGTCCTACCTGCTGACGATCATTGCGGAGCTGGCGACGGCCTGGGTCTTCGTGGCGCTGAGCACGCGGCTGATCCGCTCGCCGGTGTTCCGCACCATCGTGCGCTACGGCGCCTGGATTTTCGTGACGCTGTCCATTCTCGACCTGCGCGGCGAGGCGGCGCAGATCCTCGACGGCATCGGCTTCAACCTGGGCGAAGTGCGCCTGTCGCTTCTCCTGCTGCTTCAGGCGATCACGGTGGTGGCCGTGCTGGTGATCGGCGCGCGGTTCCTCGCCCGCACCACCACCGCGCGGATCCAGCGGAACGAGGATATCTCGCCCTCGATGCAGGTGCTGATCGTGAAGCTGCTGCAGGTCGGGCTTTATGGTGCCGCGATCTTCATCGGGCTGCGCGCGACGGGCATCGACCTGACCGGGCTCGCGGTTCTGTCGGGCGCCATCGGCGTTGGCCTGGGCTTCGGCTTGCAGAAGGTCGTGTCGAACCTCGTCTCGGGCGTCATCATCCTGCTCGACAAGTCGATCAAGCCGGGCGACGTGATCAGCCTTGGGGATACCTTCGGCTGGATCAACACGCTGGGCGCGCGCTATGCCAGCGTGGTCACGCGGGACGGCAAGGAATACCTGATCCCGAACGAGGACCTGATCACCGGGCAGGTGGTGAATTGGTCGCATTCCAACGACTTCGTGCGGCTCGACATCTACTTCGGCACGGCCTACGCCGACGACCCGCACATGGTCCGGCGCGTGGCGATCGAGGCCGCGTCGGGCGTGACGCGCGTGCTGACCGACCGCGCGCCGGTCTGCCACATCGTGGGCTTCGGCGATTCCAGCGTCGACTACATCCTGCGGTTCTGGATCACCGATCCGACCGGCGGCCTCACCAACATCCGCGGCAACGTCTACCTGGCGCTCTGGGACGCGTTCAAGGAACACGGCATCTCGATCCCCTTCCCGCAGCGGGAGGTGAAGCTGCTGGGCGATGCGCCTTCTCCGACGTCGGCGCCAGATTGAGCGCTTGGGGGCTCTGCCCCCAAACCCCCGGGATATTTCTGAAACGAAGAAGGGATCAGAGCGATTTGGTCGTGCTCAGCATCGTCGGGTCGAGTTTCAGTTCGATCAGGTGCAGCCCGCCCCGATCGGCTGCATCCAGCGCCGGGGCGAGGTGGTTCAACTCCGTCACGAGGTGACCGGTGCCGCCGTAAGCTTTGGCCAGTTGCACGTAATCGGGGTTGTAGAGCTCGGTGCCCGAGACGCGGCCGGGGTAATGGTTTTCCTGGTGCATCCGGATCGTGCCGTAGCGGCCGTTGTTGGCGATGACGACGGTGATGTCGGCGCCGAACTGCCGCGCGGTCGACAGCTCCTGGATCGTCATCTGCAGGCAGCCGTCGCCGGCAAAGCAGATCACCGGGCGGTCGGGGTGTTCCAGCTTGGCCGCGATGGCGGCGGGCAGGCCGTAGCCCATGGAGCCGGAGGTGGGAGCGACCTGCGTCCTGTAACCTCTATACCGCGCATACCGGTGCAGGAA
Organism: uncultured Roseicyclus sp.; assembly: GCA_937139335.1. Lineage (GTDB taxonomy): Bacteria > Pseudomonadota > Alphaproteobacteria > Rhodobacterales > Rhodobacteraceae > Roseicyclus. The sequence goes on along the minus strand of CAKZPN010000049.1, from coordinate 39,952 downwards.
GGCGGCGTAGTTTCCCGCACCGTTGGTGTAGAGCCCGCGGCCCTCGTAGCGATCGGAGATCAGGCGCATGACCTGCTCCATCTTCACTGCGCCGGGCGTCTCCTGCGGCACCTGCCAGGCTTCGTAGTCGGCGCGGGCCTGCGTCGTCCAGCCGGCATCCTTGATCCGGCCGTTCGCGCCCCGCAGCGCGGCGAGGACGGCGGCGGCGGGCGCGGCAAGGCTGGCGGTGGGCTGGTAGACCGTGCCGATCTCGTCGGGGTCCGGGTGAACGTGGAGGATCGTCTTGCCGGGCCTCGCCGGGTCCATCAGCGTGTAGCCGTTGGTCGCCGTCTCGCCCATCCGCGCGCCGAGGATCAGCAGCGCGTCGGCATCGCGCAGGCGCTGGCCGAGCTTCGGGTTCATCCCCACGCCGAGGTCGCCGATGTAGTTGGGGTGGCCGTTGTCGACATAGTCCTGCCGCCGGAAGGTGACGGCGACCGGCAGGCCCGTGGCCTCGGCCAGCGCCTCGAGATCGGCCTTGGCCTCGGACGTCCAGCCGGGCCCGCCGGCCACGATCATCGGCCGGTCATGGGCAAGCAGACGGTCGAGCAGCGCGCGGGCGGCGGCCGCGTCCACCGCCTGTTGCGGAACCTGCGCCGGCCCGAGGTCGGGCACGTCGGCCTCGGCCGACAGGATATCTTCCGGCAGCGCCAGCACCACCGGCCCGGGACGGCCCGATTGCGCGACATGGAAGGCGCGGGCGATGTATTCGGGCAGGCGCGCGGTGGTTTCGACCTCGGCGGCCCATTTCACCAACGGGCTGAAGAAGCGGCGGTAATCAACCTCCTGGAACGCACCGCGGTCGCGGTCGCGGAGCGCCACCTGCCCCACGAAGACGACCATCGGCGTCTGATCCTGCATCGCTACGTGCAGCCCCGAAGAGGCATTGGTCGCCCCCGGCCCGCGCGTCACGAAGAGAACGCCGGGCCGGCCGGTCAGCTTCGCCGTCGCCTCCGCCATCATCGCGGCGCCGCCTTCCTGGCGGCAGACGATGTTCGGGATGTCGTGGTCGAAAAGCCCGTCGAGCGCGGCGAGAAAGCTTTCGCCCGGCACGGAGAACACGCGCGTCACCCCGTTGATCGCCAGCTGGTCGGCGAGGATTTTTCCTCCGTGGCGCTTGGACATCTCGCTCTCCAGCTTTAGGTCACCCGGACATGGGTTTGACCGGAGGCGGCGGGAAATGTCCAGCTTGAGGCTGCTCGGGATCTGCGGATCGCTGCGCAAGGCATCGTGGAACCGGAAATTGATGCTGGAAGCGGCGCGAATTTTTGACCCGGCGGAGTTCGTTGACGCCAACCTGCGCCTGCCGCTCTACGATGGCGACCTGGAGGCCGAGGGCATCCCGGCCGAGGTGCAGGCACTGGCCGACCAGATCAAGGCCGCCGACGCCGTGGTCATCGCGGGGCCGGAATACAACAAGGCGATGTCGGGCGTGCTGAAGAACGCGCTCGACTGGGTCAGTCGCACCAAGGGGGGCCCCTGGCGCGACAAGCCGGTTGCGATCCTTTCCGCCGCGGCGGGGCGCGCCGGCGGCGAGAGGACGCAGATGACGCTGCGCCACGCGATGCTGGCGTTTCGCCCCCGGCTGCTGCACGGCCCCGAGGTGCTCATCGCTGCCCCCGCTCAGGAATTCGACGCGGACGGACGGCTGATGAACGACCGGCCCGTCGCTCTGTTGACCGAGTTGATGGACGAGCTGCGCCGCGCCGCGGGTTAAAGGCTTTCCTCCACCCGGAAACTTGCAGGGATGGCGTCGGTGCCGTCGAGGACCAGATCGGCCATCAATTCGGCCACTTTGGGCGCGATGCCGAAGCCGATCTTGAAGCCGCCATTGGCGATGAAGGCGCCCGGCCGCAGCGGATGCGCGCCCAGCATCGGCGCGCGGGACCGGGCGCGCGGGCGCACCCCGGCCCAGCGTTCGGTGACAGGCGCGTCCGCCAGCGGGGGGCAGAGGCGGCGGGCCTTGTCGATCAGCGCGTCGAGCTGCGCATCGGTGGTGTCCGGCACATCGAAGTCGCGTTCGGAGGTGGAACCGATGGCGACAGTGCCGTCGCCATGGGGCACGATGTGCAGCGCCTCGGCAAAGAGCTGCGGCGCGGTGCCGAGATCGGCACGGAAGAGCGCCGCCTGCCCCTTCACGCCATTGCCGATCTGCCGGCCGAGGGCCTCGGACACTTCGCGCAGGCCCGCGACGCCGGTGGCCCAGACCTCGATGGCCACGCCACCAGCCGCCTCCGTCCCGATCCGGCCACCCCTGGCGCGGATCGCGGCGGCAAGCGCGGCACAGGCGCGGCGCGGGTGCATTCGGGCAGACAACGTGTCGTGGATCAGCCAGCCGCTGGGCGAGGGCAGCAGACCGGGGAATGCGTCTTCGGGCACCACGCGCCAGTGGTAGCGTCCGCGCCAGACTTCGCGCGCCGAGACCTCGCGCGCACGGGCCAGCACCAATGCAGCGTCGTCGGCCACGGGCTGCAAACGACCCGTCCGCGCATAGCCCGGATCGACGCCACCCACTTCGGCCACCTCGGCCCAGAACCGCTCTGCCCTCTCGAGGCTTTCGAATTGGCCCTGCTTCTTGGGGTTCCAGTTTTCCGGCACATGCGGCGCCAGCGCGCCGACCAGTCCGCCGGACGACCCGGCGCCGATCCCGAACGGGTCCACCACCTCGACCGCCGCGCCGCGGCGGGCACATTCCCACGCAATCGACAGGCCGAAAATGCCTGCTCCGAACACCGTGACCTCTGCCATTGCCAATCCCCCGGCCTTGCCCCAGTGTCGCGCCGTTCCGGGCGCAGGACTAGACGAACCGCAGGGCATGGACCAGCCAACTCACCCCATCGACTGGCGTCCCTTTGGCGCAGGCGGGCGCGTGCCGGTGTCGCGCCAGTTCGACGACCCGTTCTATTCGCTCGACAACGGGCTGGAAGAAACGCGGCACGTGTTTCTGGCGGGCAACGGGCTGCCCGAGCGGTTTCGCCCCGGCTTTCACATCGCCGAACTGGGCTTCGGCACGGGGTTGAACCTCGTCGCGGCCGCATTGGCATGGGAGGCCGCAGGCATCCCCGGCGCGCTCACCTTCACAAGTTTCGAGGCGTTTCCGCTGGCGGGCGATGACGTCCGTGCGGCGCTTGGCGTCTTCCCTGAGGCTGCGCCCTATGCCGAGGCCATTGCAACGGCGCTGGACGCAGACGGGCGCATCGAGACGCCAACCCTGTCTGCCCGCGTCATCCTCGGCGATGCCCGCGAGACCCTGCCGGCGTGGGAGGGCATGGCCGACGCCTGGTTCCTCGACGGCTTCTCGCCCGCCAAGAACCCTGAGCTGTGGGAGCCGGATTTGCTGCAGGCCGTCGCGCGACACACGGCGCCGGGCGGCACCTGCGCCACCTATTCTGCGGCGGGCACGGTGCGCGCGGCGCTGGCCGAGGCAAGCTTTGCGGTCGCGCGCATCCCCGGCTATGGACGCAAGCGGCACATGACACGGGGCACGCTGTGACGACGGTTCAGAACACGAAGCTCGGCATCTGGCTGATGGTCGCCACAACCTTCGTCTTCGCGATGCAGGACGGGATCAGCCGCCACCTTGCGGGCGAATACAACGTGCTGATGGTGGTGATGATCCGATACTGGTTCTTCGCCGCTTTCGTCATGGCGGTGGCCGCGCGAAGGGCGGGGCTCCGCGCGGCGGCGGCGACGAGCCAGCCGGGCGTGCAGATCTTCCGCGGCGTGCTGCTCGCGACCGAGATCTGCGTGATGGTGCTGGCTTTCGTGCTGCTGGGCCTTGTCGAAAGCCACGCCGTCTTCACCTCCTACCCGCTTTTGATCGCGGCGCTGTCGGGCCCGATCCTGGGGGAAACCGTCGGCTGGCGGCGCTGGACCGCGATCGGGGTGGGGTTTTGCGGCGTTCTCATCATCCTGCAACCGGGCTTCCGCGTGTTCCAGATCGAGGCGCTGGTGCCGCTCGCCTCTGCCTTCATGTTTGCGCTCTACGGGCTGATGACGCGCTATGCCGCGCGCAAGGATTCCGCCGCGACTAGTTTCTTCTACACCGGCACAGTCGGCGCGGTGGTGATGACCGCCGTCGGCGTCTGGTTCTGGGAGCCGATGACCGGCCCCGACTGGGGCTGGATGGCGGTGCTCTGCGTCACCGGGGCGCTTGGGCACTGGCTGCTGATCAAGACCTATGACGTGGCCGAGGCGAGCGCGGTGCAGCCTTTCGCCTACCTGCAACTCGTCTTTGCTGCGACGCTGGGGATCACGGTGTTCGGCGAGACATTGGAATGGAACGTGGCGGCGGGCGCGGCGCTGGTCGTGGCGGCGGGCGTCTTCACGCTGCTGCGGGCGCGGGCGAAGGAACAGGGCCGCGCCTGACGGCGCTCACGACTTCGGCTGGTCGTCGTAATCGTCGCGCAGGATGCGATGGGCGTCGCCGTCGGGGTCGTCGAACTGCCCCTTCTTCAGCATCCACCAGAAGGCGCCCAGCCCCACCGCCCCGAGAAACAGGCTGACCGGGATCAAAAGGCCCAGGATATCCATTCAAGCGTTCACTTCAGTCTGAGGGCGTTGAGCGAGACGGTAATCGACGAGGTCGACATAGCCAAGGCCGCGATCAGGGGCGAGCAGAGCCCCGCCACGGCCAGCGGCACCGCCAGCACGTTGTAGACGGTGGCGATGGTGAAATTCTCGCGGATGCGTTTGCGCGCCGAGACCGAGGTGCGGATCGCATCCGCTATGGGCGCAAGGCTGCGGCCCATCAACACCATGTCCGACGCCGTGCGCGCGGCGTCGAGCGCGGAGGCGGGCGAGATCGACACATGTGCGGCGGCAAGGGCTGCAGTGTCATTGAGGCCGTCGCCCACCATCAGCACCTTTGCGCCTTCAGCGGTCAGGTCGGCGACAAGCGCCGCCTTTTCGTGCGGCAAGGCCTCGGCGATGACCTCAGTGATGCCGACGGTCTGGGCGAAGCGGGTGACGGCAGCGGTGGTGTCGCCCGAGATCAGGATCACCCGCTTGCCCTGCGCCTGAAGCGCGGCGACCACATCGGTGGCGCCCTCGCGCAGCGTGTCTGCGAAGGTGATCGCAAGCGGCGCGGTGTCCCCGATCTGAAGGAAGGTCGCGGTGTCTTCGGGCGCCTCGGCCCCCAGCCAGGCCGCGCGGCCGAGGCGCACGGCCTGACCCTGCCACGTCCCCTCCACCCCGTAGCCAGGCACTTCATTCAGGCCGGTGACATGCGCCGGGCGCAGCCCGCGCGTGGCGAGAGCCTTGGCGAGGCTCTCGGCCAGCGGGTGCGACGAACCCTGCGCCAGCGCCAGCGCCACGCGCGCGGCATCCTCGCGCAGATGATCCAGCGCCATCGGCGTCGGCGCGCCGTTCGTCAGCGTGCCGGTCTTGTCGAAAACGACGGTATCGGCCTCGGCCAGACGCTCAAGCGCGGTGCCGTCCTTGATCAGCAGGCCCTTGCGGAACAGCCGCCCGGAGGCGGCGGTGGTCACGGCGGGCACGGCAAGGCCGAGCGCGCAGGGGCAGGTGATGATGAGGACGGCGGCGGCGATGTTCAGCGCGATCCGCAGGTCCTGCGTGTAGAGCCACCAGCCGACCGCCGCCACGGCAGACAGGATATGGACGCCGGGGGCGTAGAGCTTGGCCGCCTGGTCGGCGAGCGAGGTGTAGTTGCCCCGCCCCGCCTCGGCCACGGCGACGAGGTCGGCGATGCGGTGCAGCGCGGTGTCCTGCCCTGCCGCCGTCACCTCAACGGTCAGCGGGCCGGTCAGGTTCACCTCGCCCGCGCTGACAACGGAACCCGCGCCGGCGAAGGCCGGCAGGCTTTCGCCCGTCATCAGGCTGCGGTCGATCTCGGACTGGCCGGCCGTCACGCGACCATCGACGGGGATGCGCCCGCCGGGCTTCACCCGCACGATATCGCCCACGCGCAGCTCGGCCACCGACACGGTTTCCTCGCCCGCCGCCGACAGGCGCAACGCGCGCGGCACCTCGAGCGCGGCCAGCTCCTGCGCCGCCGAGCGCGCCGAGGCGCGGGTGCGGTGGTCGAGGTAGCGGCCCGCCAGCAGGAAGGTGCAGAGCGCGATGGCGGCATCGAAATAGGCGTGGTGGCCGGAGTGGATGGTCTCGTAGAGCGACGTGCCCACCGCCAGCACGATCGCCAGCGTGATCGGCACGTCCATGTTCAGCCTCTGCGCGCGCAACGCAGACCAGGCAGAGACGTAGAACGGCCGCCCGGAAAAGATCACGGCGGGGATCGCGATGGCGGCGCTGATCCAGTGCATCATGTCGCGGGTCACGCCCTCGGCCCCCGACCAGACGGCGACGGACAGGAGCATCACGTTCATCATCGCGAAGAAGGCGACGGCCAGCCGCATCAGCAGATCGCGCCCCTGCCGGTCGGCGGTGGTGGTGGCCAGCACGCCGGGGTCGAGCTCATGCGCTTCGTAGCCCGCGCGCTCCAGCGCGGTGCACAGGGCCTCGGCGCTCACCTCCGGCCCGGCCTGCACGGAGGCGCGGCGCAGCGTCAGGTTCACCCGCGCCTCCTTCACGCCCGGCACGGCGGCCAGCACCTTTTCCACCCCCGAGATGCAGCCCGCGCAATGAATGCCGGGCAGCGACAGCATCAGCCTCGCGTCCTTCGGCAGCTCCGCCATATGCTCGGCCGCGGGGGCGGCGTTGCAGGCCGGGCAGGCCGAGGGGCGGACGTGTTCGAAGGTGGCGGTCATCTGGCGGTCATCGAGCCTCAGTCGAAATGGCGGAAGGTGATGTTGTGGCGGTAGTCGGTGCCGTCGCGCGCCGTGCCGGTCAGGCGCAGGCGCCATTGCCCGTCGCCGATATGGGCCGGGGCGACGAAGGCGCCGTTTACCCGCGTGAAGTCCAGCACCTGGTCCTCCTCGCGGTTGGTGGGCCGGGTAAGGAGCGCGGTCAGCTCGGCCGGGGCGACGGGCTGTCCGGTCGCGTTCACGAGATGCAGGATCAGCGTGCCGTCGCCTGGGACTTCGACGCTCGCGGTCCATCCCAGCGCCTCTTGCGCGAGGCGGCGGTCGTCGAAGGTCTGGCTGTCGGCGTAGCTCGACGACACTTCCAGGCCGGGGAAGGTCGACACGGCACTGTAGGCCATAAACAGGTTGACCCCGAGGATCACCCCGAAACAGCCCACGAAGATCGCCAGGACATGGCCCCCGGTCAGCTTGCGGCCGGTGTCTTGCGGTTCGATGTCGACAGTCATTCCGTCTCTCTCCCGAAGAAGGTGGTGTCGGTGTAGGACCGCGTGTTGGTGCTGAGGTCTTCGACCCAGAACCGGAAATCGGTGCGCTCGCGGCCGGCGGCTTCGCTCTCCGGCGGGGCGATGACATAGACCCGCTGCAGGTGGGTGCTGTTGAGCGGGACGCTGACACTGTTACCCGGCTGCCCCTCAAGCTCCAAGTCAAACGGCGCGTCCGAGACAAGCGTGATCGCGAAGGCGCTTTCGTCATGGGTCATGTTGCGGATCCGCACGTCGTAGGTGTTGCGGATGGAGCCGTCCGACAGCACCACGTACTGCGGGTTGCGCACCGGGGCGACGGTCATGTCGATGTCGGACCGGACGAACAGAAGCACGGTCAGGCCGATGCCGATGGTCGACCACAGCGCGGTGTAGATGATCGTGCGCAGGCGGAAGATGTGCTTCCAGACATTGACGGTCGGCTTGCCGGCGCGCTCATGTGCCTCGTCGGTCAGCGCCATGTAGTCGATCAGCCCGCGCGGCTTGCCGACCTTGGCCATGATGTCGTCGCAGGCGTCGATGCAGAGCGCACAGGTGATGCATTCCAGCTGTTGGCCGTCGCGGATGTCGATGCCCACCGGGCAGACGTTCACGCAGGCGTTGCAGTCGATGCAGTCGCCCAGTGCCGTGCGGTCCTTGCCGCGTCCGCGCGGCTCGCCGCGCCAGTCGCGATAGGCCACGGTGATCGTGTCCTCGTCCATCATCGCGGCCTGGATGCGCGGCCAGGGGCAGGCGTAGATGCAGATCTGTTCGCGCATGAAGCCGCCGAAGACGAAGGTCGTGGCGGTGAGGATGCCGATGGTCACATAGGCGACCGAGGCCGCCTGCCCGGTGACAAGCTGCACCAGCAGCGTCGGCGCATCGGCAAAGTAGAACACCCAGGCCCCGCCGGTCGCCACCGCGATCAGCAGCCAGACCACCCATTTCGTGACCCGAAGCCGCATCTTGCGGAGATCCCACCGGGCGTTCCACAGACGCAGGCGCGCGTTGCGGTCGCCCTCGATCCAGCGTTCGACGGTGAAGAACAGGTCGGTCCAGACCGTCTGCGGGCAGGAATAGCCGCACCACACCCGGCCGAGCGCCGAGGTGAAGAGGAAGAGGCCGAGCCCCGCCATGATGAGAAGGCCGGCGACAAAGTAGAATTCGTGCGGCCAGATCTCGATCCAGAAGAAGAAGAAGCGCCGATTCGCGAGGTCGAGCAGGACGGCCTGGCTCGGCAGCTCCGGCCCGCGGTCCCAGCGGATCCAGGGCGTGACGTAATAGATGCCGAGCGTCACCAGCATGATCAGCCACTTGAGGTTGCGGAACCGTCCCGAGACTCGCTTGGGAAATACCGGCTCACGCGCGGCGTAGAGCTTCTGCGGCTCTTCCGTGGCACTCATGACGATGTCGCTCCTGGGTAGTGGGTGGTCCTGCGCAAAATCATTCTAGGGTGCAGAAACCGAACCCTCCTTGACGTGGATCAACCCTGACCGGATGCAAGGTAGTTGACCTTGTCACATACTGTCGCAGGCCTTGGCCGAACGGCGCATCGCCCCACACGCCTTTGCGGAGGCGGCGGGGCGAGCTAAGGTGAGGCACCGGTCTCGTTGGAAACGCGCGAACAGGACCGAGACCGGTGCCATTCCGCCGACCGGGAGGGGCCGACGGAACATCTTCCCTGGGCGGCTATTCGCCGCCGCCCAGGGAGTGAACGTAAACCGCGACCGAACGGATCTCGGCCTCGGACAGGCGGCCGGCCGGTGACGCGTCGGCGGACCACGGCGGCATGATGCCGAAGCGGGAATTGCGCACCGTGTATTCGATGGCCTCTTCCGACCCGCCATAAAGCCAGATCGCGTCGGTCAGGTTCGGAGCCCCGAGGAACCGGTCGCCGGTGCCGTCGTCGAGGTGGCAGGCGGCGCAGTTGTCGAGGAAGACGGTCTCACCGGCCGAGGCCAGCTCCGCGTCATGCTCCTGCCCCGAGATGTTTCGGACATACTGCACGACCGAGGCGATTTCCTCGTCCGACAGGATGCCTTCGAAGGCGGTCATCTCGGAGTAGTGGGCATCCAGATCATCCTCGTTGCGGATGCCATGGCTGATCGTGAAGTGGATGTCGTCGATCGTTCCACCCCAGAGCCAGTCATCGTCGAGCAGGTTCGGATAGCCCGAGGCCTGCACACCGGCCGCACCCGACCCGTGGCATTGCGAGCACCAGGTCGCAAAGGTCGCGGCCCCGCCCTGGATCGCGTAGTTGTAGAGGTCCGGGCTCCGGTCCGGTGTGATCGCGGCCAGCTCCACCTCGGTGATCTGGGTCCGGAGATCGGCGTTCATCTCCTCGAAGCGCAGGATGTCCGAAGCCACGTTTTCTCGTGTCGAAAAGCCCAGGAGACCGGGCGTCGCGCCGTTCACCAGCGGCCAAGCCGGGTAGAGAACGGTGTAGACCACGGCCCAGACGATGGTGCCGTAAAGCGTCCAGAGCCACCAGCGCGGCAACGGGTTGTTGAATTCCTTGATCCCGTCCCAGACGTGGCCCGTAGTGTCGGGGTCGCCGTCCAGCAGCTTCTGCTCTTCGGGGTGCGTGTTCTTGTGGTCGCTCATTGCCGCGCCTCCTTGATCTGGCGGGTCTGTTCCGGCGTGTCCGTGTCGCCCGCTGGCCGGTCGTCATGGCGGAAGGGGATGTTGGCGATGTCGCGATGCGTCGACCGGCTGCCGGGGCGCAGCGTGAACACGATCACCGCGAGAAAGGCGGTGAACATGAACACCAGGCCCCAGCTGCCTGCGAAGATCCGCATGATGCTGTAGGAGTCTTCCATCTGTCAGGCCCCCCTCAGCGGCTTTCGTCGGGTGTGAAGGTCGAGAAATCGACCAGCGTTCCCAACATCTGCATGTAGGCGATCAGCGCATCCATCTCGGTGACTTCGGGCTGCCCGTCGAAATCGCGCTGTTGCGCGCCGGGGTAGCGGTCGACCACGCCAGGGTCGCCGAAATCGGTCGCCTGCTGGATGAAGTCCTCCCGCGCCATTTCCAGCATCTCGTCGGTATAGGGCACGCCCACCAACCGGTGCGTCCGCATCAGGTCGACGATGTAGGTCGGCCGCAGGATGTTGTCGGCGAGGAAGGCGTAGGCCGGCATCACCGACTCCGGCACCACCGATTGCGGGTCGGTAAAGTGGTCCACGTGCCAGGCGTCCGAGTAGCGGCCGCCGACGCGGGCCAGATCCGGCCCGGTGCGCTTCGAGCCCCACTGGAACGGGTGGTCATACTGGCTTTCGGCCGCGAGGCTGTAGTGCCCGTAGCGTTCCACCTCGTCGCGCATCGGCCGGATCATCTGGCTGTGACAGTTATAGCAGCCTTCCCGAATGAAGACTTCCCGCCCCGCCAGTTCCAGCGGCGAATAGGGACGCATCCCGTCCACATCCTCGATCGTGTTCTCGAGGTAGAAGAGCGGCGCGATTTCCACGATGCCCCCGACCGTGACGACCAGGAAACTGAGCGTCAGGAGGAGGGTCGCGTTCCGTTCGATCTTCTGGTGACTTTCAAGTGCCATCTGCCGGCCCTCCTTATTCTGCTGGGGCCGCCGCGGGCATGTCACGACGGACAGTACCCTTGCGGACAGTCATGTAGAGGTTCCAGGCCATGATCAGGCCGCCGGTCAGGTACATCACGCCACCGAGGCCGCGGACGACATACATCGGGAACTTGGCGGCAACGGTGTCGGCGAAGGAGTTCACGAGGAAGCCCTGCGCGTCGACTTCACGCCACATCAGGCCTTCCATGATGCCGCTGACCCACATCGACGACGCGTAGAGAACGATGCCGATCGTCGCGAGCCAGTAGTGCCAGGAAACCGCGCTGAGGCTGTAGAGACGCTGCTTGTTCCACAGTTTCGGGAAAAGGTAGTAGAGCATCCCGAAGGTGATCATGCCGTTCCAGCCCAGGGCGCCGGAATGGACGTGACCGATGGTCCAGTCGGTGTAGTGCGACAGCGAGTTGACCGCGCGGATCGACATCATCGGGCCTTCGAAGGTCGACATGCCGTAGAACGCGACCGAGGTCACCATCATCCGCAGGATCGGGTCGGTGCGCAGCTTGTCCCATGCGCCCGAGAGCGTCATCAGACCGTTGATCATGCCGCCCCACGAGGGCATCCACAGCACGATCGAGAACACCATGCCGAGCGTCGAGGCCCAGTCGGGCAGCGCGGTGTAGTGCAGGTGGTGCGGGCCGGCCCAGATGTAGAGAAAGATCAGCGCCCAGAAGTGGATGATCGACAGCTTGTAGGAATAGACCGGCCGTTCGGCCTGTTTCGGGATGAAATAATACATCATCCCCAGGAAGCCGGCGGTCAGGAAGAAGCCCACGGCGTTATGGCCGTACCACCACTGGGTCATGGCGTTCTGCACGCCCGACATCACGGTGACCGAGCGCGAACCGAAGATCGACACCGGGATCTGCAGGTTGTTGACCACATGCAGCATCGCGACGGTGACGATGAAGGACAACAGGAACCAGTTGGCGACGTAGATGTGCGGTTCCTTCCGCTTCATCAGCGTGCCCATGAACAGCGCAAGGAACGCGACCCAGACGATGGTCAGCCACAGGTCGGTCAGCCATTCCGGCTCGGCGTATTCCTGGCCCTGGGTCGAGCCCAGAAGGTAGCCGGTCGCGGCCATCAGGATGAACAGCTGGTAGCCCCAGAACACGAACCACGCGAGGTTCCCGCCCCACAGCCGCGCCGCCGATGTCCGCTGCACGATGTAGAAGCTCGCCGCCAGCAGCGCGTTGCCGCCGAAGGCGAAGATGACCGCGGAGGTGTGCAGCGGCCGCAGCCGCCCGAAGTTCAGGTAGCCATCCGCCCAATGGAAATTGAGAGCGGGAAAAGCGAGCTGGAAGGCGATGAACGTGCCGGCGGCGAAGCCGACCACGCCCCAGAACGCCGTCGCGATGGCCGCGGCGCGAACCGGACCGTCCATGTATTGGTTCACCGGGACGGGCCGCTTCGGCTCCCCGGTGCTGCGCAGCACGTAGAAGAACGTGATGGCCGCGGCGCTCATGATCAGCAGGGCGTGGACCAGGTAGGCCGCATCACGTGCATAGTTGGCCGCGATCGCGGCACAGACCGCGACCAGACCGAGGATCAGGAGCTTTACGTAGTCAAGCATTGATCGTCCCTTCGTCATGCCCCGGTTCCGACTCGGAAAGCCGTCCGGAGCTGTTCCATCTGTCCCCACATCGCGGAAGCAGCGGGCGAAGGCCTTGATCCATGTCAAATGCAATGCTCGGCCCTTTTGATGCAGGTCAAGGCACCTCACATTGACCGCATCTAGACGTGTAGCGTAGCCCAACAGAGGGAGGGTTCTTCGTGTCCTACAAATCCATGCTGACGATCCTTACGGACGCGGCGGAGGTTGCGCCGGTTCTCGGCGCCGCAATTCCGCTTGCGGCCGAAGCAGGTGCTCATCTCGACGTGCTCTGCCTCGGCATCGACCGCACCCAGACCGGCTATTATTTCGCCGGCGCCACGGCGCTGATGCACGACGAAACCATCGTTCAGGCCAAGAACGACGCGACCGAGATTGAAGCCGCGGCGCGGACGGAACTGAGCCGCAGCGACCTGTCCTGGGGCCTTGACGCGCTGGTCGCACAATCGGCCTCCGTCGGCGGGCTGGTGGCGCGGCGCGCGCGCTTCGCCGACCTGGTGATCTTGCCGAAGCCCTATGGCGAAGGCCGCTATTCGGATGCGCCCGTGGTGGTCGAGGCCGCCATGTTCCAGGGCCAGACCCCGGTGATCGTGCTGGCCGACGGCGTGTCCTCCACCTGCAAGCCCAAGCGGGTCGTTGTGGGCTGGAACGAATCGAACGAGGCGATGGCCGCGATCCGCCGCGCCATGCCGATGCTGCAATCGGCCGAAGTCGTGAATGTCGTGATCATCGCGCCGGACCGGCACAGCGCCGACTCGTCCGATCCGGGCGCGGAACTGTCCAAGATGCTTGCGCGCCATGGTGTGAACGTCGAGGTGACGATCCTGGCCCAGACCCTGCCCCGCGTGTCCGAGGTTCTGACCCGCCATGTCGCGGACACCGGCGCCGACATGCTGGTGATGGGCGCCTACGGCCACTCGCGGTTCCGCGAGGCGATCCTCGGCGGGGCCACGCGCAACATGCTGGAACACGCCAAGGTGCCGGTCTTCATGGCGCACTAGGTTGCACCAGAAACGCGAACGCCCCGCATTGCGGGGCGTTTTCATCTTCGGGTTTTCGCCTAAAGGCTAGTAGACACCGCCATCGGAATCGTCGCCGGTCTCGTGCATCAGCGCATCGAAATCGGGGATCACGATGTGCCGCTTGCCTTCCAGCCGGATCACGCCGTCCTTCTTCAGGCTCGACATCTGGCGACTCACCGTCTCCAGCGTCAGGCCGAGGTAATCTGCCATCGCCTCGCGCGTCAGCGGCAGGTCGAAAGCCAGCGCGCCGCCTTTCGCGAATTGCTGAATCGTCGCGTCGCGCCGCACGATGATCGACAGGAAGCTCGCGATCTTCTCGCGTGCCGTCTTGCGGCCCAGAAGCAGCATCCATTCGCGCGCGGCATCAAGCTCGTCGAGCGTCATTTCCAGCAGGCGCTTACTGACATGGTGCGTGTTCGACAGCAGGTCCTGGAACGGTTGCCGACGGAAGCAGCACAATTGCAGATCGGTCGTCGCGGTGACGTCGAAGGTGGCGTGTTCGCGATTCGGGCGGCCCAGGAAATCGGACGGCAGGAGCAGGCCCACCATCTGCCTGCGCCCGTCTTCCATGGTCTGGGTCAGGGCGGCAACGCCATGCACGACAGAGGCCACGAAATCCATCCGGTCGCCGGCCCAGACGATGGTCTGTCCTGCCGCGTAATTGCGATAATACTTGATCGCCTCGAGCTGGTTCAGCTCGTCGCCCTCGCAATGCGCGCAGACGGCGCGATACCGGATCGGACATTCCGAGCAGTCGGCCTGCGGGAATGCCATCTGTCGTTGTGCCACGAAAGTCGTCCCTCCTGCCTGTCGGCGGTCAGGGCTCGCTTGATCCAGATCAAGGTCAAGAAGCGCGTTTCCTTCCTAGCAGTACAACAATGGAACACGTCAATCAACTTCGCCGCCTTGGCCTTTTCGACGCGAAAGTCCCGAGATACACGAGCTACCCGCCGGCCACGAAATTCTCCAACGACGTGTCCGGCCCTGTTTTTCTTGACTGGCTTCGCGCAATTCCGTCCGGCGCGCGCATTTCGCTCTACCTCCATGTGCCGTTCTGCCGCAGACTCTGCTGGTTCTGCGCCTGCCGCACGCAGGGCGTCCAATCCGACGCGCCGGTGCTGGCCTATGTCGAGAGCCTGAAGCTCGAGATCGCGGCGGTGGGCCGGCTGCTTCCCGAAGGGGTGGAGGTCGCGCGGCTGCACCTGGGCGGCGGCACGCCCACGCTGCTGTCGGCGGCGATGATGACCGATCTGACCGACACGATCCGGTCCTCCGTCACCTTGGCGAAAGATCTGGAATTCTCGGTGGAGATCGACCCCAACGAGATCGACGGCGCCCGCATCGGCGCGCTGGCCGAGGCGGGGATGAACCGCGCCTCCATCGGGGTGCAGGATTTCGACCCGGACATTCAGCAGATCATCGGCCGCATCCAGAGCTACGAGGTGACGCGCGCGGCGGTCGAGGCGCTGCGAGCCGCCGGTATCCATTCGCTGAACGCCGACATCCTCTTCGGTCTGCCGAACCAGAGCCAGGAGCGCATTTCCGACTCGGTCCAGATGCTGCTGTCGCTCGCACCCGACCGGGTCGCGCTTTACGGCTACGCGCATGTGCCATGGATGGCCAAGCGGCAGGCGATGATCCCCACCGACGCGCTGCCGATGTCAGAGCAGCGGTTGCACCTGTTCGAGACGGCGCGGAACCTGTTCCTGTGGGACCAGTACCGGGAAATCGGCATCGACCATTTCGCCAAGCCCGACGACAGCATGGCGGTCGCCGCGCGCACCGGGCATTTGCGGCGCAATTTCCAGGGCTACACCGACGACAGTTGCGAGGTGCTGATCGGCCTCGGCGCCTCGGCCATCTCGCGGTTTCCGCAAGGCTACGCTCAGAACGCCAGCGCCACCGCCGCCTATCAGAGACATGTCCGCGCGGGCGAGCCTGCCACCGGGCGCGGCCACGCCTTCAAGGGGCAGGACCGTCTGCGCGCCCGCATGATCGAGATGCTGATGTGCGAGTTCCGCATCGCCAACGCCGAGATCCTGCGCGATTTCGACATGTCGGAGGCCGACCTGAAGGCCCTCGAGCGTCGGGTCGCCGCGCAGTTTCCCGGCGTCACCCGCTGCACCGGCGCCGGGTTCGAAATCCTGCAGGAGGGTCGGCCGCTGGCCCGCATGATCGCGCGCGGCTTCGACGAATACGAGATGCGGGCCGAGGGTCATTCCTCCGCCTTCTGACGGGGTCCTACGCCGCCCCCAGCTCGCCAAAGGCCGCCGTCAGAAGCGCACGGGTGTAGGGCTCTTTCGGCGCGGCGAAGAGCGCGTCGGCCTCGCCGGTTTCCACCACGTCGCCATTCTTCATCACGATCACCTTGTGGCTCAGCGCGCGCACGACCTTCAGGTCATGCGAGATGAAAAGGTAGGCGATCTTGTTCTTGCGTTGCAGGGCGCGCAGCAGCTCCACGATCTGGACCTGCACCGTCATGTCGAGCGCGCTGGTCGGCTCGTCCAGCACCACGAGCCGGGGCCGCAGGATCATCGCGCGGGCGATGGCGATGCGCTGCCGCTGTCCGCCGGAAAACTCGTGTGGGTAACGGTCCATCATCTCGGGGTCGAGACCGACCTCGGTCAGCACCTCGGCGACCTGCTGGCGGCGGTCCACTCGGCCGACGCCGTGCACCGCCAGCCCCTCGGCCACGATCTGCTCCACCGTCATGCGCGGGCTGAGGCTGCCGAACGGGTCTTGAAACACGATCTGCATGTCCTTGCGCAGCGGCCGCAACTCCCGCGAATGCAGGCCCTGCACATCGCGCCCCAGAAACAGCACCGGACCCTCGGACGAGATCAGCCGCATGATGGCGAGCGCGAGCGTCGTCTTGCCCGACCCGCTTTCGCCCACGATCCCCAAGGTTTCGCCCGCCCGCACGCTGAGTGTCGCGGCGTTCACCGCCTTCACATGCCCGACGGTGCGCCTGAGTAACCCGCGCTGGATCGGGAACCAGACCCGCAGGTCCTGGGTCGCGACGATCTCGGGCGCGTCCTGGGCCACAGGGTCTGGCCCGCCGGTGGCCTCGGCCGCCAGAAGCTTGCGGGTGTAGGCATGCTGCGGGTTGGCGAAAATTTCGGCGGTCGGCCCCTGTTCCACGATCTCGCCGCCCTGCATCACACAGACCCGGTCGGCGATGCGGCGCACGATGGTCAGGTCATGGGTGATGAACAGGAGACTCATGCCCATGTCGCGCTTCAGTTCCGCCAGCAGTTCGAGGATCTGCGCCTGGATGGTGACGTCGAGCGCCGTCGTCGGCTCGTCCGCCACCAGAAGATCCGGCCCGTTGGCCAGCGCCATCGCGATCATCACGCGCTGCCGCTGTCCGCCCGAAAGCTGGTGCGGGTAGGCGCCCAGCCGCGTTTCGGGGTCGCGGATGCCAACCTTGGTCAACAGCTCGATCACCCGCGCCCGCGCGGCCGCGCCTCGCAGCCCCTGGTGCAGCATCAGGCTTTCGGTGATCTGCTTTTCCAGCGTGTGCAGCGGGTTCAGCGAAGTCATCGGCTCCTGGAAGATGAAGCTGATGTCGTTGCCCCGGATGCGGCGCAGCACGTCGTCGGACGCGCCCAGCATCTCCTGCCCGTCGTATTTCACCGACCCGGTGATCGCCGTGGCGCCCGGCACCAGCGACACGGTGCTGAGCGCGGTGACGGATTTACCCGACCCGCTTTCGCCGACCAGCGCGACGGTCTCGCCCTTCTCGATGGAAAAGCTCACGCCGCGCACGGCGTTCACCGTGCCATCGCCGGTACCGAAGCTTACCGACAGGTTTGTCACCTCGAGCACGCTCATCGGAACGTCTTTCGCGGATCGAAGGCGTCGCGGATGCCTTCGAAGATGAACACCAGGAGCGACAGCATGATCGCGAAGGCGAAGAAGGCGGTGAAGGCCAGCCAGGGTGCCTGCAGGTTGTTCTTGGCTTGCAACGTCATCTCGCCCAGCGACGGCGCTGATGACGGCAAGCCGAACCCGAGGAAATCGAGGCTGGCGAGCCCCCCGATCGTGCCCGTGACCACGAAGGGCAGGAAGGTCAGCGTCGCCACCATCGCGTTCGGCAGCACGTGGCGGACCATGATCGTGCCGCTGCCGACCCCCAGCGCGCGGGCGGCGCGGACATATTCGAAGTTGCGCGCGCGCAGGAATTCCGCGCGCACCACGCCGACCAGCCCGGTCCAGCCGAACAGCACCATGAGAAACACCAGCAGCCAGAAATTCATCTGGAAGATCGCGGCGACGATGATGATGACGAAGAGGCTGGGGGTCGAATTCCAGATCTCGATCACCCGCTGAAAGATCAGGTCGAGCCAGCCACCGAAGAACCCCTGCGCGGCACCCGCCGCGATGCCGATGACCGAGGTCAGGAAGGTCACGATCAGCGCGAAGCTGACCGACAGGCGGAAACCGTAGATCACCCGCGCCAGCACGTCGCGCGCGGTGTCGTCGGTCCCGAGCCAGTGATCGCCGTCGGGCGGCGAGGGCGCGGCGCGGCCTAGGTCGTTCACCGTGTTGTAGCTGTAGGGAATGGGCGGCCAGAGCAGCCAGCCGCGCGCGACCTCCTCGCCGTTCACCACGCCGGTGTCCTCGACCGCGTCGATCACCGCCTGCGGGTCGTCCCAGCATTCCTCCCGCCCGCCGGAGATGATGAGGCAGCGCACCTCGACGTCGCGGTAGACCGCCTCGGTCCGGAAGTCGCCGCCAAACGCGGTCTCCGGGTAGAAGTTGAGGATCGGGGTGAAATACTCGCCGCGATACTGCACGAGGATCGGCCGGTCGTTGGCGATGACCTCGGCAAACAGGCTGAGACCGTAGAGCACCACGAAGATCCACAGCGACCAGAGCGCGCGGCGGTTCGCCTTGAAGTTCTGCCACCGGCGCCGGTTCAGCGGCGACAGGAGCCCCTTGCGCGTGGGCGGCACCGCGACGGGCGGCGACGGGCGCGTGTCAGGCGCGGGAGGACGAGGGTCGGGCATCACCATCGCGTCACGTCTCCCGCGTCTCGAAGTCGATCCGCGGGTCGATCCAGACATACATCAGGTCCGACAGGATGTTCACGAGCAGGCCGATCAGGCCGAAGACGAAGAGCGTGCCGAAGATCACCGGGTAGTCGCGCCGCACCGCCGCCTCGAACCCCAGCCGCCCCAGCCCGTCGAGCGAGAAGATCGTCTCGATGATGAGCGAGCCGCCAAAGAACACGCCGACGAATACTGCCGGGAACCCCGCGATCACGATCAGCATCGCGTTGCGGAACACGTGGCCGTAAAGCACACGCCCCTCGCGCAAGCCCTTGGCGCGCGCGGTCATCACGTACTGTTTCTTGATCTCTTCGAGAAAGCTGTTCTTGGTCAGCAAGGTCAGCGTGGCAAAGGCCGAGATGGTCGAGGCCAGCACCGGCAGCGTGATGTGCCAGATGTAGTCGCCGATCTGCTGCAGGAAGGTCATGTTCTCGAACCCGTCCGAGGTCAGGCCGCGCAGCGGGAAGATCTGGAAGTACCGCCCGCCCGCGAAGACCACGAGCAGCAGGATCGCGAAGAGGAAGCCGGGTATGGCGTAGGCCACGATGATCACGCCCGAGGTCCAGGTGTCGAACTTCGAGCCGTCGCGCGTCGCCTTGGCGATGCCCAGCGGGATCGACACCAGATAGGCGATCAGCGTCGACCACAGGCCCAGCGTGATCGACACCGGCAGCTTCTCGATCACCAGGTCGATGACGGAGATGGAGCGGAAATAGCTGTCGCCGAAATCGAACCGCGCATAATCCCAGATCATCAGGCCGAAGCGTTCGAGGACGGGAATTTCCTCGGCCACGCATTCGTCAACCCGCAGGCTGGGCGTGCCGGTGAATCCCTCCTCGCAGACGATGCGGGCGAAGTTGAACTGGATGCGCAGCTCGTCGAGAAACCGCGGCGGCAGACCCCGCGCGCCCTGGTAACCGGTGCCCTCGATGTCGCTGGCGCCCATCGTCTCGCTGCCGCCGCCGGAAATGCCGGCGAAGACGTCGCCCTCGCCCTCCAGCTGTGCGATGACCTGTTCGATCGGCCCGCCCGGCACGAATTGCGTGAGTGCGAAGTTGATCACCATGATCCCCAACAACGTGGGGATCATCAGCAATACGCGTCTGAGGATATAGGCGCCCATATGCTGTTACAGCACACCCTGTTCGCGCAGGGCCTGTTCGGCCTCGGGGTCCACCCACCAGAAATCGAGGAAGCCGATGCCATAGGGTGGTAGTTCCTCGGGGTATCGGTAATGGTTGTAGTAGGCGACCCAGGCGCTGTCGTTGTACCACTGCGGCACGCGGATGCGGTAGGCACGCAGCACCCGGTCGAGCGCGCGGGTCGCAACCTCCATCTCCTCGCGGGTCTCCGCCCGGATCACCCGTTCCAGCAGCCGGTCGACGCCCTCGTCGGCAAGACCCGCCACGTTGAACAGCGACTCGTCCGCGCCGATGCTGCCGAAATACTGCCGCAGCCCCGATCCGGGCTCGTAGCCCATCGGGAAATGGTCGGTCAGAATGTCGAAATCGGTATCGCGCTGGCGCTGGTTCATCTGCGCCGCGTCCACGCGGGTGAGGTGGGCATTGACTCCGATGGCGCGCAGGTTCTCGACATAGGGGTTGATGATCCGGTCGAAGAGCGGCCCGGCGTTCAGGAACTCCACATCCAGCGTCTCGCCGGCCTCGTTGCGCAGCATCCCGTCGGGACCCGGCGTATATCCCGCCTCTTCCAGCAGTGCCGCGGCCCGACGCGCCTGCCCTCGATCAAAGGTGCGATCGGGGTCCGAGGGCGGGGTGGCGAAGGGTGGCTCGGTGAAAACCTCCTCTGGGATGGACCCACGCAGCGGTTCCAGCACGGCCAGTTCAGCGCCTTCGAGCGGACCTTCCGCCTCCAGATGCGTGTTCTCCCAGAAGCTGTCGATCGGCGAATAGAGCCCGTAGAACAACGTCTGGTTGGTCCATTCGAAGTTGAACATCAGCGCGATGGCCTCGCGCACGCGGGGGTCCTGAAACTTCTCGCGGCGCAGGTTGAACACGAAGGATTGCCCAGGCGCGATCAGGCCCTGCGGGATTTCCTCCTGGATCACGATGCCGTCGCGCAGGCGCGGGAAATCATAGCTCGTGGCCCAGCTTTGCGAGCTGTTTTCCTGCCGGAACAGGTAGTTCCCGGCGGTGAATCCTTCGAAGGCCGCGATGCCGTCGGCGTAGTATTCGATGCGGATGCTGTCGAAATTATGCCGCCCCTGGTTGATCGGCAGGTCGTTGCCCCAGTAGTCGGGGTTGCGCTCGAAGGTCGTCGAGCGGCCGGGGTCGATCCGGCCCGGAACATAGGGGCCGGACCCGACCAGCGGCTGCAGCCGGCTTTCCGAGAAATCGCGCTCCGAGGCGATGTGGCTCGCTTCGCTGAACACCGGCAGCCCGCCTGCCGCCTCGATCCGGCCGCGGAGCTGGCTTTCGGGGTTGAAGTTGAAGCGGATGCGGCGGTCGTCCAGCACCTCGGCGCTGTCGATTGTCAGCGGGATGTTGGCGCGGAACGACGGCAGCCCCTCGTCGCGCAGGATCTCGTAGGAGAAGAGGGCATCCTGCGCGGTCACCGGCGTGCCGTCCGAGAAGGTCGCGCCGTCGCGGATGGTGAAGATGACGTAGGAGCGGTCTTCGGGGTAGGCGATGCTCTCGCACAGCAGGCAGTAGCTTTCGCCGATCGTGTCCAGCGTACTCTCCAGCATCGCCTCGAAGAAGATGCTCGACAGGACCGCCGGGCTGCCCTGATCGGTGTAGGGATGCAGCGAATCGAACGATCCGCCCGCGCTCGACCAGCTCATCGACATCTCGCCGCCCTGCGGAGCATCGGGGTTCACGTAGTTCAGGTGCTCGAAATCCGCCGGATAGGTCAGGTCCTCGACGCCGAAGGTCGACACCGCGTGGGTGACTATCAGGTCGTCCTCCTGCGCGCGCAGCGGCAGCGCGGTAAGCGCGAGGATCAGGGCGGCGCCGGCCAGCGGCAGGGCCATGCGCAGGCGCGGGGTCTGGGTGGCGATCTCGGTCGCGCCGGTGGCGAGGGCGACGGCAGGGCGTTCTGACATGCGGATCTCCAGGCTCGTCCTCGGGGCGATTTCCCCAATAACTGTGTCGCACAACGTTAGAGACCAGCCCCACCCGGGTTCAAGTTGAGATTCCGTGATCGGGCCGGCGCGTCGCGGCATTGCCCAAGAAAAAGCCGCCCCGACCCGGGGCGGCGTTCATCCTGTGGGGCGGCCCTGGGCCTTAATCGGTGTTTTCGAGATAGGCGATCAGGTTCGCCCGATCCTCGATATCGCGCATCCCGGCATAGGACATCGCGGTGCCCGGCGCGTAGCTGCGCGGGTTCTCGATGAAGTTCGAGAGGTTCTCGGGCGTCCAGTCCCCCTCCAGCCCGCGCAGCGCGTCGGAGTAGTTGAACCCGTCGATCGCGTGCTTCGGCCGACCCACGACACCGTTCAGGTGCGGGCCCACTCCGTCGGCCCCGTTCAGCTGGTGGCAGGCGGAACACTGGCGCCACAGGCGTTCGCCAGCCGACGCATCGGCGGTGGCATAGATGTCGGCAAAGGCGACCTCGACCACGTCCTCCTCGGCTGCGGCACCGCCATCGTCTTCGATGACGATGGCATAGCCCGGCTCGCCGCCGTGGTCGACGTTGTAGAGACCTTCGGCCGCCCAACCGCCAAGCAAGAGCACAAGCAACGCACCACAGACGGATGCGAACGCCTTGGTAATGGTCATCGTATCGAACATGATCTTCCCATTCGGTGTCGCTGTTTCGGTGGTATCTATGGGGTTTCCCCGACCCAAGGCAAGGTTTAAGGAGCGCGACGAAACGCCCACGTCCTGAAGGGATGACATGAGCCAACGCATCGCCTTCCAGGGGGAACCCGGCGCCTATTCCCATCAAGCCTGTCACGCGGCCCGCCCGGGATTCGAAGTCTTGCCCTGCGCCACCTTCGAGGATGCGATCGAGGCGGTGCAGACCGGCGCGGCCGACCAGGCCATGCTGCCGGTGGAAAACACCACCTACGGGCGCGTTGCCGACATTCACCGCCTGCTGCCCTCGTCGGGCCTGCATATCGTCGACGAGGCTTTCGTGCGCGTCCACATCAACCTGCTGGCCGTGCCGGGCGCCGACCTGTCCGACATCAAGGAGGCGTGGTCGCATCTGGTTCTGCTGCCGCAATGCGCCCGCTTCATGCGCGAGCACGGGATCAAGGGCCGCGTCTCGCCCGACAATGCGCGGGCCGCGCGCGACGTGGCGGAATGGGGCGACAAGTCCAAGGCCGCGCTTGCCTCGGAATTGGCGGGTGAGATCTACGGCCTCGACCTGCTGGCGCGTCACATCGAGGATCACGACACCAACACCACCCGGTTTCTCATCATGGACCGCGCCCCCGACATGACGCGCCGCGCCGATCACATGATGACGACCTTCGTCTTCCGGGTCCGCAACATCCCCGCCGCGCTCTACAAGGCGATGGGCGGGTTCGCGACGAACGGCGTGAACATGACCAAGCTGGAAAGCTACATGGTCGACGGCTCGTTCACGGCGACGCAGTTCTACGCCGACATCGAGGGCCACCCCGACGATGCCAACGTGCAACTGGCGCTGGAGGAGCTGGCCTATTTCACCAGCTACCTCGAGATCCTCGGCACCTATCCCGCCGCCTCGGTGCGTGACTAGCCGCTGCCGGCCAGCCCGAAGATCACGTAAAGCCGCCGCTCCGCGATCCGGCGCAGTTTGATCTCGACCGGCCCGGGCAGACGGCCGCCATCCTGGATCAGCCCAAGCTGGAACTCGAACCGCTCGGCCGCGGCGCCCGAGGGGGCCCGAGCCGTCGCAACCTCGCTGGCCACGTAGACCAAGCGCGCGTGCTGCACCGCGCCGTCGCCGCAGCGGACCTCGATGAACCCGGTTTCATCCTGCGCCCAGCCCAACCGCACGTAGACCCGCTGCCACTGGCCGAAGCCCGAGGGCGGCACACAGGACTGTCCGCGGAAGGTTACGCCGCGCTGGGCGTCAAGCTCGAGATCGTAGAGGCGCTGACCCGCCCCCTGCCCCTGCCAGCGTGCCACGGAGAACCGTCCGCGACCGGCGCGCGCCGCGAAATCCGCGGGCACGAACACCTCGAACGTGTGCAGGTACTGATGCCCGTTGCGGTAGATGCTGCCCCCCGACAGGACGGAGCGGCGCATGCCGGTCGCGCAATCCGCAGGGCCGGTCGTGTCGCGCTGGTCCGAACACCGGCCGGGCGCGACGGCGAACACCAGCGTCTCGCCGTCGCGCCGTGGCTCGATGCCGGAGCGGGGCGAGATCACGTAATGTTCGGGCAGCCATGCCGGCCGGTCTGGTCCCGCCGCGGACAGCGCCGCCGCCGGCGCTGTCTCGGGCTGGCACGCGACGAGCAGGGCGAGGCCCAGTCCGGTCAGCAGCAGCCGGACCAGCGCCGCGCCGCTCACCGCGCCGCGACCGCGCCGGACGGCAACGGGGCCTTGGGAAACGGGATCATGCGCCCCGCGTCCTCGTCGTAGAGCTTCAGACGCAGGCAGCGCAGACCGTCGAGAAAGCCGATCTTTTGGGACTCGATCAGCGCCTTCGCCTCCAGATCCTCATGCGCCGCCTTGAGCCGGTAGCCGGGGATCTTGGCGTTCAGGTGGTGCAGGTCGTGGTAGCCGATGTTCAGCGTCACCAGATCGAAAAGCCGCCCCCAGTCGAGCACGGCCGAGCCTTTCAGCGCCGCGGTCTGGAAATCCAGCTCGGGCTTCACGCCCCAGTGGATCGTCTCGAAATCATGCACCACGTAGGGGATCAGTGCGCCGAAGGTGCAGGCGGCCCAGACCGTGCCGGCCCAGACGCCGAGGCCGGGCCAGCCGGCGACCCACCAGATCACGCCAAGGTAGGCGGCGAGAAGCAGGTTATGCCCGATCAGGTCGCCAAGCCCGGTCCTGAACCCGTAGAGCGGCATCCGCCGCAGCACCCCGAACAGGATCGTCGGCCCAATCAGGACCAGCGTCACCGGGCTGCGGTAAAGGCGATAGACCAGCCGCCGCCATCCCGGCGCGGCCTCCCATTCGCGCAGAGTCATGGTCTTGATCTCGAAGCTGTCGCGGCGATCGAGGTCGCTGACATGGGTGTGGTGCAGGTTGTGGATGTAGCGCGTCGCCTCGTAAGGCGTCATCGCCACCGGCGACAGCAGCTTGCCCACCGTGTCATTGGCACTCCGCGTCGAAAAGAACGAGCCGTGCAGGCAATCGTGCTGGATCATGTAGACCCGGAGCCCCATCGCCGAGGCGACCGCCATCGCTGGCAGCACGATGGCCCAGCTGCCGATGCTGGCAAGCGCAAGGGCCATCGACGCGGCATAGAGCAGAAGTGTGGCGGTGAGTTCGAACCATGCCCGGCGATCATTCGCCCCGGCATGCAGTCGGGCGGCAGCTCGGACATCCATGAGCCTTCCTCCTGCAAATACAGGCACCCGGCGACCGCAGATACCCTGCGACATGTTAACAAGGCCTGTGAATTTCGATCAAGCCTGACGGTTCGATGTCCTTCAAGGGCGATCTGCAAACGTGAACGCCCCGAAGCCGTGCTGGCTTCGGGGCGTTTGGGCCCGGGGGAGAGGTCCGGGGAGGAGAAACTTGGCCTCAGTTCGTGACGCGGTTGATCAGGCCCTGAACGCGCACGGAGTCGCCTTCTTCGTGGTAGCGGGCCAGCGCGGTCAGCTCACCGACGGTAAAGTCGGCAGCATTGACGTTCAGCGTGTTGGCGACATTCACCAGGTAGGCCGGCAGATCGGCGGTGCCACGCGACGACAGCGTACCGTCGGAGGGGGTGCTCAGGTTGGCACGCAGGTTCTGGGCGTGGGTGTAATCACCTTGCTCGATGGCGAGGCCGATGGCTTGCACGGTGCCCCGGCGTTCGATCGTTGCCGCGTCGAGGTTCGAGCCGCCGGACAGGATGAAGTTGATCCGCGTCTGGTCGTTTTCTTCGTAGGCGCGGGAAAGATCAGCCAGTTCGGCAGTGGTGTAGACGCCGGGCTCGACGCCGAGCGAAAGGGCCAGCTGATCGCTCGCGAATGCCGGAGCGGCAAGGGACAGAGCGACGGCGGTGGTGAGGAAAAGGTTTTTCATGGGTCAGGTCCTTCGAGGTTTGATCCGGCACATTCGCCGGGGAGTGGGTTGGGGCGGCTGTTGCGCCGTCCATGAGACCGATATTGCCTCGAGAGTTCTGTTATTCAATTCACCAAATCAGGATTTACCCGTGATAAAGGTGCGTATGTGCACATCACTGTTTGTTCGTGCGGATGTCACTCACGCGCAATCTCGGCCGCGTGAAAATTCAGGGAAAACGGGCACTTGAATGTAACACATGTCACGCATATGCGAGCCACGTCCGGACGTTTGGCGCAGACGGCACTGCGGAGCGCCGGAGCCTGCCCGCCGTCGCCCCCTCGCCCCGCCACACGGGTTTCACCCCGGGCCAAAACCCCCTAGAACCTGTCGGAGCCACGCCACTGCCGGAGGACGCCATGCCCGACCCCACGCGCCCGACCCTCGAGATCCGGCACGCCACCCCCGCCGACATCCCCGGCATCGTCGCGCTGTCGAGCCGCGTCTACACCGACGAGCCGCCCTATACGCGCGGCCAGATCACCGGCCATGTGAACGCCTTTCCGCAAGGCGTCTTCGTCGCGACATACGAGGGCGAGATCGTGGGTTACGCCGCCTCCTCGCTCATCCGCGAGGACCGGCTGATGGCGCCCCATACCTGGAGCGAGGTAACGGGCGGCGGCTACGGCTCGCAGCACAATGGTCATGGTGACTGGCTCTACGGGATCGAGGTGATGGTCGACCCGGGCCGCCGTCGGCTGCGGATCGGCAAGCGGCTTTACGGCGCGCGCGAACGGCTGTGCATCGACCTCGGGCTCAAGGGCATCGCCTTCGGCGGCCGGATGCCGGGCTACCGCCGGGCGCAAAAGACCTACGCCACCCCCGACGCCTATCTTGCGGCGGTACGCGAGGGCGCGGTGCGCGACACGGTCCTGAGTTTCCAGATGCGCAGCGGGTTCGAGCCACTGCGCGCGCTGCCGGGCTATGCGACCGATGACGAGGCCTCGGGCGGGCATGCCGCGCTGATGATCTGGCGCAACCCCTACGTGGAGGCCGACGCCCCGACCCAGCCGATCACGCGGGCCGACCCCGACGTGGTGCGCGTCGCCTCCGTGCAGCTGAACGCGCGCACCCTGAAGTCCCCCGAGGAATTCTACGAGGCGGTCGACTACTTCACCAACATCGCGTCCGACTACGGCGCCGATTTCGTCGTCTTCCCCGAGCATTTCACCCTGCAGCTGCTGTCCTGCGAACCGGAAGAGCTTCCGCCAACGCAGGCGATCCAGCGCGCCACCGAACACACCGAGACCTTCGTCGAGCGCTTGCGCCAGATGGCGCTGTCGCGCGCGATCAACATCATCGGCGGCAGCCACGCGACGCGGATGGAGGATGGCGACATCCACAACGTCGCCCATGTCTTCCTGCGCGACGGGTCGGTGCACCGGCAGGAGAAACTGCACCCGACCCCCGACGAGAAATCGAGCTGGAACATCAAGGGCGGCGACACGATCGACGTGATCGACACCGATTGCGGGCCGGTGGGCGTACTGATCTGCTACGATGCGGAATTCCCCGAGGCCGCCCGACGGCTGGCCGACGAGGGCGCGCGCATCCTCTTCGTGCCCTACAACACCGACACGCGGCACGGGCACCTGCGCGTGCGCTACTGCTGCCAGGCGCGCGCGGTGGAAAACCAGTGCTACGTCGTGACAAGCGGAATGGTCGGCAATCTCGACAACGTCTCGAACCTCGACATCCAGTACGCGCAGTCCGCGATCCTGACGCCCTGCGACTTTCCCTTCGCGCGCGACGGCATCGCGGCGGAAGCGTCGGAGAACGTCGAGATGATCATCGTCGCCGACCTGAACCTCGCTTCGGTGCAATGGGCGCGCGCGCAAGGATCGGTCCGCAACCTGCGCGACCGACGGTTCGATCTCTACCGCACGCGCTGGAACGACGGCGGCTAGCCGACGATCCAGCCCAGGCCCCAGAGTGTCGCCATGCCTGCTACGATCGCCCAGATCGCGTTCCGGGTCCAAAGCCCGAGGCCCAGCGCCGCCGCAGCGGCGACGATGCGGACAGGGTCGAGCTGGCCGCCCGTCGCCTCGGGCCACAGGATCAGCGGGGTCACCATCGCGGGCAGGATGCCGACGGCGGTGTAGCGCAGGTGGCGCAAGAGCCAGGGCGACAGCTCGCGGTTGCCGAGGAAGCCGAGGAAGGAGAACCGGATCAGGAAGGTCCCGATCCCGAGCGCCAGGATGATCAGCCACAGGTCGAGGGCGGAATAGCTCATCGCCGCACCTCCATCCGGCGCTCGACCTCGGCGCCGACGATCATCGCGGCAAGGCCCGCCGCCAGAAGCCACAGGTTCCACGGCAGGAAGCCCAGCACGATCGCCATGACGACCGAGGTGAGTGCCGCCGCGACATGGGCGAGCGTGCGGAGCGCCGGCGCGATCAGGGCCAGAAACGTGATCGGCACCGCGAAATCGAGGCCCAGCGCGGGCGGGATCGCCTCGCCCACCACGATGCCGACCCAGGTCGCGATGACCCAGATCGGGATGATCGGGCTCGACGTGCCGAAGAAGAACGCGACCTTCTCCGCAAGGCTCTGCTCCGGCCGCGCCTCGTAATCGGCGTGGGCCATGGCATAGGTCTGGTCGACGTTCATGTAGGCGATGAGCGCGCGCTGCCACAGCGGCGCCTTCCCCAGATGCGGCGCGAGCGAGGCGGAATACATCGCCATCCGCAGGTTCACCGCCAGTGCCGAGGCGACCACGATCAGCGTCGGCGCGTTGTCGGACATCAGCTGCAGCGCGGTGAACTGCGACGCGCCGGCGATGACCAAGACGGTGAAGCCCATCACCTGCGCGACGTTCAGCCCCGCCTCCGTGCCGACCACCCCGAAGAGCAGCCCGAAGGGTGCGACCACGATGATGAAGGGCAGCGCGGCGCGGACACCGCGCAGATAGGCGGAACGGGGGCTGGATGCGGACATGGGGGCGAGCTAGCCTTGCGGTGACACGAGGGGCAGCCATAGGCCAGCCCCCGGCGGGATGCAATTCAGCCTGCGTGACGCGCGGCATGAGGAGACGTTATGGCAGCGCGCGACAAGCCTTTGGGCGTGATCCTGGCCGGGGGCGAGGGGCGTCGCATCGGCGGCGGGAAACCCTTCGTGCCTCTGGCGGGAAAGGCACTCATTGCGCATGTGATCGACCGTCTGGCGCCGCAATGCGCAAGGCTTGCGATCAACGCCAACGGTGCGACCGACCGCTTCACAACGCTGGGGCTGCCGGTGGTCGCGGATGGACCTGACGGGGGGCAAGGTCCACTCTCGGGTGTGCTGGCGGCGATGGACTGGGCGGCGGCGCAGGGCGCGAGCCGGGTGCTGACGGCGCCGGTCGACACGCCGTTCCTGCCCGAGGATCTCGCAACACGGCTCGCCGCGGTCGACGCCCCCATCGTGCTTGCTGCCGCCGCGGACGGGGTGCATGGCACCTGCGGGCTCTGGGACATCGACTTGCGCGATAACCTCGCGGCGGCGCTGTCGCGCGGGGTGCGCAAGGTGACGGAGTTCACGGAGGCGCACGGCGCCCTGCCCGTGACCTTCCCCGACACGCGGCCGCCGCCGTTCTTCAACGTGAACAGCGCCGAGGATCTGGAGGCGGCAGAGGATCTGCTGGCGGGTTGGTGACGGGCTTCGACACGGTGATCATGGTGGACTGGTCGGCGCGTTCCACCCCCTCGCCAGCACGGCGCACGAAGGACGCGATCTATGTCGCCGAAGCCTCCCCCAATCTGCGGTTCGTCACCTATTGCCGGACGCGGGAGGACGCGACCCGGCACCTCGCGGCGCGCCTCGACGCGGCGCTGGCGGACGGGCGGCGGGTGCTGGCGGGATTCGATTTCCCCTTCGGCTACCCGCGCGGTTTCGCACGCGCACTGACGGGCGAGGCCGACGTCTTTGCGGTGTGGCGGTGGTTGCATGCGGCGGTCACCGACGACGCGCGGAACGGGAACAATCGCCTCGACGTGGCCGACAGGATCAACGCGCAGTTGGGCGGCGCGGGGCCGTTCTGGTCGCATCCGGTGGGCAGGACGCCCGCACATGTGCCGTTCCGCAAGCCGCTGCACCAGGGCTACCCCTGCGCCGAGCGGCGCGAGGTGGAAACCGTCGCCAAGGGCGCCAGCACCTGTTTCCAGCTCTACGGCAACGGCGCGGTGGCGAGCCAGACGCTGCTGGGCCTGCCCCGGTTGCAGGCGCTGCGCGAGAGATACGGCGCGGCGCTGGCGGTGCGGCCTTTCGAAGACCGCGACGCGCCCATCGTGCTGGCGGAGGTCTACCCTTCGATCTTGTCGGTTGAGGTGAAGCGGCGGCAACGACTGGGAGAGATCATCGACGCCGCACAGGTGCGCGTGCTGGCCGAGGCCTTCGCGGAACTGGACCCGGCGCATCTGGACGCGCTGCTGCGCGAGGGTGATCGCGAGGAAGGCTGGATCGCGGGGCTTGGGCACGAGGCGGAACTGGTTGCCGCGCTGAGGTGAACCTCAGTCGAAGGTGCCCGCTACCCGCCCGATCAGCATGAAGGCGCGGGCGGTGCGGGTATTGGCGAGGTCCACGATCTCGGTATCGCTCGCGTTCTTTTCGAACTCCATGAAGGTCCGGTCGAAATGGCGCAGGAAATGGTGCGCGGCGTCGCGAAAGACCGGGTCCTTCTTCATCCGCCCGGCGGCCAGCACGAGGCTGGAGCGGTCGTGGATGCCGCCCAAGGCGGCCACCGTGCGGCCACGTTCCCCCTGCGCGAAGCGGCGCCAGATCTCGGGGCGCGCGCGGTCGGGGCGCAGATCGTCCATGTAGATGCCGTCCTGGCTCAGCAGCGTCAGGACGTCCTGGCTGGCGCGGATCAGGCGTTCGGTCGAACGATCCTCGAGCGCGCGGCGGAGCGTGCGAAACCCCTCCTTGTCGTGCTCGTTCTCGGGAAAGTTCAGCGCCTTGATGAAATCCGCGACCGAGATCGGGTCCTTTTCCGCTGGCGTGGCGAAGGCGAGCCCCGGCTGCGGCTGTTCCGCCGTCGGCGCGACCTGGATCACCGCGGCGCGATCCTCGGGCGGGGGCAGCACGCGGAGCGAGGAGAAGACGGCGGTGGTGCCAGATTGCGCCGCGCGCGTGCTCTCGACCAGTTCCTCGAGTTTCTCGACTACGGCCGGGCGCAGGTCCATCGTGGCGCGCTGCTGCTGGTCGACATAGGCCGCGCGCATCGCGTCGATGGAGGCCTGAAGCCGTGCCGCTTCCTCGCGCAGCCCGCGCGCGGTGCGGGCCGCGGTCGCCGCGACCCAGATCAGCGCGATCGGCATGAGGATGGCGAGGACGGTCAGGACACCGTCGGCAAAGCCGCCCGGCGCGCCCTCGATCTCGCCGGTGTTGAGGTAGATCACCGCGACCAGCCACAGGATGGTCAGGACGCCCGCGCCGATCTCGATCCCGGTGATCCGCCGCGACGGCTCCTCCCGGGCGTAGAGGCCCAGGTCGAGGGTCGAGGGCTTCTGCTGGTCGGGCATGTGCGGGATCGCACTCCGGATGAGGACGGCGGCTCAGACGTAGGAGATGGTCAGGATTTCGTAATCCTTGTCGCCGCCCGGCGTCTTCACCTCGACGCTATCGCCCTCTTCCTTGCCGATCAAGGCGCGCGCCAGCGGCGAGTTGATGTTGAGCATGCCCTTCTCGATGTTCGCCTCGGCCTCGCCCACGATCTGGAAGGTCCGTTCCGCGTCATCCTCGTCGACCAGCACCACGGTCGCCCCGAACTTGATCGGGCCGGACAGGGTCTTGGGGTCGATCACGTTCGAGCGCGAGATCACGCCTTCAAGCTCCTTGATGCGGCCCTCGATGAAAGACTGCTTTTCCTTGGCGGAGTGGTATTCGGCATTCTCGGACAGGTCGCCGTGCTCCCGCGCCTCCGAAATGGCCCGGATGATCGCCGGACGCTCGACGCTCTTCAACAGCTTGAGTTCGTCGTTCAGAAGCTTGTACCCCGCGGGGGTCATCGGGATCTTTTCCATGCAATTGGCCTTGGATCTGTAGGGGCATAGGTCCGTTCGAGCGCCGAAGGTTAGGACCGAACGGCGCAAGGTTCAACGGCTGAACGCGCGCATGGCGTGACTGGTTGCGCGGGCTCAGAGGCGGCCGGCGAACCCGACGGTGGCGGTGCCGGTCATCGTCACGCCTTGCGCGGGACGCGGCTCAGGGCGCTCGGGCGCGCCATCGGCACCGCAGGCGGCAAGGGACGCGAAAGCCAGAAGGGCGGCGAGGGTGCGGATCGTGATCATGCGAGGAGTTCCTTCCAGCGGGCGACCTGGGCGCGGACCTGTTCGGGCGCTGTGCCGCCGTAGGAAATCCGCGAGGCGACGGAATTGTGCACGCCCAGCACCGCGAAGATATCGTCAGTGATACCCGGATGAACAGAGTGCATTTGCGCGAGGTTGAGATCGGGCAGGTCGATGCCTGCCTGCTCGGCCAGCGCGACGAGAGAGCCCGTGACATGGTGCGCCTCGCGGAACGGCAGGCCGAGTACGCGCACCAGCCAGTCGGCCAGGTCCGTGGCGGTCGAGAAGCCCGCGCCGGCGGCGGCCTCCAGCTTGTCGCGGTTCGCCGTCATGTCGCGCACCATCCCCTCCATCGCGGCCAAGGCCAGCATCAGGTTGTCGGCGGCGTCGAAGACCTGTTCCTTGTCTTCCTGCATGTCCTTTGAATAGGCGAGCGGCAGGCCCTTCATCACCGTCATCAGCGCGACATTGGCGCCGAAGATGCGCCCGATCTTGGCGCGGATGAGCTCGGCGGCATCGGGGTTCTTCTTCTGCGGCATGATCGACGAGCCGGTGGAAAACCGGTCCGACAGCCGCACGAAGCGGAACTGCGCCGAGGACCAGATCACCAGCTCTTCGGCAAAGCGCGACAGGTGCATGGCGCAGATCGAGGCTGCGGCGAGGTAGTCGAGCGCGAAATCGCGATCCGACACTGCGTCGAGCGAATTTGCCGCGGGCCGGTCGAAGCCCAGCGCCTCGGTCGTCATCTGCCGGTCGATCGGAAAGGACGTGCCGGCCAGCGCGGCCGCACCCAGGGGGCTTTCGTTCATCCGCGCGCGGGCATCGATGAACCGCGACCGGTCGCGGGCCAGCATCTCGACATAGGCCATCATGTGATGGCCCCAGGTGACGGGCTGCGCCACCTGCAGGTGGGTGAAGCCCGGCATCACCCAGTCGGCGCCCTGCTCGGCCTGCACCAGAAGCGCGCGCATCAGCGCCTCGATCCCTGTCACGGCCGCGTCGATCTGGTCGCGGACCCAGAGCTTGAAGTCGGTCGCCACCTGGTCGTTGCGCGAGCGCCCTGTGTGAAGCCGCCCGGCGGGGTCGCCGATGACCTCCTTCAGCCGCGCCTCGACGTTCATGTGGATGTCTTCGAGCGCGGTGGAGAATTGGAACGTACCGCCGTCGATCTCTGACAAGACCGTGAGCAGCCCTTCCCGGATCGCCGCGGCGTCGCTATCACTCAGGATGCCGGTCGCCGCCAGCATCGCCGCATGGGCGCGGGAGCCTTCGATGTCCTGCTTTGCCAGTCGCTTGTCGAACCCGATCGAGGCATTGATCGCCTCCATGATCGCGTCCGGCCCGGCGGCGAAGCGCCCGCCCCACATGGCATTGGCGGTAGAGTCGGTCATGACGTCTGGCCCTTTGGAGGTTTCTTGATGATCCGCGGAATGCGTGCTGCCGTGCTCTACCTTGCCGCCGCGCTCGGTGCAAATGCTGCCGTGGCGCAGGAGTTGTCGGAGTATCTGACCGGCGAGATGCGTGGACTGGTGCTGCACGATGCGCCGGTCGCGACCTCGGACCTGCCGTTTCTGCGGGCGGACGAGACCGAGGGCGCGCTGTCGGATTATGCCGGACAATACGTGCTGCTGAACTTCTGGGCCACCTGGTGCGCACCCTGCCGCGAGGAAATGCCGTCGCTCCAGACCCTGCAGGGCGCGATGGGCGGCGCGGAGTTCGCGGTGGTGACGCTCGCAACCGGGCGCAACCCGCCGCAGGCGATCCGGCGGTTCTTCGACGAGATCGGGGTGGATGCCCTTCCGCAATACCGCGACATCAACCAGCAGATCGCGCGCGAGATGGGGGTCTTCGGCCTGCCGATCACGGTGATCCTGAACCCCGAGGGGCAGGAGATCGCACGGCTGCGCGGCGATGCGGAGTGGGACAGCCCCGAGGCGATGGCACTGATCGAGGCGCTGGTCGCGAGCGGCGAGGGCTGAGGGGGCTCTGCCCCCGTCCCTGCGGGACTCCCCCGGGATATTTCTGAAACAGAGAAGAGGGCCGCGTTAACCTTGATGGCGGGTTAACGGAGTTGGGTGTGACGGTGGCAGGTTGTGACGTGGTCGTTCACGAGGCCCGTGGCCTGCATCCAGGCATAGGTGATGGTGGGGCCGCAGAAGCGGAACCCGGCCTTCTTGAGGTCCTTGGAGACCCGCACGCTCAGGGGCGTGAATCCCGGCACCTCGGCCAGCGAGGCCCGGTCGGTCTGCAGTGGGGCGCCATCGACGTAAGCCCACATCCTGTCGGCAAAGGCCTCTGATCCGCCGAGGTCGAGCCAGGCGCGGGCGTTGCCGATCGTCGCCTCGATCTTGCCGCGGTGGCGCACGATGCCGGGATCGGCGAGCAGGCGGGCGACATCGGCGTCGCCCCAGCGGGCGATGGTCGCGGGCTCGAAGCCCTCGAAGGCCGCGCGGAAGGCGTCGCGCTTGCGCAGGATGGTGATCCACGCGAGCCCCGCCTGGAACCCGTCGAGCACCAGCTTTTCCCAGAGCGCGCGGCCATCATATTCGGGCACGCCCCATTCGGTGTCGTGGTAGGCGACGTAGAGCGGGTCGTCCCCGCACCAGCCGCAGCGGCCCGTTTCGGTCATGTCGCAATCTCCCGACAACTAGAACAAAATGCCAACTTTCAGGCTTTGTTAAAGGCTGGGGTGGCATCCCGGCAAGGGTGTTGCAGGCGAAGGTGCGGACATGGGCCATATGCGGGGCAAGCTGGTGGACGCGGGGCTGGGCAGCCCGTTGGACGTCGCCATCACCCAGCGCGATCGCGGCACGCTTGCCATGGTGCGCCAGGCGCTGGCGCGCGGCGATGCGCTGCTGGCCTACCAGCCCGTGATCCGCGCCGACGGCGCCGGCGTGGCCTTCTACGAGGGGCTGATCCGGCTGCTCGACGACACCGGCCGGGTGATCCCGGCGCGGGAATTCATCAACGTGATCGAGGATCAGGACCTCGGGCGGCAGATCGACTGCATCGCGCTGAAGCTGGGATTGGGCGCGCTGCGTGCGCACCCGGCGCTGCGGCTTTCCATCAACATGTCGGCGCGGTCGGTGGGCTACCCGGCCTGGATGCAGGTGCTGCGCCGCGCGATCCGGAAGCGGCCCGAGATCGTACACCGCTTGATTCTCGAGATCACCGAAACCTCGGCCATGCAGATGCCCGAGATCGTGAAGATCTTCATGGAGGATCTGCAGGACAAGGGCATCGTCTTCGCGCTCGACGATTTCGGGGCGGGCTACACCGCGTTCCGCCACCTGCGGCATTTCTGCTTCGACATCCTCAAGATCGACGGCCAGTTCACGCGCAATGTCGACGCCGACCCCGACAACCAGGTGCTGTGCGAGGCGCTGATCTCGCTCGCGCGTCATTTCGACATGCTGGTGGTGTCGGAGGCCGTCGAAACGCCGGAGGAAGCCGCCTGGCTCACCGCGGCGGGGGTGGATTGCCTGCAGGGCTATCATTTCGGCGCGCCGACGATGACGCCGCCCTGGGCGCCCCGGCGCACCGCTGGCGCCTGAAACCGCGCCGGCGACAGACTGCCGGCGCCGGTCCTGAGACACCCTGTCCGTTGTGCCACAGGTCATGCTAGGGTTACGAGAATTCTGGAGAGATGGACCAGGCGCAGCCCCGGGATGGGGCAGATTGCGCCTTTCAGGAAAGGGACCTTCATGACCAATGTCGTCATCGCCTCGGCTGCGCGCACGCCCGTGGGCAGCTTCCTTGGCGCGTTTGCCAATACCCCGGCGCATGAGCTGGGCCGCATCGTGATCGAGGCCGTGGTGGAACGCGCCGGCGTCGACAAGGCCGAGGTGAGCCAGACGATCCTGGGCCAGGTTCTGACCGCGGCGCAGGGCCAGAACCCCGCGCGCCAGGCGCATATCAACGCGGGCCTGCCGCAGGAATCGGCTGCCTGGGGCATCAACCAGGTCTGCGGTTCGGGCCTGCGGGCCGTCGCGCTGGGTGCGCAGCACATCATGCTGGGCGACGCCGCGATCGTGGTGGCGGGCGGGCAGGAGAACATGTCGATGGCCGTTCATGCCGCCAACCTGCGGCAGGGGCAGAAGATGGGCGACATGACCTACATCGACACGATGATCCGCGACGGCCTGTGGGACGCCTTCAACGGCTACCACATGGGCCAGACCGCCGAGAACGTGGCGCAGAAGTTCCAGATCAGCCGCGACATGCAGGACGAATTCGCCGTCGCCAGCCAGAACAAGGCCGAGGCGGCGCAGAAGGCCGGCCGCTTCGCGGACGAGATCACCACCGTGACGATCAAGACCCGCAAGGGTGACGTCGTGGTCGAGAACGACGAGTACATCCGCCACGGCGCGACGATGGAGGCGATGGTCAAGCTGCGCCCGGCCTTCACCAAGGATGGGTCGGTCACCGCCGGCAACGCCTCGGGCCTGAACGACGGCGCGGCGGCGACGCTGCTGATGTCGGCCGAAGAGGCCGAGCGCCGCGGGATCACGCCGCTGGCGCGCATCGCGTCCTACGCCACGGCCGGCCTCGACCCTTCGATCATGGGCGTCGGGCCGATCTACGCGAGCCGCAAGGCGCTCGACAAGGCCGGCTGGTCGGTCGGCGATCTGGATCTGGTCGAGGCGAACGAGGCCTTCGCCGCGCAGGCCTGCGCGGTGAACAAGGACATGGGCTGGGACCCGGCGATCGTGAACGTGAACGGCGGAGCCATCGCCATCGGCCACCCGATCGGCGCCTCGGGCTGCCGCGTGCTGAACACGCTGCTGTTCGAGATGCAGCGCCGCGACGCCAAGAAAGGCCTCGCCACGCTCTGCATCGGCGGCGGCATGGGTGTCGCGCTCTGCGTCGAGCGCCCCTGAGCAGGACCCGATCCGGAAAGGGCGCCTTCGGGCGCCCTTTTTCTATCGGGCGCGACAATCTAGCTGACGAAAGAAAGTTGCGCACATCTCGCCATCCGCGTAGCACCGTTACCTGAGAGATAGGCCAGACTGGAGGAGATCATGGCAAGAACAGCACTCGTCACCGGCGGAAGCCGTGGCATCGGGGAAGCGATTTCCAAGGCGCTGAAGGCGGAAGGCTACAACGTCGCCGCCACCTATGCCGGGAATGACGAAAAGGCCGCGGCCTTCACCGCCGAGACCGGCATCAAGACCTACAAGTGGAACGTGGCCGATTACGAGGAATCGAAGGCCGGCATCGCCAAGGTCGAGGCCGACCTCGGGCCGATCGACGTCGTCGTCGCCAACGCCGGCATCACCCGCGACGCGCCCTTCCACAAGATGACGCCCGAGCAGTGGAAAGAGGTGATCGACACCAACCTCACCGGCGTCTTCAACACCGTCCATCCGGTCTGGCCCGGCATGCGCGAGCGCAAGTTCGGCCGCGTGATCGTGATTTCTTCGATCAACGGGCAGAAGGGTCAGTTCGCGCAGGTCAACTATGCCGCGACCAAGGCCGGCGATCTGGGCATCGTGAAGTCGCTCGCGCAGGAAGGCGCGCGGGCCGGCATCACCGCCAACGCGATCTGCCCCGGCTACATCGCGACCGAGATGGTGATGGCGGTCCCCGAAAAGGTCCGCGAGTCGATCATCGCGCAGATCCCCACCGGTCGGTTGGGCGAGCCCGAGGAAATTGCGCGCTGCGTGGTCTTCCTTGCCTCGGACGCGTCGGGCTTCATCAACGGGTCGACCATTTCGGCCAACGGGGCGCAGTTCTTCGTCTGACCCCAATCCCTCGAATGCGAAAGGCCGGGACGATGCCCCGGCCTTTTTCCATTCGAGCGTGGCGCGTGGCGCTCAGGCGCGGCGCGAGAACAGCGAGAACACGCCCCGCCAGAAGTATTCGGCGCATTCCTTGCGTGCAGCCGCGATCTGGGCGCGGACTTCCGGCGAGTAAGCAAAACTATCCATCGGTGTCATCCTTTCGGTGAAGGTCTGCACCTCCCTTGCACCGAATGATGGGTCAGCAAGTCTTACCTGACCAGTCGCTATATCAGCATTGCCGGGTTTCGCTCACTGCAACGCTGTTCGGCCCGATGACCCCGAATCGCAGGCCGCGCCCGGAGGGTCCGGGGCGCGGCGCGCAGCTCAACTGTCGAGCCGCGTGATCTCTTCCTTGAGGCGGAGCTTTTCCTTTTTCAGCTCACGGATCGAGAGATCGTCGATCCCCGGGCTTCGCTGTGCCTGTTCCACTTTCTCCGAGAGGGTTGCGTGTTTTCTCTTCAGTTCCTGCAGATGAGACCCAAGCGACATGAAAGTCCTCCTC
The DNA here is from genome assembly GCA_937139335.1 of uncultured Roseicyclus sp. Taxonomy (GTDB): domain Bacteria; phylum Pseudomonadota; class Alphaproteobacteria; order Rhodobacterales; family Rhodobacteraceae; genus Roseicyclus. Next base: position 1,664 of record CAKZPN010000049.1, on the reverse strand, counting down.
TCGTTGATGACTGTCGTGTGACAAGTGCACCACGGAACGCGAGTCGTGTCACGCGAAAGAACCAATAGGATTTGCCGAATGCGAGGGATTGCTCAGGGAAACGGCAGCGCGGCACCGTGTCGCTGCACAGCCTCGGCAGCCTCGGTCAAATCGGGCCTGTCGCCCGGATGGGCGGCGGCACTATGCACCAGGAATGGCGGCAGCAGCCGGAACGGCGCGCGAGCGCCCTTGCGCGCGCGGATCACGACGCGCACCGCCTCGCGGCCCGGACGCGGCTGGATCGGCAGCACCGAAATGGCCCCGAACCCGCCCTGCAGCGCGAAAAGGCAATCGGGCAGCCGCGCGGCGCTGTGGATGAGCGTCAGCCACCCCATCGGCAGCAGCCGCGCGCGGGCGGCGGCGACCCAGTCGGCCAGCGGCGTTTCCTCGCGATTGGCGGCCTCGCGCCCCGGATCATCGGCGGCGGTGCCGTCGCCGGGCGCGAAGAAGGGCGGGTTGGCGAGCACATGGTCAAAGCTCTGCTGCCGCAGATCGACAGGCAGGCAGGTCAGGTCGGCCTCCACCACGGTCAGGTCGGCGCCGGCCGCCGCCGCATTCTCGCGCGCCAGCGCCGCGTAATCCGGCTGACGCTCCACCCCCACCAACCGCAGGCCCGGCACCCGCGCCGCGAGGCAGAGCGCGGCCACGCCGACGCCACAGCCCAGCTCCAGCACCCGCTCGCCCGGTTTTGCGGGACAGGCGGCGGCGAGATAGACCGGGTCGGTCGCAGCGCGATAGCCATGGCGCGGCTGGAGGATCTGCACCCGCCCGCCGAGGAAATCATCGCAGGTGGGCCCGGTCACTCCAGCACCGGCAGGTCGTTGTCGCGCAGCACGATCCGCGCCTGGAACGCATCGCTGCGCTTCACCAGCAGGCGGCGCGGCAAAATGCCGAGCGACCCCTCGAGCACGCTCATATGGACGTCGAGTTCGAACACCTCTATACCCTCGCCGGACAAAAGCGCCGAGGCGAAGGCTATCTCGGTGGGGTCGGTGCTGCGCATGATTTCAAGCATGAATCCGATGTAGGCAGCCTGCGCTCGCTTGTCGAGACAGGGACACGGGGGGAAGGACGGGCGCATGAGCCTCGACGTTGCAGCCACACAGCCGCATGAGCGTATGCAATCCGAACTGGCCGATGATCTGGCCGCGGTGAACGCGCTGATCCGCGACAGGATGGCGTCGAAACACGCGCCCCGCATCCCCGAAGTGACGGCGCATCTGGTCGAGGCCGGCGGCAAGCGCGTGCGCCCGATGCTGACGCTGGCCGCCGCGCGGCTCTGCGGCTACGAGGGCGACGCGCACCAGAAACTGGCCGCGACGGTGGAGTTCATCCACACCGCCACGCTGCTGCACGATGACGTGGTGGACGAAAGCGAAAAGCGGCGCGGCCGGCCCACCGCGAACCTGCTCTGGGACAACAAGTCTTCCGTGCTGGTGGGCGATTACCTGTTCGCGCGCGCCTTCCAGTTGATGGTCGAGACGGGGAACCTGCGCGTCCTGAACATCCTGTCGAACGCCGCCGCCGTAATCGCCGAGGGCGAGGTGTTGCAGCTGACCACCGCGATGAACCTCGCCACGACCGAAGAGATCTACCTGCAGGTCATCCGCGGCAAGACCGCCGCG
>CAKZPN010000048.1 GCA_937139335.1 uncultured Roseicyclus sp. | reverse complement strand
TCAACGTGACCAATCGTGCCGATGTTCACATGCGGCTTGTTACGTTGAAACTTTTCCTTTGCCATGATGGCCTCCTTGTGTGGATCCGGACCGTTGGCCCGTCTGGTGGGGCGGGCGGCGTTACCGCCCCGCCGTTATGCGTATTTGGCCTGGATCTCTTCCGAGATGTTGTTCGGAACCGGCTCGTAATGGTCGAACTGCATCGTGAACTGCGCGCGGCCCGAGGACATGGAGCGCAGCGTGTTGATGTAGCCGAACATGTTGGCCAGCGGCACGAAGGCGTCGATCGCGATGGCATTGCCGCGCGTATCCTGCCCCTGCACCTGACCACGACGCGAGGTGAGGTCGCCGATGATGCCACCGGTGTATTCCTCGGGCGTCACGACCTCGACCTTCATGATCGGTTCCAGCAGCTTCGCACCGGCCTTTTTCATGCCTTCACGCATGCCCATGCGGGCCGCGATTTCGAAGGCCAGAACGCTGGAGTCCACGTCGTGGAACTTGCCGTCGACCAGGGCCACCTTGAAGTCGATCACCGGGAAGCCGGCGAGCGGACCGCTGTCCATGACCGACTTGATGCCCTTTTCGACACCGGGGATGTATTCCTTCGGAACAGACCCACCGACGATGCGGCTTTCGAACGAATAGCCTTCGCCCGGCTCGGTCGGCGTGATCTCGAGCTGAACCTCGGCGTACTGACCCGAACCACCCGACTGCTTCTTGTGGGTGTAGGTATGGGTCACCTGCTGCGAGATGGTCTCACGATAGGCCACCTGCGGCGCACCGATGTTGGCTTCGACCTTGAACTCGCGCTTCAGGCGATCGACGAGGATGTCGAGGTGAAGTTCGCCCATGCCCTTCATGATGGTCTGACCGGATTCGATGTCGGTCTCCACCCGGAAGGACGGGTCTTCGGCGGCAAGCCGCGCGAGGCCCTGGGACATCTTCTCCTGGTCGCCCTTCGTCTTGGGCTCGACCGCGATCTCGATCACCGGATCGGGGAAGGTCATCGTTTCCAGCACAACCGGATCGTTCTTGTCGCAGAGCGTGTCCCCGGTGGTGGTGTTCTTCAGACCACCCAGCGCGATGATGTCGCCTGCGAAGGCTTCTTCGATCTCTTCGCGGTTGTTGGAGTGCATCATCATCATGCGGCCGACGCGCTCGTTGTTGCCCTTCGTGGAGTTGAGCATCGAGTCGCCCTTGGCGAGCTTGCCGGAATAGACGCGCACGAAGGTCAGCGAACCGACGAACGGGTCGTTCATGATCTTGAACGCGAGGCCCGAGAACGCCATGTCGTCGTCCGCACGGCGGGCGATGTTGCGGGTTTCCGTTTCGTCGCCCGGCTTGAAGCCCATGTAGTCGACGACGTCGAGCGGGCTTGGCAGGTAGTCGATCACGGCGTTCAGCAGCGGCTGCACACCCTTGTTCTTGAACGCGGAGCCGCCCAGGACCGGCACGAAGTGCAGCGCCAGGGTGCCCTTGCGCAGCAGTTTGCGCAGGGTGTCGACGTCAGGCTCGTTGCCTTCGAGGTATTCCATCATCGCGTCGTCGTCTTCTTCGACGGCCGCTTCGATCATCTTGCCGCGCCATTCGTCGGCCAGATCCTTCAGGCTGTCACGGATCGGACGCTTGACCCAGGACGCGCCGAGGTCTTCACCTTCCCAGATCCACTCTTCCATGGTCACGAGGTCGATCAGGCCTTCCAGCTCGTTCTCGGCACCGATGGGCAGCGCGACGGGAACGGCGCGGGCGCCGGTGCGGTCCTCGATCATGCGCACGCAGTTGAAGTAGTCGGCGCCGATCTTGTCCATCTTGTTGACGAACACGATGCGCGGAACCTTGTAGCGGTCGGCCTGGCGCCAGACGGTTTCGGTCTGGGGTTCGACACCGGCGTTGGCGTCGAGCACGCAGACGGCGCCGTCGAGAACGGCCAGCGAACGCTCGACCTCGATGGTGAAGTCGACGTGGCCGGGGGTGTCGATGATGTTCATCCGGTACTTGGTGTCGGAGGTGCCATCGGCGGTCGGCTCTTCCTGGCGCTGCCAGAAGGTCGTGGTCGCGGCGGAGGTGATGGTGATCCCGCGTTCCTGCTCCTGCTCCATCCAGTCCATGGTGGCCGCACCGTCGTGCACCTCACCGATGTTGTGGGATTTGCCGGTGTAGAACAGGATGCGCTCGGAACAGGTCGTCTTGCCCGCGTCGATGTGGGCCATGATACCGAAATTGCGGTAGTCTTCGATCTTGTGAGTGCGCGCCATGGCGTCAGCCTCTCCCGTCCGATTACCAGCGATAGTGCGAGAATGCACGGTTGGCTTCAGCCATCCGGTGCGTGTCTTCGCGCTTCTTCACGGCGGAACCGCGATTGTTCGCGGCATCCAGCAACTCGCCGGAAAGACGGTCGATCATGGTCGTCTCGTTGCGATTGCGCGCAGCCGCGATCAGCCAGCGGATCGCCAGCGCCTGACGGCGGTCGACACGAACCTCGACCGGGACCTGGTAGGTCGCACCGCCAACACGGCGGGAGCGGACCTCGACCTGCGGCATGACGTTGTCGAGCGCCGTGTGGAACACTTCCACCGGGTTCTGACGAACCTTGCCTTCGATAACATCGAACGCACCGTAAACGATGCCTTCGGCGGCCGACTTCTTACCGTGGTACATGATCGAATTCATGAACTTGGTAACGACCGTGTCCCCGAACTTCGGATCGGGAATGATTTCGCGCTTTTCAGCCCTGTGACGGCGTGACATGGCAGATCCTCAGACCTTGACTTCCCAAAGTACCAGCCCGGGGCTGGCCTTTTTGCGCTCAACAAGGGGCCGTTGCCGAACCCCCAACTCTGTTTACGTCGCCTGACGGCGCACGTGAATTTCTCACCCGCCCGAATAGACGGGCGGAAGGCGCTGCGGCCGGCCAGTTCCGGGACAAACCCGTTCCGCCGAAGACCCCGTAACGCATACGGAATCGCACCTGTTCCCGTAAGACACGGGAAAGGCGCCGCCAATCGAGAGGACCACCTTTCGGCGGTCATGCTTACGATACTTTTCGCCTCGTAATCCCGGCAGCGTTTAAGCACTTCTAGGTCCGGCGCGTGACGCATCGGATCCAACAGGTGCTTACCGCCTGCCTTCGGGATGCGCGGAACCTACAGTCACCCCCTGCTCCCGTCAAGTGCGAGGCGAAAGATTCTGCCAATCCCCGCGGGCGGGACCGACTGGCGGAATTCCTTGCCGCAAACACCCGTCTTGCGACATATCCGGAAAGCGGGAGCGCTGTCCTGCGCATCATTTGCAACAGCTCCGATGCCTCGATCGGACACGCGCCGGATCCACAAGGCCCCGCCGTCGTTTCCGCGTCCCGCCGCACCCGCGATCGGGCGCGCCGTTTACGCTTTTTCAACCCCGCCGGCGATTCCGGCGGGAATCGCCACCCACCGGACCCGCAGGCGATTCCCTCACTCGCGGTAGGCGATCACCGCGACCTCGCCGGCCAGCGCGTCCTCGTAAGCGCTTTCGAAGGTGGGGTCGTCGGGCTCCTCCAGGATGACGCCGATCTGGTCGAGTGCAGCCTCGACGAACCCCTGCCCTTTCAGCGCCTCCAGGGCCAGGCGCACGGCGCTGTCCTCGTCCGGTGCGGTGAGCAGGATGTTGACGGGAATGTCCGCCTCCGGCGTGCCCATGTCGCCTTCGCGGGCATGTCCGAGAATGATGTAGACGGTCGGGGCGTCCGACCCGTCGCGGTCGCTGGCCTTCATGGCGCTCTCCTTCCTGTTCGCCTCCCCCGGGCGCCGGCCTCCCGCGTGCCCCGGCGGGACGGCGGAGGGGCGACAAGCCGCGAGGTGGGCCGGGAAACGAAAGGGGCCGCACAATGGCGGCCCCTTCCTGGTCTTCGCTTCGCCGGTGGCCGGTCTATTCGCCGACCCCGGTGAGATCCTCCAGCATCGGATCGGCCTGCTCCGCCGTCGACGCCGCCTTGCGGGCATCGAGGATCAGGTCGTCGCGGTGCTGCGCGATCTCGCGGATGCGCGTCATCATGCCACCCGTGCCGGCCGGGATGAGACGTCCGACGATGACGTTCTCCTTGAGCCCCTCGAGCGTGTCTTCCTTGCCGTTGACCGCCGCCTCGGTGAGGACGCGGGTGGTCTCCTCGAGCGGCGCGGCCGAGCTGAACGACCGGGTCTGCAGGCTGGCCTTGGTGATGCCGAGCAGCACCGGAACGCCGGACGCGGGCTTGCGCGCATCGTCGATGGCCTGGTCGTTGATGTCGTCCAGGTCCAGACGGTCGATATGCTCGCCCGACAGCAGCTCGGTGTCGCCGGCATCGGTGATCTCGATCTTCTGCAGCATCTGGCGAACGATCACCTCGATGTGCTTGTCGTTGATCACCACGCCCTGGAGCCGGTAGACCTCCTGGATCTCGTTGACGAGGTAGGCGGCTAGCGCCTCCACGCCGCGGATCGCCAGGATGTCGTGCGGCGCCGGGTTGCCGTCGAGGATGTACTCGCCCTTCTCG
>CAKZPN010000047.1 GCA_937139335.1 uncultured Roseicyclus sp. | reverse complement strand
TCAGCCGGTCATAGACCCCGCGCCAGGTGCTGCCGTCGACATTCGCGCCATGCACCAGAACGATGTTCTGCACATCGCCGAGCGCCTGCCCGGTTTGCGCGGTCAGGGCCGCGAGAGACATGGCCCCGGAGAGGAGGAGAGCTTTCAGATGGGTCATTTCGAAGGTTTCCAGTTGATTTTGAGGTGATGGTGAAGGCTCTCAGGACGCCCAGCGCCTTGACGGCCCGTCCTGTCGGCAGTCAGCTCTCCGACATCGAGAGCCTGTCATCGGCCCTGTTTTCCATCGGCACGACGCGACCGAGGAAGTCGCGGACAAGCATCGCGATCTCGCCGGCGTGGGTCTCCAGCGCGAAGTGTCCCGCGTCCAGCAGATGCACCTCGGCTTTCGGGAGGTCGCGTTTGTAGGCCTCGGCGCCTGGGGGAATGAACGCCGGATCGTGGCGCCCCCATGCTGCCAGCAGCGGCGGACGATGCTCGCGGAAATACGCCTGGAAGTCCGGATAGAGCGCCACATTGGTGCGGTAGTCGCGGATCAGGTCGAGCTGGATTTCCTCCGCGCCGGGCCGCGCCATGTAGGCGATATCGAGCTCGTATCCATCGGGCGAAAGAAGCTCCGGATCGGCTCCGGTTCCGTACTGCCAGTTCCGGATCGTGTCGGGCGACAGGGACGGGCGGCAGGCTTCGCGGTTGGCGTCGCTCGGATCGTGCCAATAGGCTTCCCACGGACCCCACTGGTCGCTGAAGCCGTCGACGTAGGCATTGCCGTTCTGGCTGATGATCGCGGTCACACGCTCGGGGTGACGCATCGCGAGGCGCAGACCCACCGGCGCGCCATAGTCGAATATGTAGAGCGCATAGTGTTCGAGCGACAGCGCCTCGGTGAACCCTTCGATCACATGGGCGAGCTGGTCGAAGGTGTAGTCGAACGTGCCGCGCGGCGGTGCTTTGGTCTGGCCGAAGCCCGGCAGGTCGGGCGCGATGAGCCGGTAGCGATCGGCCAGAAGCGGGATCAGGTCGCGGAACATGTGGCTGGCCGACGGGAACCCGTGCAGCAGCAGGATGACCGGCGCATCCGACGGTCCCGCCTCACGGTAGAATACGTCCACCTCGCCGACTTTCCGGGATTTGAAATGAGTTCTCTTGTGATTGAATGGCATCTCGGATCTGCCTCCGACTTGTTGAGGTTTGGTACGCGCTGGACCTGAATTGGGGCCAGCGCCCGCTACGATTGGGCGGGAATGCGCGCGATCACCTTGATCTCGAAGTCGAACCCGGCGAGCCAGTTGACGCCGAGCGCGGTCCAGTTCGGATAGGGTGGCTCGGCGAAGATCTTGCTCTTCACGGCCATGATCGTCTCGAACTGGGACTCGGGATCGGTGTGGAACGTCGTCAGGTCGACGATGTCGTCGAACGTGCAGCCGCCCGCGGCCAGCGTTGCCTTCAGGTTGGCAAAGGCCAGCCGGACCTGCTCGGCAAAGTCCGGTTCGGGCGAGCCGTCGGACCGGCTTCCCACCTGGCCGGACACGAACAGCAGATCGCCTGATGCGATCGCGGCCGAATAGCCGTGCGTTTCGTAGAGGGCGTGGCGGTCTGCCGGGAAAATTGCGGTTCTTTTCGTCATGGTTTCAACCCCTTGAGTTGTTGTGATCCGTGCGTTGCACGTCTTCGGTTGCCTTTGGCGCGACCATCGGGTGTCACGCTTTCTGCTTCCGGGGTTCTTGCGAGGCCGCCGCCCTGACGATGGGCGCGACGTCAGTGCCCAGAAGGTCGATCGAGCGCTTCATCGCGGCCGTTTCGAGCGATGCCGTGCTCATCTGGAAGGTGATGCGCGACACGCCGCCGAGCACCTCGCTGGCCTGAAGCATCTTGGCGGCGACGGTTTCCGGATCGCCGACCAGGAACGCGCCCTCGGGCCCCGCCATGGCGTCGAACTGCTGGCGCGTAGGCGCGGACCAGCCGCGCTCGCGGCCGACCGTCGCCGTCAGATGCGCCCAGCCGGGATAGAAGGTATCTCTCGCGGCCACGTCGCTTTCGCCGACGAACCCCATGGCGTGGACACCCACGTTGAGCGTTTCGGGATCGCGCCCGGCGCGCCGGCCGGATTCGTGGTAGAGTTCGACGAGCGGACGAAATCGCTCGAAGCTGCCGCCGATGATCGCGATCATCAACGGAACCCCGAGCCGGCCCGCGCGCGCGAAGGATTGCGGCGTGCCGCCGGCTCCGATCCAGAGCGGCAGACGCGGCTGATGAGGACGCGGATAGACCCCCTGGCCGGTGAGCGCAGGGCGAAAGCGCCCCTCCCAGGTGACATTCGTCGTGTCGCGCAGTTTCAGGAACAGGTCGAGCTTCTCGGTAAAGAGGTCGTCATAGGCGCGCGTGTCGAGGCCGAACAGCGGAAAGGCCTCGCCGAACGACCCTCGACCGACGACGATTTCGGCCCGGCCCCTGGAGATCAGGTCGAGCGTCGCGAACTCCTGGAAAACCCGCACGGGGTCGGCGGCGCTCAGCACCGTCACAGCACTCGTCAGCCGGATCCGGCTGGTGCGGGCCGCCGCCGCGGCGAGGATAATCGCGGGGGCGGAATCAAGGAACTCGGCGCGGTGATGCTCACCGATGCCGAACACGTCCAGCCCGACCCTGTCTGCGATCTCGACTTCCTCGAGAAGGGCGGCCATGCGGTCGGCCGGCAGCGGGAGCTTGCCCGTTTCCGGATCAGCGAAGATTGCAGCGAAACTGTCGATACCGATTTCCATGGCTGGTCCTTTCAGGTCGTCCGCGCCGCGCATCTTCGGGAGTTCGGAGCAGTCGGGCGACGTGCCGGGCTCCGATCGCTTCGAGGGTGATGCAGGTCTCCGGTCGATCGACGAGTACCGTCGTCCGATCGACCCGGCCCGCGGTCACTCGGCGGCCGTTCGCATCGTAATCTGCTTTAGGAGGACGCCACCCCGATCAGCGATCACGCTGGTGGGCTCGCCAAAGGCTTCAGCGGTCTTCGCCGGAGCGGCGGTGTTGCCGTTGCGAGGGGTCATGGGACGTTCCTTGGTTGCCGGGGAGGCTGAGCTTGCATGACCAGACTTAGCGACTCCTCTCGCGCGATGCGGCGCAGAACCTGCCGGGTTGGTGCCGGTCTTGCTGTCTTTCCGGCTTGAGCGGCGGTGATCGACGTCAGGACCTGCCAGCGGGCAGGGGACCCGACCGGCATCCGCAAATCCGACAGAAAGAACGCAAGATCGGCACCAACCCGGCAGCCTCAGCGCCGCGCGGCTCGGGGGCGCTCTCTACTGTGGAGCCATCGTCCGTTGCATCGCGGCCCCGCCTTTCCCGCACCATCCGGCAGCCGCTGAATCTTGACAGAAGGAACGTACCCCATGGCTTTCATCACCACGTCGGACGGCACAAACCTCTTCTACAAGGACTGGGGGCCGAAAGACGCGCAGCCCGTCATGTTCCATCACGGCTGGCCGCTCAGCGCCGATGACTGGGACAACCAGATGCTGTTCTTCCTGTCGCATGGCTACCGCGTCATCGCGCATGACCGGCGCGGACACGGGCGGTCCGACCAGACCGACACCGGCAACGACATGGACACATACGCGGCCGACGTCGCGGAGATCGTCGAGGCCCTGGGTTTGCGCGACGCCATCCACGTCGGCCATTCGACCGGCGGCGGCGAGGTCACGCGCTATGCGGCGCGCGCCGGGCGCGGTCGCGTCGCCAAGGCCGTGCTGATCGCCGCGATCCCGCCCGTGATGGTGCGGTCCGACACCAACCCCGACGGTGTGCCGCCTGACGTGTTCGACGGGTTTCGGGCCGCCCTGGCGGCGAACCGCGCCCAGTTCTTTCTCGATGTCCCGAGCGGCCCGTTCTACGGGTTCAACCGGGCGGGCGCGCAGGTCAGCCAGGGCCTGATCGACAACTGGTGGCGTCAGGCCATGATGGGCGGCGCCAAGGCGCATTACGACTGCATCGCCGCCTTTTCCGAGACCGACTTCACCGAAGACCTCGAAGCGATCTCGCTCCCCGTCCTGATCATGCACGGCGAGGACGACCAGGTGGTGCCGATCGAGACCTCGGCCCACAAGGCCATCACGATGGTGCGGGACGGCACGCTGAAGACCTATCTGGGTCTTTCGCACGGTCTCTTCGCCACTCACCCCGACCTCATCAACGCCGATCTGCTCGCGTTCGCCCGCTAGGCGAGACGCGGTGTTCAACCCCGCAAAGGAAAGAAGACCATGACACAAACCCTGAAAACCATCGCCGCCGCAGCGGTTGCAGGCAGCGTCGCCTTCGGCGCCAGTGCCGAACCGATCCGCAACATCGTCCTCGTTCACGGCGCCTTCGCCGACGGATCCGGATGGCGGGGCGTCTATGACGACCTGACCGCGCGCGGCTATGCGGTCAGCATCGTGCAGAACCCGCTGACCTCCTTCGCCGACGATGTCGCAGCGACCCAGAGGGTGCTGAACAGGCAAGACGGGCCGGTGATCCTCGTCGGCCATTCCTATGGCGGCAGCGTCATCACCGAAGCCGGGGTGGACCCCAGGGTCGCGGGCCTTGTCTACGTGGCGGCCTTCGCGCCCGAGGTCGGCGAGTCGACGCTCGACCAGTACGCCCAGATCCCGCCGCCGCCCAACTTCGTGCCCGAAGAACAGCAGGACGGCTTTGCCTACCTGAATGCGGATCACTTCCACGCAGGCTTTGCCGGCGACACCAGCGCGGCCGACGCGGCGTTCCTGCGCGATGCACAGGTGCCGATCGCGATGGCGGCGCTTGCGGCTCCCGTGACCGTCGCGGCATGGACAACCCGGCCCAGCTGGTTCGTCGTCGCAACCGAAGACGGCGCCATCGCGCCCGAGCTTCTGCGCAACACCGCGCGCCGGATCGGCGCCGAGACGACCGAGGTGCAAGGCAGCCATGTCGTGTTTCTGACCCAGCCGGCGGCGGTCGCCGAGGTGATCGACGCGGCGGCGAGGGGCGCGGCGGACGCCCTTCAGGGTGCCGCTGTCGAAGACGGGCTCGCGCCGTCGGAGTGACAGGCCGGACCCGTTCGGCCCGCGCGACGAGGCGGGCCGAACGGGGCGAGACGATCGGGCGATTACGCCGTGGATCGCCCACAGGCCGCACGCTTCGGCTCGCTGGCCAAGTGTTGAGAAAGGATACGAAACACCATGCCCACACTCTATTACGCCGTCGGCGCGTGCTCGCTGGCTCCCCACATCGTGCTGGAATGGATCGGCGCCCCCTACGAGGCGATCAAGGTGCAATACGGCTCCAAGGAGCTTCTGTCGGTAAACCCGGCAGGCGCCGTGCCCACCCTGCGTGAAGACGATGGCTGGCTTTTGACCCAATGCGGCGCGATCCTCGAATACCTGGCGGCCAAGCACCCCGAGGCCGGACTTGCCGGCGGCGACGGCGCGCGCGCCGAGGCCGAGACGCATCGCTGGTCGGCCTTCTTCACCTCGGATGTTCACGCCTCCTTCTGGCCGATCTTCATGCCGTTTCGCTACACGACCGACGACAGCAAGTCGGCCCGACAGGCGGTGGTCGACGCGGGGCACAAGCTTGCCGCGAAACAGTTCGACGTCCTGAACCGCCACCTCGACGGGCGGGACTACATCCTCGATGGGGGGCGGTCGGTGATCGACGCCTACTCCTTCCCGATGATGCGCTGGGCTATCAAGCTTCTGCCGGGCGGCCTGACCGAGTATCCCAACGTGCAGGCGCTGCATGACCGGATCGCGGACGATCCGGCGGTGCAGAAAGTACTGGCGCGCGAGGGTGCAAGATGATTGCTGGCGAACCGCAGGAATGACAACCGGTCTCCACCACGTCACCGGCATCACCGCCGACGTGCAGGCCAATGTCGACTTCTATGTCGGTTTCCTTGGCCTCAAGCTGGTGAAGCGGACCGCCGGTTACGCGGATGCCGAACAACTGCACCTGCTCTACGGCGACGGTATCGGCAGCCCCGGGTCGTTGCTGACCTTCCTCGTGTGGGAGGCCACCGGCCGTGGCCGCACCGGCATCGGACAGGTGTCGGAAGTGGCGCTTGCGGTCGCGCCGGCATCCTTCGCGACCTGGCTGAGCAAGGCGCTCGCGGCCAACATCCCGTTCGAGGGACCGACCCGGGAATTCGGCGAACCCGTCTTGCGCCTGAAGGATCCCGACGGGTTGATCGTGAAGCTCGTCGGCATCGACATTCCCACGTCGGCCCCGCTTGCGGACGCGCCGACCCGAATGCGGGGAGTCACGATCCTGACCGACAGGGCAGGGAAGACGGCGGAGTTCGTGACCCGGTTCGGCTACTGGCCCGCAGATCGCGAAGGGCTGACGCAGCGGATGGTGTCGGATACCGATGTCGTGGACATCCGGGAAGTGTCGGGCTTCGTGCCCTCCGTGCCCGGGGCCGGCGTGCCCGACCACGTGGCCTTTCGCGCGCAGGATGCCGACGCGGTGCGGTCCATGCGGCGTTCGCTCAGGGACCATGGGCCGACCGAGGTGCATGACCGGACATACTTCCTGTCGCTTTATGTTCGCGACCCTGCCGGCATCCTCATGGAATATGCGACGGACGGGCCGGGCCTGACCGTCGACGAAGCACCGGACAAGCTCGGCCAGACCCTGTTCATGCCGCCGCAGGCGGCCGACCGCGCCGAGGACCTTAAGGAAATGCTGCCGCAATTCGCCATGCCGGGGGAAGAGCGGTTCCCGGCGCGCGAGCTTCCCTTCGTTCATCGCTTCAACCGCCCACCGAACCCGGACGGCACGACCCTGGTGCTGCTGCATGGCAGCGGCGGCACCGAGGCCGACCTGATGCCGATCGCCCGCCGCATCGCACCGCGCGCCACCCTTCTGGGTGTGCGCGGCCGGGCGACCGAGGAGGGTCGCAACCGCTGGTTCCGCCGGATCGACGCCACCACGCTCGATCAGGCGGACCTGCGCGGCGAGGCGGAGGCTTTCGCGGCTTTCGTCGACGGCGCGAGGATCAGCTACGGGCTAGACGCGGACAGGCTCGTTTTCCTTGGCTACTCCAACGGAGCAAACCTTCTGTCTGCGGTCATCCAGTTGCACCCCGGCATAGTGCGCCGCGCGATCCTGTTGCGGGGCAAACAGGCGTTGGAGATGGCGGAAGCCGCAGACCTTTCGGGAACGCGCGTGCTGCTGCTCGGTGGACGGGACGACCTCTTCGTCCAGGATGCGTCGACGCTGGCGGACGACCTGAGCGCCCGCGGCGTGGATGTCGAGACCCGAACGCTTCCCGTGGGCCATGAGCTGTCCGGGGCGGATGTCACCGAGGCGGCAGGGTGGCTCGGGTCAATTCTGCCGGCCGAAGAGACCTGATCCGAAGGCTCGATGAGTATCATCTGACGCGCGTCACGCCATCCTCACGACGCTTCCTCCGACACGGACCGTGGGGGCGTCAAAGGCTCCGGCACGGGTCCCATCAGGATCTTGTCCCGCCCGGACATGATATCGCCCTGCACCTGCTCGTTCAGGCGCTGCGCGTCGCGGCGGCGGATATCTTCCAGTGACTCGCTCACCGCAGCCTCGTCCCAGCCCAGCCGGCGCAGCCCCTCGGCCCCCATCAGCAAGGCCGATTCACTCGTCTCGCGGATTTCGAAGTCCGCGCCCGCGCGGATCAGATCCATGGAATGGCCCCGGTCGTAGCTGCGCGCCAGCACCGCCGCATTCGGGAACTCGTGCTGGACCAGCTCGACGATGCTGCTGACCGCGCGTCGGTCATCGACACAGATCAGGATCACCTGCGCCTGCGCGGCGCCCGAGGCATGCAGGATGTCAAGCCGCGTGCCGTCGCCGTAATAGACTTTGAAGCCGAAGCGTGCGGCCTCGCGGATCCGGTCGGGGCTGTTCTCGATCACCGAAACCTGCGCACCCCGCGCCAGCAGCATCTGCAGCGCGATCTGCCCGAACCGACCGAAGCCGATCACCAGAACCTGCCCGCGCAGCCCGTCCGCCGCCTCGACCCCGTCGAGCGACGGGCCACGCCCCCTCAGCACCCGGTCGGCGGCGACCATGATCAGGGGCGTGATCGCCATGGACAGGATCACGACCGTCGAGAAGATCGCGTTTTCCCGCGCATCGATGACCTCGCCCGCCAGTGCGGCGGTGTAGAGGACGAAAGCGAACTCGCCCCCTTGCGCGAACATGACAGTGCGGCGCAGAGCGCCCAGGCTGGAGCCGCCGAAGGCCCGCGCCGTGGCGTAGATGGCAACGGCCTTGACCAGCACGTAGACCACAAGCATTGCCAGCAGCAGGGGCCATTCCGCGACCACGACGGCCAGGTCCAGCGACATGCCGACGGCCAGGAAGAACAGGCCCATCAGAAGGCCCTTGAACGGCTCGATATCGCTTTCGATCTGGTGGCGATAGCTGGAGCCAGAGAGCATGACGCCGGCCAGAAATGCACCCATCGCCATCGACAGGCCCACCGCCTCCATCAACAGCGCCGAGCCCAGCACCACCAGGAGCGCCCCGGCGCTCAGCACCTCGCGGGCGCGCGCACGCGCCAGAAGCGCGAAGAACGGACCGAGCAGCCAACGCCCCGCCACAAGCAGGAGGAGCAGCCCGGCCAGCGCCAGGGCCGCCGCCTCCAGCCCGCCCTCGCCCTGGCCGACCGGGGACAGAAAGGCCACGACCGCCAGCAAGGGCACGATCAACAGGTCCTCGAACAGCAGGATCGACACGGCTTTCTGCCCCTCGGGGCTGGCGATCTCGCCGCGTTCCTGCAGGCTGGACATGATGACGGCGGTCGAGGACAGGACGAACCCGGCACCGGCGATGAAGGCCGTGACCGGCGGAAGCGCAAAGACCACCACGCCCGCCAGTGCCAGCAAGGCGATCGCGAGGCTCACCTGCGCCAGACCCAGCCCGAAGATCTGCCCGCGCATCGCCCAGAGCTTCTGCGGGCGCAATTCCAGCCCGATGATGAACAGGAACATCACCACGCCCAGTTCCGCGAAATGCAGGATCGTGTCGGGGTCCGTGAACAGCCCGAACACCGATGGCCCGACCAGCGTTCCGGCGGCGAAGTAGCCCAGCACCGATCCCAGGCCCAGACGCCGGAACAGCGGCACGGCGACCACCGCTGCCCCGAGCAGC
Organism: uncultured Roseicyclus sp.; assembly: GCA_937139335.1. Classification (GTDB taxonomy): domain Bacteria; phylum Pseudomonadota; class Alphaproteobacteria; order Rhodobacterales; family Rhodobacteraceae; genus Roseicyclus. Next base: position 8,606 of record CAKZPN010000047.1, on the reverse strand, counting down.
ACGACCATCGGGCCAATCGTCGGCCCCAATCCTTCTACGGCCATCGGTTTGCCTTTCAAATTGTCATGCCGGGGCACGGTGGCGCCGGGCGTCGTGTGTCCTGTCGTGCCAGCCGTCGGGTTGCCGGCGACGCATCCTGCAGCCCGGCGAATTCAACCCTGCGCTGATCGTGCTGCGGTGCAGCTCGTCCATTGGTTCTCAATATATTGTCGAGCGCAAGCTCCGGTCCGTCCGGCCTCAACTCTTCGATGGGCGCAACACGTCGTGCCATTCCGGGTGCCGGTCGAACTGTGCCTTCGCGAACGGGCAGAGCGGGACGATGGCGACATTTTCACGCCGCGCATCCTCGATCGCCTGTCTGACCAGCCTCTCTCCGATCTTGCGGCCACGCAGGGCTGCAGGAACTTCGGTGTGGTCGATGATGATCAGACCGTCGCCGGCGCGGCTGTAGGTCATCTCGGCCGCGGTGCCGTCGATCACCAGTCGGTAGCGCCCCTTGGATGCACCATCCTCCCGCTCGACCGTGCCGTCCGCCGGCGCAGCAGTGTCTTTCGCCAGGCTCGCACTATGCCGGCGCACCTGCCGTGGCTGCCCCTGCGCGCATTCCAGAAGGTCGCGGTCCCACTCGCCGAGGTCGGCGGCGGCCTCGTAGGTCGAAACCAGGAACGCCATCAGCGCCGCGTCGGGATCGGAGGCGGACTGCACGGCCTCGTAGGGCAGCATGAATTCCGACAGGCCCTCATGCCAGAACGCCGCCTCGGGCTGGACCGGCGCGCCGCGATAGCCGGCCGGGGTCGGGTAGGCGTAGGCGTAGAAGGCGGGGTAGTCGATGCCATTGCCGCCCGGCCAGAAACCGGCCGAGGAGACTTCGCGGTCGTAGGCTTCCTGCGCCACGTCGTCCGGCAGCGAGGGGACGCCAGCAGGGTGAAGCGGTGCGCGCCTCCCCGAGAACCGCGTGACCGCAAGATCCAGCGCGCCCCAGAACAGGTGAACCGGGCTGGACTTGCCGATGAAGGAGGTCCGGAACCGGGCCATGACCCTGTCAATCGCCACCAATGCCTGATGATAGCGCGCAACGGCGTCGCGGTCGTAGGGTCGGTCGCGATGATCCTCGCTGAACGGCACGGGGTCGGGCACCTCGTTCGGCGTATCGCTGAAGCTCGGGTTACCCCCGAGGTCGGTGATCAACTGCACGAAGTTGGCGCGGAACGCCGCGACCGTGGACGGCCCGAGGTCGAACATCGCGCTGCGGCCGTTGCCGCAGGTGCCGACAACCCTGTGCTCGAGGAAATCGAACCGGATCTCGATGCCCGGACCGTCCGGTATCGGGGAGGATGTGAGCCCGGTCGGCGTGACGTAGAACGTGGCATTCCACGAATGGTTGAGCCACGGCGTATGCGCCAGGCGGTATTTGCCGGCGATCTGCAGGTAGAGGTGAAGCGCGGAACAGGTCTCGCGCCATCCAAGGTAGTCGAGTTCGGGCCAAGTGGTGCTCATGCGCGTCGTCTCCATCTGCTGTCTGGTTCCGGGTCGCGTCCCGGCCATGCTTTCGTGAACGTGGATCAATCCGGCAAAGGAATGTGCTCGGCGCGGTCATCTGCCGGAAGATCGAAGCGACCCTTGCCCCAGTTCGCGGCGCGCCATTCTTCCTTGGCCGCCTCGATGCGCTCCCGCGACGAGGCGACGAAGTTCCACCAGATGTAGCGGGGACCGGGGAAGGTCGCGCCACCGAGGATCATCAGCCGAGCGCCCCGGTCTCCGGCCGCGACCGTGATCCTGTCGCCCGGACGGAAGACCATCATCCGACCCGCGTCGAAATCCTGCCCCGCGACCGAGATCGAGCCCTCGACGATGTAGATACCCCGGTCCTCGTGGTCGTCCGGCATCGGCAGGCGGCGTCCGGGTTCGAGCGTCACATCGGCGTAGAAGGTTTCCGAGAGCATGGTCGCGGGCGCGGTCTGGCCGTAGGCGCTGCCGAGGATCAGCCGGACGGACACGCCGTGATCCTCGATCATCGGCAGCGTCTCCTCGCCGTGATGCTCGAAACTGGGCGCCACATCCTCGTGCGATTCCGGCAGGGCGAGCCAGGTCTGGATTCCGAAGAGACCGTTCGGGCCACGTCGGGCCGCCTCCGAGGTGCGCTCGGAATGGGTCACACCGCGCCCGGCGACCATCCAGTTCAGCGCGCCGGGGCGGATGACCTGATCGGCGCCGGTGCTGTCGCGGTGATGGAAATCGCCGCGATAGAGATATGTCACGGTGCCGAGGCCGATATGCGGATGCGGCCGGACGTCGATACCCTGACCTGTCAGCAACTCCGCCGGGCCGGCCTGGTCGAAGAAGATGAACGGCCCGACCATCTGCCGTTTCGGCGCGGGCAGGGCGCGCCGGACCTCGAAACCGCCGAGATCGCGGGATCGCGGCACGATGACGGTTTCGATGGCGTCCATGCCGACGTCATCGGGACTGCCCGGTTCCAGTGCTGGGTTCCAACTCATTGTCGTGATCCTTTTGCCAGTTCGATCAGAATTGCGGGTCGAGCGCGTCCAGAGCCTCGCAGACCCCGGAGCCGAACTCCGGATGGACCTGCTGGAAGAGGTCAATCTGCCGTTCGATGATCTTGAAGGGAACCCCGCGCATCGCTGCCGCGATGTTGGCGAACAGCCGGGCCTTCTGCCCATCGTCGAACAGCGCGAACAGCGCGCGCGGCTGGCTGAAATCGTCGCCGCCATCGCGGTGGTCGAACCGGCCCGCGGGCCCCTCCAGGTCGAGCGGCGGTTCGAGATACGCGCCGTCCTGCTGCGGACCGCCGAAGCTGTTCGGCTCGTAATACGCATCGGGGTTGGGCGCGTTGTCGAAAAATCGCATGGCCCCGTCCTTGTGATAGGTATGGACCGGGCATCGCGGCCGGTTGATCGGCAGGGCCTCGTAGTGCGTCCCGAGCCGATAGCGATGCGCATCCGCGTAGGCGAAGATCCTGCCTTGAAGCATCCGGTCCGGTGAATGGCCGATGCCCCGGACCACGTTCGACGGGCTGAAGGCAAGCTGCTCGATCTCGGCGAAATAGCTGTCGGGGTTGCGGTCCAGTTCGAGGATGCCGATCTCGACCGGCGGGAAATCAGCGTGGGGCCAGACCTTGGTCAGGTCGAAGGGATTGAAGGGAAACGCTTGGGCTTCGGCCTCGGTCATGACCTGAGCCTGCACGGCCCATCGGGGAAATTCGCCAGCCTCGATCGCGCCGAACAACGCCTCCTGATAGCCCTCGCGCGTTTCTCCGATGACCTTTTCCGCCTCGGCGTTGGTGTAGTGGCGATGCCCTTGCCGCGTCTTGAAGTGGAACTTGACCCAGACCCGTTCGCCGGTGTCGTTCCACAAGCTGTAGGTGTGGCTGCCGTAGCCGTTCATGTGCATCGGGCTGACGGGAAGGCCGCGGTCGGAGAACAGTATCGTCACCTGATGCAGGCTCTCGGGCGACAGGGACCAGAAATCCCACATCGCCGTCGGCGACCGAAGGTTGGTCCGCGGATGGCGCTTTTGCGTGTGGATGAAGTCGGGGAACTTGAGCGGATCGCGCACGAAGAAGACCGGCGTGTTGTTGCCGACCAGGTCCCAGTTGCCGTCTTCCGTGTAGAACTTGAGCGCGAAGCCCCGGACGTCCCGTTCATGGTCGGCCGCGCCCATTTCGCCGGCGACGGTAGAAAACCGTGCGATCATTTTCGTCTCGGCGCCGGGCTGCAGGACCTTGGCGCAGGTCAGGTGCGATATGTCGCCCGTGATCCGCAACGTTCCGTGCGCGCCCCAACCCTTGGCGTGAACAACGCGCTCGGGGATCCGCTCGCGGTTCTGGTGCGCCAGTTTCTCGACCAGCTGCCAGTCCTGCAGCAGGATGGGGCCTCGAGCGCCGGCGGTCAGGCTGTTCTGGTTGTCGGGGATAGGTGCACCGGCCGTCGATGTGAGGCGTGGTGTCGAAGGGTCTTCGGTCGGCATCGGCTGTCCTGTTTGTTCGGGCCACGCCGATCGTTGGCTGATGACGGGCGCCGTCTGGTGATCGTGGTGGCTCGCAGCGATTTCGGCTCAGAGCCACGCCGTGAGGAAATTCTTAACGAACCCAGCAACTTTCCACGTCGCCGTTTCTGCTGCGAAGATACCGATCTTGCGTTTTGCGTCAGAATGACTGTGGCAGCTGCCGGTTGCCGTAACCCCCGTTTCGCGCAGGCGGGCGATCCGGGAACCTCGCTTCGGTGATCCAGCGGCTGCTTGAGAGCGAGCTGCCGATGATCCCGTCCCTGATCTTGCCCGCTCCCGATCTCCGTGACCTGACCCGCGCGGCGACACCAGGCGAGGGGCCAGGGGCTTCACGGCTGCCACGTTCCGCTGCACGAGCGCCTACAATTTGGGCAGTCTGTCGAAGTCCGGCCTTCCCGGCCCGCCACCGATTGTCAGCGGCGGGCGCGCCCAACATAGATCGCGCATGACCGCGCCGCTCACCATCGTCATCGTCGAGGAGGACCGCGATCGCGCCGGTGCCATCGTCGATGCGCTGAAGGGAACGGTGGCTTGCGAAGTTCATGTCATCGGCAACACCACGGGTCTCGCGCGCAAGATCGCCGCGCATCAGCCTGATGTCGTCCTCATCGACATCGACAATCCGACCCGCGACATGTTGGAGGAGCTGACCCTGGCCTCCGGTCCGCTCGACCGGCCGGTCGCGATGTTCGTGTCCAGCGCGGCGGGCGGTCTGGCGCGGGCCGCGATCGAGGCGGGCGTCTCGGCCTATGTGGTCGACGGCCTTCGGCCCGAACGGCTCAAGCCGGTGATGGATGCGGCCATCGCGCGGTTTCAGATCATGCGGCAGATGCGGACCGAGCTGGCCGAAACCCGGCGCGCGCTGGAGGAACGCAAGGTGATCGACCGCGCCAAGGGTCTTCTGATGAAGGCCCGCGGCATCGGCGAGGATGAGGCCTATGCGCTTTTGCGCAGGACGGCGATGGACCAGGGCCGCCGCGTGGCGGAGGTGGCCGAGGCGCTGGTGACGGCGGCGGGGCTGCTGGGATGAAGGCCGTCTCCCTCCCGGTCGCCTACATCCCGCTGGTCGATGCCGCGCCGCTGATCGCCGCGCAGGAAATCGGCTTTGCCGAGGCTGAGGGTCTGTCGCTCGACCTGATCGCCGCGCCCTCCTGGTCCTCGGTTCGCGATATGCTGGCGTTTGGCCGTGTCGATGCCGCGCATCTGCTCTCGCCGGTGCCGGTCGCGATGGCGCTGGGGCTGGGCGGGGTCACCACCGCCATCTCCGCCGTCTCGACCATCTCGGTGAACGGCGACGTGATCGGCGTCAGCCGGGGGATCGAGGCCAGGCTGCGCGCCTCGGGCTTCAGCTTCGACTTCGCGGATGCCGCGGCGGCCGGGCGCGCGCTGGCTGCGGCCTGTTCCGACGGGCTGACCGTGGGGGTTCCATTCCCCTTCTCCATGCATGCCGAGCTGCTGCATTACTGGATCGAGGCCACGCCGCTGTCGCAGCTGCGCATCGACATCCGCACCGTGCCACCGCCCCTGATGGCGCAGGCGCTGGCGGCGGGCGACATCGACGCCTTTTGCGTGGGCGAGCCCTGGGGGTCGGTGGCGGTGGAGACGGGCGTGGGGGCGTTGCTGCTGCCGGGATCGGCGATCTGGTCCTTCGCGCCGGAAAAGGTACTTGCCGTCCGCACCGGCTGGGCCGAGACCGAGCCGCATCTGTTGGGCCGGCTCATGCGCGCGGTCTGGCGCGCGGGGCGCTGGCTGGCCGACCCCGACAGCCGGACCGCGGCGGCGGAGCTGCTGTCGCGCAGGACATGGCTCGACGTGCCCTCCGAGGTGATCGACCGGGGGCTGTCGGGTCGCCTGACGATTCTACCCAGCGGCGAGACACGGGAGGTGCCGGGGTTTCTCGAGTTTCACCGCGGCGCCGCGACCTTCCCCTGGCGCAGTCACGCCACCTGGATCGCGCGGCGCATCGCGGCGCGGACCGGGCTCGACCCGAACGACGCCGCCAGTGCCGCGGCGCGCGTCTTTCGCAGCGATCTCTATCGCGAGCAGCTGGCCAGCCTGGGGGCCGACATGCCCGGCGCATCGCAGAAGATCGAGGGTAGTCTGAGCCACCCGACCGCGGTCGCGTCGACCTCGGGACGGGTGATTCTGCCGCCCGACCGGTTCTTTGACGGGCGCATTTTTGACCCCTCGCGGGAATAGCGCACATTTTCTGAGCGCCTGAGGCGTCGCGACGCGGCAACGCAGCAAATCAACCGCAAGTGGTGCTTGTTCTGCGACTGCGGCGCCGGCACAGTCGCTTCAAGCGGGGGCAATGGCGTCTCCGAGACGATCCCTCCCAGCACCGGGAATTCTTGAGCAAAGCCGCTCGACCCTTCGCCAGACGGCGGAGCGTGTCGGCGGCTTTTTGTCATTTGCCCGGTCGTTTTCCTCCCCGACCGGGCGCCAGGTAGGAGATTGAGACCATGAAACGCCTGATCGCCCTTCTCGCTGCATCGACCAGTCTGGCCGGCCCGCTCGCCGCGCAGGACCTGGAAGTCGATGAACTGACCTTCGGTTTCATCAAGCTCACTGACATGGCGCCGCTCGCCGTGGCCTACGAGCTTGGCTATTTCGAGGATGAGGGGCTTTTCGTGAGCCTCGAGGCGCAGGCCAACTGGCGCGTGCTGCTCGACGGCGTCATCGACGGGACGCTCGACGGCGCGCACATGCTGGCCGGTCAGCCGATTGCCGCGACCATCGGCTACGGCACCGAGGCGCATATCGTCACCCCGTTTTCCATGGACCTGAACGGCAACGGCATCACCGTCTCCAACGAGGTCTGGGAGATGATGAAGCCGAACATTCCGGTCGACGCCGACGGCAAGGTGCAGCACCCGATCAGCGCCGAGGCGCTCAAGCCGGTCGTTCAGAAGTTCAAGGCGGAAGGCAAGCCCTTCAATATGGGCACGGTGTTTCCGGTGTCCACGCACAATTACGAACTGCGCTACTGGCTCGCCTCCGGCGGCATCCATCCCGGCTTCTATTCGCCGAACGACGTCTCCGGCCAGATCATGGCCGACGCGCTGTTGTCCGTGACGCCGCCGCCGCAAATGCCCGCGACGCTCGAAGCCGGCACGATCTACGGCTATTGCGTCGGCGAACCGTGGAACCAGCAGGCTGTATTCAAGGGCATCGGCGTTCCCGTTATCACCGACTACGAGATCTGGAAGAACAACCCGGAGAAGGTGTTCGGCATCACAGCCCAGTTCGCGGAGGAAAACCCGAACACCACCCTCGCCCTCACCAAGGCGCTCATTCGCGCCGCCGAATGGCTCGACGCCAACGACAACGCCAACCGCCCCGAAGCCGTGGAGATCCTCGCTCGCCCGGAATATGTCGGCGCGGACGCAGAAGTCATCGCCAACTCGATGACAGGCACCTTCGAGTACGAGAAGGGCGACAAGCGCGAGGTCCCCGACTTCAACGTGTTCTTCCGCTACAACGCGACCTACCCCTACTACTCGGACGCGGTCTGGTACCTGACCCAGATGCGCCGCTGGGGCCAGATCACCGATACCAAGCCGGATGAGTGGTATGCGGAGGTGGCGTCCAAAGTGTACCGCCCGGACCTCTACCTCAAGGCCGCCCGCGCGCTAGTGGATGCGGGCCAAGCGGATGAGGCGGACTTCCCGTGGGACACGGATGGTTACCGCGAGGCGACGGCGGAGTTCATCGACGAAGTCAGCTTCGATGGCCGCACGCCGAACGCCTATCTCTCGCAATTCCCCATCGGCCTCAAGACCGGTGAGACCGTGTCCGAAAGTGGCGTGACCGGAGGATAGCCCCCCTGACCCCGCTTCCTTTCGGGGAGGCGGGGACGCGCGCCCCGCACCGGGCGGCATCTCACCTGCTGCCCGGTGCCCCTCTTCCCTATTTGTAACGAGGCTTTGATTTCGCCATGGCGATGACAACTCTAGACGGCGCCGTTCCTGATCCCGCGCGGGAAGAACGCCGCGCCCAGCGGCTGGCCCGGATCAACAAGGCCGCTACCTATTTCGACGTGGTGGGGCTCGGCTTCATGGTGCCGCTGCTGCGCATGGCCTGTACGTTGCATGACGGCATGGCGACCTTCGACGAGGCCCGGGTCGCCGACGGGAGCACTCGAAGGCACCCCGGAGAGCACGAGGATCGCGCCACCGAGGGCCGAGGCGCACCGCGGCGGCTTCCGAACCGGCCGGACGCTAGCGCGCGCTACCCCGCTGCCCGTGGGCGCGGCGGGATAGCGCCAGATGGCCGCCCCTCACTACTGCGTGGGATCGCCGCGCCAGGCCTCGGTGGCTTCCCACAGCCGCAGATAGGCTTCCGTAGAGGGGAACAGCGAGCGCAGCGCCTGATCGACCTCCTGCTGGGACTTGCCCTCCGAGAATCGCTGCATGTCCGCGATCTGGTCCGGATACAGGCCATAGTGGGCCACACCTCGCCCGTCATAGAGGCCGAAACTGCGGTCACCGGTCTTCTGCTTTTCAAAGCGCACCCGGCCATCCACCGATACGAAGGGATAGAGCGGGGTGTCGGCATCACCGCTGTTGCCCGGGAGCGAA
>CAKZPN010000046.1 GCA_937139335.1 uncultured Roseicyclus sp. | reverse complement strand
TCAGCCGGTCATAGACCCCGCGCCAGGTGCTGCCGTCGACATTCGCGCCATGCACCAGAACGATGTTCTGCACATCGGCCTGCGCCGGGTCCGGGTGCGCGGTCAAGGCCGCGAGGGACATGGCCCCGGAGAGGAGGAGAGTGTGAAGATGGGTCATTCCGAGGTCTTTATTCTGTTGTCTCGGAGCATCTTGAGGCGGGCCGGCTTTCGACCTGCCTGGAAGAGTTCTGCCCGCTCTGGTCCGGCTATCATCTGTACTGTCCCGGCCGGCACCAGAAGTCTGCGGCGCTTGCGGCGCTGGTCGACTTCCTCCGCGCCAGGCGGTGAGACCTGCGCCCGTCACGCGCCAAGCTGCAGGCTGTGTCTCATGTTCGTGGCGTCCCTGTTGGGAGGGTGGCCAAACAACTTTCGGTAATCGCGATTGAACTGGGACAGGCTGTCATAGCCCACGTCATAGGCGGTCATCCCGATCTTGCTGGATGCAAGGATGCGCCTGCGGGCGTCGTGCAGACGAAGCTGCTTCAGGAACTGCAGGGGCGAGACCTTCGTGACCGCCTTGAAGTGCCGGTGGAAACTCGGGACGCTCATGTTCGCCTGTTTGGCGAGGTCCGGTATCGTGATCGGGTCGGCGTAGTTTTGCCGCATCCAGCTTGTGGCCCGCGCGATTTGCGCCGTGCGATCGCCGGGCTGAACCAGCTGCGTCAAGACCGCTCCCGGTGCGCCCTGAAGCAGCCTCCAGAATATCTCGCGCTTGATGAGCGGGGCGAGGGTCGGAACTTCGTCCGGGTAGTCCAGAATTTCCAGCAGCCGAGCGACGGCGTCGCCCAGGCGTCGACCGGAGTCGACAAGATCGGTTTGGTAGGGGTCGAGCGGGAATGGCGTCGAGAGATCCTGCTGGTTCAGGAGATCGAACGCGGTCGACTGCTCGAGGGTGAGGCTGAAGGACAGGAACGGCTCGGCCGGCGTGGCCCTGGTGATGTGCGAGCTGATCGGAAGCGTGATGCCCTCGATCAGCGACATGCCGGCCGAAAAGCGCTTCACCTCGTTCCCGACCAGCTCCTCCTTCGCGCCCTGAACGACGATGCAATACGAGGGCTGGCGCAAGGTGCCGGTTTCGGGGCCTGGGCTGGTGCGTCTGGACAATGAGACCCCGGCGATCGGAGGTTCCGACCCATAGCGAAGCGCCTGCCGGTCGATCAGGGGCGCCAATCGCTGGATCGACCTGTCCGTCATTGTTACCATCTCGTCTTCCGCTCCACGCGCGCACTCGGGACTGTCGCAGCCGATCCGGCGGGGCCGAGATCTCCCCGTCGCTCCACGAGGCGCTCTGGCGCTGTCCGGCGGTCGTGCCGAGAGTCAGGGTAACGGGATCGGAGGGGGGCGGCGTTGCACGATCTGCTTTCTCGTAACCGTTCGTGCTGCTTTCACACCCAACGACGCGGTGTCCGGGCGCGCGCAGAATTGGCCGCGACGGTTCTGGCGCTGAGCGGCGAAGCCGTCGGGGCGCCGGACGTCGTGGCTTTCAGGTGAAGGCCAGTGTCGTTCCGACCTGTCGGGCCGATCTTCACCGGGGGGCGAGGCTGACCAGCCAGTCCGAGAACAACCCGGCGGTCGCGGCCTCGAGGCGCGCGCCATACCTCTCGGCATCGCGCCGCAGCTTCACCGGGCTCACGCCCGCCGCGGCCAGTTCGTTCGCGTGACCGAGCAACCAATGCTCGAACCGTGCCTGCAGCACCTCCGGATGAAACTGGAGCGCCAGGACATGCGGGCCGCGCGAGAAGCCCTGGTTCGCGCAGAGCAGCGTCGAGGCAAGGCGCTCGCATCCCCGCGGCAACCCGAAGGTGTCGCCGTGCCAGTGCAGCACCGGAAGGTCATCCAGCGCGGCGAGGGGATTGCCCGCAGGCATATCGGCGAGGTCGAGGACCGACCAGCCGATCTCCTTGGCGGGGCCGGGATAAACCTCCGCGCCGAGCGCCGCGGCCATGACCTGCGCGCCGAGGCAGATGCCCAGCGTCGGCAGGTCGGCGGACAGGCGGGTGCGCAACAGGCGGATTTCTTCGGTGACGACGGGGTATGCCACGTGATCGTTGACACCGATCGGCCCGCCCAGCACCACCAGAAGATCGGCCGCAAGGGGATCGAGATCTCCCGGATCACGCTCGGCCACGTCGATGTATTCGATCTCGTAGCCGGCGTCCCGCAGCACCGGCGCGAAGCTTCCGAGATCTTCGAACCCCACATGGCGGATGGCCTGGACGGTGCGTGCGGTCATGATCGCATGTCCTTCATGTCACGCCGTCCGGGCCGCGAGGATGTGGTCGAGATCCTTCAGCGCCGCGGCCGCGGTGGCGAGCGGCTCCGCACCATGCGAGATCGCGATGGTTTCGCCCATCGCGTCGGTGATGACCCGGATCGCCTTGGCCTTGCCGCTCACCAGCGCGAAAGGGTCGTCCAGCGGATAGGCCCTTATCCCGACACCGGCGCGGAGCGTGTCGCCGTCACGGGTGAGGCGGCCGACGAGCTTGGGCACCAGGCCCTGCGTGCGCCACTCCTCGATCTGCCCCGGCGCGACGGACTGCAGCCCCTCCACGCGCAGGTCGTCCATCGTCAGGCTGGCACCGAGGCCGAAATTGGCGATCAGCAGGAGCTTGCAGGCCGTATCCCACCCCTCCGTGTCGTTGCGGGGGTCGGCCTCGGCAAAGCCACCGGCCTGCGCTTCGGCCAGGGCGGCTCCGAAGGTGAGCCCCCGGTTCGCCATGGAATCGAGCAGGTAGTTCGTTGTCGCGTTCAGGATCCCCTCGACGGCAAGCACCTCGCAGCCGGCGAGGCTCGTCTGCAACAGGTCGATCGTCGGCAGCGCGGCGGCCGCGGCACCGCTGAGCCTGAGGATCGCGCCCGAGGCATGCGCGGCCTTGCGCAGGCGGGGGCCACTGTGGACGAGCGCGCCCTTGGAGATGACGATGGTGTCGCGGCCGGCGCTCAGGGCCGCGTCGATGTAGGCGAGGCCGGGGACACCGGTGCGAAAGTCGGTCGGCCCGGCCTCAATGACGATGTCGGCCCCGCTCGCCGCCACGAACTCCGGGCCCGTAAGCCCGGTCTCGAGCGCCGTCAGCCGATCAGCCTCCAGCCCCTCCGCATCGGCCAGACCTGACCGCGACCCGCAGACCGCGACAAGCCGGACCTCGGCATCGTGGACCCGCCGATAGCGGTCCCGCCGGGACAGGAGCAGCCCGGCCGTGGCGCGTCCGACGCCTCCGAAACCGGCTATGGCGACCTTTGTTACGCGCATCGCATGTATCCGTCTGGTTTTTCCGGGCAGCCCGGTGCGGGCGGTTTGCAATTTCAACAGTCCGACCCGCAGGAGCGCAGGACATGTGCCCCACCATGGCGTCGGTGAGCCAGTCCCGCGCCGCGCGAACCTGAGCTGCGATCCGAGGACGGGACAGGCGCGCCCGTCCGAGGCGCGCGGCGCGGTTCGTTCCGTTGGCAAGGAGCCTACCGGCATCTCCGAGCCGAGGATATGCAGATCCGATCAGAGATGGCGCCGATGCTCTCATACCAGTTCGGAGACTAGGGCCCACAGACCCGGGGGGAACTTGCGCACGGACAAGCTCTTCGTTGGGGAAATCTCCGGCCTCGATCAGGATCTCGGCCGCCCAGACCTAGCCGCCGGCGGTCCACCGCCGCACTGGAAGCCATGGCCTCTTACTATGCGTGATGGCGCCCGACATGACCGGTTCCGGCCGGCTCAACGAGGGGTGGCCCTTTTTAAGCTGATCTGGACGATGTAAGACGCGTGGCCGGTGGCGCGGATGTGTTTCCGCATCATCTGTTCGGGACTACATTGCAGGTTGCAGGCTCGAGAGGGGCTGACATCAGGTGAAAACGCGGATCAACGGGCCGGCAAAAATCGACCGGAGTGTGGTGGTGTCTGAAAATCAAATCGAAGCGGGTAGATTGGACCATCACAGATTGTCCGTCGCCCCCATGATGGACTGGACCGATCGTCACTGTCGGCATCTCCACCGGCTGATGTCGGGGCGTGCGTTGCTCTATACCGAGATGGTCACGGCTTCGGCTGTCCTGCATGGCGATCGGGACCGGTTGTTGGGGTTCGAGGCGGCCGAGCATCCGGTGGCGGTGCAGCTTGGGGGATCGGACCCTGCCGACCTGGCGGAGGCGGCGCGGATCGCTGCAAGCTACGGCTACGACGAGATCAACCTCAACGTCGGCTGCCCGTCGGACCGGGTGCAATCGGGGTGTTTCGGCGCCGTCTTGATGGAACGGCCGGCGCTGGTCGCCGATTGCGTGGCGGAGATGATCGCGGCCAGCCCGGTCGAGGTGACGGTGAAATGCCGGATCGGGGTGGACGACCAGGTGCCCGAGGAGGTGCTGCCGCGTTTTCTCGAGACCGTTTCGGCGGCGGGCGTTACACGCTTTGCCATCCATGCGCGCAAGGCCTGGCTGCAGGGCCTCAGTCCGAAGGAGAACCGGGACATCCCGCCGCTCGACTACGAGCTGGTTCATGAGATGAAGCGTGTGTTCCCCGAGCTTCATCTGTCGATCAATGGCGGCATCGGCTCGCTGGCCGAAGTCGAGGCGCATCTGGCCGCCGGCATGGACGGCGTGATGGTGGGACGGGCGGCCTATCACACCCCATCCGATATCCTGCTGACCGCCGATCGCGAGATCTTCGGCGACGGCACGGCCCCAAAAACGGCCGAGCAGGTGGCGCTGGAGATGCTGCCCTACATCGAGGCGCATCTGTCCAAAGGCGGGCGGCTGAACCAGATCACGCGGCACATGCTGGGGATGTTCGCGGGGCGGCCCGGCGCGCGGGGCTGGAAACGCACGCTGAGCGAGGAGGCGCACCGCGACGGCGCGGGGCCGGACGTGGTGCTGCGGGCCCTGGCAGAAGTGACGGCGCGCGCCGCGTGATCGGAGCGCGCCCGCGCATGGGATGGGTGCGCGCCCGCACAAGGGCTTGTGAGCGGCAGGTCTTCCGGTTGCGCGCAGGCTCGGCTAAGCGGCAGGGGAACAGGACCAAGGACCCCGCGCTCATGCCCGAACTTTCCGAATTTCTGCCGATGCTGGCGCTGATCCTCGTGATCGGCGCCTTTGCCGGTGTCATCGCCGGCCTTCTGGGCGTGGGTGGTGGCATCGTGCTGGTGCCGGCCTTCTACTTCGCTTTCGAGGGGTTGGGCTATGGCCCCGAGGGGCTGATGCAGATCTGCCTCGCGACCTCGCTCGCCACCATTGCCGTCACGTCGCTGCGCTCGCTGCTCGCGCACAACAAGAAGGGCGCGGTCGACTGGCCGATCCTGAAGAGCTGGGCGCCGGGGATCGGCATCGGCGCGGTGCTGGGCGTTCTGGCGGCGAGCGGGCTGAAGGGCGAGGTGCTGATGGTGATCTTCGGCGTGCTCGGCCTGATCGTGGGGCTCTACCTCGCCTTCGGGCGGGCGAGCTGGCGGCTCGGGCCGGAGATGCCAAAGGGCCTGGGCCGCGCGGTCACGAGCCCGGTGCTGGGTTTCCTGTCGGTGCTGATGGGCATCGGCGGCGGCAGCTTCGGGGTGCCGCTGATGACTCTCTACGGCGTGGCGATCCACCGGGCGGTGGCGACTGCAGCGGGCTTCGGCCTTGTCATCGCGGTGCCCTCGGTCATCGGTTTTCTGCTGCTGCCCGGTTCGGGCGAGAACCAACCGCCCTACACCGTGGGTCAGGTGAACCTCGTGGCCTTCGTCGTCGTTGTCGCGATGACGCTCATCACCACGCCCTGGGGCGTGAAGCTTGCGCATGCGATGGACCCGAAGCCCCTGAAGCGCGTCTTCGCGGTCTTCATCATGGTCATGGCGCTAAACATGCTGCGCAAGGCGTTCATGGGCTGAGGGCGGCCCGCCTCACTCCTTGGCGCGGCGCTGCAGGCGCGCCTCGCGGCCACCGCGGCGCTGGCTGATCTCGGCGCGGCGGGCGGGCAGGGCGTCGATCACCGCGCGGCGGGCGGCGGGGGCCATCCGCGACCATTGCGTGATCTCGTCGATGGTGCGCAGGCAGCCGGTGCAGATCCGCGCCTCGGGATGCACGACGCAGACCCTGATGCAGGGGCTTTCGACCTCGTCGCGCGTCCAGATGTCATCGCTCATGGGTTGATCCGCAAATGCCTCAGCCGGTCGAGGGCACCTTGCAAGATATACCCGGCCGCGACCGCATCAATGACCTCGGCGCGACGTTTTCGGGACGTATCCGCCTCCAGAAGGGCTCTTTCCGCCGCGACAGTGCTCAGCCGCTCGTCCCAGAAGGCGATCGGCATGGTCTCGAACGCAGGTAGGCGCGAGAGGTTCCGGGCGAAGGCGCGGGTCGATTGCGCGCGTGGCCCTTCCGACCCGTCCATGTTCGCGGGCAGGCCGAGGATCAGGCCCGCGATCTCTCGGTTCGCGGCGATCTCGGCCAGCCGCGCGGCGTCGAGGGTGAATTTCACCCGCTTCACGGTCTCGAGCGCGGTGGCGGACGACAGCAGCCGGTCCGACACCGCGACACCGATGGTCTTGGTGCCGAGGTCGAGGCCCATGAGGCCGCGGGCCGGGGGCAGGGCGGCGGCGAAGGCTGCGATGTCGTCGAAGATCACTCCGCCGCCTCGGAAAGCGGGGCGGCGGCGGCGTCGAGGATCACCAGCGCCTCGGGCACCTCGGCAAAGACCACGCGCGCCTCGTCATATATCGCCTGCGCCTGCTCGGTGCGGCCCAGCACGATCTGCGCGCCGATCAGGCGGGCCCAGTCGTCAGGAGGGCCGCCCTCGGCGGCGAGGCGGTCGGACAGGCTCGCCACCATGCTCTCGATCATCGCCATCCGGTCCTCGGGCGCCATGTCTTCGGCGGCGGCCAGGTCCGCGGCACTCGGCCCACGGGGCGCGCGCGGCTGCGGCAGTTCGGCGAGGGTGGTTTCCACTCCGGCGAGGTAGGCCACCTCCTCGATCTGGAGCATGATCGGCTCGACCCAGGGCGCGTCGCTGGTCGATTCGGCCAGCAGGTTGCGCCAGATCGGAAAGGCGAGGTCGGGCCGGCCCTGCTGCGCGAACATCAGCCCCGCGTAGTAGCGCGCGGTGCCGTTGCGCGGCTCCAGCTCCAGCCCGCGGGTCAGCGCCGTCTCCGCCTCGGGCGAGACATAGCCGCCGGCGGCGAGGATCATCATCTCGGCCAGATCGACGTAGTGAGAGCCGTTGACCTCGTCACCCAGCACCTCGATCAGCCGGCCTTGCGCCACGCGGGCGGCGCCGAAATTGCCCAGCGCCGCCTCGTTCGAGGCCAGCAGCGCCAGCCCCTGTGGGTCATCGGGGCGCTGTTCCATCACGGCGCGCAGCTGCCCCACCAGTTCCTCGCGGCGCGGATCGGGCGGGCGGCCTTCGCGGAACGGCACCTGCGTCTCGGCTTCGGCCTGCGGCGGGCGGGCCTCGCGGGCGGCGTTCACCATCTCGATGCGGCTCGCGAGCGGCAGGTCCGGGTAGCCCGGCGCACCGATCTGGAGGTAGAGCACGAAGGCGCCCGCCACCGCCGCCGCCAGGCCGCCGCCGACAATCAGCTTGTCGAAGGTGCTGGCCCGCATCTCGGACGATTGCGCATGTTGCAGCGCGCGATCGGCCTCGAGCAACCGGCGCGACACCTCGGTTCGGGCGCGCACGGCCTCCTCCTCGGTCAAAGCGCCGCGCGCGACGTCCTTCTCGACCTCGCGCAACTGGTCGCGGTAGACCTGAAGGTCGTAGGCGGCGGCAGGTACGGCGGCCTTGGCGGGGCGCAGCACGGCCAGCATCAGCACCAGCGCCACCAGCACCGAAAACGCCCCCGTCGCGATCCAGAATTCCATCGTTCCCCAGTGCCCTTGGCTGTTCCGTCTTCCCCACATAAGGCCATTGGCCGGCGCGGGAAAGCGCAGGCGGCACGGCGGGGGCGAGACATTCTGCCCCTGCGTCGCAATTTGCGCGAATGTGGTCGCCCCCGCTATCATGCGCCGAACCATCCTGCCCCACATCGGGCGGAACGAGACAGGGAGCCGTCGATGCGCCGCTATTCCGCCTTCGCCATCGCGCGCGAGGCGCTTCGCCATCACACCGGGTGGGAGCGCGCCTGGCGCAGCCCCGAGCCGAAACCACGCTACGACGTGATCATCGTGGGCGCGGGCGGCCACGGGCTGGCGACCGCCTATTACCTCGGCAAGAACCACGGCATCCGCAACGTCGCGGTGATCGAGAAAGGCTGGCTCGGCGGCGGCAACACCGGGCGCAACACGACGATCATCCGCTCGAACTACCTGCAGGACCCCTCGGCCGCGATCTACGAGAAGGCGCGCTCGCTCTACGAGACGCTGAGCCAGGACCTGAACTACAACGTCATGTTCTCGCCGCGCGGCGTGATGATGCTGGCGCAGACCGAGCACGAGATCCGCGGCTACCAGCGCACGGCTCATGCCAACGCGCTGCAGGGTGTGGACACGACGTTCATCAGCCCGAGCCGGGTCAAGGAGCTGTGCCCGATCATCAACATCGACGGGCCACGTTACCCGGTGCTGGGCGCGCTCTGGCAGCCGCGCGGCGGCACCGCGCGCCATGACGCGGTCGCCTGGGGCTATGCGCGCGCCTGCTCCGACATGGGCATGGATATTCTCCAGCAGACCGAGGTGACGGGCGTGCGCCGCGAGGGCGGTCGCGTGGTGGGCGTCGATACCACCAGGGGCCCGATCGACTGCGGCAAGCTCGGCATCGTGGTTGCGGGCCATTCCGGCGTCATGGCCGAGCGCGCGGGCTTCCGCCTGCCCATTGAGTCCGTCGCGCTGCAGGCGCTGGTCTCCGAGCCGATCAAGCCGGTGATGGACGTGGTCGTGATGGCCAACACCGTCCACGGCTACATGAGCCAGTCCGACAAGGGCGAGATGGTCATCGGCGGCGGCGCCGACGGCTACAACAACTACACCCAGCGCGGCAGTTTCCACCATGTCGAGGAAACCGTGCGCGCGCTGGTCGAAACCTTTCCGATGATCTCGCGGCTGAAGATGCTGCGCTGGTGGGGCGGCATCGTCGACATGACCGGCGACCGCTCGCCGATCCTGTCGAAAACACCGGTCGAGGGCATCTTCGTGAACTGCGGCTGGGGCACCGGCGGGTTCAAGGCCATTCCCGGTTCCGGCTGGGCGATGGCGGAACTGATGGCAAAGGGTCATTCGCCCCTGACCGAAGGCTTTTCGCTCGACCGGTTCCGCGAGGGGCGCTTCGTCGACGAGAGCGTCGCGGCGGGGGTTGCGCACTGATGGGCGGGAACCTGCAGATAATTTTCGCCGGAATCGCGGGTTTTGGCCTGTATCCAGGGCGTTTCAGGCCAACCCCTGTGCGCCGAGACCCCCGAAGCCTACCTTTCTTCGTGCCAGGTGTTCACGAAGGAGGAAACTCATGGCCAACTATGATGATCCGCATAACCGGAGCCAGCGCGACCCCAATCGTCCGTTCGACTCCTACAACGTCAACAACGTCGAGCGTGGCTCGGGCAGCGGCATTCTCATCGCCCTGTTGGCCATTTTCGTCGTGCTGGGCGGGCTTTTCCTGTTCTTCGGGGGAAGCAACACGGGCGACGGAACCGTGCCGGCAACCGCGCCGGTGGTCGAGGAGCCTGCCGCAATCGCACCGGCGGGCGACGCGACGGCTCCGGTGGTCGAAGACCCTGCCGCCACCGCGCCCGCGGTCCCGGCAGAATGACGCACATGACGCCATTGCAGGCGCCGCCCGCCGCTTCGGGCCGGCGCCTGCACGACTGACGCGAGATACCCGCGCGGGCCCGACGCCCGCCTGTTTCGCCTCGTCACCCTCGCTTCCCCTCACATCGGCGCATTTCCCGCCCCCGACGCGGGAGGCGCACACATGCTGACCCTGACCTGCCCCTGCTGCGGCATCTCCGCCTGCGAGACCGAGCTTGCCCCGGGCGGCGAGGCGCATCTGAAGCGCTTCGGCCCCGGCTCGCCCGATGCCGATTTCGAGAGCTACCTGTTCCTGCGCCAGAACTCCCGCGGCGTGCATTTCGAACGCTGGCGCCACGCCATGGGCTGCGGCAAGTGGTTCCTCGCCGCGCGCGACACCGCCACGCTGGAGGTGTTCGGGACCTATTCCGCGCAGACGACCGAGCCGCCCGCCGACATCATCGCCGCCATTCGCGCCAAGCGCCCCGACTGGAGCCCCGCATGAGCACTCGTCTGCCGCAGGGCGGCCGCCTGATCGACCGCAGCAAGACCGTGAAGTTTTCCTTCAACGGCAAACACATGACTGGCCATGCGGGCGACACGCTCGCCTCCGCGCTGCTGGCGTCGGGGCAGGTCATCATGGGCCGGTCGTTCAAGTATCACCGCCCCCGCGGCGTGATGGCGAGCGGCGCGGAGGAGCCGAACGCGCTGGTGAACCTGGGCCGCGGCGACAGCCACGAGCCGAACCAGCGCGCCACTGTCACCGAGCTTTTCGAGGGGCTGAGCGCGACCTCGCAGAACCACTGGCCGAGCCTTGACTGGGACATCGGCGAGGTGAATGCGCTGCTGCCACGGGTGTTGCCGGCCGGGTTCTATTACAAGACCTTCATCTACCCGCGCCCGTTCTGGAAGCATGTGTTCGAGCCGATCATCCGCCGCTCCGCCGGCCTCGGCCGCGCGCCGGAGCATGACGCCCGCGACCCCGACCGCTACGAGCAGTTCTACGCCCACACCGACCTTGTGATCGCGGGCGGCGGCATTGCCGGGCTGCAGGCGGCGCTCGAGGCCGGGCGCGCGGGTGCCCGCGTGATCCTCTGCGAACAGACCGCGCATTGGGGCGGCCGCGCGCCGGTGGACGGGGTGGAGATCGACGGCAAGCCGGCGGAGACCTGGATCAACGACGCCGTGCAAGTCTTGGAAAAGATGGACAACGTCCATCTTCGCCTGCGCTGCATGGTGGCTGGCGTCTACGACCACGGATATGTCATCGCCTATGAGCGGGTGGCCGACCACGCGCCCGGCACCGACGCGCCGCGCCACCGGCTCTGGCGCATCCGCACCGGGCAGGTCATCGCCGCGACCGGCGCCTTGGAACGTCCCCTGAGCTTTCCCGGCAACGACAAGCCGGGGGTGATGCTGGCCTCCGCCGTCCGCGACTACGCGGTGAACTGGGGCGTGTCGCCGGGCGCGCGCACTGTGGTCGTCACCAACAACGACGACGCCTACCGCACCGCGCTGCTGCTAGCCGATGCTGGCCTTTCGGTGCCCTGCATTGCCGATGCCCGGTCCGAGTCCGATGGCCCGCTGGCGCAACAGGCCCGCGCGCGCGGAATCCGGGTGATGACCAACACCGGCATCGCGGGCGTGAAGGGCCTGCGCGGTGTCGTCGGTGTGCAGCTTTGCCGGCAGGACGGCACCGGCGAGGTGATCGAGGACGTGACCTGCGACGCTGTCGCCATGTCGGGCGGCTGGTCGCCGGTGGTGCATCTCTGGTCGCACTGCGGCGGCAAGCTGACCTGGGATGCGGAGCGCGCCTTCTTCCGCCCCGACCCAAGCCGCCCGCCGACGAACCAGACCGGGGAAGGTTTCGTCGTCTGCGCGGGGGCCGCCGATGGTGCCTTGCTGGCGGGCGACACGATGCAGAATGCGTCAACGATGGCGCGCAAAGCCTTGTCTGCGCTTGATTTCACCTCCGGCGCCGCGGTGCCCTCGGCCAGCGCGGCCGAGGAATCTCCGCTGCTCCCGGTATGGATCATGCCTGCCGGGGCGGGGCCGAAGAAACGCGCGAAGATGTGGCTCGATTTCCAGAACGACGTGAAGGTCTCCGACGTGCAACTCGCCGCGCGCGAGGGCTACGAGAGCGTCGAACACACCAAGCGCTATACCACGCTCGGCATGGCAACGGACCAAGGGAAACTGAGCAACATCAATGGCCTCGCGGTTCTAGCTCAGGCACTGGATGAAGACATTCCCCGCGTCGGCACCACAACCTTCCGCCCGCCGTACACGCCGATCTCCATGGGCGCCATCGCCGGCGAGGCGCGGGGCGAGATCTTCCAGCCGCTGCGGCGCACGCCGCTCCACGCCTGGCACGAGGCCAATGGTGCGGCGTGGGAGCCTGTCGGCCACTGGCGACGTCCCTATTGCTACCCGCGGCCGGGCGAAAGCCACCGCGAGGCCGTGAACCGCGAGATCACCGCGACGCGGACCTCGCTCGGCCTGCTCGACGCCTCGACGCTCGGCAAGATCGTGGTCAAGGGGCCGGACGCCGGACGCTTCCTCGACATGCTCTACACCAACATGATGAGCACGCTGAAACCGGGCAAATGCCGCTACGGGCTGATGTGTTCCGAGAACGGTTTCCTGATGGATGACGGCGTCGTGGTCCGCCTCGATGACGACAGCTTCCTCGTCCACACCACCACTGGCGGCGCCGACCGCATCCATGCCTGGATGGAGGATTGGCTCCAGTGCGAATGGTGGGACTGGCAGGTCTACACCGCCAACGTGACCGAGCAATGGGCGCAGATCGCGGTCGTCGGGCCCAAGGCGCGGGCGGTTCTGGACAAGCTCGGCAGCGATATCGACCTCTCGAACGACGCGCTGCCCTTCATGGCCTGGGCCGAGGGCCGGATCGGCGGCTTTGACGCCCGCGTCTTCCGCATCTCCTTCTCGGGCGAGTTGAGCTTCGAGATCGCGGTGCCGGCGAGCCAGGGCCGCGCGCTCTGGGACGCGCTGCTGGCGGCAGGGGCGGAGTTCGACGCCACGCCATACGGGACCGAGGCGCTGCACGTGATGCGCGCCGAAAAGGGCTTCATCATGATCGGCGACGAGACCGACGGCACGGTGATCCCGCAGGATCTGGGCCTCGGCTGGGCGATCTCGAAGAAGAAAGAGGACTATCTGGGCAAACGCGCGCAGGAGCGGACGCACATGACCGACCCCGGGCGCTGGCAGCTGGTGGGGCTGGAAACACTCGACGGCTCGGTCCTGCCCGATGGCAGCTACGCGCTGGCCGAGGGGATCAATGTGAACGGCCAGCGCAACACGCAAGGCCGCGTGACCTCGACCTATTTCTCGCCGACGCTGAGCCGCGGCATCGCGATGGGGCTGGTCGTGCAAGGGCCGGAGCGGATGGGCGAGGTAATCGCCTTCAACACCACGCAGAAACCCGCGCGGGGCGAGGCGCCCAAGACCATCGAGGCGCGCATCGTGAGCCCGGTGTTCTTCGATCCGGAAGGGGAGAAGCCAAATGTCTGAGCAAGCCGTGAGCGCATTGCCGGGGGCGGAGGCCACGGGCGTCGTCACGGTCCGCGAGATGGGACTGCAGGGCATGGTGAGCCTTCGCGGCGATCTTGCTGCCCTCGGGACGGTGGTGATGCGGCTGACCGGGGCCGAGATGCCCGCGGTGCGCGCCATGACCAAGGGGCGGGGAATTCAAGTCGCCTGGATGTCGCCCGATGAGCTGCTGATCCTCTGCGACCACGGGGCGGCCGACACGCTGGTTGCCGATCTCACGCAGGCGTTCGAGGGCCAGCACCACCTGGCGCTCAACCTCTCGGACGCGAGGGCGATGTTCGGCCTTTCGGGGAACGCAAGCACCCTCCGCGACGTGCTGGCAAAGGTCACGCCCGCCGACATCTCGGCGCTCCACCCCGGCGAGATGCGCCGCACCCGGATCCAGCAGGTCGCCGGCGCGATCTGGTTCGAGACCGAGACCGAGGCGCGGGTGATCTGCTTCCGATCCGTCGCGCAGTACATGTTCGATCTTTTTACCGTGTCGGCGAAAGATGGCGGTGCGGTGGGCTTTAATCGTTGACACTACGGCGACGCCGCCGATAGCCTTCAAATCAATGGAAAATCTGGTGAGGTAACATGAGACCGATACACATGTTGGTCGTCGGTCTCGTGGCGCTTTGCGCGACGCCGGCTTATGCGGAACGCTACTACTGCGCGTTGGCCGCGAACTCCGAAACGGCCTGGATGCCGCCCATTATCATCATCGACTACAACCGTGCTGCCGCGTCCGCGACCGTGGCCCATGGCTGGCAGGAAGGCCCCGCCATTCACCAGGCCAGCGTCGACGCGACACCGGCCCGGTTTACCTTTTCCGTCACCAATCCGGCGCGCATCAACTCCCGCACGGTGCAGCTGCATTATCGTATGACATATCGGTTCGCTCAGCGGGCGTTGACGGTTTCCATCGTCCCCGGCGCGGGGTTCCAGGGGCATGTGCGCGGAACCTACGGCTGCTCGGACGCTTAATCCCGGCTTCCGCCGCAAGTCGGACCGGCGCGGGGTTGACCTTACCCCTCGCCGCCCCCCATCTCTTTGCCAACCGCAAACCGCAACGAGGAGGGCCCACCGATGGCTTTCGAACTTCCCGATCTTCCCTATGCCCATGACGCGCTCGCGGGTCTTGGCATGTCGCAGGAAACGCTCGAATACCACCACGACATCCACCACAAGGCCTACGTCGACAACGGCAACAAGCTGATCGACGGCACCGAGTGGGCGGGCAAACCGGTCGAGGAGATCGTCAAGGGCACCTACCAGTCCGGCGCGGTGGCGCAGAACGGCATCTTCAACAACGCCTCGCAGCATTGGAACCACACCCAGTTCTGGGAGATGATGGGACCGGGCGAGGGCGGCATGCCGGGCGAGCTGGAATCGGCCATCACCGAAAGCTTCGGCTCGGTCGACGAGTTCAAGTCGCAGTTCGCCGCGGCAGGTGCGGGCCAGTTCGGCTCGGGCTGGTGCTGGCTGGTGAAGGACAGCGACGGCTCGCTGAAAGTGACCAAGACCGAGAACGGCGTGAACCCGCTGTGCTTCGGGCAGACGGCACTTCTGGGCTGCGACGTGTGGGAACATTCCTACTACATCGACTTCCGCAACAAGCGTCCGGCCTATCTGGACAACTTCCTGAACAAGCTGGTGAACTGGGAAAACGTGGCTGCGCGCCTGTCCTGATCGCCTGAATCACGCGACGGCCCGTGCAGGGCCGTCGCCCTTGTCCCGCAGCGGTGGAACGCGGGGCCGCGCTGCGGGTTGGTCCCTTGAACCCCGCACCGAAGCCATCGCAAAGAGGACGCCCCAATGGCCGATCCGTCCATGACCCCCCGACCCGGAACCAAGACGTCCAAACCGCGCTCGCTGCTGACCAACGGCACCTGGGTGCTGGTGGCCGATGGCAACAAGGCGCTGCTCTTGGAGAATGTCGGCGACGCGGAGCTTCCGGTGCTGGAAGTCCGGCGCGAGGATGAGCAGGACAACCCCGCGACCCACGAACAGGGCACCGACCGCCCCGGCCGGATGAACGACAGCGGCCCCGGCCAGCGCTCGGCGTTCCAGGATACCGACTGGCACCGGCTGGCCGAGGACCGCTTTGCCCATGACCTCGCCGACATGCTGACACGCCGCGCCCATGACCGCCGGTTCGAGCGGCTGATCGTGGCGGCCGCGCCCAAGGTGCTGGGCGAGTTGCGCAAGGCGATCCATTCCGAGGTGGCCGACCGCATCGTCGCCGAGGTGGCGCTGAACCTGACCAACCACCCCGTTGACGAGATCGCAAAGCGGGTCGCCGACGCGACGATGCCCGACGACGTCGAATAGGTCAGCGCGTCAGCCGCTCTATCAGCGCGGGCACGTCCGGCAGCACCTCGTAGTAATCGCGCAGGGTTTTCTCGGCAAATCCCTGCGCGATCACATGGTCGATCAGCGCGATCAGCGGCTGCCAGTAGCCCGCGACTTCGAGCAGGTAGATCGGCTTGTGGTGCAGCTTCAGCTGGCGCCAGGTCAGCACCTCGAACAACTCGTCGAGAGAGCCCGCGCCGCCCGGCAGCACCACCACCGCGTCGGCGTTCATGAACATCACCTTCTTGCGCTCGTGCATGGTTTCCGTGACCACGAAGGTCGTCACGTCGCGCTTGCCGACCTCCCAGGCGATGAGGTGGGCGGGGATCACGCCGAAGGTCTGCCCCCCCGCCGCCTGCGCCGAACGCGCGACCGCGCCCATGATCCCGACATCGCCCGCGCCATAGACCAGACGCAGGCCGGCATCGGCCAGTGCTGTGCCCAATTCGGTGGCGGCGGACATGTAGGCCGGGTCGGCGCCGGGGCGCGCGCCACAATAGACACAGACAGACAGGCTTTGCATCGCGGTGCCTTGCACTCGGGTGAAATTTCGCTCCTGATACGTGGAATGGACACAGCTCTCAAGCGGCACCGGGACGGGCCGCGGACAGGGCACAAAGCACACGACCCGGGCCTTCGGGGGAGGGAGACGGGACCACCATGACAGACCCGACACATGCGGGAACCGGGATAGGGTTGGCCCCGATCATTGGCATCGGGGCGCTCGGCGCCGTGCTGTTCGCCGGGGCGGTGGCGTTTCTCGGCCTGCGCGGGGAACCGACGGTCGAAGAGGCGGAGCAGCCCTCGGCCTCAGTCGCCGCCGTCGAGGCGCCCGACGCGCCCGAGAGGGCAGCGCCGCCCGAAGCGCCGTCGCCCGCCACCGCCACCCCCGACCTGGCCGAGACCGTCACGACCGAGCTTGCGGCGGCACCCGAGACCGATCCGGCCCCCATCGAGCCGCCACCGCCGATGCCGCCGCAATTCGACCTCGTCCGGGTCGACCCGGCAGGCAACGCGGTGATCGCGGGACAGGCAGGCGCCTCGGCCGAGGTGACGCTGTCCATCGACGGCACGCCGGTGGAGATCGTCACCGCCGACGCGGGCGGCCAGTTCGTGGCGCTTCTGACGCTGCCGCCGGCCGATGCGCCGCGCGTTCTGACGATGACCAGCGTCATGCCCGACGGCGCGTCTCTGGGCAGCGAGCAGTCGGTCATCATCGCGCCCTTCACCGGCGAGATGGTGGCCTCGGCGATGCAGGAAACGCCGCAGGACCCCCCGCTGGACGTGCCGCAGCAGTCCGTTCCGGAAGTGACGACGCAACAGACATCGGAGGCGGTCGCGGAACGCCCCCAGGACCCCGATCCGGTGACACCTGAAGACACGAGCGTTGCAGCCGCGCAGGCGGAAGCAGAGCCAGACACCGGGCTGCCGCCCGACCCGCCGCCAACCACGCGCACCAACGCGCCTGGCATCGGCGAGGCGACGAGCACGCCGCCCCGGACCCCCGGCGGGGACGGCGATGCCGCGCCCGCGGCCGACGGCGCGACCGCCCTGGCCGCGGCGGGCACCGACGCAACGCCGGTCGCCGAAACCTCCACTCCCATCGCGCCGGACGCGGTGCCCGATGCCTCCACCCCGCCGCAAGCTCCCGCCGCGGCAGAGATCACCGCGGCGCCGAGCGATCCCGCGCCCGACACCATGCCGCAAGCGCCCGCGACCGCGCCCGAAGCGCCCGCGGTCCTGCTGGCCGACCGCGACGGCATCCGCGTGCTGCAAGCGCCCGGCGCACCGCCAAACGCTCTGACCGAGCTGCAGCTCGACACGATCAGCTACGACCTGGCGGGCGAGGTCACGCTGGCCGGCCGTGGCCCCGCCGAATCCTCGGTGCGGGTGACGCTGAACAACCAGCCGATCAACCTGGGCGAGATCGGGCCCGGCGGGCAATGGAGCCTCGACCTGCCCGACGTCGATCCCGGCACCTACACCCTGCGCGTGGAGGAAGTGTCGTCCGACGGCTCGGTCGCCAGCGAGATCGAGACGCCGTTCCTGCGCGAGGACCCCGAGCGGATCCGCGACAATCCGATGCTGGTCGACCCCGGCGCCTCGGTCATCACGGTGCAGCGGGGCTTCACGCTCTGGGGTATCGCCGAGGCGAATTTCGGCGAGGGCGTGCTCTACGTGCAGATCTTCGCGGAGAACCGGGACGAGATCCGCGACCCGGACCTGATCTTTCCGGGCCAGATCTTCGCGCTGCCCGACCTGCCGCGCGGGACGGGCGAGTAGCCGGCCGCTCTGGTCATTCCGGCCGGCCGGACCTAGGTACAGCAGCGCGACGCCAGCCAGGATCATTCCATGCCCGCAGATACCCAGGCCGCCGGACTGCCGGAGGCCAATCAGACCAACCCCGACGCGCCCCTGCGCGTGCTTGAGGCGCGCGAACGCCGGTCGGGCTGGCGCACGATCCGCAAGGTGGCGCCCTACCTCTGGCCCGAGGACAAGCCCTGGGTGAAGCAGCGGGTGGTCCTCGCGCTCGGCTTCCTGCTCCTGGCGAAACTCATCGGCGTCGGCACCCCGTTTCTCTACAAGGCGGCGGTCGACGCGCTGACTGGCGAGGCGGGCAGCCCGGCCTTCCTGCTGGCGATCGGCGCCATCGGCATCACCGTCGCCTATGGCATCGGCCGCGCGGCCAACGTGGGCTTCCAGCAGCTCCGCGATGCGGTCTTTGCCCGCGTGGGCCAGCGCGCGCTGCGGCAACTGGCGCTGGAGACCTTCCAGCACATCCACGCGCTGTCGCTGCGCTATCACATCACGCGCCGGACCGGCGGGCTCAGCCGCATCATCGAACGCGGTGTGAAGGGCGTGGACTTCCTGTTGCGGTTCCTGCTGTTCTCGGTCGGCCCGCTGATCCTGGAACTGGCGCTGACCGGCATCATCCTCGCCGTGCTCTTCGACATCAGCTACCTCCTGGTGCTCGCCGCCACGATCGCGATCTACATCGGCTTCACCTTCAAGGTGACCGAGTGGCGGGTGAAGATCCGCAAGCAGATGAACGACCAGGACACCGACGCCAACCAGAAGGCCGTCGACAGCCTGCTGAACTTCGAGACGGTGAAGTATTTCGGCGCCGAGGCGCGCGAGGCTCAGCGCTACGACGGCGCGATGGAGGGCTACGAGACCGCGGCGATCAAGACCTCGCTGTCGCTCGCGTTCCTGAATTTCGGCCAGTCGCTCATCATCACCACGGGACTGGTGATCGTGATGGTGATGGCCGCGCTCGGCGTTCAAGCGGGCGAGCTGACGACCGGCGATTTCGTCATGGTGAACGCCTACATGATCCAGATCACCATGCCGCTGAACTTTCTCGGCACCGTCTACCGCGAAATCCGGCAGGCACTGGTCGATATGGGCGAGATGTTCGACCTTCTCGAACAGCCGCAGGAGGTTTCGGACAAGCCCGACGCCAAGCCGCTGGACGTCACCGGCGGCGAGGTGGTGTTCGAGAACGTGCGCTTCGCCTACGATCCGAACCGCAAGATCCTGAAAGGCTTGGATTTCACGCTGAAGCCGGGGCAGACCGTGGCGCTGGTCGGCCCCTCGGGCTCGGGTAAGTCGACCATCGGGCGGCTCCTGTTCCGGTTCTACGACGTGACCGGCGGCGCGATCCGCATCGACGGGCAGGACCTGCGCGACGTGACACAAGTGAGCCTGCACGATTCCATCGGCGTGGTGCCGCAGGACACGGTGCTGTTCAACGACACGATCCGCTACAACATCGGCTATGGCCGCGCCGGCGCCACCCAAGACGAGATCGTGGCCGCAGCCAAGGCCGCGCGCATCCATCATTTCATCGAGGCGCTGCCGGATGGCTACGACACCACCGTGGGCGAGCGCGGGCTGAAGCTGTCGGGCGGGGAAAAGCAGCGGGTGGGGATCGCGCGCACGCTCTTGAAGGATCCGCCGATCCTGCTGTTGGACGAGGCGACCTCGGCGCTCGACAGCGAGACCGAGCGCGACATCCAGAACGAGCTGAAGATGATGGGGCAGGGCCGGTCGGTCATCACCATCGCGCACCGGCTGTCAACCGTGGTCGAGGCCGACCAGATCATCGTGCTGGAGGCCGGCGAGATCGTCGAACGCGGCACCCATGACGAGCTGGTGGCGCGCCCTGGACGCTACGCCGCGATGTGGGCACGCCAGATGGCGGGCGAGGAGGACGCGGCCTGAGCGCGCCCGGCAGGCGAGGTGGATTGACCTTTGCCGCGCAGCCGTGCAACTCAGGTCCGACTGCGGCCGAAGGGACACCCGGTTCATGAAGGTCATCATCTGTGGCGCGGGCCAGGTCGGCTGGCAGATCGCGCGCCATCTCTCCGGTGAAAACAACGACGTGACGGTGGTGGACAACAACCCCGACCTCGTGCGCCGGGCCACCGACACGCTGGACGTGCAGGGGCTGACGGGCTTCGCCTCCTACCCCGACGTGCTGGAAAAGGCGGGCGCGCGCGACGCCGACATGATCATCGCCGCGACCTTCTCGGACGAGGTGAACATGGTGACCTGCCAGGTCGCGCATTCCGTCTTTGCCGTGCCGCGCAAGATCGCGCGATTGCGCGCGCGCAGTTACCTCGACGCGATCTATTCCGACCTCTACCGCCGCGACCACCTGCCGATCGACGTGGTGATCTCGCCCGAGGAGGAGGTGGCGCAGGCGGCGCTGGCACGCATCCGCTCGCCGGCGACCTTCGACACCGAAAGCTTCCTGTCGGGCTCGGCCAAGATGCTGGGCATCCACCTCGACGCTGAATGCCCGGTGCTCGACACGCCGCTGAGGCAATTGTCGGAACTGTTCTCTACGCTGCGCGCCATCGTCGTGGGGGTCCGCCGCAAGGGCACGCTTTTCGCGCCCGAGCCCGGCGACCAGCTTTTCGCGGGCGATCAGATCTATGTTTTCACCCATACCGAGGATGCCGGCCGCACGCTGGAGATCTTCGGCAAGACCGCCAAGCGGCCCGAGCGGGTGCTCATCATCGGCGGCGGCAACGTCGGCCTGAACGTCGCGCGCGCGCTGGAACGTGGCGCCGACCGGGTGCGCACGCGGGTGATCGAGAAATCCCGCGCCCGTGCCGAGGTCGCCGCCGACGCGCTGGAGCGCACCATCGTGCTGCATGGCGACGGGCTCGACATGGACATCCTGCGCGAGGCGGGCGTTGACCGCGTCGACGCGGTGCTGTGCGTCACCGACGACGACAAGACCAACCTGCTGACCTCGGTGCGGGCCAAGACCGCCGGCGCGCGGCTGGCCATCGCGCTGGTCAACGACCCGACGCTGCTGCCGCTGATGGGGCCGCTGGCGATCGACGCGCATATCAACCCGCGCGCCACCACGGTCAGCTCGATCCTGCGCCACATCCGACACGGCCGGGTGCGCGGCGTCTATTCCATCGGCGACGCCGAGGCCGAGGTGATCGAGGCGCAGGTGCTCTCGACCTCGTCCATCGCCGGGCGTCAGATCCGCGACATCGAGTTTCCCGAGGGCGCGCTGGTGGCGGCGGTCCAGAAGGGCGGTAAGGTGGTGCGGCCCACGGGCTCGCTCCGGATCGAGGAGGGCGACAGCATCGTGATCTTCGCACTGGCGGCCGACGTGCCCGCCGTCGAGACTCTGCTCCAGGTCTCGATCGACTTCTTCTGAGCCGATGGCGCAGTATTTCCGAACCTTGCCCTTCTTTGTGGTCCTGCTCTTCGCCGCCGCGGCGGCGACGCTGATCCCCTCGGTCTACGGGGTCGCGGTCGACGATCATGCCAGCGCGCGGGTGTTCTTTTACTCCGGCCTGCTCGTCGCCGTCGCGGCCGTGCTTCTCGGCTTCGCCACGCAGGCGCGCAAACGGCCCGAGACGGACCAGGCCTATCTGATCTCGCTCATGCTGTCCTATGTCTGGCTGCCCGCCGTGCTGAGCGTGCCGATGTTCGAAGCGGTGGGCAACACGCGGGCGATCAACGTCTATTTCGACATGGTCTCGGCGCTGACCACCACAGGCGCCCCGATCTTCGAGCCGGACCGGCTGGCCGACACCGTGCACCTGTGGCGCGCGACGGTGGGCTGGCTCGGGGGCCTCCTGATCTGGGTCACGGCGATGGCGGTGCTGGCGCCGCTGAACCTTGGCGGCTTCGAGGTGACGTCAGAGGCGCGGACCGGCCAGATGACCCCCAACTCGGGCCAGATGCGGGCCGCGGCGCCGTCGGAACGGCTGCGCAAGCAGGCCGCGACGCTGGCCCCGATCTACGCCGGTCTCACCGCGACCCTGGCGCTCGGGCTGACGGTGGCGGGAGAACGGCCGCTGGTTGCGCTGATCCACGCGATGTCGACGCTCTCGACCTCGGGCATCACGGTCACGGGCGGGCTGAAGCAGTCGGGTGCGGGGATCGCGGGCGAGGTGATGATCCTGATCTTCTTCGTCTTCGCGCTGACCCGGCGCAGCTTCACCTCCGGCATCGGGTCGCAGGCGCGCGACATCCTGCGCCGCGACCGCGAGGTTCGGCTTGCGATCTTTGCCGTGGTGGTGCTGTCGGCGGTCCTTTTCGCGCGGCACTGGCTGGCCGCCTTCGAGGTGAACGAACTCGCCGATGCCGAGGGGGCTGTCGGGGCGCTCTGGGGCAGCATCTTCACCGTGATGTCCTTCCTGACCACCACCGGCTTCGTGTCCGAAAGCTGGGCCGGGGCGCAAAGCTGGTCGGGGCTGGAAACCTCGGGCCTGATCCTTGTCGGCGTGGCGATCATGGGCGGCGGGGTCGCGACCACGGCGGGCGGGGTCAAGCTCCTGCGCGTCTACGCGCTCTACAAGCATGGCGCGCGCGAGATCGAGCGGCTGGTCCACCCGCATTCGGTGGCGGGCGCCGGGCGGCTGGGGCGGCGCATCCGGCGCGAGGGCGCTTTCGTCGCCTGGATCTTCTTCATGCTGTTCCTGCTGTCGATGGCGGCCGTCATGCTGGCGCTCACCGCGACCGGGCTGCCGTTCGAGCCGGCGCTGATGCTGGCGGTCGCCGCACTCTCGACATGCGGGCCGCTCGCCACCGTTGCGGGGACCGAGCCGACGATCTACATGGCCCTGGAAGATCCGGCCAAGATCGTGCTTGCCGCGGCAATGATCCTTGGGCGGATGGAAACGCTCGTTTTGATAGCTGCGTTCAATCCGACATTCTGGCGCAGCTGACGCGAATCGCGGATTGTCGTGCCGAGGGCTTGATCTTTCCCCTCAAATATCGGCACACAATAGTAATTAACCCAAGGAAACCACCAAGACTTGCCCCGACCACGGCAGCCCAACCTCAAGAAGGCATAAATGAAATGGCCGAAAACAAGCAAAACCTTCAGGACGCGTTCCTCAATCATGTCCGCAAGACCAAGGTTCCCGTCACGATCTTCCTGATCAACGGGGTCAAGTTGCAAGGCGTGATCACCTGGTTCGACAATTTCTGCGTCCTGCTGCGCCGCGACGGTCAGAGCCAGCTTGTCTACAAGCACGCGATCTCGACGGTGATGCCGGCGCAGCCGATCAACCTGTACGACGGGGAAGAGTGACGGCACCCACATTGACTGACCGCGACGCAGACGCGACGGCCCCTGGGCCGATGCGCGCGTTCGTGCTGCACCCCGACATCCAGTCCGACCGCGCCCGCCGCGACCCCGGCCCGGCGCTGGAGGAGGCGGTGGCGCTCGCCGCCGCCCTGCCGGACCTCGAGGTGGCGGACGCGATGGTCGTGCGCCTGCCGCGCGCGCAGCCGGGGCTGCTGTTCGGCACCGGCAAGATCGCGGAACTGAAGGCGCGGATCAAGGAACTGGAGATCGGGCTGGTCCTTGTCGACGGTCCGGTGACGCCGGTGCAGCAGCGCAACCTGGAAAAGGAATGGGGCGTGAAGCTCCTCGACCGGACCGGGCTGATCCTGGAGATCTTCGCCGACCGCGCCGCGACGCGCGAGGGCGTGCTGCAGGTGGAACTGGCGGCGCTGAGCTACCAGCGCACGCGGCTGGTGCGGGCCTGGACCCACCTGGAGCGTCAGCGCGGCGGGCTCGGCTTCGTTGGCGGCCCCGGCGAGACCCAGATCGAGGCCGACCGCCGCGCCATCGACGAGGCCGTGACGCGCATCCGCCGGCAGCTTGCCCGCGTGGTCAAGACCCGCGCGCTGCACCGCTCGGCGCGGAAAAAGGTGCCCTATCCGATCGTCGCGCTCGTGGGCTACACCAACGCGGGAAAATCCACGCTTTTCAATCACCTCACCGGCGCCGATGTGATGGCCAAGGACATGCTTTTCGCCACGCTCGACCCGACGATGCGCGCGGTGGCGCTGCCGGACGGGACCGAGGTGATCCTGTCCGACACTGTGGGCTTCATCTCGGACCTGCCGACGCAGCTTGTCGCCGCCTTCCGCGCCACGCTGGAGGAGGTGCTGGACGCCGACCTGATCGTGCATGTGCGCGACATCTCGCACCCCGAGACGGAGGAGCAGGCGGGCGATGTCATGACCATCCTGCGCGACCTCGGCGTGGGCGAGACCGCGCCGCTGCTGGAGGTCTGGAACAAGATGGACCGTGTCGCCCCCGCGCAGGCCGAGGCGCTGCGTGCGATGGCCGACCGGCGCGAGACGGTCTTTGCGGTCTCGGCGCTGACCGGCGAGGGCGTGGGTGAAATGCTGGCCGCGGTGGCCGAGACCCTGTCGCCGCCGCGCCACATCTCCGAAGTCGCGCTGACCCACGAGGACGGCCGCCGCCGCGCCTGGCTCTTCGACCAGGGCGTGGTAGAGGCGGAAGTGGCCGGCGAGGCCGAGACGCGCCTTACCGTCCGTTGGACCGACCGTCAGGAACAGGCGTTTCGCAAGCTCTGATCGGCAACGCAAAAGCCCCCGCACGGGTGTGCGGGGGCCTTGTGTCGAACTGTGTCTGGATCAGAAGCGGTAGCCGACCCGGATCGAGGCGCTGAGGGCGTCGTTGTCGGTGAAGGACGCCACCGGCTGGAACGGACCGAATGCGGTCTGCGCGTCGCCGATCCAGCTGTACTGAAGGCCGCCGGAGATCGAGACCGCGCCTTGCGTATACCGCGCCCCGATCGACAGCGCCGTACGCCCGTCCGTCGGGCCGAGGTTGCCAACGAAGCCGCCGTTGCCTTCCTCGTAGAGCACCGATCCGAGCACCGTCCAGTTCTCGTTCAGCACCCGGGCGGCACCCAGCGTGTAGGTAATGGTATCACCCCGGTAGAAGGCAAGGTCGCCCCCGACGCCGCCAGCACCGTCCGGGTAGAAGTTGGGCGTGATGGTGAACTCGCTCCAATCGACCCAGCGGATCGAGCCGAAGACGAGCGTCCCCTCGGCCACGCCCGATTGAGCCTCGAGAAGCACGGAGTCGGGAAGCGTGATACCGAAGTTCGACGGTACGGCTGCTGCCGCAAGGACCGCTGGCGGAACATCGTCAAAGGGTGTGAGGGCCTCCCGCGATGTAAAGTCCACATCCACTTCGCTGAAGTAGGTCAGAGCGACCCGCAGCGCGATGTCGGGGATCTCGTAAGCGGCACCGACCATATAGCCGTAGCCGGTGTCGCTTTCCGCATCGTCCAGAATGTAGGAGAAGCCGGGCGCGGTTACGTAGGCCTCGCCATGGACGCGGACAGCGCGCAGCCCGCCGAAGACGGAGACCCGGTCGGTCAGTTCGTAGCGCGCCGCTGCGGTGATCTGGTGCGACCGAAGCTCTGCCTCCGAGCCTTCAAATGGGTAACCCGTTCCGGTCGCATAGGACACGTCGGCGCCGACAGGCGCGTCGACCACGAGCGAGAAGGTCAAGCGTTCGTTGATCTGGTTCGCGTAACTCAGAGTTGCGAACCCGAAGCTAGGCGCGACCTCCCCCGAGGGTGCGCCGCCGATGCCCGCCACGGCGTCGCCGCTCACATCGGGCGTGCTGAGTGTGTAGCCCAACTCAACGTAAGTCCCCTGCTCGAACAGGATGGCGGTGGTAAAGGCGTTGCGTTCGATGCCGCCTGCCTGCGCGAGCGCGGTGGTGGCGAGTAGCGCCGCGGATGCGGCTGCGATACGGTTCATGGATGTCCTCCCCGACAGTCCCAAATGTCATTCCCTGATAGAGACTAGCGACAACTGGTCCGATCCGGTCAATTCTTCCGCTACGTCAGTGCAAGGCTTGTTCGCGTGCGGCGGCCGGTATGTGTCAGTTTTGCTACAGCCAAGGACATAGCTGTCACAATGAGCGGCGCTGGCTGGTCAGGATGTTGAGGTAGTTCGCCCCGAAGATCAGCACCGCGCCCAGGATCACGCCCCATTGCAGGTCCTCGGCGTAGAACAGCATCCCGATCACCGCGATAGCGGGCAGGCGGGCAAAATCCATCGGCATCACGACCGAGGCGGGCGCGACGCTGAGCGCGGTGGTGAGGCAGAAATGCGCCGTCAGCCCGCCCAGCCCGATCACCAGGAGCCAGGGCAGCATCGCCACCGACGGCAGCGCCATGTCGCCGTCCCAGAGGCAGGCGACCAGCCCGAAGACCAGTTGCATCGCGGTGAGGTAGAACATGATGCAGGTGATCGTCTCGGTCCGCGTCAGCCGCTTGGTGAAGATCGCGGTCGAGGCGAAGAACACCGCCGCCGTGGCCGCCGCGACCATGCCGATGCTGATCTCCTGCGCGCCGGGCTGGACGATGATGAGGATGCCGGCAAAGCCCATGAGGCCCGCGACGGCCTTCCACACTGTCATTCGCTCGCCCAGAAACAGCGCCGCCAGCAGCATCGTCCAGAGCGGCGAGGTGAACTCCAGCGCGAAGACCAGCGCCAGCGGGGCAACGGTGATGGCGTAGAACCAGAGGTTCTGGCCGATGAAATGTAGAAGGTTGCGCGTGGCGTGGATGCCGAGGTTGCGCCGGGTGATCTGGTTCAGCGTGCCCGCGGCCCCGCCCACCGCCAGCACGACGACCAGCCCGATGATCGAGCGGTAGGTCATCATCTCGAAGGTATCGAGTTCGAAGGAGGCCGCGCGCCCGGCCACCGCCATCGCCGAGAACGCCACGATCGCGCCCAGCATCCAGCCCGCGGCGCGCAGGGGCTGGTTGGGCGGGGCGGGAACCTGCGCCGGGGCTGTGTCGCTCAAGGGGTCATCTCCGGTCGGCGGGCGGGGCCGCGCCTGTTCCCCCCTGCAATGCCCGGTTGACCGGGGAAGGGCAAGACCGCCGCCGCGCTAGAGCCCGGCCGCCTTGGCCGCGTCCCAGAGCGTGTCCATCTCCTGCAGGTCGCTGTCCTCGGGGCGCTTGCCGTCTTGGGCCAGTGCCGCCTCGATATGCGCGAACCGGCGGGTGAATTTCGCGTTGGCGCGGCGGAGCGCGGTCTCGGGATCGACCTTCAAGTGCCGGGCGAGGTTGGCCATGACGAAGAGCAGGTCGCCCATCTCCTCCTCGATCTTGTCCTGCGGCAGGGCCTTTCGCGCCTCGGCCAGTTCGCGGGCCTCCTCGGCGATCTTGTCGATGACCATGCCGATCTCGGGCCAGTCGAACCCGACCCGCGCGGCGCGTTTCTGCAGCTTTTCCGCGCGCATCAGGGCGGGCAGGCCAAGCGCCACGTCGTCGAGCACGCCGCCCTTCGCCCGCGCGGCCCGTTCCGCGGCCTTCACGGTTTCCCAGTCCTGCACCTGCTGCTCGGCGGATTTGGCGTTGCTGTCCTCGCCGAAGACATGCGGGTGGCGCGCGACCATCTTGTCGGCGATGGCACTCGCCACGTCGTCGAGGTCGAAGAGCCCGGCCTCTTCGGCCATCCGGGCGTGGAATACCGACTGGAACAGCAGGTCTCCCAGCTCGCCCTTCAGCTCGTCCCAGGCCTTGCGTTCGATCGCGTCCGCGACCTCGTAGGCCTCCTCGATCGTGTAGGGCGCGATGCTGGCGAAGTCCTGCTCCACGTCCCAGGGGCAGCCGGTGACGGGGTCGCGCAGCGCGGCCATGATGGCGCGGAGCCGGTCGAGCGGGGGCAGGCGGGCGAGGTCGTCCATTGCGGAGCCGGGGCGTTTGGGTCAGGTAGGCTTCCTTAGACCCAACGCGCCCGGAGGAGTCCAGCCATGCCCGTCCTGAACCGTATCGCAGGCCTCGCGCCCGAGATGACCGCGTGGCGCAAGCAGCTGCATGCCCGCCCCGAACTGGCCTTCGACTGTCACGAGACCGCCGCCTATGTCGCCGCCCGGCTGCGCGAGATCGGGGTGGACGAGATCCACGAGGGGGTCGCCACGAGCGGCATCGTCGCGATCATCGAGGGGCAGGGGCCCGGCCCGGTGGTGGGCCTGCGCGCCGACATGGACGCGCTGCCGATCACCGAGGAGACAGGGGCGGCGTATGCGTCGGAGACACCCGGCAAGATGCACGCCTGCGGTCATGACGGGCATACTGCGATGCTTCTCGGCGCTGCGGCCTACCTGGCTGAAACGCGGGCGTTCCGGGGCAAGGTCGCGCTGATCTTCCAACCTGCGGAGGAGGACGGCGGCGGCGCCGGCGTGATGGTCGACGAGGGGATCATGGACCGCTTCGACATCGCCGAAGTCTATGCGCTGCACAATGTGCCGGGGCTCGACCTCGGGCGCGTGCTGACCACGCCCGGCCCGATCATGGCTGCGGTGGACGAGTTTCACGTCCATGTCGAGGGGCGCGGCGGGCATGGCGCGATGCCGCACGAGACGCTGGACCCGATCCCGGCCGCCGTCTCCATCGTGCAGGCGATGCAGACCATCGTGTCGCGCAATCACCATGCGCTTGGCGATCTGGTGGTGTCGGTCACGCAGATCCACGCCGGCACCGCCAACAACGTCATCCCCGGCACCGCCTACATCAACGGCACCGTGCGCACCTTCGACCCGGCGGTGCAGGCGATGGTGATGCGCCGGATGGAGGAGATCGTGGCGGGGCAGGGCGCGAGCTTCGGCGTCACCGCGCGGCTCACCTACGAGGTGGGCTACCCTGCCACGATCAACGACGCCGCCCGCGCCGGCTTCGCCGCCGAGGTCGCGGCGGAGGTGGTGGGCGAGGGCCTCGTCGACGGCCATGCCGGGCGCGAGATGGGGGCGGAGGATTTCGCCTACATGCTCGAGGCGCGGCCGGGCGCCTACCTGTTCCTTGGCGCGGGGCCGGGGGCTGGGCTGCACCACCCGAAGTTCGATTTCAACGACGAGATCCTGCCGA
This sequence comes from uncultured Roseicyclus sp., assembly GCA_937139335.1. GTDB lineage: Bacteria > Pseudomonadota > Alphaproteobacteria > Rhodobacterales > Rhodobacteraceae > Roseicyclus. The sequence goes on along the minus strand of CAKZPN010000046.1, from coordinate 216,925 downwards.
TCGGCGCGAGCCTGCTGGCGCGGCTGGCCGAACGCGCGCTGCCGATCGAGGGCTAGTGATCCTCGGTGCGCAGGTAGCGGCGCATGCCGTAGAGCAGCGGGTCGCCGGTCTGCGCCGTGACCACGGCCGCCACCGCTCCGATGCAGATGTGATGCGTCCCGATCAGTTCGGCCGAGATGAGGCGGCAGTCGAAGCTGACCAGCGCGTCGCGGATGCGCGGTGCTCCTGTCACCAGCGTCTCGGTCTCGACCGCGTTGAACTTGTCGCCGCCCGGCGCGGGCAGGCGCGAGGAGAAGACATCGGAAACGTCGGTCTGGCCGGTGCGCAGCACGTTGATGCAGAAACAGCCGTTTTCCAGCACCAATGGCAAGGCGGAGGAGGTGGCGTTGAGGCAGGTCAGCATCGTCGGCTGCGGGCCGTCGGCCGAGATCGAGGTCATCGCCGAGACCGTGACGCCCGCGCGCCCGGCCGGCCCGTCAGTGGTCACGACAGAAACCGAGGCCGCGGCCCGGCTCATCCCCTCGAGAAAGGCGCGGCGCAGCGCCTCGGCGGCCACTTCGGTGTCATCGCTCATGGATCGGCCCCCTGTTCTGCCCGGCATCCCGTACCTGCCCCACGATGGAGATAGGGGCAAGGCCGGGGGAAACGAGGGGTGCTGGACAAGGACCGCGACGGGGCCGTAAGCCTTGGCCCGACATCACCGGAGGGCGGACATGGCGCTGGAAGACGCGAAACACGAGGTCGACGGGGCGTTCACGCGGACCGATCTGAAGGGCCTGGCCTTCGAAAACGCCTTTGCGGGCGCCACCAGTTTCCTGCGCCGCCGCTACACCAAGGACCTCACCGGCGTCGACCTTGCCATCACCGGCATCCCCTTCGACCAGTCGGTGACGAACCGGCCCGGCGCGCGGCTCGGGCCGCGCGCGATCCGCGAGGCGTCGAGCCTGCAGCCTTTCGATCCGCCCTATGGCTGGGACGGGTTCTCGCCGCTGGAAGACTTCGCGATCACCGATTATGGCGACATGGCACTGGATTATGCCTTCACCCGCGACGTTCCAGCCCGGATCGAGGCGCATGTGACCGGTATCCTCGCCGCCGGCGCCGGCTGCCTCACGCTCGGGGGCGACCACTCGATCACCCTGCCGATCCTTCGCGCGCATGCCGCCAAGCACGGGCCGCTGGCGCTGATCCAGGTGGACGCTCATACCGACACCTGGGTCGATGACGACCCGGCCCGCATCGACCACGGCACGTTCTGCTACACGGCCGTCAAGGAAGGTCTGATCGACGTCGCACATTCCGCCCATGTCGGCATCCGCACGGTGGTGGAGGACAACCTCGGCATCCACATCCACGACGCGCCCGAGATCCATGCCCGCGGCCCCGCCGCCATCGCCGCCGACCTGAAGGCGCGCGTGGGCGACCGGCCGGTCTACCTCAGCTTCGACATCGACGGGCTCGATCCCGCCTTCGCGCCCGGCACCGGCACGCCGGTCTGGGGCGGGATGTCTTCTGCACAGGCGGCGGCGCTTTTGCGCGGGCTGGCGGGCATCAACCTGGTCGGCGGCGACGTGGTCGAGGTCTCGCCGCCCTTCGACCATGCCGCGATTACCGCCGTCGCGGGCGCGCATGTCGCGATGGAGCTGATCTGTCTCTGGGGCTGGACCCGTCGCGCGGCGCGCTGAGGCCGAAACGCGCGCTGGACCGACTCGGGGCAGTCGACTACATCATTGGAACCCGTCCGACTGAGGTCATCGCCCGGCATGTCCCGCCGCCCCATCCAAGACACGTCCCGCGCGATCGCACGCGAAATCTCCTACGCATCCTCCGCCGCCTCGCGCGGCGGGCGCGCGATGATCCGCGTGATGGAGAACGCCACCGGGCGCATCAGCCTGATCCGCCGCGCCGAGGGCTATGATGACGAGGTCCGACAGGGCCGCGACTTCTGGCAGGTGATCGTAGAGCGCTACGGGCTGCAGCTGAAGGTCGTTGGCGGCTCGCTCGACCTGATCCCGCGCGAGGGGCCGGTGATCATGATCGCCAACCACCCCTACGGCATCCTCGACGGGCTCATGATGGGCCATATCCTCAGCGTCGCGCGCGGCGATTTCCGCATTCTTGCGCACCGCGTCTTCCGCAAGGCTGAGGATATCAACCGCGTGATCCTGCCAATCTCCTTCGACGACACGAAGGAGGCGCTGGCGCTGAACATCGAGACCAGGAAAGAGGCGCTGCGCTACCTGTCCGGTGGCGGCGCCATCGGCATCTTCCCCGGCGGTACGGTGTCGACGGCGGCCAGGCCCTTTGGCCAGCCGATGGACCCGGGCTGGCGCAGCTTCACCGCGCGGATGATCGCGAAATCGGACGCAACCGTGGTGCCGGTGTTCTTCGACGGCCACAACTCGCGGCTGTTCCAGCTGATGAGCCACCTGCACACGACGCTGCGCATGGGCCTGTTGATCAAGGAATTCCGCGCCCGCGTGAACAGCCCGGTCGAGGTGGTGATCGGCCAGCCGATCCCGCGTGCGGAGCTTGACCCCTATGCCAAGGATTCCAAGGCGATGATGGCCTTCCTGCGCGAAACCACCTACGGGCTGAGCCCGCGGGCGCTGGACGGCCGCGCGCGCGGCTTCGAGTTCGAGGATCGCCACCGCGACCCCGACGCCCCGCAGGGCCGGGTCTTCGGCGGATTGAAGGACAGGTACTGATGGCGGTTGGCATTTTCGACAGCGGGCTCGGCGGGCTGACCGTGCTGGATGCGGTGGTGAAGCGCCTGCCGGACACGACACTGGTCTATTTCGGCGACAACGCCCACACGCCCTACGGCGTGCGCGACGCCGATGACATCTACAACCTGACGACGCAGGGCGTGCAGGTGCTGTTCGACCAGGGCTGCGACCTCGTGATCCTCGCCTGCAACACCGCCTCTGCCGCCGCGCTGCGCCGGATGCAGGAAAGCTGGGTTCCCGAGGGAAAGCGGGTGCTCGGCGTCTTCGTGCCGCTGATCGAGGCCCTGACCGAGCGGAAATGGGGCGACAACTCCCCACCGCGTCCCGTCGCGGTGGAAACCGTGGCGCTCTTCGCGACGCCCGCCACCGTCTCGAGCCGTGCCTTCCAGCGCGAACTGGCCTTCCGCGCGATCGGCGTGGACGTGGAGGCGCAGCCCTGCGCCGGCGTCGTCGATGCGATCGAGATGGGCGACATGATCCTGGCAGATGCGCTGGTCCGCAGCCATGTCGAGGCGCTTCTGCGGCGGATGCCGAAGCCGCAGGCCGCGATCCTCGGCTGCACACATTACCCGCTGGTGGAAGAGGTGTTCCGCGAGGCGCTCGGCCCCGAGGTCGCGGTCTATTCCCAGCCCGATCTGGTGGCCGAGGCGCTGGCCGATTACATCGCGCGTCACCCCGACAAGCTCGGCGCGGGCACGCCGTCGCGGTTCCTGACCACGGGCGACCCGAAATCGGTGTCGAACAAGGCGACGCAGTTCCTGCGCCGACGGATCGAGTTCGAAGCCGCGGATTTGTGATAGATCAAGGTTGCGCGACGCGGGCCGGGTTAGGGTCGGTGCGACAGCCATGCCTGAGCCCTGCTGCCTTTTGGCGCGTGCCTCTCGACAGGAAGGTGGACTAGACCCATCTTCAAGCGGCCAGTCCGTGGCGTCGGGAGGGAGTTTCGTGCGCGCACGGGACCGGAGCGAGAGGAGAGCGCGCGATGCGCGGATTGAAGAAGCAACGCCGGATCCAGGTCATCATGGTCGCGACCCTGGCGCTCATCCTGTCAACGGGCCTGATCGGCTACGCGATGCGCGACGGCATCAACTTCTTCCGCCCGCCCTCCGAAGTGGTCGACAACCCGCCCCCGCCGCACGAAGTGTTCCGCATCGGCGGCATGGTCGAGGAGGGCACGCTGGTGCGCGATTCCGGCGAGACGATCACCTTCGTCGTGACGGACGGCGGCGCCTCGATCCCCGTGACCTACACCGGCATCCTGCCTGACCTCTTCGGCGAGGGCGAGGGCATGGTGGGGACCGGCCGTCTGGTCGACGGCACCTTCCTCGCGACCGAGATCCTCGCCCGCCACGACGAGACCTACATGCCCGCCGAGGTCACCGAGGCCCTTGAGGCCGGGGGCTACACCGGCAACTACGGCGCATCCCCCGACATCTGACGGTGCCCCTCACCCCGACGCGGCCAGGAGCGCCGCGTTGCCGCCCGCCGCCGTTGTGTCGATGCAGAGGTGGCGTTCCAGCGTCAGGTACGGCGCCGGGTCGGCCGCGGTGACGAGCGGGACAATCGCGCCGTCGCGGGCCGCCAGCGCCTGCGCATAGGGCCTCGCATCCTCACCCTCCGACCAGAGCAGCACCGCGTCGAGCGGGTCGAGATCCGTCAGCCACTCCGCCGGAACATGGCCGCCTGCGGCCAGCGCCGTGCAGCCCGCCTGTTCGGCCGCCCGCGTCTGCGCCTCCGCCGCCTCGCGCCCCGGCCCGAGGCAGAGCACGCGACCGCGCGGGTGGTTGGACAGCCGGTTCGATTCACCCGTCGGGCCGGGCAGGTTCTCGATCGACAGGGTCCTGTCCTTCGGATCGGGCAGGGCGGCGAGCGCCTTGGTCAATGCCTTGCGGTCGGCCTCCGGCCCCTGGTCCGCCACCACCGCCTTCGCCTCCACCCGCGTGAAGCGCGGCAGGTAGGCCGGCCCGCCCGCCTTCGGCCCCGTGCCCGAAAGCCCTTCGCCGCCAAAGGGTTGGCTGCCAACCACCGCGCCGATCTGGTTTCGGTTCACGTAGCAGTTGCCGACCCGGACAGCGCCCGTGACCTCCTGCACCCGGTCGTCGATCCGGCTGTGCATCCCGAAGGTCAGCCCGTAGCCCTTCGCGTTCACCGCCGCCACCAGGCGGCCGAGGTCGGCGGCGCGGTAGGTCGCGACATGCAGGACCGGGCCGAAGATCTCGCGCTCCAGCGCGGCGATGCCGCCTTGCAGCCGCAGGATCGTCGGCGCGACGAAGGTGCCATCCTCGGGCACGGTGCCCTCGGCGATCACCCGCCCCTCGGCGCGCGCAGCCGCGACATGCTCCACGATGCCGGACTTGGCGCGCGCGTCGATCACCGGGCCGATGTCGGTCTTCTGGTGCCACGGGTCGCCCAGCCGCAGCTCCGCCATCGCGCCTTGCAGCATCTCGAGGATCGGGGCCGCCACATCCTCCTGCAGATAGAGCAGCCGCAATGCCGAGCAGCGTTGGCCGGCCGACTGGAAGCTCGAGGCGATGATGTCGCGCACCGCCTGTTCCGGCAGCGCCGTGCTGTCCACGACCATCGCGTTCAGCCCGCCGGTCTCGGCGATGAAGGGCGCGGAGGGGTCGAGGTGGTCGGCGCGCGCGCGGTTGATCGCCTGCGCCGTCGCGGTGGAACCGGTGAAACACAGGCCCGCGATGCGCGCGTCCGACGACAGCGCCGCGCCGACCTCGGAGCCCGGCCCCGGCAACAGTTGCAGCGCGTCCCGCGGCACGCCGGCCTCGTGGAGCAATTGCACCGCAAGGTGCGCGATGAGCCCCGTCGCCTCGGCGGGCTTGGCGATGACGCCGTTGCCCGCCGCGAGCGCCGCCGCGACCTGGCCGGTGAAGATGGCGAGCGGGAAGTTCCAGGGCGAGATGCAGCCGAAGACGCCACGGGCGGGCGCGGACAAGGTCTCGGCCTGCCGCGCATAGTAGCGCAGGAAATCCACAGCCTCGCGCAATTCTCCCACCGCGTCGGGTAGCGACTTGCCCGCCTCTCGCGCCAGCAGCGCGAAGATCTCGCCGAACCGCGCTTCGTACAGGTCGGCGGCCCGCTTCAACGCCGCCGCGCGCACCTCAACCGGCGCCTCCCAGGCGCGGGCGCCCGCCAGTGCCGTCTCGATATCCTCTGGCGCGGCGATGGTCAGCCGGCCCACCGTGTCAGCCGAGCGCGCGGGGTTCACGACATCCCAGGTCGCGCCGCCGGCAACCGCACCGGCCAGCAGCGGCCCGGCCTCCCATGTCGCTGCCGCAAACGGCCCGCGCGCGTCCTCGATCGCGGCCTGCGTCACCGGGTCGGTCAGGTCGAAGCCCATGGAGTTCACTCGCGCCGCGCCGAAGAGCCGCTCGGGCATCACGACCGCTGCGGGTGTCGGCTCGGACAGGTCGGCAAACGGGTCGCGCGCCACGGTGTCGGGCGGCACATCCTCGTCCAGCACCTGGTTCACGAAACTGGAATTCGCCCCGTTTTCCAGCAGCCGCCGCACCAGATAGGCCAGCAGGTCGCGGTGCTTGCCCACCGGCGCGTAGATCCTACAGCGCGGCCCGTTCTCGGCGCGCACCAGCTCGTGCAATGCCTCGCCCATGCCGTGCAGGCGCTGGAATTCGTAGACGTCGCGGTTCGCGCCCATTTCTAGGATCGCGGCGACGGTATGGGCGTTGTGCGTCGCAAATTGCGGAAAGATCCGGTCGGTCAGGCCCAGCAGCTTCTGCGCGCAGCACAGATAGGCCACGTCGGTTGCGGGCTTGCGGGTCCAGACCGGGAAATCCTCCAGCCCCGCAACTTGCGCGCGCTTGATCTCGGTGTCCCAGTAGGCGCCCTTCACCAGCCGCAGCATCATGCGGCGGTCATGCGTCTCGGCCAGCGCGTGGACCCAGTCGATGACCGCGCTGGCGCGTTTTCCGTAGGCCTGTACCACCACGCCGAACCCGTCCCATCCCGCGAGGCTCTCGTCGGCCAGCACCGCCTCGATCACGTCGAGCGACAGGTCGAGGCGGTCGGCCTCTTCGGCGTCGATGTTCAGCCCCAGGTTCTGTGCGCGCGCCAACCGCGCCAGTTCGATCACGCGCGGCACCAGTTCGGCCATCACGCGGTCGCGCTGCGCCTGTTCGTAGCGCGGGAAAAGCGCGGACAGCTTGATCGAGATGCCCGGGTTCACCCTGATGTCGTCCGACCGGCAGGCCGGCTCCAGCGCGCGGATCGCGCCCATGTAGGCGCCGAAATAGGCGCTTGCATCCGGCGCCGTCATCGCCGCCTCGCCCAGCATGTCGTAGGAATAGGCGTAGCCGCGGCGTTCATTGGCGGCGGCGCGGCGCATCGCCTCGGCCATGTCCTGGCCCAGCACGAAATGCTGCCCCATCTCGCGCATCGCGCGGCCGACGGCGGCGCGGATCACCGGCTCGCCCAGCCGCCGCACAGCCCCCTTGAGCACGCCTGCCATGCCCTCGCCGTCCTTCAGCACCCGGCCCGTCAGCATCAGGGCCCAGGTCGAGGCGTTGACCAGGGACGAGGCCGACTGCCCCAGATGCGCGCCCCATTCGGATGGCGCGATCTTGTCCTCGATCAGCGCGTCCATCGTGGCGGCGTCGGGCACGCGCAGGAGCGCCTCGGCAAGACACATCAGCGCCACGCCCTCGCTGGTCGAGAGGCCGTATTCGGCGAGAAACACCTCCATCAACCCCGGTGCGCTGTCGCCGCGCATCCGCCGCACGAGACCCGCACCGCGCTTGACCGCGCGGGTGCGCAGGGCCGGATCGGGCGCATGGGCCGCGACCAGCGCGTCGAGCGCCGGTCCCTCCGGGGCGAGGCGATTGGCGCGGATGGCGTCGCGCAGCCGGGACAGGTCGGGGGCAGGGCGGTCGAGCGGCATGGCGCGGTCCTTCGTGATGATCGCCCGAGAATAGCAGAGGCCGCGAAGGCGGTTTTCCTTGATTGCGGTCTGGCGCAGCCGTATCGTCTGATGATCGTGTTCACGAAAGGCGAATGGATGGAGAACGACCGCTCCGACAATCCGCCCGATGCCTTCGACCTGAAGCTGATGGCCGAGGTGTCGAAGAATGGCCGCCTGCCGGTGACGGAACTGGCGCGCCGCATCGGCCTGTCGAAAAGCCCGACGCAGGCGCGGCTGCGACGGCTCGAGGCCTCGGGATACATCCTCGGCTACCGCGCGCTTCTCGACCCAGCGAAGCTTGACCGTGAGCATGTGGCCTTCGTCGAGGTGCGGCTCACCGACACCCGCGAACCGGCGCTGACGGCCTTCAACGCGGCGGTGCGCCACGTGCCCGAGATCGAGCAGTGCCACCTGATCGCGGGGCAGTTCGATTACCTGATGAAGATCCGCTGCCGCGACATGCGCGCCTACCGCGACATCCTGGCCGAGGTGGTGTCGAACCTGCCGCATGTCGCCTCGACCTCGACGCATGTGTCGATGCAGGCGGTGAAGGACGCGGCGCTTTGACCGGGTAGCAAGGGTAACGCACCCGCCCGTCCTCGCTTTCCAAACACCCTCGGGGGAGGCCGCAGGCCGGGGGCAGAGCCCAAAGCCGCGATCCCTCAGAGCTTCGCGAGATGAGAGGCGCAGCCGGTGAGCGCCGCGTAGTCGTCGTTCACCACGAAGACGCCGAACTGCTCCATGAACTCGGAAAAGCGCCCCTTGGCGCGCATGGCGTCGGCCATGCCGAAGGGGCCGAGCCAGGGCGCGAAGTGCCGCGTCACCCCGCCGACCAGGTAGATGCCGCCGAAGGGCAGGTGGCTCAGCGCCAGGTCGCCCACGACCGCGCCCATGACCTGAACGAAGGCGCGGCCGGTCTCGGTCGCCGCCGCCTCGCCTTCCTTCGTCCGCGCCATGATGGCGGCGGGCGTGGCCTCTTCGCCGTGCAGCACCCGGTGCAGGTAGCTCAGGCCCCGGCCCGACAGCACCTCTTCCACCGAGGCGAAGCCGAAGTCCCGCACCATCGCGGCGATCAGCGCGTCCATCTTGCCGTCGCAGGCCGGCAGGCTCACATGCCCGGCCTCGGAGGGTGGCACGAAGCGCCCGCTTGCGGTGTCGAAAACCGGGCAGGCGTTGAACCCGGTGCCGAGGCCCACGACCAGTTTCGCGGCAAGGTCGGAAACCTCGGGCTGCGGCACGATCTCCTCCAGGTCGGCGCTGTCGATATGGCCGATGGCATGACCCTGCGCCTGCAGGTCGTTCAGCACCGCGACCTTGTCGGCGGTGAGCGCGCGGGCCAGCGTCTCGCGGTCGATGCGCCAGTCGAGGTTGGTCAGTTCCGCCACCCCGTCATGCACGGGGCCCGCCGCCGCGACGCAGACGCCGGTGATCTGCGCGTCCTTCACGCCGGTGTCCGCCAGATAACGGATCAAGACGGCGGAGAGGTCGGCGTGCTCGGCGTTGGCGTAGCGCGTGACGGTGCCCCGGTCGATGGCGGGGCCACGGGCGAGCGCGACGCGGGTGTTGGTCCCGCCAATGTCGGCGACAAGGCTCAGCCCGGTCTCGTCCGTCAGATCGCTCATGCTGCCCGCCCCGGTCGCCGATAGGTCATGCGCGCCACCAGCGCGCGAGGGCCTGATAGGACGCTTTCGGGGTCCTTGCCAAGCTGTCGAAGTCGACGTGGACGAGACCGAAGCGTTTTTCGTAGCCGAGCGACCATTCGTAATTGTCCATCAGCGACCAGACGTAATAGCCTGCAACGGGCGCGCCCGCGTCGATGGCCGCGCGCACGGCGTCGAGGTGGCTGGTCAGGTAATCGATCCGCGCGCTGTCGGGCGCATCGGCGGTGTCGGGGTTGGCCATGCCGTTCTCGGTCACGAAGATCGGCAGGTCGCCGGAGTATTCGCGCGCATTGCGGATCAGGAAATCCTTCAAGCCGTCCGGGTAGATCTCCCACCCCATCTGCGTCAGCGGCAGGCGGGTCGGCGCCTCGGCATAATTGGGCCAGGGCCCGTCCTGATGGGAGATCAGCTTGCGGGTGTAGTAGTTCACGCCGAGCCAGTCGATCGGCGCGCGGATGGTGTCGAAATCATCCTGCCAGCCGTCCGGCAGGTGCGGCTCCAGCCCTTCCAGCACCTCGGCGGGATAGGCGCCCTTGAAGAGCCCACCGAGGAAGAAGCGGTTGTAGATCGCGTCGTAGCGGGTCGCGGCGGCGACGTCCTCGGGCGCGTCGCTGGCGGGCGTGGACCATTCGAAATTGCAGACCGCGCCCAGGTTCGACATGCCGAGGCCCCGCATCACCTCGATGCTGCGACCGTGGCTCACCAGCACGTGGTGCATCGCGCGCGCGGTGGCGCGGATGTCGCGCAGGCCGGGCGCATGGACGCCGTCGAAATGGCTGAGCCAGCCGACGCACCAGGGCTCGTTGATCGGCGCGGCGGACCAGACCCGGTCGCCGATCCGCGCCATCACCGTCTCGGTGAACTCGGCGAACCAGTTCGGCATGTCGGCGTTGCGCCAACCGCCCTTGTCGGCCAGCGGCTGCGGCAATTCCCAGTGGTAGAGCGTCGCGGCGGGCTTGATCCCGCGCGCGAGCATGCCATCGACGAGCCGGTCGTAGAAATCGAGCCCCTCGGCGTTCGGCGTGCCCGTCCCCTCGGGCAGCACCCGCGCCCAGGAGGTGGAAAAGCGGTAGACGTCGGCGCCAAGGTCGCGGATCAGGTCGAGGTCGTCCTCCCAGCGGTGATAATGGTCGCAGGCCTTGCCGCCGTGTTCGGCGCGGACCACGTTGCCGGGGGTGGCGGCGAAACTGTCCCAATGCGTCGGGCCGGCGCCGCCGTAATCATGCCCCTCGATCTGGTAGGAGGAGGTCGCGACCCCGAACTGGAACCCCTCGGGAAAATCGCTGCGCTGGAACTGCATGGTAGTCCTTTCTCAAATGGTCGGGCAGGGGCCGGTGGACCGGCCCACGGTCAGGGTGACATCCCACAGCTCCTGGATCGGGGGCTGTTCGGGGTCGTGGATGAGCGCGATCAGGTTCTCGGCGCAGCGCCGGCCGGCCGCGCGGATGGAGGAGCGGGTGGCAGTGAAATCCGGGCCGCCCACGTCGTTGTTGAGGTAACTCAGCTCGTCATCGTGGCAGATGATCGATATATCGCGGCCCAGCCGCAGCCCGCGCTCGCCCGCCGCGCGGCGCAGCCCGATGGCGATGATGACCGAGGAGGCGAGGAAGGCCGTCGGCGGCTCGGGTCCGTCGAGCATCGCGGCGGCCGACAGGTAGCCGTAGGATTCGGTCATCGCGTCGTTCGCGACCAGGTGCGGCAGCGGGGCAAGACCGCGCGCCGCCAGCGCCTCCTCGAATCCGCGCAGGCGGCGTTGCGCGAAATCGAAGCCGGCCTGCCCGTTGATGAGCGCGATGCGTGTGTGGCCAAGGTCGAGCAGGAAGTCGGTCGCGCGGCGAAAGGCGCGGACATTGGCGATGTCGAGCCAGCTGTAGCCCTTGGCGTCGCCGGTGCGGCCATGCACGAGGAACGGCATCTTCAGCTCCTGCAGAAGCGCGATGCGCGGGTCTTCGGCCTGCGGCGCCTGCACCATGATGCCATCTACCGAACCGTTGGCGGCGAGCTGGCGAAAGGCGCCTTCGGTGTCGCCATCCGTGACCATGGACAGCAGCAGGTCATAGCCTTCGCGACCATAGACCTCGCCCGCGCCGATCAGGAAGTCGGCGAAGATCGGGTTCACCATCTCGGTCTGGCCGGTCAGGGGGATGACATGGCCGATGGTCATGGCGCGGCCCGTGGCCAGCCTGCGGGCGCGGCTGTTGGGCGCGTAATGCGCGGCCTTGGCGGCGGCCAGAACCCGCGCGCGGGTTTCCTCGCGCACCTCGGGGTATCCGTTCAGGGCGCGGCTGACGGTGGTTTGGCTGAGGTTCAGCGAGTCGGCCAGCTGCTTGAGATTCATGGGGAAATGGCAACCAAAGCGGTTTGGGTATTTTCGGAGGCTATCGCCGCCAAGGTCGCAATGTCAAAGATTCGAAACTGCCGGGTTTTGCTGCATCTGCGAGATAACTCATTTATTTTCAGGGATTTCCTTTCGCGGATTGACAGACTCGCTTGCTTTCGAAACTGTGAGGGCAACCCAAAGCGCTTTGGGCAAAGGCCTGCGCTTGGGGAGTGATCTGGCCGGCAGGGACCGGCACATCCTGGGAGGATCAAATGAAACGCACCCTTTACGCCAGCGCCGCTGCGCTTGCGCTGACTGCCTTTGGCGCACAGGCGCAGGATCTCGTTTTTGCTCCGGGCGAGGGCGGGTTCAACTGGCAGAGCTACGAGGATTTCGCGGCCGAATACGACCTGTCGGGCCAGAGCGTCAGCGTCACCGGCCCCTGGATCAGCAGCGACCGCGACCTCGTGAACTCGGTCTTCGCCTATTTCGAGGAAGCGACCGGCGCGACGGTGGATTACGCCGGCTCCGACAGCTTCGAGAGCGAAATCCGCCGCGCCGCCCAGACCGGTGGCCTGCCCAATGTCGCCGTGATCCCGCAGCCGGGCCTGCTGGCCGATCTGGCCGAACAGGGGGTGGTGGCACCGCTGACCGACGAGGACGCGGCCTGGATCGAGGAAAATTACGCCGCCGGGGAATCTTGGGTCGACCTCGCCACGTCGGAGAACGCACAGGCGGGCGGCGAGGCGCTGAACGGCTTGTTCTACAAGGTCGATGTGAAATCGCTGGTCTGGTATTCACCCGCGGTGTTCGAGGAACTTGGCTTCGAGATCCCGACCACGATGGAAGAACTGATCGCGCTGAGCGATGCGGCGGTCGAGGAGGGCATCGCGCCCTGGTGCATCGGCATCGGGTCCGAAGCCGCGACCGGCTGGCCCGCCACCGACTGGGTCGAGGACATCATGCTGCGCACCCAGCCGCTCGACGTCTATGACCAGTGGGTGTCGAACGAGATCCCCTTCACCGACGAGCGGGTGGTGAACGCGATGGAGGTCTTCGGCTCCTTTGCGCGCAACCAGGACTACACCGGCATGTCGCCGTCGCAGGTCGTGGCGACCGACTTTCGCGACAGCGCCGATGGCGTGTTCTCGGTGCCGCCGTCCTGCCTGATGCACCGGCAGGCGTCGTTCATCCCGACCTTCTTCCCCGAGGGTGCGGATTTCGACTTCTTCTACTTCCCGCCCTTCGAGAGCGAGGATCTGGGCAGCCCGGTTCTGGGCGCCGGCACGGTCTGGGCGATCACCGAGGACAGCGAGGTGGCGCGCGCGCTGATCGAGTTCCTGAAGACGCCGATCGCGCATGAGATCTGGATGGCGCAGTCGGGCTTCCTGACGCCGCACACCGGGGTCGACACCTCGCTCTATGGCGACGACACGCTGCGCGGCATGGGCGAGATCCTGCTGGGCGCGACCTCGTTCCGCTTCGACGCCTCCGACCTGATGCCGGCCGAGATCGGCGCAGGCGCGTTCTGGACCGGCATGGTGGAATACCTGCGTACCGGCGACGCCGCCGGCGAGGCGCAGCGCATCCAGGATGCCTGGACCGCGATCCAGTAAACGGTCGCAACTGACAATGGCGGGCGCCGGCCGACGGCGCCCGCCCGGTCTCAGGGACGGGACCTGAGGGCGAGGCCCGACGCCGGGCGGCCCGAGTGTTCGATGAAGGGAAAGGGGCCACCGATGCCGGTCATCGTTACGGGTCTGATCACCATCCTGGTCGGCGTGGGCGGCATGGTCGCCTATTTCTGGGTTTCCAACTACCTTCTGGACCAGGTCATCTATCCCGCACGCGGCGAGAACATCGGCCGCAACGTGCGCCGCGCCACCGCGATCCGGCCCTGGCTATTCGTGTTTCCCGCCGTCTTCGCGCTCGGCCTCTACCTCGTGGTGCCGGTGTTCTATTCCGGCTGGCTCTCCGTCACCTCCTTCGCCTCCGAGAACCTGGCGGCGCGCGGGCGCTTTGCCAATTATGCCGCGATCTTTTCCAGCGGCGGCTTTCGGATCGCACTTCTGAACAACTTCCTCTGGGTGCTGGTCGTGCCCGCCGCCTCGACCTTCTTCGGGCTGATGGCGGCGCAGCTGACCGACCGGCTGTCCTGGGGCAACATCGCGAAATCGCTGGTGTTCATGCCGATGGCGATCAGCTTCGTCGGCGCCTCGCTGATCTGGAGCTTCGTCTACCACCCCGACCCCGAGATCGGCATTCTGAACGCGCTGCGCACCGCCTTCGGGGCCGGTCGCGGGATCACCTTCATCGACGGCGACATCGTCGACAGTTTCTGGCTGATGGTGGTGCTGATCTGGATCCAGACCGGCTTTGCCATGGTGATCCTCTCGGCCGCGCTGCGCGGCGTGCCCGAGGACACGATCGAGGCGGCGATCATCGACGGCGCGAACCCGTTCCAGATCTTCTTCAAGATCAAGGTGCCGCAGATCATGCCGACGATCCTGGTGGTCTGGACCACGATCACGATCCTGGTGCTCAAGGTCTACGACATCGTCGCCGCGATGGGGAACCAGTACCGCAACCTCGAGATCCTGCCGACGCAGATGATGCAGAGCTTCGACAGCGGCAACTACGGGTTCGCCACCGCCATCTCGGTGGTGATCATGGTGCTGGTGTTGCCGGTGATGATCTGGAACATCCGCCAGTCGCGCGCCGAGATGCGCTGAAGGGGCAAGGGGGACACAATGGACAATATCGCAGGGCAGCGCTCGGGCCTTTCCATCGCGACCCATATCGCCACGGCGCTTCTGGTGCTGCTCTGGATCATCCCGACGCTGGGGTTGTTCATCACCTCGTTCCGCGACCAGGACGCGATCTCGCAGACCGGTTGGTGGCGCGCGCTGCAAGGGGCGCCGCAGCCCTTCGTCCTGTCCGTCCCGGTCGAGGATCAGGTCGAGGTCGACGGCGGCACCTGGGTGCTGGAGACCAACATCTTCGAAGGCGAGACGGCGGCCGGGCTGCCGCCCTCCGTCGTCGACCGGGGCAGGGTGGCGGCCTTCGGCATCAGCCGTCTGCGCGGCGCCGACACCGACCCCGGCGAGACGCTGGAAACCCGGCAGGGCGTGGCGATCACGCTCGCGGCCGACGGCGCGCTGCTCGCCTCCTCGCCCGAGCCGCTGGAGGGCGCGCTGGCGCTGCCGGTGATGCTGGTCGCGCCGCCGCAGATGACGCTCGAGAACTACACCGAAGTATTGACCGATACCGACGCCGAGGAACGCGCCGCGCTGCTTGAACGCGGCACCACGCTCGACCGGCTGCTGTTTTCGGACGAGGCGCTGTTCGGGCCCTTCGTGAACACGATGACCGTGGCGATCCCGGCCACCATCATCCCCATCGTGATCGCGGCCTTCGCGGCCTACGCCCTGGCCTGGATGGAGTTTCCCGGCCGCGGCTTCCTGATCGCGATGGTGGTGGGCCTCTTGGTCGTGCCTTTGCAACTGGCCTTCGTGCCGATCACGATCATCCACGAATGGTTCGGCATCGGCAAAAGCTTCCTCGGGATCTGGCTGGCGCATACCGGGTTCGGGTTACCACTCGCCGTCTATCTCCTGCGCAACTACATGGTCGGCCTGCCGCGCGACATCATCGAATGCGCCAAGGTCGACGGCGCCACCGATTTCGAGATCTTCCGCAAGATCGTGCTGCCGCTGTCCTTCCCGGCGCTGGCGAGCTTCGCGATCTTCCAGTTCCTGTGGACGTGGAACGACCTTCTGGTCGCGTCCGTGTTCCTGCCGTCCGACACCGAGAGCACGGTGATGACACGTTTTGTTGTCACCAGCCTGCTTGGCTCTCGCGGCGGGGAATGGCACATCCTCGCCGCGGCCGCCTTCGTGATGATCGCCGTGCCGCTTCTGGTGTTCTTCACCATGCAACGCTACCTGGTCCGCGGCCTTCTGGCCGGATCCGTCAAATAGGGAATATTTCTTCGCATGAACCTGATGCAGGACCTCAAGCCCGAGCACATCCTCGCCCCCGACAAGGACTGGTGGCGCGGCGCCGTGATCTACCAGATCTACCCCCGCAGTTTCCAGGACAGCAACCACGACGGCGTGGGCGACCTGGCAGGGATCATCCACCGGCTCGGCCATGTCGCCGAGCTGGGCGTGGACGCAATCTGGATTTCGCCGTTCTTCCGCTCGCCCATGCTCGATTTCGGCTATGATGTCAGCGACTACCGCGATGTCGACCCGATGTTTGGCACCCTGGGCGATTTCGACGCGCTGATCTCGCGCGCGCATGAGCTGGGGTTGCGGGTGCTGATCGACCTCGTGCTCAGCCACACCTCGAACCATCACCCCTGGTTCCACGAAAGCCAGGCCAGCCGCGACAACCCCAAGTCGGACTGGTACGTCTGGGCCGATGCCAAACCCGATGGCAGCCCGCCGAACAACTGGCTGTCGATCTTCGGCGGTTCGGCCTGGGAATGGTCGGGCGACCGCATGCAGTATTTCATGCACAATTTCCTCAAGGAACAGCCGGACCTGAACCTGCACAACGAGCAGGTGCAGGAGGAATTGCTGGGCATCGCGCGGTTCTGGCTGGATCGCGGCGTCGACGGCTTCCGCCTCGACACGATCAACTTCTACTTCCACGACCAGCAACTGCGCGACAATCCCGCGCTGGAGCCCGCGCGGCGCAACGCCACCATCGCGCCCGAGGTGAACCCCTACAACTGGCAGGAACATTTCTACGACAAGAACCAGCCCGAGAACATCGACTTCCTGCGCCGGTTCCGGGCGCTGCTCGACGAATACCCCGCCGCCACCTCGGTGGGCGAGGTCGGCGACGCCCAGCACGGCATGAAGATCCAGGCGCAATACACCTCGGGCGGCGACAAGGTGCACATGTGCTATTCCTTCGAGTTCCTGTCGGGTATCACGCCCACCGCCGAGCGGGTGGCCGAGGTGCTTGCCACCTACGAGGCCGAGATCGGCGATGGCTGGGCCTGCTGGGCGTTTTCCAACCATGACGTCGTGCGCCACGCCAGCCGCTGGAACCTGGGCGAGGATGCGCGCCGCGCCTATGCCGCGCTGCTTTTGTCGCTGCGCGGGTCGGTCTGCCTGTACCAGGGCGAGGAGCTGGGCCTGACCGAGGCCTATGTGTCCTACGAGGATCTGCAGGACCCTTACGGCATCCGGTTCTGGCCCAAGTTCAAGGGCCGCGACGGCTGCCGCACGCCGATGCCCTGGATTTCCGACAATCAGAACGGCGGGTTCTCGGACGAGAAGCCGTGGCTGCCCGTGTCGGTGGAACATCTGCAACGCGCGGTCGGCAGCCAGCTTCTGGCCGAGGACAGCACGCTGCATTTCTACCGCCGCATGATCGGGTTCCGGCAGGCCTGGGACGCGCTGAACAAGGGCAGCCTCGAGGAGCTGCGCGCCGCCGACGGCATCGTGAGCTTCGTGCGCAAGCTGGGCGATCAGCAGTTGTTCTGCGCCTTCAACCTGACCAACATGGCCAACCCGGTGGCGATCCCTGCGGGCACCTGGCGGCAGGACCGGGGCGCGCCCTTCGCGCCGATCCAGGATGATGGCGGGCGGCGCGTGACCTTGCCGCCCTACCAGGCCTATTTCGCGGCCAGAGAAGCCGCGTAAGGTCCGTGACAGAACACCGAGGGAGGAGACGGGGACCATGGCCGAACTGAAACTGACCGATGTCGAGAAGGTCTATGGCGGCACCGTCAGGGTGCTGAGCGACATCAATCTCGACATCGAGACGGGCGAGCTGATCGTCTTCGTCGGCCCCTCGGGCTGCGGCAAGTCCACGTTGCTGCGCATGATCGCGGGGCTGGAGAAGATCACCGGCGGCACGCTGGAGATCGACGGGCAGGTGGTGAACGACGTGCCGCCGAGCCAGCGCGGCATCGCGATGGTGTTTCAGTCCTACGCGCTCTACCCGCACATGACGGTCTACGAGAACATGGCCTTCAGCCTGCGGATCGCGCGGTTGGACAAGGCCTCCATCGACAAGAAGGTGCGCGCCGCCGCCGACAAGCTGCAGCTGACGGATTTCCTCGACCGTCTGCCCAAGGCCCTGTCGGGCGGGCAGCGCCAGCGCGTGGCCATCGGCCGGTCCATTGTGCGCGACCCCAAGGTCTATCTCTTCGACGAACCGCTTTCGAACCTCGACGCGGCACTGCGCGTCGCGACCCGGATCGAGATCGCGCAGCTGAAGGAACAGATGCCCGACAGCACCATGGTCTACGTCACCCACGATCAGGTCGAGGCGATGACGCTGGCCACCCGCATCGTGGTGCTGGCGGGCGGCGGCATCGCGCAGGTCGGCACGCCACTCGACCTCTACGAGCGGCCGAATTCGACCTTCGTCGCGCAATTCATCGGCAGCCCGGCGATGAACCTGCTGGCCGGCAAGATCGTCGGCACCGGCGAGACCACGACGCTGGAACTGGCCGAGGGCAGCGGACAGGTCACCTCCAACTACCCCTCGCGGGAGGGGGACATGGGCGCCGAGGTGCAGGTCGGCATCCGCCCCGAGGACATGATCGCCACCGAGGACGACACCTTTGCCTTCCAGGGCAAGGTCGAGATCACCGAGGCGCTGGGGGAGGTCACGCTGCTCTATTTCCAGAAATCCGCGCCCGATCACAACGCGGTCATCGGCAAGCTGAGCGGCATCCATCCCGGCCTGCGCGGCAAGAGCGTGCGGCTGACCGCGAAGCCCGAGAAGGTGCATGTGTTCCGCGACGGCATCTCGCTCCTGCATCGCGACGGCAGCGTCTTCGTGCCGGGCGTTCAGCCGCACTGACGCTCAGGGGATCGGCCCCGTCGTATCGGCCTTGACCGCGCCGCGCTGACCCATGGGGCGGGTCGGTCCGGTCGTGCTGTCACGTTCGGTCTGGTGTTCGAGTTCGGAATCCACCTCGGCCCCCACGAGCACGATGAAGGCGGACAGCCACAGCCAGGTCAGCAGGATGACGATGGCCCCGAGCGAGCCGTAGGTCCGGCCATAGCTGCCGAAATTTTCCACGTAGACCGAAAACAGGAACGACCCCGCCAGCCAGAGAACCGTGGCCAGGACAGCGCCTGGCGTAATCCATCGCCAGCGCGCGTTGGCGCGGCTGGGTCCATAGCGGTAGAGGATCGACAGCCCGAAAATGGTGAGCGCCCCCAGGACAGGCCAGCGCAGGGCGCTTACGGCCGTCTGCGTGTCCGACCCTAGCCCAAGCGCGTCGAGCACGGGTGGCACGATCACGGTGATGGCAAACCCGATCAGACCGCCCGCGATCAGCACCACGGTTAGGGCCAGCGCCGTCAGCGTCAGGACGACGAAGCCGCGCTTTTCCGTCTCGTCATAGGCGATGTTCATCCCGTCGATCAGCGTCACCACCCCGCGCGAGGCGGAAAAGAGCGCGATGGCTATACTCAGGATGAGGGCGATCCCGGCAGCCTCCTCGTCGGTCAGGATGCGCTCGATCTGTTCCTCTACCAGCGACGCTGCGTCGCTTGGCAAAGCGGCGACGAGTGCCTCGATCTCGTCGGCGATCTCGACCGGGTCGAACACCAGCCCGCCGACCGACATCAGTGCCACGAGCGTTGGGACGATCGCGAGCATGGCATAGAAGGCCACGCCCGCCGCGACGACGCTCACATGATCGGCGGACAGGCTGTTCCAGGTCCGCAAGGCGATGTCGCGCCACCCGCGGCGCGGCATGGCGAGCGGCGAGCCGGCGTCGCGCCCGCGCCGGTCCTTGTTCGACCGTGTCATGTCGTCCTCTTTCGGCGTTTCCATGCAGATCGTCCGGTTTCCATGTCTCGTCGGAGGAACCCCTCGGCGGCGGTGTCGTTCCCATTGAACGGGGCAAAAAGCCGTCGCGCCGAACAGCGGGGTGGCATTGTTAGCGCTAACACGGTATACCGCCGTGGAACAGCCATGCGAGGTGGGGACATGCCCTTGGATGATCGTATCGCCGCAATCACCGACCGGATCGTCGCGCGTTCACGGGACACGCGGGGCGTGTATCTCGACCGGATGCGCAAGCTGGCCGAGGATGGCCCGCGCCGCGCGCACCTGACCTGCGGCAACCAGGCCCATGCCTATGCCGCGATGGAGGGGGACAAGGACGCGCTGGTCGAGGGCCGCGCGCCGAACCTCGGGATCGTGACCGCCTACAATGACATGCTGAGCGCGCATCAACCGTTCAAGGATTACCCCGACAGGATCAAATCCGCCGCCCGCCGTGTCGGCGCCACCGCGCAGGTCGCGGGCGGCGTGCCCGCGATGTGCGACGGCGTCACGCAAGGGCAGGTGGGGATGGAGCTGTCGCTGTTCTCGCGCGACGTGATCGCGCTGGCGACCGGCGTGGCGCTCAGCCACAACACCTTCGACGCGGCGATGTATCTCGGCGTCTGCGACAAGATCGTGCCGGGTCTGGTCATCGCGGCGGCCACCTTCGGCTACCTGCCTGGCATCTTCGTGCCGGCGGGGCCGATGACCACCGGCCTGCCCAATGACGAGAAGTCGAAGGTCCGTCAGCAATTCGCCACCGGCGAGGTCGGCCGCGACGCGCTGATGGCGGCCGAAATGGCCTCCTACCACGGCCCCGGCACCTGCACCTTCTACGGCACCGCAAATTCCAACCAGATGCTGATGGAATTCATGGGGTTGCACCTGCCGGGCGCCAGCTTCGTGAACCCCGGCACGCCGCTTCGCGATGCGCTGATCGACGCCGCCGCCGAGCGGGCCGCCGCGATCACCGCGCTTGGCAACGCCTATACGCCGGTTTGCGACATCCTCGACGAAAAGGCCTTCGTGAACGGCATTGTCGGGCTGATGGCCACGGGCGGCTCGACCAACCTCGTGATCCACCTCGTCGCCATGGCGCGCGCGGCCGGCGTCATCATCGACTGGTCCGATTTCGCGGATATCTCGGCGGTGACGCCACTGATGGCGCGGGTCTATCCCAACGGCCTCGCGGACGTGAACCATTTTCACGCCGCAGGCGGGCTGGCCTACATGATCGGCGAGCTGCTCGACGGGGGGTGGCTGCATCCCGACACCAAGACCGTGGCGGGGCAGGGGTTATCCCTCTACGCGCAGGAACCGACGCTGAAGGAGGGCGCGCTCACCTGGGCCGATGGCCCGCGCGACACGCAGAACGACCGGATCCTGCGCCCGGCGTCCGACCCGTTCCAGAAATCAGGTGGATTGGTGGAGTTGTCGGGCAACCTTGGCCGCGGGGTCATGAAAGTCTCCGCCGTCGCGCCCGAGCGGCAGGTGATCGAGGCCCCGGCGGCGGTGTTCGAGGATCAGCCCGCGGTCAAGGCGGCGTTCCAGTCGGGCGCGCTGAACCGCGATGTCGTGGTGGTGGTGCGCTACCAGGGGCCCAAGGCCAACGGCATGCCGGAACTTCACGCGCTGACGCCGCTCCTCTCGGTGCTGCAGGACCGCGGCCACAAGGTCGCGCTGGTCACCGATGGCCGCATGTCGGGTGCGTCGGGCAAGGTGCCCTCGGCGATCCACGTCGCGCCCGAGGCGCTGGACGGCGGCTTGATCGGCAAGCTGCAGGACGGCGACCTCGTGCGGGTCGATGCGACGGCAGGGCGGCTCGAGGTGCTGACCGAGGGCGTCGCCGACCGCACGCCCGCCGCCCCGGACTTGTCCGCGAATGCCCATGGCGTCGGCCGCGAGCTGTTCGAGATCTTCCGCCAGACTGCCGGCCCGGCCAGCATCGGCGCGGGTGTCGTCGTCTGAGGGGTTGCCCGCCCCCCGTCAAGTTTCCACTATCAGCCAACCCCGCCGCACTAGAAGGCACGACAGCATGACCCCCAAGGACCAGTCCGCCGCCGCCCGCGAGATCGCGTTGCGCGCGCCCATCATCCCCGTCCTCGTGGTCGAGGATGCCACACAGGCCCGCCCGCTGGCCGAGGCGCTGGTGGCGGGCGGATTGCCCGCGCTGGAGGTGACGCTGCGCACGCCCGCGGCGCTCGACGCGATCCGCGCCATGTCCGCGGTGCCGGGCGGCATCGTTGGCGCGGGCACTTTGCTCACGCCCGAGGATGTGCGCGCCGCGAAGGGCGCGGGGGCACGCTTCGGCGTCTCGCCCGGCGCCACGCCCCGGCTCATCCAGGCCTGCATCGACGAAGACCTGCCGCTGCTGCCAGGCGCCGCCACCGCGTCGGAGGTCATGGTGCTCTACGAGATGGGCTTCGACATGCTGAAGTTTTTCCCGGCCGAGGCGGCGGGCGGCGCGCCCGCGCTGAAGGCCATCGGCGGCCCGATCCCGCAGGTCAGCTTTTGCCCCACGGGTGGCGTCACGCCGCAGAACGCGCCCGACTACCTCGCCTTGCCCAATGTCATCTGCGCCGGCGGCTCCTGGGTCGCGCCGAAGGATCGGGTGGAGGCTCAGGACTGGGCCGCGATCGAAGCCCTGGCGCGCGCTGCCGCGATGCTGGGCGACCCCGTGGCGTGACTGTGTTGCAACAGTAAACCCTGAGCAAGCATCCGCTTATAGTTTTTCAATTTGATTGTGGTGCATCACTGGGACAACGCCAATCTTTGCCCGGCAGCACGTCCGTTCACGCCGTGCCGGGACCCAAACACAAGGAGGCATTCATGCTTCGCCCCATCCTTTTCGCCGCCGCCACCCTGGCACTCGCCACCTCCGCCCACGCCGGTGGCGTCCCGACCGCGCCGCAGCCGCCCGTCGTGATCACGCCGCCCGCGCCTGTCGAGCAGTGGAGCGGCTTTTACGGCGGTGTTCAGCTGGAATTCGGCCGTGGTGACATCGACTACGGTGCCATTCCCGGCGCGGCCTTTCCCGATGCCGATGTCGACGGCCACCTCGCCGGCATCTTCTTCGGCTACCGCCACGACTACGGCAGCATCGTCTTCGGCACCGAGTTCGATTACGTGGCCGGTGAGCTGGACGCCGACACTCCCGGCATCGATTCGATCGATTCGGTGATGCGCGCGACGCTGGAACTCGGGCTCGATACCGGCAACGCGTTCATCTACGGCACCGCCGGCGTTCATGGCACCACCGTCTCGACCGGCATCGCCATCGACGACATGGACTGGGGCCCGGTCTATGGCATCGGCATGGATTACCGGCTGAACGACCGCATGACGATCGGCGCGGAACTTCTGCAGCACGAGGTCGACGATTTCTCGGGCAGCGGCGCGGATCTGTCGTTCACGACACTCGGGCTGAACGTCGGCTTCCAGTTCTGACGCCACCGCAGGCTGTCTGACGAGATTTTCAAAGGCCCGGCGGTGACGCCGGGTCTTTTCGTTCGCGGTGGCTTGGCGGGATCAGACCGCCTTCGCAAACTCGATCAGCCGCGTTACCGCGATGTCGAACACCGCGTCGGGCAGGGTCAGCGCGACCCGCAGATGCCCCGCCGCCGCGTGTCCGAAGCTTTCGCCGGGCATCACCGCCACACCCGTCCGCTCCAGCAGCCGCTCGGCGAAATCCTCACCCGACAGCCCCGTCGCGCGGATGTCGAGCATCACGTACATCGCCCCATCCGGCGGGATCGCCCGGACGCGGTTCTGTTCCGCGATCTTGTCGAGCAGCAGCTTGCGGCGCCGGAGGAATGGCGCCGCGACCTCGGTCTCCACCGCCGCGCCCTGCCGCAACGCGAACAATCCCGCTTCCTGGATGTAACCCGGCACGCCGTAGGTGGTGTGGGTCGCGAGCGTGATGAGCCGTCCGATCACCTCGGCCGGACCGACGACCCAACCCAGACGCGAGCCGGTCATCGCGTGGCTCTTCGACATCGACCCCACCGTCAGCGTGCGCGCCGCCATGCCGGGCTGCCCGGCAAAGGGGCGGTGCCGCCCGGACCAGACCTGCGTGTCATAGACCTCGTCCGAGATCACCCAGAGGTCATTCGCCTCGGCGATGTGCGCGATGCCGGCGAGGCTCTCGTCCGTGTAGACCGCGCCGGTCGGGTTGTTGGGGCTGTTGATCAGCAGCGAGCGTGCGCCGGGGGCGGCCTCGGCCAGCGCGGCCAGGTCGGGCTGGAACCCGTCCTCGCTGCGGGCGGCGACGGGCACGGGCAGGGCGCCCACGGCGCGGATCGTGCCGGGGTAGGTGGTGTAATGCGGGTCGATCAGCAGCGCGCGACAGCCCTCGTCGCAGGCGGCGTGATGCGCCGCGAAGAGCCCCGCCTGCGCGCCCGGCACGATCAGCACGTTCTCGGGGCCGTAGGCAACGCCATGCTGCGCCGACAACCGCTCGGCCACCGCCGCGCGCAGCGGCGCGATGCCGGGCACGGCGGCATAGCCCGTGTGCCCGGCCTTCGCCGCGCGGTGCATCTCGTCGAGGATCGCGGGCGCGGTGCCGATGTCGTGTTCGCCGATGGTCAGCTCCAGCACCTCGCGCCCCGCCGCCTTCAGCGCGCGCGCCTTGTAGAAGATGCCCCAGCCGTCGTCGCCGGTGCCGGTCAGCGTCGAGATGCGGGTCGAGGGGGCGGGCATGGGCGGTTCTCCGGCTAGGGGGTGTCGCGGCGGAGGTGGTCACAGGGGCCGCGCGAAGGCAAGCCCCGCCGCGCCCCCCCTTGCACCGGGCCGCGCGCGGGGGCATGGTCGCGCCATGACGCTGATGACCCGTACGATCGAGATCTGTATTCCCCGCTGACACATGTCGCCGGGCCGGGCATCTTTGGTTTCCAACACCTCCCCAAACTGTTAGGCCCCCGGCGCCGGTCATCGGTCCGCTGAAAGGCCAGTTCATGGTTGAGATTCGCCTCCGAAATTCCAAGACCCGCAAGGTCGAGCCGCTGCAGCCGTTGGATCCCGACAACCTGCGGATGTATGTCTGCGGCCCCACGGTCTACGACCGCGCGCATCTGGGTAACGCGCGGCCGGTCATCGTCTTCGACGTGCTCTATCGGCTTCTCCGCCATGTCTACGGGCCGGACCACGTCACCTACGTGCGCAACTTCACCGACGTGGACGACAAGATCAACGCGGCCGCCCTGGCGCGGAAGGAGGTCGGGGCGGAGGGCAGCCTGGAAGACCTGATCCGCGAGCGGACCGAGCAAACCATCGCCTGGTATCACGCCGACATGGACGCGCTCGGCACGCTCCGCCCCACCCACGAGCCGCGCGCGACCGAGTTCATCCCGCAGATGGTGGCGATGATCGAGACGCTGATCGACGAGGGCCACGCCTATGCCGCCGAGGGCCATGTCCTCTTCGCCGTCGACAGCTGGCGCGAGCACTACGGCGCGCTCTCGGGCCGGTCCGTCGACGACATGATCGCGGGCGCCCGGGTCGAGGTCGCGCCCTACAAGCGCAACCCGATGGATTTCGTGCTGTGGAAGCCCTCGGATGCGCAGGAACCCGGCTGGGACAGTCCTTGGGGGCGCGGGCGGCCGGGGTGGCACATCGAATGCTCGGCGATGGCCAAGGCGCTCTTGGGCGACACCTTCGACATCCACGGCGGCGGCAACGACCTGATGTTCCCCCACCACGAGAACGAGATCGCGCAGAGCTGCTGCGCCAACCACACCGAGGAGATGGCGAAGATCTGGATGCACAACGAGATGCTCCAGGTCGAGGGCAAGAAGATGTCGAAGTCCTTGGGCAACTTCTTCACGGTGCGCGATCTGCTGGACCAGGGCGTGCCGGGCGAGGTGATCCGCTTCGTGATGCTGTCGACGCATTATTCGAAGCCGATGGACTGGACGAAGCGGAAGGCGGAGGAGGCGGAGAGTGCTTTGTCGAACTTCCTTTCCTTGATCACCGATGAGATTGCACGAACTGTTGGTCCTGAAGACGTTGACAAGCGGGTGGTCGATGCGATCAGCGATGATCTCAACACATCACTCGCGATCCATACTCTCTATGATCTAGCTAAGAAGCGAGACGTAAGTAAGCTGCTCGCCTCGCTCAACTTTCTTGGATTCGATTTCTCGACCATTGAGGCGTACTGGACAGGAAACGAAGACTTCAACCGACTTAATGATGCCACGATACGCCTCAGCGAGCTGCGCGAGGCGGCGCTGGTTTCGAAGGATTTCACTGCCGTAGACTCCCTCAAATCCGCCCTCACCACCGCAGGTGTCGAGGTACGCATGTCCAAGGAGGGTGTAGAACTGATCCCCGGCCCCAACTTCGACCCCGCCAAGCTGGAGGGCCTCCTGTGACCCCCCGCACCGCAAGCCGGGCGCGAGCCTGCCCGTGGGATGGCGCTGCAACGCCAGAGCTAGACGCTTTATGCCGGCCACGTCCGCCCTCCACTCAAGCTTCGCGCCCAGACCAGCCAAAGCGCCAGCCCGCCGGGACGGGCAGGCGCTCGCCCGGCGCCTTCGGCGCTGTTCGGGCGAAACCGGCCCTTGACCACGGGGCCCGCCCATGACCCGCGCCCGCCTCCACCTCTACGACACCACCCTCCGGGACGGGCAGCAGACCCAGGGCGTGCAGTTCTCCACCCCAGAGAAGATCCGCATCGCGAAGGCTCTCGACGCGCTTGGCCTCGACCATATCGAGGGCGGCTGGCCCGGCGCGAACCCGACCGACAGCGCCTTCTTCGACGCCGCGCCGCAGACCCGCGCGACCCTCACCGCCTTCGGCATGACGAAACGCGCGGGTCGTTCGGCCGAGAACGACGACATCCTCGCCGCCGTCCTCAACGCCGGCACGCCCTCGGTCTGCCTCGTCGGCAAGACCCATGATTTCCATGTCACCGAGGCGCTCGGCCTCCCGCTCGACGACAACCTCGAGAACATCCGCGCTTCCGTCGCCCATTGCGTGTCCCAGGGCCGCGAGGCGCTGTTCGACGCGGAGCATTTCTTCGACGGTTACAAGGCGAACCCGGCCTACGCGCTCGCCTGCCTGCAGGCCGCCCATGACGCGGGCGCGCGCTGGATCGTGCTCTGCGACACCAACGGCGGCACGCTGCCGGTCGAGATCGGCGAGATCACCGCCGCCGTGATCGGGGCCGGCATCCCCGGCGACCGCCTCGGCATCCACACCCACAACGACACCGAAACGGCCGTCGCAGGCAGCCTTGCCGCCGTCATGGCCGGCGCGCGGCAGATCCAGGGCACGCTGAACGGCCTCGGCGAGCGTTGCGGCAACGCGAACCTCACCACGCTGATCCCGACGCTGCTGCTGAAGGAGCCCTACGCGAGCCTGTTCGAGACCGGGGTCAGCCACGACGCGCTGCACGACCTGACCCGCATCAGCCGCATGCTCGACGACATCCTGAACCGCGTGCCGCAGCGGCAGGCACCTTACGTCGGCGCCTCGGCCTTTGCGCACAAGGCGGGGCTGCACGCCTCGGCCATCGCGAAGAATCCGACCACCTACGAACACATCGACCCGTCCCTCGTCGGCAACGCCCGCATCATCCCGATGTCGAACCAAGCCGGGCAGTCGAACCTGCGCCAGCGCCTCGCCGACATGGGCCTCGATGTCCCGCGCGACCACCCGGCGCTGCCCGGCATCCTCGACGAGATCAAGGCGCGCGAGGATCAGGGCTATTCCTACGACACCGCGCAGGCGAGCTTCGAATTGCTCGCCCGCCGGGCGCTTGGCGACATGCCTCGGTTCTTCGAGGTCAAGCGCTACAAGGTCACGGTGGAGCGCCGCAAAAACAAGTACGACCGCATGGTGAGCCTGTCGGAAGCCGTGGTGGTGGTGAAGATCGGCGACGAGAAGACGCTGTCGGTCAGCGAGTCGATGGACGACCAGGGCACCGACCGCGGCCCGGTCAACGCGCTGTCCAAGGCGCTGGCCAAGGATCTCGGCCCCTACCAGCGCTACATCGACGACATCAGGCTGGTCGACTTCAAGGTGCGGATCACCCAGGGCGGGACCGAGGCCGTCACCCGCGTCATCATCGACAGCGAGGACGGCACCGGGCGGCGCTGGTCGACAGTGGGCGTCTCGGCGAACATCGTCGACGCGAGTTTCGAGGCGCTGCTCGACGCGATCCAGTGGAAACTCGTCCGCGACGGGGCGCCCGCGACATGAGCATCGACCGGGACGCCTTCTTCACGCTCCACGCCGACCTGCCGCGCGAGGGGCCGGGGGAGACGGCGGACGTAGCCTGGGCGGCGGAAGTCGCGGGGTTGCGCTCCGAGGCGCGTATCCTTGACGCCGCCTGCGGGCCGGGGGGCGACATCGGCGCGCTGCTGCGGGCAGCGCCAGAGGGTCACGTGACCGCCATCGACCTGCATGCGCCCTTCATCGAGGCGACCCGCGCGCGCTGGGGCGCTGACCGCCGGGTGACGCTGCAATCGGGCGACATGACCACGCCCGAGGGGCCGTTCGACTTCGTCTGGTGCGCGGGCGCGGTCTATTTCCTCGGGATCGAGGCGGCGCTCGAGGCTTGGGCACCGCGTGTTGCGCCCGGCGGCGCCATCGCCTTTTCCGAACCCTGCCTCTTCACCGACACCCCCTCCGAGGGCGCGATTGACCTCTGGGACGGCTACGCGCGGTTGACCGATGCAGCCGGCATCGCGGCGCAGGTCGAGGCCGCAGGCTTCGAGACTCTGGCGACGCGCGCCATCGGCGACATCGCTTGGGAAAGCTACTATCGCCCGCTGGAGGCGCGGATCGCGCGGTTGCGCCCGGGCGCGGCGCCGGACCTGGCGGCGGTGCTGGAACTCGCCACGGTGGAGATCGCAAGCTGGCGCGCGCATCGCCACGAGACCGGATACCTGCTTTCGGTGGTGCGCCCGATGCCGGCGCCGCGCGCCGTTGGCGCGCCATGAGCGTGCAGGCCTGTGCAGAGCTGGTGGCCAAGGGCGACCCAGACCGGTTCCGCGCCACCATGGCCGCGCCGCTCGACGCGCGGCGCGTGCTCTTCCCGCTCTACGCCTTCAATATCGAGGTGTCGCGCGCGCCTTGGGTCACCGCCGAGCCGGGCATCGCCGAGATGCGGCTGCAATTCTGGCGCGACGTGGTGGAGGAGCTGGCAGCGGGCAAGCCGCCCCGCGCGCACGAGGTCGCGGCACCCCTGGCCGATGCGGTCCCGCAGGATCTTGTGGGCAAGCTCGATGCGCTCGTGGAGGCGCGGCGCTGGGACATCTACAGCGAGCCGTTCGAGGATCGCGCGGGCTTCGACTCCTATCTCGACGCCACCGCCGCGACGCTACCGGTGGTGGCCGCGCGCGCCTTGGGTGCGCCTGCCGACGCCGAGCCGGTGCTGCGCGACGCGGGCTGGGCCTTCGGCCTCGCCGCCTTCCTGCGCGCCGTGCCCGCGCTTCAGGCGGCAGGTCGCGTGCCGCTGGTCGACGGACGCCCCCAGGCGGTGCGTGACTTGGCGGGCGAGGGGCTGGAGCGGCTGGCGCGCGCACAGGCAGGGCGGTCCGCCGTGCCCGCATCCGCCGCGCCCGCGCTCTATGCCGGGTGGCGGGCCGAAGGTGCCTTGCGCGCCGCGCGCGACACGCCAGACCGGGTGATCGACGGTGCGCTCGACGGCAGCGAGGGCATGGCGCGATTGCGTCTCATGTGGGTCGCGGCGACCGGGCGCTGGTGAGGGCTCAGGCGTAGGCGTCCTGCGGCCGGAGCGCGAGCCAGATCAGCGCTGAGCCCGCCAGCATCAGGAACGGCACCATGGCGATGTTCACCGCCGTCCAGCCGGTCTGCACATCGCCGCCCGCGTTCATCAGGAAGCCGGAGGCGAGCGAGGCGACGGTGACGCAGCCGAAGACGAGGAAGTCGTTCATCCCCTGCACCCGCCCGCGCTCCTCCGGCCGGTGCGCGGCAGTCAGCATCGTGGTCGCGCCGATGAAGCCGAAGTTCCAGCCGACGCCGAGCAGCACCAGCGCGCCGAAGAACTGGTAAAGCTCCACCCCGGTCAGCGCCACGCCGCCCGCCAGCGCCAGCAGCACGAGGCCCGTCGCCACGATCCGCATAGCGCCGAAGCGTGCGATCAGGTGGCCGGTGACGAAGGAGGGCGCGAACATCGCGATGACATGGGCCGAGACGATGTCGGCGGCGTTGCCGGTGGAAAACCCGCAACCCACGACGGCCAGCGGCGTCGAGGTCATCATCAGGTTCATCAGCGCATACGAGACCATCGCGCAGATGATGGCGACGACAATCTTGGGGTCGCGGAGCAACTCCCGCCGCGTGCGTCCGGTTGCATCACCCGGCTGCGGTTGCGGCGGCTTCGGGACGTCGAGGAACAGGAACAGCAGCGCGCCCACCAGGTTGATGAGCACGATGAAGGCGTAGGACCCGGCGAAGGGCACCACGGTCGCGTCGGTCGTCAGCTTCACCAGTTGCGGCCCGATCAGGGCCGAGATCAGCCCGCCCGCCATGACGTAGGAAATCGCCTTGGGCCGGAACTGGGCTGAGGCGGTGTCGGCGGCGGCGAAGCGGTAGAACCCCTGCGCGGACATGTAGATGCCGGTGAAATACGAGCCGAGCAGGAACAGCGCGAAACTGTCGATCCAGAGGCCGGTGGCCGAGACCCCCGCGCCGATGGCCCCGCCCATCGCGCCCACGAAGAACCCCGCGCGGCGGCCAAAGCGTTGCATCAGCGCCGAGAGCCAGGGCGCGGTCGTCATCGACCCGAAAACGATGAGCGAGATCGGGATCGTCGCGAAGGCCGGCGAGGGCGCGATCATCAGCCCGGCGAGCCCGCCCACGGTGAAGATCAGCGGCATCTGCGAGCCGAGGATTGCCTGCGCCAGGACCAGCACCGCGACATTGCGTTTCGCCCGGCGGTCGTCGGCGGCCGCAGTCTCGCTCGCGATGTCTGGGGTGATCTCGGTCATGATCGAGCGGTAGCCCGATATCGCCGGCCCGTCCAGAGCCCGCGCTTTCGGTCGGGTCCGCGATGGCGTAAGCCGGGGCGGGACCGGAAAGGGTATGGCGATGGCGCCGGAACTGATCGAGACGGAGGCGGATCTGGTAGCGGCAGCCGCAGTGCTGGTCACGCGCGACGCCCGCTTTGGTCCGATTCTGTCCGTGGTCGGCCCGCTGCCGCTGCGCAGGCGCGCGGACGGGTTCGGTGCGCTGCTCTCCGCGATCGTGGGCCAGCAGGTCTCCACCGCCTCGGCGGCTGCCATTCTCGGGCGGCTGGAGGCGGCAGGACTGGCGGAGGAGGCGGCGGTGCGCGCGGCCTCGGAGGAGGATCTGCGCGCCTGCGGCCTCTCGCGGCCCAAGATCCGCTATATCCGCGCGCTGGCCGAGGCGCGGGTCGACTACGCCGGATTGCGCCACGCGCCGACGGATCACGTCCTGAAGACGCTCACCGCGCTGCCCGGAATCGGGCCATGGACCGCCGAGATCTACGCCAAGTTCGCGCTTGGCCATGCCGATGTCTTTGCCGCGGGCGACCTCGCGCTGCAGGTCGCCGCCGCGCGCGCCTTCGACCTGCCGGCGCGCCCGACCGAGCCCGAGATGCGTGCGATGGCCGCGCCCTGGTCGCCGGTCCGTGCGGTTGCCGCCCGGGCGCTTTGGGTCTACTACCGGGTCGAGACAAGCCGGGAGGGTGTGCTGTGACACGAGGACTGGAATCTGGCCGGGTCGAGGCTGCCTCGGGCGAGGCCGACAGCATGGTGATCTTCCTGCACGGCTACGGCGCCGACGGCAACGACCTGCTGGGGCTGGCCGAGCCGCTGAAGGAGCACCTGCCCAACACGATGTTCCTGGCGCCGAACGCCCCCGAGCGCTGCGGCATGAACCCGATGGGCTACCAGTGGTTCCCGATCCCCTGGATCGACGGCTCGTCCGAGGAAGCCGCCGCCGATGGCATGGCGCGCGCGGTCGACGACCTGAACACCTTCCTCGACCGGGTGATGGTCGAGGAGGACATGATCGCCGAACAGGTGGCGCTGGTGGGCTTCTCGCAGGGGACCATGATGGCGCTGCACGTCGCCGCCCGCCGGGACGAGGCCTTTGCCGGCGTCGTCGGCTTTTCCGGGCGGCTGATGTCGCCCGAGACGCTGGCCGACGAGGTGGTGGTGCGCCCGCCGATCCTGCTGATCCACGGCGACCAGGACGACGTGGTTCCGCCGCAATCGCTGCCCGAGGCCGCCGAGGCGCTGGAGGCCGCGGGCTGGACCGAGGTCTATGCCCACGTGATGAAGGGCACCGCGCATGGCATCGCGCCCGACGGGCTGTCGGTGGCGCTGGCCTTCCTGCGCGAGAAATTCGGGCAGGCGTGAGCTAGCCGGCCCAGAGCGCCGGTTCCGCGAACTCCACCGAGTTGCCGGCGGGGTCGCGGACGTAAAGCGACCGCGCGCCGTTCGGCCATAGGAAATCCTGCTCGATCGCGACGCCAGCAGCCTCCAGCCGCGACCGCATCGCGGTGATCTCGGCATCCTCCATCGCGAAGCACACATGCCCGGGTCCGCGCGCGCCATGCGGTGGAACGGGCAGGGCGTCCGCGCCGGGCGGGATCTCCGTCTCGGACGGGTTGAACACCAGCAGGACCGCCGCGCCGACGCGGTAGAAGACGTGGCGCTCGCCATGGCGGAACATGCGGGTGAGGCCGAGGAGGTCACCGTAGAAGGCTTCGGCCGCGTCGAGGTCGGAGGCGTAGATCGCGGCTTCCAGGATGGCGCCGGGGGCGGGGGCCGGGGGCAGGTCGGACATGGGCGGCAGCCTAGCGCGGAACGGGCCCGCGGGGCAATTCCGGCGATCACATCATTGCCCGCCGCCTGTGCATAACGTCATGAAACTGTCAGGAGTCTCGCCTATCCGTAAATGTGCCATCCACAGCATCTGGTAAGACTTGCCGGATAGCAAAGCCTAGATATAGTGGATGCAGTGCTGGGGCGGGGCTCCCGCCCTTGCGCCGGTGAGAACGGGCAGACAGGGCGGAGACGGAGTCACTGATGCAGGCTGCAACAGAGATCGAGTTCAGGACACATTTCGTACGCGAGCCGGGCGCGCTGAAAAGCCACCCCGCGCTGGTGCTGAACGCCGATTACCGCCCCTTGAGCTACTACCCGCTCTCGCTCTGGCCCTGGCAGGAGGCGGTGAAGGCCGCCTGGCTCGATCGGGTGCAGATCGTCGCGGAGTATGACGAGATCGTGCGCTCGCCCTCGACGATCATCCGCATCCCCTCGGTCGTGGTGCTGAAGGATTACGTGAAGCCGCAGAAACGCGTCGCCTTCACCCGCTTCAACCTGTTCCTGCGCGACGAGTTTTCCTGCCAGTATTGCAGCGCCAAGGGCGACCTGACCTTCGACCATGTGGTGCCGCGCGCCCGGGGTGGCGTGACGAGCTGGGAAAACGTCGTCGCGGCGTGTTCGCGCTGCAACCTGCACAAGGGCTCGAAAAGCCTGCGCCAGTCCGGGCTGAACCTGCGCAAGCCGCCGCGCCGGCCCGGCTCCGAGGAATTGCGCAACATGGGCCGCAAGTTCCCGCCGAACCACCTGCACGACAGCTGGCTCGACTTCCTCTACTGGGACAGCGAACTGGAGGCGTGACAGCGGCGGGCGTCGCCGTTAGCGTCGGCCCCGACCTGACCCCCGCGCGAGGCGATCCCCTTCATGTCCGACCCGTTCTTCCTGCCGCCTTCCGGCACCGCCCTGCCGCGCTACGCGGGCGTGCCCAGCTTCATGCGGCTGCCCTACCTGCCGCCGGACCATCCGCGCTGCGCCGAGGTCGAGATCGGGATCTTCGGGCTGCCCTGGGACGGCGCGACTTCGAACCGGCCCGGTGCGCGGCACGGGCCGCGCGCGCTCCGCGACGCCTCTACCATGATCCGCGAGCGCAACCGCGCCACCGGGCAGGAGCCGTTCAAGGCGTCGCGCATCGCCGACCTCGGCGACGTCGCGATGAGCCCGGTCGACCAGGACGAGGCGCTGGCCGCTGCGCAGGCCTTCATCAAGGGCGTTCTGGCGCAGGGCACGCGGCCGTTCATGGTCGGTGGCGACCACCTCTGCACCCTCACCGTCCTGCGCGAACTGCGCGCGGCGCGGGGCGAGCCCTTCGGCCTCGTCCTTCTCGACAGCCACACCGATCTTTACCCGCCCTATTTCGGCGGCAAGACGCTGACCCATGGCAACCCGTTCCGGCAGGCGATCGAGGAAGGCTGTCTCGACCCGACCGCCTGCGTGATGATCGGGATGCGCGGCACCTCCTACAACAACGACGATTTCCAGTACGGCTGGGATCGCGGCGTGCGGATCGTACCGATCGAGGAATGCATGAGCCTGGGCTGGACCTCGGTCATGCAGATCGCGCGCGAGGTGGTGGGGACGCGTCCCGCCTATGTCAGCTTCGACATCGACTTCGTCGACCCGGCCTATGCGCCCGGCACCGGCACGCCCGAGGTGGGCGGCCCGACCTCCTTCGAGGCGATCTCCTGCGTGCGGGCGCTGCACGGGCTCGACATCATCGGCGCCGATCTGGTCGAGGTCGCGCCGCCGTTCGACAACGGTGGCATCACGGCCTGGCTCGGCGCCTCGGTGATGTTCGAACTGCTCTGCGCGATGCAGCGGGGCTGAGGCGGAAGCCTGCCGCAACGGTGCAGCACCCGTCATCGCGGTGTTGCGTCAGGGGCTTTTGCTAGACTTGGAAAAGTGCAGGGTGTAGGTGACGCGCCGAGAGGGCGTTAGCGCTAACAGCCCGCACATCTGCCGTGGAGAGGCGATCATGGTCTCGCGTGTCATTCCGGTCGAACCCTTCGACCTCGTCATTTTCGGCGCCACCGGCGACCTTGCCCGGCGCAAGATCCTGCCTGGTCTCTACCGGCGCTACTGCGACGGGCAGATGCCGCCCGAGGCCCGCATCATCGGCGCCGCCCGCACCGAGCAGGACAGCGCCGCCTGGGCCGAGCAGGTGGTCGAGGCGATCGAGACTTTCGTGCCCAAGCACCGTTGCGACGCCGGCGATCTGAAGTCGTTTTGCGAGCGGCTGGCCTATGTCCCGGTCGATGCCACCGGCGACGGCGGCTGGAAGGAACTGCGCGCCAAGATCCGCGACGACGTGGTGCAGGCGTTCTATTTCTCCGTCGCGCCGGGCCTCTTCGGCGCGCTGGCCGAACGGCTTCACCACTTCAACATTGCCCGGCAAGATGCCAGGATCGTTGTGGAAAAGCCGTTCGGTCGCGACCTCGAAAGCGCGCGGGAACTGAACGCGACCCTCGCCGCCCATTTCAACGAGACGCAGATCTACCGGATCGACCATTATCTCGGCAAGGAAACCGTCCAGAACCTGATGGCCGTGCGCTTCGGCAACACGTTGTTCGAGCCGCTGTGGAACGCGCAATACGTCGACCACGTCCAGATCACCGTGGCCGAAGAGGTCGGCGTGGCCGGGCGCGGGACCTATTACGACAAGTCCGGGGCGATGCGGGACATGGTGCAGAACCACCTGATGCAGCTCCTGTGCCTGACCGCGATGGAGCCGCCGGCGCGGTTCGAGCCGAACGCGGTGCGCGACGAAAAGCTCAAGGTCATCCGCGCCCTCGACCCGGTGGAGCCCGAACAGATCGTGCGCGGGCAATACATGGCCGGCGCGCATCCCTCCTACCTCGCCGACGTGGAGGACAACTCCAGCCGCACCGAAAGCTTCATCGCGATGAAGCTGCACATCGCCAACTGGCGCTGGAACGGCACGCCCTTCTACCTGCGCACCGGCAAGCGGCTGAAGGCGCGCAAGTCCGAGATCGTGATCCATTTCAAGGATACCCCGCATTCGATCTTCGATGCCGATGCCGGCAACAAGGCGAACGTGCTGTCGATCCGGCTCCAGCCCGACGAGGGCATCGACCTGCGGGTGACGATCAAGGAACCCGGCCCCGGTGGAATGCGTTTGATCGACGTGCCGCTCGACATGAGCTTCGCCGATGCCCTTGGACCTGAAATCGCCGATGTTCCAGATGCTTACGAGCGGCTCATCATGGATGTGATCCGCGGCAACCAGACGCTGTTCATGCGCGGTGACGAGGTCGAGGCCGCCTGGGCCTGGACCGATCCGATCATCGCCGGATGGGAGGGGCGCACCGACCGACCCATTCCCTATCATCCGGGCAACACCGGCCCCGAAGAAGCCGCGATCCTCATGCACCGCGACAACCGCCGCTGGCGGGAGATCTGAGATGAACCTGATCGAATACCCTGACCGCGACCTCCTGATGCTCGGCCTCGCCGACCGTCTGACCAGTGAACTGGCCGACGGGTTGCGCCGCCATGACAGCGTCAGCTTCTCGGTTCCCGGCGGCACCACGCCCGGCCCGGTCTTCGACGTTCTGTCCGAGCAGAAGCTCGAATGGGACCGCGTGTCGGTGGTGCTGAACGACGAGCGCTGGGTGCCCGAGGACAGCCCGCGCTCGAACACCGCGCTGGTCAAGAAACGTCTTCTGGTGTCAAACGCTTCCGCGGCGAAGCTCATCCCGCTTTACGCGCCGGCCGAGCGGCCTGAGGACCGGCTGGAGGAGCTGGCCGAGGGGCTCGCGCCGCACCTGCCGCTCTCGGTGCTGCTGCTCGGCATGGGGCTCGACATGCACACGGCGAGCCTGTTTCCCGGTGCCGACAACCTAGCGGCTGCGCTGGACGACGACGCGCCGCCGCTGATGGCGATGCGCGCCGATGCCGCCGACGAGCCGCGGATCACGCTGACCGCGCCGGTGCTGCAAGGCGCGATGAGCATCCACATCCTGATCACCGGCGCGGAGAAGCGCGCGGCGCTCGACCGGGCGGGGCATCTGCCGGTGCTGGAGGCGCCCGTGCGCTGCGTGCTGGGCGACGCGACCGTGCATTGGGCGGAGTGAGCGCGA
This sequence comes from uncultured Roseicyclus sp., assembly GCA_937139335.1. GTDB lineage: Bacteria > Pseudomonadota > Alphaproteobacteria > Rhodobacterales > Rhodobacteraceae > Roseicyclus. Next base: position 180,558 of record CAKZPN010000046.1, on the reverse strand, counting down.
TGAGCGATATCTGGACGGACCTGAAGGACCATGCCGCCTCGGTCGAGGGGCGGTCGATGTTGTCGCTCTTCGATGACCCGGCGCGGGCGGAGCGGTTCTCGCGCCGCCTCGGGGACGTGCTCTTCGACTTCTCCAAGACGCAGCTCGACGACGCGGCGCTGTCGCTGCTGATCGAACTCGCGCGCAAGGCCGGGGTCGAGACCCGTCGCGACGCGATGTTCGCGGGAGAAAAGATCAACGAGACCGAAGGCCGCGCGGTGCTGCACACGGCGCTGCGCGCCGAGACCGGGCCGATCGAAGTCGATGGCCAGGATGTGCTGCCCGGCGTCAAGGCAACGCGCGCCCGGATGGCGGCGTTTGCGGACAAGATACGGGCGGGCGAGATCACCGGCGCGGGCGGCGCCTACACCGACGTGGTGAACATCGGCATCGGCGGATCGGATCTTGGCCCCGCGATGGCGACGCTGGCGCTGGCACCTTATCACGACGGGCCACGCCTCCACTACGTCTCGAACGTCGATGGCGCGCACATCAACGACACCCTGCAAGGTCTTGATCCTGAACGCACGCTTATCATCGTCGCCTCCAAGACCTTCACCACGATCGAGACCATGACCAACGCCGAGACCGCGCGCGGCTGGATGGCCGGCGCTGTGGCTGACCCCGCCGCGCAGTTCGTGGCGCTGTCGAGCGCGCTTGAGCTGACCTCGGAGTTCGGCATCGACCCGGATCGGGTCTTTGGCTTCGAAGACTGGGTCGGCGGGCGCTATTCGCTCTGGGGGCCGATCGGGCTGGGCCTGATGCTGGCCGTGGGGCCGGAGCGGTTCGCGGAGTTTCTTGCCGGCGCGCGGGCGATGGACGATCATTTCCGAAGCGCCGACCTGCCCGACAACCTGCCAGTGCTCTTGGCGCTGGTCGGCATCTGGCACGCGCAGGTGCAGGGGCACGCCACCCGCGCCGTGCTGCCCTATGACCAGCACCTGTCGCGGCTGCCCGCCTATCTCCAGCAACTCGAGATGGAGAGCAACGGCAAGCGCGTGGCGATGGACGGCAGCGACCTCGGCCTGCCCTCCGGCCCCGTGGTCTGGGGTGAACCCGGCACCAACGGCCAGCACGCCTTTTACCAGCTGATCCACCAGGGCACCCGCACCGTGCCCTGCGAGTTCATGGTCGCGGCGCAAGGCCATGCGCCCGAGCTGGCGCACCATCACCGACTGCTGCTCGCCAACTGCCTCGCGCAGTCCGAGGCGCTGATGCGCGGCCGCTCGCTCGACGAGGCGCGCGCGATCATGGCGGCCAAGGGGCTGGAGGGGGCGGAGCGTGACCGGCAGGCGCGCCACCGGGTATTTCCGGGCAACCGGCCCTCAACCACACTGATCTACCCGCAGCTTACGCCCTTCGTGCTGGGCCAGATTCTCGCTCTTTACGAGCACCGGGTTTTCGTCGAGGGCGTGATCCTCGGCATCAACAGCTTCGACCAATGGGGCGTCGAGCTTGGCAAGGAGCTGGCGAAGTCGCTGGAGCCGGTGCTGACCGGCGCCGCCGACGGGGCGGGCAAGGACGGCTCCACCCTGGCGCTCGTGGCCTACGTCCGCGACCGCTGACGCCGCCACCGGCGCCCCGGTGCCTTGACCCTTCCGCCGGTTCGGGGTTTGGAGGGAGCAGGCAGGACCACCCGAACCGGGGCAGATGAGCGGACCAGAGGCATTTCTGAAAGAGACGGTGCCGACGCTCCTGATCGGGGCGGCGGGGGCTGGCCTGTTCTGGCTCATCGGGTTTCCGGCCGCGGTGCTGACCGGCCCGGCGGCGGCGGTCTCGCTCGCCACGATCATGGGGCTTCGCACCGCCATCCCGCCGCTCCTGCGCGACGCCGTCTTCCTGATGATCGGCCTTTCCATCGGCAGCACGGTGACGCCCGAGGTGATCGCCACCGCGCTGACCTGGCCCGTCTCGCTGGCGATCCTGACGATCACCCTGGTTTTCGTGGTGGTGGTGGCGCGGGCGGCGCTGGTGCGGGGGTTCGGCTACGAGCCGATGACCGCGCTGCTCTCCGCGACGCCGGGGCACCTGAGCTACGTTCTGGGCCTCTCGACCGACCTTGATGCCGACGTGCCGCGCGTGGCGCTGGTGCAGACGGTGCGGGTCTTGCTGCTGACGCTGCTGGTGCCGGTTCTGATCGCGCTCTGGGGCGTGGAGGGGACGGCCTATCTCACCGACCGCGGGGCGATCTCGCCACTGGCGCTGGTGCTGGTCTTCCCGATCGCGCTGGCGCTGGGGCTGGTGTTCCAGCGCCTGGGCGTGCCCGCGCCGATCCTGATGGGGGGCATGGCGGTCTCGGCCTTCGGGCACGGGCTCGACCTGACGCCGGGCACGCTGCCGGTCTGGCTGACCACGGCGGCGCTGATGTGCATGGGCGCGCTGATCGGTACGCGGTTTCGCGGCTTCGACCGGCGCGGTCTGCTCGGGGCGCTGGCCGCGGGCCTGGTGACCACGATCATCGCCTGCGCGGTGGCCGCGGTTGGGGCCGTCATCGCGGCGCAGATCGTGGGGCTGCCCGCCGCGGCGCTGCTGCTGGCCTTCGCGCCCGGCGGGGTCGAGGTGATGGCGGCGCTCGCCATCGAGACCGGGCTGGAGCCCGCGCTGGTCGCCGCCCACCACGTGTTCCGCCTGCTCGCGCTGACGGTGCTGGTGCCGATCATGATCGCGCGTCAGCGGCGCTGACCGAAAAAGGGCCGCACCCGGAGGCGGGGCGGCCCGAAAGTTCGGGAGGTGGATACCGGCGGGAGGGAGAGGCCCGCCGTTTCCATGACCAAAACAATCGCATCGGTCTTTGGCGGAATTGCGGCGCGGCGGAAACAATTGTGGGGTGTGTGGCGGTGCCCCCGCCCAGACGCCGAACCAACCTGATTTCATCCGGCCTTTTCCCCGCCGCGCTTTGCGGCGATATTCGACGGACTCGCGCGGCGATGCGCCCGGCACAGGGCCGCGCCATGCGGGTGAGGGAGATCGTAGTGCAAACCCCGGACCGGACCCCCAGACCATGGCGCGCGGCATGACGCCCGAGGCGTCGCCCCTGTCGCTTCTGCGGCGGCCCGGCTTCCGCACGATCTGGCTGGCCGCGATGGCCTCGAACCTCGGCCACTGGATCCAGACCGTTGCCGCGGCCTGGCTCATGACCACGCTGACGGCCTCGCCCGTCCTGATCGCGCTGGTGCAAAGCTCGGCGCATCTGCCGCTCGCGATCCTGTCGCTGCCGGCGGGGGTGATCTCGGACAGCTACGACCGGCGCAAGCTCCTGATCTTTTCGCAGGTGCTGGGGCTTTGCGTGGCAGTGGTGATGACGGTGCTGGCGTTCCTGGGGCTGATGACGCCCTGGATCCTGCTTGGCCTCAGCTTCGCTGTCGGCTGCGCGATGGCGATCCAGAATCCGCCCTGGCAATCCTCGCTGGTGGATTTCGTCGGGCGCGAGAACCTGCCGGCCGCGGTGGGGCTGAACTCCATGGGCGTGAACGCGATGCGGAGTCTCGGGCCCGCCATCGGCGGTCTCGTGGTGGCGGGTCTGGGCGCGGCCGTGGCCTTCGCGCTGAATGCGCTGTCGTTTTGCGTGCTGGCGCTGCGGCTGCTGGTCTGGAAATCGCCGCGCAAGACGTCCGAGCTGCCGACCGAATCCTTCATGCCCGCGCTGAGCGCCGGTCTGCGCTACGCCAGCCTCGCGCCCAACATCCAGTCGGTGCTGCTGCGCGCCTTCGTCTTCGGCCTTTCGGCGGTCAGCACCAATGCGCTCCTGCCGCTGGTGGTGCAGCGCGAGCTTGGGCTGGGTGCGCTGGCCTACGGGCTGCTGCTGGCCTGTTTCGGGGTTGGGGCGGTGATGGGGGCGCTGACGAACCCGCGGCTCAGGGCGCGCTACAGCGGCGAGACGGTGGTGCGCGGCGGGCTCATCGCCACCGGGATCGCGCAGGCGGTCATCGCGCTTGTTCCGGTCTCCGCGGCCATCGCCCCCGCGCTGGCGCTGGCGGGCGCGTCCTGGGTGATCTGCCTCAACCTCTTCAACGTCACGGTGCAACTGTCGACGCCGCGCTGGGTCGTGGGCCGCACGCTCGCGATCTACAACACGGCGGTCTTCGGCGGGATGACGCTGGGGTCCTGGCTCTGGGGCAATGTGGTGGAGACGGCGTCGATCGAGGCGGCGCTGCTCCTGGCGGGGGCGGTGGCCTTCGTCGGTGCTGTGCTGGGCCTGCGCTTTCCGCTGCCGGAATACGCGCATCTGCGGTTGGAGCCCGCCAACGTCTTCCGCCGGCCCGAGGTGTCGCCCAACATCCTGCCCCGGAGCGGCCCGATCATGATCCGCATCGAGTTCGAGGTCGCGCCCGAGAACCACGACGCCTTCCTGATCGTCATGGCCGAGCGGCGGCGGCTGGCGCTCAGGACCGGCGCGCGCAACTGGTCGCTGCTGCGCGACATCGAGAACCCGTTGATCTGGGCCGAGAAATATTACTTCCCGACCTGGACCGAATACCTGCGGCATCACGAACGGCGGACCAAGGATGACTACGAGCTGAGCCTGCGCATGAGGGAGGTGATCGAGGGGGTTCCCCAGGTCCGGCGCTACATCGAACGCCAGGCGCTGCCGGACCGGCCGGACCATCTGTCCGTCGAGTTCCATTGAAGGCGAAGCGCGGTTTGGCAAAGGGCAGGGATATCTGGAGCGGGTAACGGGAATCGAACCCGTAACTGAAGCTTGGGAAGCTTTCGTGATACCTTTTCACCATACCCGCAGCAGAGCTTCGAGATAGTCTTGCCGGGCAGGGCGCGTCAAGGGGGCTCAGCCGCGCCGGCGTCGCCTGCGCCCGCCGCCATCCGCGCCCCCCGGTGCGCTCCCGGACGCGCCGAAGGCCACCTGCGGCAGCGTCACGATCTTCGCCAGTTCCGGGAAGCCGTCGGTCGCGTGCGGGATCGCGTTGGCGGCCACGAAATGCTCCTGAAAGCGCGGCTCGATCGCGGTCTCGATCTTGTCGATCGTGCGCACCACCGCCTCGATCCGGCTCCGCGCCGCGCGGTTGCAAAGCGCGATGCGCGCGCCGTGACCGGCCGCATTGCCCGCGCTGGTGACGTGGTCGAGCGGCGCGTCGGGGATCATGCCCAGAACCATCGCGTGTTTCGGGCTGATATGTGCACCAAACGCCCCCGCCAGAACCACGCGGTCCACCTTGTCGACGCCGCGTTTGTCCATCAGCAGCCGCGCGCCCGCGTAGAGCGCCGATTTCGCAAGCTGGATCGCGCGGATGTCGCCCTGCGTCACGGTAATGCGCGGTCCGCCGGTCGCAGTGGCGTCGTGGATCAGATAGGCGAAGGTGCGCCCCGTGGGTTCTGACCGCGCCGTGCCGGTCACCTCCGGCCCGCCGACGAGGCCCGAGGCATCGAGCAACCCCGCCATCCGCATCTCGGCCACCGCTTCGATGATGCCCGAGCCGCAGATGCCGGTGACGCCGGTGTCCTTCGTGGCCTCGGCAAAGCCAGGATCGTTTGACCACAATTCAGAGCCGATGACCTTGAACCGCGGCTCCTTGGTGTCTGGGTCGATCTCCACCCGCTCGATGGCGCCCGGTGCCGCGCGCTGGCCCGCGCTGATCTGCGCACCCTCGAAGGCCGGGCCGGTGGGCGAGGAACATGCCAGCACCCCGGTCTCGTCACCCAGCAGGATCTCGGCGTTGGTGCCGACATCGACGATCAGCGTCAGCTCCTTGGCGCGATCGGGTTCCTCGGCCAGCGCAACGGCGGCGGCGTCCGCGCCGACATGCCCCGCGATGCAGGGCAGGATGTAGAGCCGCGCGGTGGGGGCGATGGTTATCAGCCCGATCTCGCGCGCGGCGAGCGTCAGGCTGCCCGAGGTGGCGAGCGCGAAGGGCGCCTGGCCCAGCTCAACCGGGTCGATGCCGAGCAGAAGGTGGTGCATCACCGGGTTGCACACGATCACCGTCTCGAAGATCAGGCCCGGGTCGATGCCGCCCTCCGCCGCGATCTCGGTCGCGAGCGTGGCGATGGCGTCCTGCACCACCTGCGTCATCTCGGCATCGCCGCCGGGGTTCATCATCACGTAGCTGACCCGGCTCATCAGATCCTCGCCAAAGCGGATCTGCGGGTTCATCAAGCCGGCCGAGGCCAGCACGCGCCCTTCGGTGAGGTCGCACAGATGCGCCGCGATGGTGGTGGAGCCGAGGTCGATCGCGAGCCCGTAAAGCCCGCCTTCGTGAAGCCCGGGCCAGACCCCCACGATCTCGAAAATCTCACTGTTCGCAGGCTGATGGAGCGCGACGCTCACCTGCCAGTCGCCCTTGCGCAGCGCCGGTTGCAGCTGTTGCAGCATCGCCAGCGGCGCGGTCACGCCCTCGATCCGCCATTGCTCACGCAGCGCTGCCTGCAACCGCTCGAAATCGCCCGAGGGCTCGTGCATGTCGGGCTCCTGCACCTCGACCAGCACCAGCCGCGTCGCCGGGTCCATGGTGATCGGCCGCGCCGAGGCCGCCTTGCGCACGACCTGGCGGTGGACCTGGCTTTCCGGCGGCACGTCGACGACGATGTCGCCCTGCACGGTTGCTTGGCAGCCGAGCCTCCGTCCCGGTTTCAACCCACGCACGCGGTCGTAGCGCTCCTCGACCGCGTTCCACTCGGACAGGGCGCCCTCGCGCACGGTCACGCCATGCTTTGGAAAGTCGCCGTAGGAGGGCGCGATCTGGCATTTCGAGCAGATCCCCCGCCCGCCGCAGACCGAATCGAGATCGACGCCCAACTGCCGCGCGGCGGTCAGGATCGGCGTGCCGGGCGCGAAGCGGCCGCGCTTGCCCGAGGGCGTGAAGATGACGAGGGGATCGGCGCTCATCGCAGCCCCCCTAGTACGGCAACCAGCCGGGCATTCCCGCGTAGCCCGCCAGCCACAAGACCAGCGGCAGCGGCGCCACGGCCAGCGCCAGCGTCACCAGCATCGGGCCCGGCCGGAAGAGGCCGCTCAAGCCCGCCAGCAGGCAGATGCCGCCGCCACCGCCCAGGATCACGTTGCCCGGCATGTTCAAGAGCAGCGCCAGCGCGAGGTAGCGCCATCGCAGCCCGCCCGCGCGCCGCGCCCAGCCCGGCAGCCGCGCGTCGATCCGCGCCAGCCGCTCCGCAGGCGACAACGGCGCGATCCCGGTCAGCAGATCGGCCGCGCGGCGCAGCCGCAGGTCCAGAAACAGCGTCCGCAGCCGCAGGATCGGCACCTGCCGCCCGACGAGCCAGGCCAGCGCCAGCCCCAGCACCGTCGCCCCGTAGACCGCCGGCGCAATTTCGGCGCCCCGCAGCATCAGGAGCGACAGGCCGATCTCGATCCCCGGCACGAAGGGCAGGGCCATGAGCAACACGTAGATCAACAGCAGGCTGCCGATCAGCGCCGCTCGAAAACTGCGCTGGTCGGTGTCCGGCAGGTGCTCGGTCAGCGCCATCGACCAGTCGATCAGCCACATCGCCAGCAGCGCCACCAGCACGATACCCGCCAGCCGCAGCGCCATGCGCACCGCCACGGCGCCAAGCGGCGGGGCGGTCTCCGGGTGTCGTGCGCAGTCGGACGGGTCCATGCGACAGCCTAGGCGCAAAGCCTGCACCTTCGCGAGGGCCGATTTCTCCGCTCGCCGTCACTACGCCTGTCACGATGCCCGTCACAAGGCCCGGCGCCGTCACGCGCGCCGCCGGCGCCGTCCGCCGGCCCGACCACCCAGAAGTGCCGCGTCAGGGTCCTGGTTGAAGCGGATCCAGGCGCCGCCGCCGTCGTCCTGGTTCATCAGGAAATTCGCGGCGCGGATCGCCTCCATCTCCTTGCCGGGACGCGGCTTGGTCGATCCCATGCCGAAGAGCTTCACGAAGGTCTCGTCGTCCAAGTCGTCCGGCAGGATGATCCCCGCCGCCTCGGCCTGCGCGCGCTTCTCGGCGATCGCCTTGGGGCCTATGGGCAGCGCGACCGGGTTCATGATCGCGCTGGTCATCCCGGCCCCGAAGGCCATCGGCAGGAAGGCGTTGTTGATCCCGTGCCGGTTCGGCAGCCCGAAGGAGATGTTCGACGCGCCGCAGGTCGTGTTGACCCCCAGTTCCTCGCGCAGACGGCGGACCAGCGTGAACACCTGTTGCCCGGCGCTTCCCATCGCGCCGATCGGCATCACCAGCGGGTCCACCACGATGTCATGCGCGGGAATGCCGAAATCGGCGGCGCGCTCGACGATCTTCTTCGCGACGGCAAAGCGCACGTCGGGATCCTCGGAAATGCCGGTGTCGTCGTTCGAGATCGCCACCACGGCCACGTTGTATTTCTTCACCAGCGGCAGCACCAGTTCCAGCCGCTCCTCCTCGCCGGTGACGGAGTTCAGGAGCGGGCGGCCATTCGCCGCCTCCAGCCCCGCCTGCAACGCGCCGGGGACCGAGCTGTCGATGCAGAGCGGGCTGTCGGTGACGGCCTGCACCACGCGGATCAATTCCGGCATCAGCATCGGCTCGACGAAATTGTTGTCGGCGTAGCGCGGATCTTCGCCCATCTTGTTCGAGAACACCGCGCCCGAGTTGATGTCGAGCACGCTTGCCCCCGCCGCGACCTGCGCGAGGGCGTCGGCCTCCACCCGGCTGAAATCGCCGCGCTCCAGCTCTTCGTTCAGGATCTTGCGGCCCGTGGGGTTGATCCGTTCACCGATGACGCAGAACGGCTCGTCAAAGCCGATCACGGTGGTCCTTGTCTGCGATTCGATGACGGTACGGGTCATGTGTAAGGGCTCTCTCTCAGGATGCGGAGGCGGGTCGCGCGCTGGCGCCGCCCTTGTCGGTGGCCCAGTCGGCATTGGCCTTGATGCCGCCGAGCGGGAAGAAATGGATGCGTTCGATGTTGCCGCCTCGGCCCGCGGCGCGCGCTTTCGCCAGCGCCGTCACGATCTCGGTCGGCTCGAAGGGCAGGAGCAGCTTCGACACGTCGCGGGCGCGCTTTTGCAGCACCGACAGCGACGGGCCGACACCGCAGGCGATGGCGAACTTGATCAGCGTCTGCAGCTTCGCCGGGCCGGCAATGCCGAGGTGGACGGGCATGGTGATGCCGTTGGCCTGCAGCCGGTCGGCCCAGGCCAGCACCGGCGCTGCCTCGAAGGCGAATTGCGTGGCGATGGCGAAACGCGCGTTCGAGCGGTTGGCGAAGGCCTGTTTCCAGCGCAGCGCCGCCATCACCTCGGCCTCGCCACCCTTGGGGTCGATGTCGCGGTTGCCCTCGGGGTGGCCGGCGATGTGCAGACGGTCGAACCCGTCGAAGAGGCCGGTTTCCAGCAGGTCCATCGACGAGGTGAAGGGCCCGCGCGCGGTGGGCAAGCCGCCTGCGATGATCAGGCCCTGTGTCACGCCCGCCTCGCCGCGGTAGCGCGCAACCCAGTCCGACAGCGTCGCGCGGTCGGGGATGGAGCGCGCGGGGAAATGCGGCATCGGCTCAAACCCCTCGGCGCGCAGGCGCTTCGCGGTCGCCAGCATGTCGGCAAAGGGCGTGCCTTCGATATGGGCGATGTAGACGCGCGTGCCGGCGGGCAGGTGCTCGCGGAAATCGGCCACCTTCTCGGCGGTGCGCGGCATCACCTCGATCGAGTAGTCGCGCAACATGTCCTCCAGATCCGGGCGGGCCGGGGTGGCGGGCGCAGTGTCGCGGGCGCGGAATTTGAGCAAGGCCATCGCAGTCTCCCAGATCGAGGCCATGGCCTCAGGCGGTGTGTGAAGTGGAGGGCTCGAACCCCTCCGCGTCGATCAGGCGCTTGAGGCGCTCGGGCCCGTAGCCGGCATCGAGCCGGGCAATCTCGGCGGCGGCGACATCGGCGGGCTCGCCCTCGATCTCGCCTGCCGGAACCCGACGCCATTCGGCCAGGTAGGCCTCCGCGTCCTTCGCGCCGATCTTCATGGCGCAGCGGTCGATCGCCTGCTCGAAACGTTCGGGCAGCACGGCCTTGGACCCGCCGCGGCCCTTGCCCACGATGACCTGGGCGGGAATATCGCGCCAGAAGACATGGGTGACAGCGGGCATGGCAGATCCTCTTGCAGGGCCGGGCGTTCGTATCCTGTCGCGCACCTTATGCGAGCGGCAGGACGGGCCACGTTCCAATTTCGACACAAGCCGGGGCGGGAGCGACCCGGCTCACCCTCCGACATAGCCGCGGCGCGAAAAAAGGGCGAGGGCCGGGGCGGCCCATAATTCTCATGATGATGTTGAATCCGGCCCGTCCGTCGGGTGGACCACCTGTGCAACACCATTGTGACGTCGCGCCGCGATTGCTACATTACCGCTAACACAGTTTTTCGGAGGCCCGCATGTCGCGCAAGCGCAAAGGCGGCGCCGGTCCGTTCCCCAGTCCCGTGGCCACCGTGGTCTCGATCACGCCGGTCACAGAGCCGCCTGTCGAACGGCGCCTAGCGCCAGGTTCACGGCCCGACCCGGCCGATCTTTATGCTGCGCTCGATCTTGGCACCAATTCGTGCCGGATGCTGATCGCGCAGCCCAAGGGCAACCAGCTTCATGTCGTGGACAGCTTTTCCAAAAGCGTCCAGCTGGGGCAGGGGCTGGAGGCCTCGGGGCGGATGTCGCGCGCCTCGATGGCGCGCGCGGTCGGCGCGCTGAAGATCTGCCAGCGCAAGCTTGAAAAGCACCACGTCAGCCGGATGCGGCTGGTGGCGACCGAGGCCTGCCGACGCGCCTCCAACGCGGGCGAGTTCATTTCGGTGGTCAAGCGCGAGACCGGGCTGGAACTGGAGATCATCAAACCGGAGGAGGAGGCGCGGCTCGCGGTCGTGTCCTGCGCGCCGCTGGTCTCGATGAAGACCGAACAGCTGCTGGTGGTCGACATCGGCGGCGGCTCGACCGAGCTGGTCTGGATCGACCTCAGCCGCGTGCCCCGCGTGGAACGCCCGCGCGCGATCATGCGGCTGCACCAGGGCTTCGATCACGAAGAGACGATCTTTCCGCGCGCCAAGGTTGTGGACTGGATCTCGGTTCCGCTCGGCGTGGCCACGCTCAAGGACATGTATGCCGATGTCGCCGACGACGGCGCGCGATTTGCCCTGATGAGCTGGTTCTTCGAGGAGCAACTGGCCGGCTTCTCGCCCTATGACGATGCCGCCGACCAGGCGCGCGAGGGGTTCCAGATCATCGGCACCTCCGGCACCGTCACCACAGTCGCCGCCTCGCACCTGGGCCTGCGGCGCTACGATCGCAACAAGGTCGACGGGCTGCGCATGACCTCGGACCAGATCGACCGGGTGATCCAGGATTACCTGACCCTCGGCCCCGAGGGGCGGCGTCGCGACCCGCGTATCGGGCGCGACCGGCAAACGCTGATCATGTCGGGCGCGGCAATCCTGCAGGCGCTGCTGCGCGCCTGGCCCACCGACCGGCTGAGCGTGGCGGACCGGGGCCTGCGCGAAGGTCTCCTCTACGCGCAGATGAGCGCAGATGGCGTGCTGGAAGACGGACCGTTCTGACCACGGCGCGACCCCGATGCAGGTTTTGTGACACGATGACGGCTCGCCGCGCTTGACCGGGCCGTTTGCGCCCTAAGTTTCGCGCAAAGCGCACAAAACCATGAGCAGCCCCGCCCGATGACCGCCCCCGTGATCTACTGGACCCGCCGGGATTTCCGCCTGTCGGACAATCCCGCGCTGGTGGCGGCCTGCAAGGCGGGCGCGCCGGTGATCCCGGTCTTCATCTGCGACGAGGTCGTGGAGGCGCATGGCGCCGCGCCGAAATGGCGGCTCGGGTTGGGGGCGGAGACCTTTGCCGCGCGGCTGGCGGAGGCGGGCAGCAGGCTCATCTTCCGCAGGGGCAAGGCTCTGGACGTCCTGAGGGCGCTGATCGCGGAGACCGGCGCAACAGCCGTGCACTGGACCCGGCTCTACGACCCCGACAGCCGCAAACGCGACGAGGCGGTAAAATCTTCCCTGAAGGCGGACGGCATCGAGGCCGTCAGCCACGCCGGCCATGTCGTGCACGAACCCTGGACGGTCGAGACCGGCACCGGCGGCTTCTACAAGGTCTTCACGCCGTTCTGGAAGGCCGTGCGCGGCCGCGATGTGGCCCCGGCGCTGTCGGCCCCCGACATTCCCGCGCCGAAAGTCTGGCCCGCGAGCGACGCAATCGCGGACTGGCGCCTCGGCGCCGCCATGGACCGGGGCGCGGCGGTGGTCCTGCCGCATTGCCACGTCGGCGAGGAGGCCGCGCGCGGGCGGCTTGCCTCCTTCATCGCCCACAAGGTCGAGCACTACGCCGACGCGCGCAACATGCTGGCGGAGGATGGCACCTCGGGCCTGTCGGAAAACCTGACCTACGGCGAGATCTCCGCCCGCGCCTGCTGGCACGCCGGCTGGCGGGCGATGGAGGACGGCAAGCGCGGCGCCGAGACCTTCCTGAAGGAGCTGATCTGGCGCGACTTCGCCTATCACCTGATCCACCACACGCCCCACATCACCACCCGCAACTGGCGCGAGGAATGGCAGGCCTTCGACTGGAACACCGACCGCCGCCGCAGGGAGGTGACGGCCTGGATGCAGGGCCGCACCGGGATCGAGGCCGTCGATGCCGCGATGCGCGAGATGTACGTCACCGGGCGGATGCACAACCGCGCGCGGATGCTCGTCGCCTCCTACCTCACCAAGCACTTGCTGACGCACTGGAAGATCGGCATGGACTGGTTCGAGGATTGCCTGATTGACTGGGACCCGGCCTCGAACGCGATGGGCTGGCAATGGTCGGCTGGCTCGGGCCCGGACGCCACGCCCTATTTCCGCGTCTTCAACCCCGACACCCAGGCCGAGAAATTCGACCCCGAGGGGCAGTACCGACGCAGATGGGTGGCCGAACTGTCGGATCGGCCGCCCGAAACGGCGCTGAGCTATTTCGAGGCGATCCCGCGACGCTGGGGGATGGCGCCCGGGGATGACTACCCGGAGGAGCCCGTCGTCTCGGTCTCCGAGGGGCGCAAACGGGCGCTCGACGCCTACGAAAACCGGGGATTCTGAGCCTCGGGAAAACAATCGGGACTTGCGACACGTTGCTGCTTCTGCCCAGATTTCCGGGCCAGACAAGGGGACCAGATGGACGTCAGAACCACCACGAAGGGAGAGGCAAATCTCCCCCGCTATTTCACAACCGTCTTCGAGACGGCCGACCGGATGAAACACGGGCGGCTCGACATGGTGCTGCCCGACGGGCGCGTGTTCCGCGCTGCGGGCCATGGCCCTGGCCCGGTGGCCGAGTTGCGCATCCACAACCCCGACATCTTCGCGCGCCTGATCCGCGAGGGCGACCTGGGGTTCTGCGAGGCCTATCTCGACGAATGGTGGTCTACGCCCGACCTGCAGGCCTTCATGGACCTGGTCCATGCCGACAATGACGAGGTCTACGACGGGTTTCTCGGCATGGCGCTGGTGCGCGCCTACGAGCGGACGCGGTTCTGGCTGCAGTCCAATTCCAAACGGCAGGCGCGCCGGAACATCTCGCACCATTACGACCTCGGCAACGCCTTCTACGGTCTCTGGCTCGACGAGACGATGACCTATTCCTCGGCCTTGTTCGAGACCGGGCAGGAGCCGATGGAGGCCGCACAGGTGGCGAAATACGCCAGCATGGTCGACCAGATGGGCGCGCAGCCGGGCGATCACGTGCTCGAAATCGGATGCGGCTGGGGCGGCTTCGCGGAATATGCCGCGAAGGAGCGCGGGCTCCGCGTCACCGGCCTGACCATTTCCCGCGAGCAGCATGATTACGCGGTCGCCCGCATCGCGCAGGCGGGTCTGTCGGACCGGGTCGAGATCAAGCTGCAGGATTACCGCGACGAGCGCGGGCAGTATGACGGCATCGCCTCGATCGAGATGTTCGAGGCCGTGGGCGAGCGCTACTGGCCGGTCTATTTCCGGACGCTGCGCGACAACCTCAAGCCCGGCAAGAACGCGACGCTGCAGATCATCACGGTGCAGGACCGGCGCTGGCACGTCTACCGAAAGGGCGTCGATTTCATCCAGAAATACATCTTTCCGGGCGGCATGCTGCCCGCGCCCTCGGTGCTGCGGGCCGAGGTGGAAAAGGCTGGCTTGCGCGTCGCGCGCTCCATCGAGTTCGGAGACAGCTACAGCCAGACGCTGCGACGCTGGCACGACACCTTCAACCACCGCTGGGACGAGGTGGCGGCACTCGGCTTCGACGACCGCTTCCGGCGGATGTGGAACTTCTACCTCACCGCCTGCGCCGCGACCTTCCATTTCGGCAACACGGACGTGACGCAGATCACCGTCACCCGACCGGCGTAGTCCCTCGAAATACCTCCGGCTTTGCCCGGTTTGGCCACATTGCCGCCAGAAATGTCGGGTGTGATGGCATCCATGTTCTTTCCGACGCACATAAGCACCGGTCGTTCCGTGAACCGCATGCCCACCGCCGCCAAGCTGGTGGGCGCGGTCACGTTCTTCGGCGTGGGGTGGGCTGCGGCCGTTCAGGCGCTGACCACGGTGCCCGAGGGCACGCCGGCGACCTATTTCGCGCCGACCATCGCGATGATCGGTCTGTGGCAGGGCTGGTCGGTGGCCGGCCGCAACGCGGGCCATGGCTACGGTCTGGCGTTCGGCAACGGCCTGCGGACCTCGGCCCAGATCGCGATCATCGGGCTGGCGATCTTCGCATTGCGCACGATGTTCGAGCGCTCGTCCAACCTGCGCTACGACGGGTTCAGCGAGGCCGTGCTCGCGTCAATGGACCTGTTCATCGAATATTTCTTCCAGTCCCTGATCGTTCCGGTCTGGGGTGTCCTGGTGATTGGCGGTATCGTGGGCGGGCTGCTGTGCGAGACGGCGGCGCGGCGCTGGCTTTGAGCGCCTGACCACCGATCCGAGGGGCTACATGACCGAAATCTTTCTGTTCGGCACGCTGTGCCACGCGCCGCTTCTGCGCGCGGTGGCGGGTGCCGATGTTTCCCTGCAGCCTGCCGACCTGCCGGGGGCCGAGGTCGCGCGGGTCGCGGGCCACAGCTGGCCGATGCTGGTGGACAGGCCGGGCGCGCGCGCCGACGGGCGCGTGATCTCGGTCACGGGCGAGGCGCTGGCCCGGCTCGATTTCTACGAGGCGTGCTTTGGCTATGCGCGCGAGCCCGTGACGGTCGAGATCGACGGGCTCGCGCGGGTGGTGGACGTCTGGCGCCCGTCGCAGCGCCCCGGCACGCCGGACGGGCCGTGGTCGCTCGCGCACTGGGTGTGCGACTGGGCCGATCTCACCATTCTCGCCGCCGAGGAGGTGATGCGCCAGCGCGCGAGCGCCACGCCGGAGGAGGTGGGCCAGCGCTACTGGATGATCACCGCCCGCGCGCAGGCCTATCTGTCCGCCGGAACCTGGCAGCGTCCCGGCCGCGTCGGCCAGAACCCGCCCCGCGACGCGGTGGAGCTGGTCGACCACCGCTTTCCCTACTCGAAATTCTTCACCGTCGAGGAATTCGCCGTCCGCCACCGACAATTCGATGGCAGCCAATCGCCGATCCAGCAGCGCGCCGTCTTCCGCGTGGCAGACGCAGTCACTGTGCTGCCCTATGACCCGGCCCGCGACCGCATCTTGCTGATCGAGCAGATCCGCCTTGGCGTCTACGCCCATGGCGACCCGCACCCCTGGCTGCTCGAACCCGTGGCGGGCATGATCGACGCGGGCGAGGAGGCCGAGACCGCCGCCCGCCGCGAGACGCTGGAGGAGGCGGGGCTCGCGCTCGGCGCGCTGCACCCTGTCGCGCGTTACTACCCCAGCCCCGGCGGCATCGCGCAGGTGCTCACCTCCTACGTCGGCATCGCCGACCTGCCGGACGGGATCACCGGCATCGGTGGCCATGACGCGGAGGGGGAGGATATCCTGTCCCACCTCGTGCCCTTCGAGCTTGCCCGCGAGATGCTGGAGGGCGGCGACATGGCCAACGCGCCGCTGGTCCTGTCCTTCCAGTGGCTGATGCTGAACCGCGAGCGGCTGCGCGCGGGATCGTGAGGCGGGCCTGAGGCGCCCGCCCTAGGATCGGGTTGAGGTTTCGCGCGCACCCCCCTATCCCTAGGGCCTCAGACAACCGCCACCCCGGTGAGGCCCACGCTCATGACCATCCATTCCGACCTGGCCGCCGCCATCGGCAACACGCCCCTGATCCGGCTGCGCCGCCTGTCCGACGAAACCGGCTGCGCGATCCTCGGCAAGGCGGAGTTCATGAACCCCGGCCAATCGGTCAAGGACCGCGCGGCGCTCTACATCATCCGCGATGCCGTGGCGAAAGGGCAGTTGCGGCCGGGCGGCACCATCGTCGAGGGCACGGCGGGCAACACCGGGATCGGGCTGGCGTTGGTTGGCGCTTCGATGGGCTTTCGGACCGTCATCGTGATGCCCGAGACCCAGAGCCAGGAGAAGAAGGACATGATCCGGCTTGCCGGGGCCGAGCTGATCCTGGTCCCCGCGGTGCCCTATTCCAACCCCAACAACTACGTCCGCTATTCCGGCCGTTTGGCCGAGCGGCTGGCGCAATCCGAGCCCGACGGCGCGATCTGGGCCAACCAGTTCGACAACATCGCCAACCGTCAGGCCCATGTCGAGATGACCGGGCCCGAGATCTGGGACCAGACCGAGGGTCGCGTCGACGGCTTCGTCTGCGCAGTCGGCTCGGGCGGGACGCTGGCTGGTGTCGGCATGGCGCTGCAACCCAAGGGTGTGAAGATCGGCCTCGCCGACCCCGAGGGCTCCGGCCTCTACAAGCTCTACACCGGGCAGGACGCGGGCGGCGACAGCATCACCGAGGGTATCGGGCAGGGGCGGATCACCGCCAACCTCGAGGGGTTCACCCCCGACGTCTGCTACAA
This sequence comes from uncultured Roseicyclus sp., assembly GCA_937139335.1. GTDB lineage: Bacteria > Pseudomonadota > Alphaproteobacteria > Rhodobacterales > Rhodobacteraceae > Roseicyclus. The sequence continues at coordinate 163,668 of CAKZPN010000046.1, read as the reverse complement.
GATCCCCGATGCCGAGGCGCTGCCGCTGGTCTTCGACGCGCTGGCCGAAGAGGGGCTTTGCCTTGGCGGCTCGTCGGGCATCAACCTGGCCGGCGCCGTGCGCATGGCGCGCGAGATGGGGCCGGGCCACACCATCGTCACCGTGCTCTGCGACTACGGCACGCGCTACCAGTCCAAGCTGTTCAATCCCGCCTTCCTTCGGGAAAAGGGCCTTCCCGTGCCCGTCTGGCTGACCCGCACGCCCGCCGAAATCCCCGAAGTGTTCGAGGACGTATGATTTTCCGAGTATTTTCCGCAGTCTTGCTGGCGCTTGCGTTGGCCCTTTCCACCGGCGCGCCGGGTTGGGCGCAGACGCAAGAGGCCCCGGCCCAAACGCCGGCCGCCGACACAAGCGCGATCGACTACACCGCCTGGGAAGCCGATGCGCGGCGTGCCGAGTCGGTGATCGCGGCCGGCTCCGCCTCCACCACCTTCCTCGCGAATATTCGCGCCGACCTCGCGGGCTGGCGGGCGCGCTTCCTGGCTGCGCAAAACGCCAACGCAGCCCGGATCGACACGATCCAGGCGCAGATCAACGCGCTCGGAGCTGCGCCCGCCGAGGGCGGGTCGGAGCCCGCCGCCATCGCCGAGCGGCGCGCGCAGCTGAACGAGCAACTGGCCGAGGCTCAGGTGCCCCGCGTCACCGCGACCGAGGCGTTCAACCGCGCCAACGGGCTGATCGCGGAAATCGACGGCATCCTCGCGGAGCGGCAGGCGCGCGCGCTTCTCGAACGTGACCCCTCGCCGGTGAACCCGTTGAGCTGGCCGCCGGCGCTCGCGGCCCTGGGCGATGTCGTGATGGTGCTCGACCGCGAGATCGACGGGCAGCTTGAGGAGCTTGCTCGCAGCGACCAGACGATCTGGGAACGCTTGCCGCTGGCCGCCGTGCTGGTGGTGGTGGGGCTCGCACTGCTGACGCGCAGCCGCTACTTCGTGGGTCGCTGGACCGACCGGATGCAAAACCAGGTGGGCGCCCGGCGGGGCCGGATCGCGCTGGCCTTCCTGGTCTCGCTGCTGCAGGTGCTGCTGCCGATCATCGGCCTGGTCCTGATCGGGGTGGCGGTCGCGACCGTCGAGATCCTCGGTACCACCGGCCTAGACCTGCTCGGCGCGATCATCGGCGCCTTTGTCACGGTCTTCGCGGCGCTCTGGCTCGCGGGCCGACTGTTCCCCTCAAGCCCGGAGATGCCCGCCGCCTTCGGTGCGCCCGAGAACCTGCGCCCGCCGCTCCGGCGCGCGGTGTTCCTGATCGGCCTGTTCCTCGGCCTCGGCGAACTGGCCGAAATGCTGTCGACGCTCGACGCGGTGCCGGCGGTGGCGCGCGGCGTGCTGGTTCTGCCGGTCTATATCGGACTGGCCTGGGGCTTTTACCGGCTGTCGTCGCTGATGAAGCGCGTGCGCCGGGCCGAGGCCGCCGCGCAGGCCGAGAGCGAGGACGAGTCCCCGGAGCGCGGCTTTGCCGCCCGCACCAGCGCGCTGGTGGGGCAGGCGCTGCGGCTGATCGCGATCGCCGGTCCGCTCCTGGCGGCGGCGGGGTACCTGAACCTCGCCGGTGCGATCATGACGCCGACCGGCGGGACGCTGGCGATCCTGGGGATCATCATCGCGCTGCAGGCGCCGATCCGCGATCTCTACAGCCTGATCACCGGCCAGAGCTTCGAGGATGCCTCCGAGGCGCTGCTCCCGGTCGTGATCAACCTGTTGCTCATCATCGGCGTGCTGCCGGTGCTCGCGCTGATCTGGGGCATGCGGAGCGAACAGCTGGGCGAGTTCTACGACCGGCTCTCGGCGGGGCTGCAAGTCGGTGATGCGCGGATCACGCCCGGCATCGTGCTGGCGGTAATCCTCGTGTTCGCCATCGGCATGTTTGCCACACGGTTGCTGCAAGGTGCGCTTCGCAGCACTGTCCTGCCGCGCACCAAGCTTGACGCTGGCGCGCGCAATGCCGTGACCGCCGGCGTCGGCTATGTCGGCATCGCGCTGGCCGCCGTCATCGCCATTACCACGGCGGGCATCGACCTGACGGCGCTCGGCGTCGTGCTTGGCGCGCTGTCGGTCGGCATCGGTTTCGGCCTGCAGAACGTGGTGAACAACTTCGTGTCGGGCATCATCCTGCTGATCGAAAGGCCGATTTCCGAGGGCGACTGGATCGAGGTTGGGCCGACCATGGGCATCGTCAAGTCGATCTCGGTGCGCTCCACCACGATCGAGACCTTCGACAAGACCGACGTGATTGTCCCCAACGCCGACCTGATCGCGGGCACGGTGACGAACTGGACGCGCGGCAACACCATCGGGCGGGCCGTGGTGACCGTGGGCGTGGCCTACGGCACCGACACGCGCCGGGTCGTGCGCATCTTGGGCGAAATCGCCGCCAATCAGCCCCATGTGACGAAATACCCCGAGCCGGGGATCGACTTCCTGGGCTTCGGCGCCGACAGCCTCGATTTCCGGATGCGCATGATGCTGCGCGACGTGAACCAGCTTCTGACCGTGAAGAACGAGGTGCATCACCAGATCGCCGAGCGCTTTGCCGAGGAAGGCATCGAGGTGCCCTTCGCGCAGCGCGACATCTGGCTCCGCAACCCCGAGGCGCTGCGCGCCCCGCCGCAAGACGAGCCCGAAGCGCCAAAGACACCCCCCGCAGCCCCGCCCGACAAGGACCAGCCGGCATGAGTACCGAGCCGCTTTACCTCACCGACCCATACCGCAAATCCGCGAACGCCACCGTCCTGGCCCAGACCGGAGAGGGCGGCATCGTGCTCGACCGCACCATCTTCTACCCGCGCGGCGGCGGGCAGCCGGGCGACAGCGGCACGCTCGACTGGGATGGTGGGCGCATCCCCATCGCCACCGCGGTGAAGGGCGAGGGCGGCGCGATCGTGCTGATCCCGGCGGAGGCGATGACCCTGCCGCCCGTGGGCGCCGAGATCGGGCAGCGGCTCGACTGGGACCGGCGCCATGGCCACATGCGCATCCACACCGCGCTGCACCTGCTGTCGGTGGTGATCCCGCTGCCTGTGACGGGCGGGGCGGTCGGCGCCGACAAGGGGCGGCTCGACTTCGACATGCCCGAGGCGCTGGAGGACAAGATGCTGCTCGAGGGGCGGCTGAACGCGCTGGTCACGCGCGACCTCGCGGTGAGCGAGGACTGGATCACCGAGGCGGAGCTCGACGCCAACCCCGGCCTCGTGAAGACCATGTCGGTCCAGCCGCCGCGCGGCGCCGGGCGCATCCGGCTGATCCGCATCGGCGCGGGCGAAACGCAGATCGACCTGCAACCCTGCGGCGGAACGCATGTCGCGCGCACCGGCGAGATCGGCAAGCTTTCCATCGGCAAAATCGAGAAAAAGGGCAAGCAGAACCGGCGCGTGACGATCGAACTGGCGTGAGCGGGCTGGTCTGACACCCGGATATCCGCGGCCCGGCGTGGCGGCTGAGGTGCACCTGAGCAGTAAAGCCGACGCGCCGGACCTTTGTGCGGACATACCTTGGAGTGTCATCTTGAGACTGCCACAAATAGGCAACAGACCCAAGAAAAATTAACTCAACGTCTTCGCTAGCTTGACCGCCCCCGCCCTTCGAATCGGGGCAGCATGGCGGAGAAGTCCCGGCCCTTGCCGTCTTCCTCCTCGACGAACCGCGCGTAGAGCGCCGCTGCCAATTGGCCCATGGGGGTGTCGGCGTCGGCGTCCTCGGCGGCGGCCTGGCTGAGGCGGAGGTCCTTCAGCATCAGGTCGGCGGCGAAGCCGGGGGTGTAGCCGTTGTCGGCGGGGCTCTTCGGGCCGACGCCGGGGGCGGGGCAGTAGGTGGTCATCGACCAGCTTTGCCCGGACGAGGTCGAGACCACGTCGAACATCGCCTGCCGGTCGAGGCCGAGCTTGTCGGCCAGGGCGAAGGCCTCGCAGGTCGCGATCATGGTGACGCCGAGGATCATGTTGTTGCAGATCTTGGCGGCCTGGCCGTTGCCCGCCGGGCCGCAATGTACCGCCTTCTGCCCCATGACGTCGAAGAGCGGTTTCGCGGTGGCGAAGGCGGCCTCGCCGCCGCCGACCATGAAGGTGAGCGTGCCGGCCGCAGCCCCGCCGACCCCGCCCGAGACCGGCGCGTCGAGCGCGCCGAGGCCCGCCGCCTCGGCCTGCGACGCCACCTCGCGGGCGGAGGCCACGTCGACGGTGGAGCAGTCGAGCAGCACCGCGCCCGGCGCCATCTCCGGGAGGATCTCGCCCGCCACCGCCTTCAGGATCGCGCCGTTGGGCAGCATGGTGATCACCACCTCGGCCCCCGTCGCCGCCTCGGCCGCGCTGGCGGCCATGCTCACGCCGTCGGGCGCGGGCGCGCTGAGGTCGAACCCCGTCACCTGATGCCCCGCCGCCACCAGGTTCGCCGCCATCGGCGCGCCCATGTTGCCCAGCCCTATAAAACCGATCTTCATCGCTCTCTCTCCCGCGTCAGAGCTTCCATGTGTCCGCCCCGAGCGGCAGCAGCATCCGCGCCACCTCGGTCGCCGTCACGGCGTCGAGGCTGGAATGGCGCCACTTCGGGCTCTTGTCCTTGTCGATGATCGCGGCGCGGATGCCCTCGAGCAGATCGCTGTCCGCGATCGCGCGGAAGGTGAAGCGGTATTCCTGCTCCAGCGCCGCCTCGATCGTGTCGCGCAGCCGCGCGCGGTGGATCAGCTCGACGGTGCAGGCGGCCGAGAGCGGGCTGCCCCGTTCCATCAGCGCCAGCGCGCGGGTCGCCACCGCGCTGTCCGAGCGCGTGACGAGGTTCAGGATGTCGCGCAGCGTGTCGCCGGCGAAAAGCCGGTCGATCTCGGGCTGCGCGGCCTCGAGCGGGCTTTCCGGGGCAGGGGCGGCGGCGCGGTCCACCGCCTCCCAGTCGCCGGTCTCGCAGAGCTCCGCGACCAGCGCCGGCCAGTCGGCCTGCGGCACCATGTAATCCGCGAACTCCGCGTGGATCGCATCGCCCGGTCCCATCCGCGTCCCGGTGACCCCGAGGTATTCCCCCAGCCGCCCCGGCGCGCGCGCGAGCAGGAGCGTGCTGCCCACGTCCGGCACCAGCCCGATGCCGCATTCGGGCAGGGCGATCTGGCTCGTCTCGCAGACCACCCGGTGCGAGGCGTGGCAGCCGAGGCCGACGCCGCCGCCCATGGTGAAGCCCTGCATCAGGGCGACCACGGGCTTGGGGAAATGGAACAGCCGCGCGTTCATGCGGTACTCGTCGGCCCAGTAGCGCCGCGCATGGTCGAAGTCGCCGGCGGTTCCCGTCGCGTGGATCTTCGCGATGTCGCCGCCGGCGCAGAAGGCGCGCTCGCCCTCGGCGTCGATGAGGACCAGCGCCACCGCCGCGTCCTCGGCCCAGCCGATCAGCGCCCGGTCGATCTCGAGGCACATCTCGTGGCTCAGCGCGTTCAGCGCCTGCGGCCGGCTCAGCGTGATGCGGCCCGCGCGGCCCTCGATGCGGATGTGGATGTCGGTCCGGGTCTCGCCGCTCATCGTCCCTCCGCCAGCAGGTGCCGCGCCACGATCAGGCGCATGATCTCGTTCGTGCCTTCGAGGATCTGGTGCACGCGCAGGTCGCGCACCAGCTTCTCGATCCCGTAATCGGCGAGATAGCCGTAGCCGCCGTGCAGCTGCAGGCACTGGTCTACAACGCGGCTCCCCGCTTCGGTGACGAACTTCTTGGCCATCGCGCAATGCTGCGTTGCATCCGCCGCGCGCGCGTCGAGTTTCCAGGCCGCCTGCCGCAGGAACACGCGGGCCGCCTGCAGCTCGATCTCCATGTCGGCGAGCCGGAACTGCAACGCCTGGAACTGGTCGATCGACTGCCCGAAGGCCTTGCGCTCGGCCATGTAGGCGAGCGTCGCGGAGAGGCCCGATTGCGCGGCGCCGAGCGAACAGGCCGCGATGTTGAGCCTTCCGCCGTCGAGACCGGCCATCGCGTAGCGGAACCCGCGGCCCTCCTCGCCCAGCAGGTTGCCCGCCGGGATCACGCAATCGTCGAACTGCACCTGGCGCGTGGGCTGCGAGCGCCAGCCCATCTTGTCCTCGAGCCCGCCGAAGCTCAGACCCGGCGTGCCGTCCTCGACCACCATCGCCGAGATGCCCTTCGGCCCGTCCGCGCCGGTGCGGCACATCACGACATAGGCATCCGAATAGCCGCCACCCGAGATGAAGGCCTTGGTCCCGGTCAACGCGTAGCCCTCGTTGGTGCGCGTGGCCTTCGTCTTCAGCGCCGCCGCGTCCGACCCCGATCCGGGCTCGGTCAGCGCATAGGCGAGCACCGTCTCCATGCTCATCGCGCGCGCCAGGAAGCGGCCCCGCAACTCCTCCGAGCCGTAAAGCTCGATCATCTTCGCGCACATGTTGTGGATCGAGAGAAACGCCGCGACCGAGGGGCAGGCCATCGACAGCGCCTCGAACACCAGCGTCGCCTCGAGCCGCGTGAGCCCCGACCCGCCGTTCTCCTCGGACACGTAGAGCCCGCCGAACCCAAGCGCCGCCAGCTTCGGCCAGAGCGCCTTCGGGATCGTCCCCTCCCGCTCCCAGTCCCGCGCAAACGGCCCAATCTCCGCCGCCCCGAACTCGCGCGCCATGTCAAACACGGCCTCAGCCTCCTCGCTCAAAGCGAAATCCATACACGCTCCTCCCCGAGCCGTCCTGGAATTGAACACTTGTTTAATTAGCGACTGTTGCAGCAATTTTGCAAGGCCGGGGACCGCAGGTCAGAGGTCGAGGTGATATTCCTCGATCAGGTGCTGCACCACGCCGCGCATCGCCTCCGCATGGTCGCGGCCCTCGTCGCGCGCCGCGGTGTACACGGTGCGTTGCCGGTCGGCGCTGGTGCCGGTTTCGGCCATGCGCGAGAGCCGCGCGATCTCTGCCTCGCAGCCCAGTGCCGCCGCATCCTCGGCGATCAGGTCGCGGATTTCCTCCACCGCCTGCGGCAGCGGGATGATCGCGCGGGCACCGAAGTCGATCAGCCCCTCGTGGGTGCCGTAGCGCGCGGCGCGCCAGCGGTTCTCGTTGATCAGGAAGCGGTCGTAGACCCGCCAGCGCTGGTTCTTCTCGCGCAATCGGAAGAAGAACCGCGCGAGGCATTGCGCGAGCGCGGCCAGCGACAGCGCGTCCTCCATCCGGGGGGAAACGTCGCAGATCCGCGTCTCCAGCGTCGGGAAGCGGTGCGAGGGGCGCAGGTCCCACCAGATCTTGGTCGTGTCCTCGATCAGCCCGAGGTCGATCAGCGTCTGGGTGGATCGGTCGAATTCCGCGAAGGAATTGAACTGTGGCGGCAACCCGGTACGGGGCAGGTTGTCGAAGACGGTCAGCCGGTAGGAGGCGAGCCCGGTGTCCTCGCCCTGCCAGAACGGCGAGGAGGCCGAGAGCGCCAGCATGTGCGGCAGGAAATAGCTGAGCTGTCCCATCAGGTCGATCCGCGTCTCGTCGTCGGGCAGGCCGATGTGGACATGCATCCCGCAGATCAGCATGCGCCGGATCACACCGCCGAGGTCCTGGGCCAGACGGTTGTAGCGATCCTTGTCGGTGTGGTGCTGGTCCTTCCAGTCGGCGAAGGGGTGGCACGAGACCGCGATGGGGGCCAGCCCGTGCTGCGCCGCACACCGCGCCACCGTGCTGCGCAACCGTTTCAGGTCGGCGCGGGCGGCGGTGATGTCGGAACAGACGCGGGTGCCGATCTCGATCTGGCATTGCAGGAACTCGGGTGAAACCTGCCCCTCCAGCTCGGCCGCGCAGGCATCCATCAGCCCTTCGGGCGCCTCGCGCAACTCGCCGCTGTCGCGGTCCACCAGCAGGTATTCCTCCTCGATCCCGAGGGTAAAGGCTGCGTTCGTCATCGTCATCCCCCGGCCATCATGCACGACAGGATGGCCGCGCGCGGCGGCGCTTGCCAAGCCGTTTTCCCGCCTCGGGTCGGGGCACGCCGTCGCGGGTAAGGATTGCCGCCATGGCTCGCGCGCCCCGCTGGCCGCATGGTCGGCGCATTGAAACGATCCCAACGCATATTTTTTCCAATCCCATTTCAAAAGGACCAATGCCATGGACCGCCGTCAGTTCCTCTCTGCCGCCCTCATCACCCCCGCAGCCTTCGCCCTCGGAAGCCTGCCCGCCGCTGCCGCCACGCAAGGCTCCACACTTCTGGAAATCCCCGGCTACACCTCCACCGGGGCATTCGAGATCGCGACCCACACGCCCGGCACGCGCGGCGCGCTGGAGATGGTGTTCACCAATGGGCCGCGCGTGAGCGCGCAGATCGGCGTGGGCGCGATCGACCGGATCTCGCAGGCGCAGGCGGGGGACGCCGTCTCGATCCTCTACGTGGGCTTCAACGGCGCCGACAGCGTGGCGACGACCTGGTCGCTGAACCAGCTGACCGCCGCCGGCGCGCGGGCCGCGTTCCAGGCCAACGGGCTGGCCGCCGACGTGTCGGCCGTGGTCGGCGGCGACCAATATGCGGGGGCCGGGTTCGCCGCGATGATCGTGGCGGCGATCTCGGCGGGCTCGGTGGTGCGCCAGTCGACCGCCACGCGCCTGCAGGCGGCGATCTCGTCGCGGCCGGCGGGCGGCGGTTTCGCCTTCGGCCTCGAGGTGACCGTGCGTTCTTCCTGAGCGCGTCCGTCCAGCGCCAGAGGCCTCGCGCCGCGGCCCAAGCCCCTGCCAGATCCGGTGCTGGTCGCGCCCGCGAGGCCAGCATCGGGACATGACCACTTCGCGGTCGTTCTCGCCTCGGCAGCATGGGCTTTTTCGTCTTGGCTTGACCTGCATCACCGTGGTGGCGGGCAAACCATGCGATGACTCCTTCCGGTGACGGTTTTGGGGAAGGATGCGACGCCATGGATCTGCCGTTCACGCAAGACGCCTTCTTCGCGCTATTCGGTCCGTATAATGCGGTCGTCTGGCCGCTTGCCGCGCTCTTCTACATGCTCGCCACCGTCGCCGTGGCCCTGTTGTTCCGGCCGAGCCGCTGGGCGACACTGGTCATCGCCGGCACGCTGGCCGCGATGTGGGCCGTGAACGGGATCGGCTATCACTGGATGGTCTTTCGCGCGATCAACCCTGCGGCCGCCCTGTTCGCCGCGGTGTTCGTGGTGCAGGCGATCCTGCTCATCGCGCTGCCGGTGCGCCGGCCGGCGCTTCGGTTCAGGGCCGGGGCGGATGCCCGCTCGGCGGTGGGACTGGCCTTGATCCTCTTCGGGACGGTGCTCTACCCGCTCTGGGGCCTGGCTTCGGGGCATGGCTGGCAGGCCATGCCGGTTTTCGGCGTCGCGCCCTGTCCCACGACGATCTTCACGATCGGGATGCTTCTGACCGGGACATGGCATGTGGTACGCTGGCTGTTGATCGTGCCGGGCCTCTGGGCCGGTGTCGGGGGCAGCGCGGCGATCCTTCTGGGCGTGCCGCAGGATTTCGGCTTGCTCGCAGCACTCGCGCTTCTGGTCCTGTTCACGGTCGGTCGCGCGTCGGGCCTGCCGTTCGCGCGACATGCCCCGGTGGATGCCTAGGGCGTCCGGGGGCAGGGTTTCCGCCATGGCGCGCAGAGGCGCGCGCGATCATCCTCCATCCAGAGCGTCGCATCGGGCGGCGCGGGGGAGAAAGCCGATGATCATCCGAACCGCCGTCAGCCTCGCCGTCCTGGCCACCCTGTTCTTCGGCGTCGCCGCCGAGGCGACGAGCACGCCGGACCTGCGCCAGCATCACGCCGACCGCTGAGCCCTAGACCTCACGACGCGCCACCGTGTCGAGCATCTCAGCCCCGAGGCCCAGAATGTCGGCGGCCGCATCCCATTCCGTGACGACCCGCACGATGGCGCCGTCCAGACCTTCCCAGCTGCGCTGGATCAGCCGCGCCATGCCCAGGCTGATCTCGGTCGGCGCGTAATAGACAAGCATCACCGGCGCCCGGCCCGCCATGAAGGCCGCGGCCTTTTCGGCCTGGAACTGGAACAGGCGCATGAAATCCTGCTCCACCTCGGTCACGGCGGAAAGGTCGACGAACTGGCGCTGATCGGGGCGGCTGTCGGGGTGCATGAGATAGGCGGTGAAGGCATCGAAGCCTTCCGCCACCCGGGCGAGCCCGGCATAGCGGACATAGACGAGGGCGGCATCTTCGAAGATGCGGAACGAAACTGGCACGTGGCGCGACCTTTCCTTGACCCGTTTCTTTTAGGGAGAGAGACGCGGCAGTCAAAGAATTTGCGCATCCGCGCCCGCTTGCGGGGGAGCGGCGGGCAGGATATGCCCCGGCGCGGCGCAACGCGGGGGGCAATGGGCCGGTCCTGCCGGCGCGGCATTCTGGTGCTCCGGTGTCCTCCCCCACATATGACTGTACGGCCTGCGGGGCCTGCTGCTTCGGCGGTCACGACCGCTACGTCGCGCTTCTGCCCGAGGATCGGGCGCGCGCCGTTCCGCTGCCCGCCCTCACCGAGATCGACGGGCGGCGCTACCTGACGATGACCTGCGGGCATTGCGCGCAACTGACCGCCACCCCAGACGCGCGTCTGGTCTGCGGCATCTACGAGGATCGCCCCGAGGCCTGCCGCGCCTTTCGCGCCGGCAGCTTCGAATGCCTGAAGGCGCGGCAGCATCGCGGCGCCGAGGCCGCGGCGCTCATGGCTTTCGCGACTGCCGAAACGCAACCGGCGCCGCCCCTGGGGGCAGCGCCGGTCGTCGCAATTCAGGCCGAGGGCGTGGCCCCCGAAGGTCCGGTCAGTCCATCGCCTTGAAGTTGAACTCGCCGCCCTCCTTGATGCCCGACGGCCAGCGCGAGGTGATCGTCTTGGTCCGCGTGTAGAAGCGGAAGGCGTCGGGCCCGTGCTGGTTCAGGTCGCCGAAGCCCGATTTCTTCCAGCCGCCGAAGGTGTGGTAGGCCAGCGGCACCGGGATCGGGACATTGATGCCGACCATGCCGATGTTGATGCGGTTGGCGAAATCCCGTGCGGCGTCGCCGTCACGGGTGAAGATCGCGGTGCCGTTGCCGTACTCGTGGTCCATCGCCAGGCCGATGGCTTCCTCGTAGCTGGCCGCGCGGACGGTGGACAGGACCGGGCCGAAGATCTCGGTCTTGTAGATGTCCATGTCCGGCGTCACCCGGTCGAACAGGTGCGGCCCGACGAAGAACCCGTCCTCGTAGCCCTGCAGGTTGAAGTCACGGCCGTCGACGACCAGCTCCGCACCCTGCGCCACGCCGCTTTCGACCAGCCGCAGGATGTTTTCCTTTGCGGCCTTGGTCACGACCGGCCCGAAGTCCACATCGGTGCCGGCAGTGTAAGGGCCGACCTTCAGCGCCTCGATCCGCGGCACCAGCCGTTCGATCAGACGGTCGGCGGTTTCCTCGCCCACCGGCACGGCGACCGAGATCGCCATGCAGCGTTCGCCGGCCGCGCCGAAGCCCGCGCCCACCAGCGCGTCGGCGGCCTGGTCGAGGTCGGCGTCGGGCATGATGATCATGTGGTTCTTGGCGCCGCCGAAGCATTGCGCCCGTTTGCCGTTCGCGGTGGCGCGGCTGTAGATGTATTGCGCGATGGGGGTGGAGCCGACGAAGCCCACCGCCTGGATCGTCTCGCTGTCGAGGATGGCGTCGACCGCCTCCTTGTCGCCGTTGATGACCTGGAAGACGCCGTCGGGCAGGCCTGCCTCGGTCAGCAACTCGCCGATCATCATCGGGCAGGACGGATCACGCTCGGACGGTTTCAGGATCATCGCGTTGCCCGCGGCCAGCGCCGGCCCGAGCTTCCACAGCGGGATCATCGCGGGGAAGTTGAAGGGCGTGATGCCCGCGACCACGCCGAGCGGCTGGCGCATCGAATACATGTCGATGCCGGGGCCGGCGCTGTCGGTGAATTCGCCCTTCAGCAGGTGCGGCGCGCCGATGCAGAACTCGATCACCTCGAGGCCGCGCTGCACGTCGCCCTTGGCGTCGGGGAAGGTCTTGCCGTGCTCGCGGCTGATCGCCTCGGCCAGCTTGTCCATGTCGCGGTTGATGAGGCGCACCATCTCCATCATCACGCGCGCGCGCCGCTGCGGGTTGGTCGCGCCCCAGGCGACCTGCGCCTTGGCGGCAGAGGCGACGGCGGCGTCCATCTCGGCTTTCGAGGCAAGCGCGACCTGCGCCTGCACTTCGCCGGTGGCGGGGTTCATCACGTCCGCCGTGCGGCCCGAGGTGCCCGCAACGCGCTTGCCGTCGATCCAGTGTCCGATCTGTTCCATCTCGTCCTCCCTTGGGGGTCATGTCTCTCGTGCACAGTCTACCCTTGCAGGAATGCCGGGAAAAGCGGCAGGTTGCCAAAGTCGTTTTGCGTTTCTGCAAGGGGTGGGCATGAACTGGGATGATCTGCGGGTGTTTCTGGCGGTGGCCCGCGCCGAGGGGCTGTCGGGCGCTGCGCGCGGGCTCAGGCTCGACCCGGCCACGGCAGGGCGGCGGATCGCGCGGCTGGAACGCAGCCTTGGCGCGGTTCTGTTCGCGAAATCGCCGCAGGGCTACACGCTGACGGAGGCCGGCCAACGCCTAGTGCCGCGGGCCGAAGCGGCAGAGATGGCGCTGGTCGAGGGGCTGGGCGAGACCGGCGCGGGCGGGGCAGGGCGGCTCGGTGGCACGATCCGCATCGGTGCGCCGGACGGTTGCGCCAACTACCTTTTGCCGCAGGTCTGCGCGCGGATCGGCGCGGCGCATCCCGATCTCGACCTGCAGATCCTTGCGCTGCCGCGGGTGGTCAATCTGTCGCGGCGCGAGGCCGATCTGGCGATCACCGTTTCCGCCCCCGAGACGCAGCGCCTGCGCGCCGAGAAGCTGTCGGATTATCGCCTGTCGCTGGCCGCCTCACGCGGCTGGCTGGCGGAGCATGGCGCGCCCGCGTCCGCCGAGGCGCTGCAGGGCGCGCGGATGATCGGCTACATTCCCGACATGATCTTCGACGCGGAACTGGACTATCTCGCGCGCTTCGGGATCACCCGCGTGCCGCTCGCCTCGAACGCGGTCTCGGTGCAGTTGAACTTTGCGCGCAGCGGCGCGGGGCTCGCCATCGTGCATGATTTCGCGCTGCCCGCCGCGCCCGAACTGGTGCGCGTGCTGCAAGACGAGGTGCGGCTGACGCGGACCTTCTGGCTGGTCACCCATGCCGGGCCGCGGGATGCGCGACTGGAGCGGCTGACGACGCTGCTGCGCGACGGAATGCGGGCCGAGATCGCCAGGCTGGAGGATCTTGTCGCCTGAACACGGGCGCAGAAACCGCCTGTTTTCCTTGACAGATCAACCCCGGCGGGTGGACCCTGATCACGGGAGCGAGAGGCAATCAGGAGGCAGACCATGCTCGTGCAGCAGATCCTCAGGACAAAATCATCGACCGGGGTGGTGACGATCCGTCCCGGAACCAGGCTCGCCGACGCGGCCAACCTGCTGGCCGAGCGCAAGATCGGGGCAGTGGTGGTGTCGCCCGACGGCAAGCGCGTCGCCGGCATCTTGTCGGAGCGCGACATCGTGCGGGTGCTGGCGACCGAGGGTGCCGCCTGTCTCGACGGGCCGGTCGACGGGGTGATGACCGCAGCCATCGTCACCTGCCGGGGCGACGACACCTCCGACGCAGTGCTGGCGCAGATGACCGAGGGGCGATTCCGCCACCTGCCGGTGATGGAAGGCGAGGAGATGATCGGCCTCATCTCCATCGGCGATGTGGTCAAGGCGCAGCTGTCGGAACTGTCGATGGAGAAGATGGCGCTCGAAGGGATGATCAAGGGCTTCTGACCCGCGCCAACCCCGCGCCATCCGCGCGCCACGGCATCGCCGGGGGGGTTGCATTGCCCGCGACCCGGTGGTTGGGTCTCGCGCGCAAGAACACGGACCATCGGCGGGGGCAGACGATGCGGACAGGGCTATATCCGGGCACATTCGACCCGATCACCTTGGGACATATCGACATCATCAAGCGGGCCTGCACGCTGGTCGACCGTCTGGTGATCGGCGTCGCCATCAACCGCGACAAGGGCCCGCTGTTCACGCTGGAAGAGCGGGTGGCGATGGTCGAGGAGGAATGCGCCAAGCTGGCCGCCAGGACCGGCTGCGAGATCGTGGCGCATCCGTTCGAGAACCTGCTGATCGACTGCGCCCGCGATGTCGGCGCCTCGATCATCATCCGCGGCCTGCGCGCGGTTGCGGATTTCGAATACGAATACCAGATGGTCGGCATGAACCGGAAGCTCGACGCCGACATCGACACCGTCTTCCTGATGGCCGAGGCCGACCGGCAGGCGATCGCCTCGAAGCTGGTGAAGGAAATCGCCCGGCTGGGCGGCGATGTCACCCCCTTCGTCACGCCCGCGGTCAAGGCCGCGCTCGACACGAAATACCCCTGACCCATTCCCGAAAACGACCAAGGAGGCTTGGCCCATGGCTGAGATCAAGGACCCCGAGAACACCATCGTGATGGAGCTGAAATCCGGCACCGTGACCATCGAGCTGCTGCCCGACGTGGCACCCAAGCACAGCGAGCGGATGAAGGAGCTGGCCCGCGCCGGCGCCTATGACGGCGTGATCTTCCACCGCGTGATCGAGGGTTTCATGGCGCAGACCGGCGACGTGGAGCATGGCAAGGACGGCGGCAACCTACGCCGCGCCGGCACCGGCGGATCGGACAAGTCCGATCTTCCGGCAGAGTTTTCCAAGCTGCCGCATGATCGGGGCACGCTGGGGGCGGCACGCTCGTCGAGCCCGAATTCGGCCAACAGCCAGTTCTTCATCAACTTCTCCGACAACCATTTCCTGAACGGGCAATACACGGTCTACGGCCGGGTGATTTCCGGCATGGAGCATGTCGATGCCATCACCCGCGGCGAGCCGCCGGCGACGCCCGACAAGATGATCTCGGTCAAGGTCGCCTCGGATGCGTAAGGGCCTGACACTCGCCCTGCTGCTCGCCGCGGCGCCCGTCGCCCCGGCGCTGGCCACGGGGCTGGAGATCGACGTCGCGGGAGAGGCCGAGGGCACCATCGTCATCGACCTGTTCGAGGAGGTCGCACCGCTGCATGTGGAGCGGATCGTGACGCTGGCGAACGAAGGCGCCTACGATGACGTCGTCTTTCACCGCGTGATCGACGGGTTCATGGCGCAGACCGGCGACGTGGAGTTCGGACGCATGGGGCAGGACATGCGCTATGCCGGCCGCGGCGGGTCGAGCTACGAGGATCTGCCGGCCGAGTTCTCGGACCTGTCCTTCGAACGCGGCGTGCTGGGCATGGCGCGGTCGCAGGACCCCAACAGCGCCAATTCGCAGTTCTTCATCATGTTCGAGCCCCAGACGCATCTCGATGGCGGCTACACCGTCGTCGGCCAGGTGGTCGAAGGGATGGACGTGGTCGACGCGATCAAGCGCGGGCGGGGCCAGAACGGCGCCGTGATCGGCCAGCCCGACCGCATGGTTGCCGTCCGCGTCCGCGAGGATGACCCGGTCGCACCGCCCCCCGAAGCCGAAGGCAACTGAACTGACCCCGCCCCGGCGGTGCCTTCGGGTGTGCCGCCGGGTCGGCTGCCGGGATTTCGGGCGTCCCGCCGGACGCGCGCCCCGCGCGGCAGCAAATCCCTTGCGGGCGCACGGGAAATCCGCAACTTGGGTCCGGGACACTGCGGCAGGGGCACGGTTTGGGTGAACGCTAGCTTTCACAAGATGATGCGCAGCGAGGCCGGCAAGGGCCTGACGCTGGTCAGCCCGACGCTTATCTACGCGTTGCTGCTGCTGGCGGCCCCGCTGGCGATGATCGTGCTTTTGAGTTTCTGGACCCAGAATTTCCTCACCATCGAACGGGTCGCGACGCTTTCCAACTACCGCGAGGCGCTTGGCGACCCGCTCTACCGCGCGCTGATGCTGCGAAGCCTGCGCATTTCGGGAACGGTGACGCTGGTGACGGTCCTTCTGGCCTTTCCGGTCGCCTATTTCATCTCGTTCCACGTGCGCCCCGACCGCAAGTCGCTGTGGCTGTTCCTGATCACGATTCCCTTCTGGACCAGCTACCTGATCCGGGTGTTCCTCTGGCGCGTGATCCTGGCCTATGACGGGCCGGTGAACGGCACGCTGCTGGGGCTCGGCATCATCGACGAGCCGCTGAGCTGGATCCTCTACAACGCCAATGCCGTGGTCATCACGCTGGCCCATGCCTTTGCGCCCTTCGCGATCCTGCCGATCTTCGTGAGCCTCGAGAAGATCGACCGCAGCCTGCTCGAGGCCGCGCGCGACCTGGGCGAAAGCCGCGCGATGTCCTTCCTGCGCGTGACCCTGCCGCTGGCGATGCCGGGCGTTCTGGCTGCGGTGCTGATCGTGTTCATCCCCACGGTGGGCGACTACGTCACCCCGCGGCTGGTCGGCGGGTCGGGCGGCACGATGATCGCCAACATGATCTACGCACAGATCTTCGACCTGAACGACCGGCCGATGGGCGCCACGCTGGCGGTGATGGCGATGCTGATCGTGGCGATGGTGCTGCTCTGGGGGATCACCCGCGCGCGGCTCTGGCTCTGGCTGCTCGACCGCGCCGGGGGCGGTCCGGCCGGGGCGGCGCTGGCACTGGCGGCAGCCGTGGTCGAAATCCTCGTGATCCGGCTGGTGTTCTTCCAGGGGCCGGCGTGGATCGGCGCGGGGCCGTCGGTCATCGCGCTGTTGCTCGCCGCCACCCTCGGCTCGGCGTTGATCCTGTGGCGCGTGCCGAAGGGGAGGTGGGGGATATGAAGCTGAATCTGCTTGCCGTCTTCGCGACGCTCTACCTGCTGGTGCTCTATGCGCCGATCGTGCTCTTGCCGCTCTTCGCCTTCAACGACGGCACGGTTATCGCCTTTCCGCTGCAAGGCTTCACGACGCAATGGTTCGCGGCGCTGCTGAACACGCCCGCGCTGCACCAGGCGACGGGAAACTCGCTCATCATCGCCGTCTCCACCGCGATTCTCGCCACGATCCTCGGTCTCTTCGCCGCCCGTGCCGCCACGCGCTACAGCTTTCCCGGCAAGGCCGGCATCGTCGGCTTCATCATGCTGCCCCTGGTCCTGCCCGAGGTCATCGTCGCGATCTCGCTCCTGATCGTGCTGATGCAACTGGGGCTCGACAGCGGGACATGGTCGATCATCGCGGGCCACACGCTGATCTGCACGCCCTTCGCCATCGCGATCCTGCAGGGCAGCTTCGCCAACATGGACCGCAGCCTCGAGGAAGCCGCCGTCGACCTGGGCGAGACGCCGTGGTCGACCTTCCGGCTCATCACCCTGCCGCTGGTCAGCCCCGGCATCATCGCCTCGCTGCTGATCTGCTTCACCATTTCGCTCGACGAGTTCATCATCGCCTTCTTCCTCTCGGGCAACGAGCCGACGCTGCCGGTCTACCTCTGGGGGCAGTTGCGCTTTCCGGCGCGGTTGCCTGTGGTGATGGCGCTCGGCACGATCCTCGTCGTCCTGTCGGTGCTGCTGCTTGTGGTGGCCGAAACCTTCCGCCGTCGCGGGTTGAAACGCGCGGGCCTCAAAGACACCGGAGGCTTCCTGTGAGCCAGAACCAAAGCCAGAACCAGAGCCAGAAGACCCCCATCGTCACGCTCTCGGGCGTTCAGAAATACTACGGCGACTACCACGCGCTGCGCGGGATCTCGGCTGAGATCGGGCAGGGCGAGTTTTTCTCGCTGCTCGGCCCCTCGGGCTGCGGCAAGACCACGCTGCTGCGCGCCATCGCCGGGTTCGAGGATATCTCCGAGGGCCACATCCTGCTCGACGGTCGCGACATGGAGGGCGTGCCGCCGAACCGGCGTCCGACCAACATGGTGTTCCAGTCCTACGCGATCTTTCCGCACATGAGCGTGGCCGAGAACGTCGGCTTCGGGTTGCGCCGGTCCGGCAAAAACGCGGCGGAGAAGCGCAAGGCCGTGGGCGAGGCGCTGGAGATGGTCGGGCTGGGTCAGTTCGGCGCACGGGCGGCACATGCGCTGTCGGGCGGGCAGCGGCAGCGGGTGGCGCTGGCGCGCGCGCTGATCATGAAGCCCAAGGTGCTGCTGCTCGACGAGCCGCTGTCCGCGCTCGACAAGAAGATGCGCGAGGTCATGCAGGTCGAACTGATCCGGTTGCAGCGCGAGGTCGGCATCACCTTCATCCTTGTCACCCACGACCAGGAAGAGGCGCTGGTCATGTCCGACCGCATCGCGGTGATGTTCGAGGGCGAGATCGCGCAGCTCGACGACCCCGAGACGCTCTACCGCCGCCCCAAGTCGCGCCGCGTGGCGGAATTCATCGGCATGATGAACTTCCTGCCCGCGCAGGTCTCGGGCGAGGTCGCGGGCAGGGTTGATCTGGACGTGAAGGGCCTCGGCCGGGCCGAGCTGGAACTGGCGCAATGCCCCAGCGGCGCCCGCGCCGGCGCGGCCGAGGTCGGCGTGCGCCCCGAAAGCCTGACGCTGCTCTACGAGGGCCAGAGCGCCGAGGGCGGCCGCGAAGCCTCGGGCACCGTGCGCGAGGTCGTCTATTACGGCGACATGACCTATTACGACATCCTGCTCGACGGCGCCCCCGCCCCGGTCCGCGTCTCGATGCGCAACATGCCCGGCCGCCGCGTGCTCGACTTCGGCGCCCGCGCCAGACTCGCCTGGGACCCGCGGGCGATGGTGCTGTTTTGTTGAGGGGTGGTGGGGCCGGGGCTGGGAAATGACACAAAGCCGCTTGCGCGACTCATGACATTCATCTCCGACCCTCAGATCGTCGATCACGCACGACTTGTAACTGGCATCGCGGCTGGATTTGCGCCGCACGGAGTCTACCGAAGCGATGGCTCGCCCGTGCTAGACGCGAACCTGACGCAGGGCGGCAAACCGGTGCACGGGCAGGCCGACAGAACGACACTTGCCGCCATTTCGGATTTCAAGGAGGGGACGTTTCATTATGGCGGATGCGTCTTCGGACATTTCGGTCATCTGCTCCTCGAAACCTTCGCGCGTCTTTCCCTGTTCTCCGACGTTTCCGGGGACATCCTGTTCACGTCGTTGAACCATACCCACGACGAACTCTTTTGGAGGTTCGTCGCAGAAATGGATCTGCCGAAAGAGCGGATTACCGTCGTCGACAAGCCTACGATCGTGGAGCGCCTAGTCGTTCATCCACCTGCATTCAGGATACGTGCAGGCATCGATCTACGGTTCATTACTGCGTATGAGGAAATCGGGGACCGCATTGCCCGCAAGGCCGGTCTCACGCAGAACGAGAACAAGGTTCCCGTCTTCTATTCGAGGGCGCATTTGCCTCCTGGTCGTCGTTATTTCTTCGGCGAGACCCTTGTGGAGGATCTGCTTCGCGATCAAGGCTGTGACGTCGTGCATCCCGAAAGCCAGACGGTTGGCCAGCAGATCGAAACGGCCCTGACCCGTCACCGCGTGTTGGGCTTTGCCGGCAGTGCCCTGCACATGCTGGTATTCAGCCGAGCCAGCAAGCGTATCTCGTTCCTCCTCAGCGAGCCGCTTCACACCAATTTCCGACTGATCGAGAGCCTGAAGCGTAACCATCTGAACGAGGTGGAAGTTGAGCTGGTGCTCGCGCCTGGTGGTCCTCTCCGAGATGGACCATTCTTGCTGTCTAAGGCGGGGATCGTGCAGGCGGCGTCAGTGCTCGGCACGCGCTTGTCCGAAAGCGACGTCGATCCGGCTGCATATGACCGCTGCGTGGAGGATTTCGAGAGAGCCTGCACGACCTGACCCGGCAGGCTTTCGCCCCGCCGACCCTCACCGCCGCCGCACCCCCAGCCAGATCCCGTCCTTCGCCCGCACCGTCAGGTAGGCCACCGGCACCGGCTCCCGCCCTGCGACCGTCTCGAAGCGGAAGGCGCGGATCAGCATGGCCAGCAGGAGCGGGCCCTCGACCATCGCGAAGCCGGCGCCGGTGCAGACGCGGGCGCCTTCGGAAAAGGGCATGAACGCCTCGCGCAGGCAGGTCTTGCCGTTCTCGGTCTGCCAGCGGCCGGGGTCGAAGCCGTCGGGGTTGTCCCAGAGCCGGTTGTGGCGGTGCAGGTGCCATGGCGACAGCACGATCTGCGAGCCTTTGGGCACGCGGCGACCGCGGAACGTCTCGTCCCTGGTCGTTTCGCGCACCATCATTGGCACAGGCGGATAAAGCCGGAGCGCCTCGCGGAAGATGTCGCGCGCGAGGCGCAGCTTGCCCATCACCGCGAAATCAGGCCCGGTGGCGAGCGCCGCCTCGGCTTCGGCGGCGAGCCTTTCCTGCCAGTCGGGGTAGCGGGCGAGCAGGTAGAGCGCCCAGCCAAGCGCGCTGGCGCTGGTTTCGTGACCGGCCAAGAAGAAGATCGCGACCTGGTCGACCATTTCTTCGGTGGTGAAGCGTTCCCCGGTTTCGGGGTCGGCTGTGGTCATGATCTTGGTCGCCAGATCGTCGGGCGCGGTTCCCGCCATGATCTGGTCCATCCGCGCCGCCGTCAGCCGGGTGATGAGACCGCGGATCGCCTTGGCCGTGCGCCGCGTCTCGGCCCGGTGGCCGCGCGGCATCCAGGCGGGCAGGGGCACGAAGGCGGCGGCGTTCAGGATCGGCTGGGTGCGCTGATAGGCGCGGAACTGGTGGAAGGTGGCGCTGGCGATCTCGTCCTCGATCGGCAGGGAAAAGAGCGTGCGAAAGATCACGTCGGCGGCGGCATGGCTCATGTCCTCCTCCACCTCGCGCGGTCCTTCGTCCATGCGCGCCACTGCGGCCTCGCCCGCGGCCCAGATCGCCGGGAAGGTGTCGCGCAGGCGCCCGCCCTCGAACGCGGGATCGATGATGCGGCGCTGGCGCTGCCAGACCGCACCATTGGTCAGGAAGACCGAGTTGCCGAGAAGCGGGCGCAGCCCCTCGCTGACGCGGCCGGATTTGGGAAAGTCCATCGGTCGGGCTTTCAGCACCTCGTCGATGAGATTGGGCTCGTTCACCAGGAAACTGCGGAAGAACGGGGTGCGAAACTCCGCCATCCAGGCCCGGTAGAGCCGCGCGGGCTGCGCCGAGAGCATGTCCTGCCGAAACAGCCGCATGTAGCGCCAGAGCGAGACGCGATCGGCGCGGGCGGGCGGTTTGGGCGGCAGGTCGGGAGTGTCGTTCATGCCGCGATACTGGTGTGCCGGTTCACCGGACGTTCAATGCGGCTCTTCGACGGGGCGCGGTGGGCGAGCCGGGTGGCCAGAGTAAGCGGGCCGGCGGTGATGCGGAAATAGTCGTAGTCGTGGGCGTGGCCGGGCAGGGCATCGAAGGCGTTGAGATACTGGAAATGCAGCTCGAAAAGCCGCCAGCGCAGCGCCTTCCACGTCGCGGGCCGCAGGGTCTGGCTGAAAGCGGCCGAGATCACCAGCGGCCAGCGCTTGCCCTCGGGGGCGACACCGGACACCGCGACCGGGTCGCAGAGCGCGAAGGCGCAGCCGTCGCCCGGTGCGGTCACGTCGACCCAGGTGAGCCGGCCCTGCACGGAGAGGCAGGCGAGATCGGCGCGCAGCCGCGTGGCGCGGGGCAGGAAGCTGACCATCGGGATGACATGGCCGAGGGTGAGGAGCGACAGGGCCGGCCCGGCGTCGGGCACACGACCGGCGCGGATCAGGTCGGCGAGGATCGAGACGGCGATATAGGCGCCGGAGGAATGGCCGACGATGAGCACCTCGTCGATGTCGGTTGTCAGCGCCTCGGCGATCTGATCGGCGAAAAGCGCCATGCGCGCCTCCTGCGCCGGCGGGTAGGCACCGCCGTGCTGGGCGGAAAAGGCGTAGTCGTGCATCAGGTACCAGGCCAGAACGTGGTCGCGCTTGCGGCACCAGCGCAGGAACGCGCCCGCGCCGGCAAATCCGGCGAGGGCAGAGAGGGCGAGGCAGAGCAGGTCCCAGGGGCCGGTCACGGGGGCGACGGTGATGGTCTGGATCGCGTAGACAGAACCGGTCAGAAGCACCGTGTAGATGACGAAGCCGAGCGCCAGAGCGAGCAGCGCTTGGGCCAGCAGCACCAGCACGGGGTAAAGCGCCGCGATCACCGGCCCCTTGCGCAGCCGCATCAGCCGGAAGAGCGCGCAGGAGCCGATATAGGCCCAGGCGGTGCGCGCAAGCTGCGCATAGGTGCCGAGGATGTGCTGGTCCATCGACTTGCTCACGATGTCGGCCCAGTACATCACCTCGACATCGGCGTGGGTCTCGGTGCCTTCCATCCTGCCGGTGACGTGCCAGCCGAAGCGGCCCGACGTCTGTTTCTTGCCGATCTCGATCGCGTAGCCCGACACTTCGGCCTGAAGGGCCGACTGGCTGCGGTAGCGTTCGCGGTACTTGCGCGGCGGCACGGGGTCGTAGCCGGGGATATACATCACCCGGCGCCGGCGGACCTCTTGCGGGGGCGTGTCGCTGCTCATGGCGCAAGCCTAGCGCGGAATTCGGGCGGGCTTAAGGCCGATTGTCAGCCGAGTGCGCCAAGCGCCGGGAAGGTCTCCAGCAGCCAGAAGGAGAAGGCCGAGAAGGCGCCGGTCATCAGCGCCACGCCGACGCCGACCAAGAGCAGGCCCATGACCCGCTCGATCGTTCGCATGTGGCGCTTCAGCCGATTCATCACGCCCATCGCCCGGTCGATGAACCCCGCCGCCAGCAGAAAGGGGATGCCGAGGCCGATCGCGTAGACTGCAAGCAGGGCGGTGCCGCGCGACACGCTCGCCTCGGTCGCGGCGATGGACAGGATCGCGCCCAGTTGCGGGCCGATGCAGGGCGTCCAGCCGAAGGCGAAGGCGAGCCCGAGGATGTAGGCGCCGAAGGCCGAGCCACCGCGGTCGCCGGCATCGAGCCGCGCCTCGCGGTTCAAGAGCGGGATATTGATGACGCCGAGGAAATGCAGGCCGAAGACGATGATGACCGCCCCCGCGATCCTTCCGAGCAGGATCTGGTTTTGCAGGAAGAATTGCCCGAAGATCGAGGCGGTGAAGCCCAGGAAGACGAAGACCGTCGAGAGGCCGAGCACGAAGAACAGCGCCGCCGTCAACGCCTTGCGACGGGCCGCGCGGGCGTCGCCGTCGATCTCGGCCATCGTGATCCCGCCCATGTAGGCGAGGTAGGGCGGCACGATCGGCAGCACGCAGGGGCTGAGAAAACTCAGGATACCCGCGGCGAAGGCCACGAGGATTGCCGGCAGCAGGCTGGCGTCGAAGAGGTCGATCCCGAACATGGCACCGGGTCTAGCCGCTTCGCCCGGTTCCGTCACGCGCCAACGCGTCACATTCGCGTGGTGTGCCCTGCGGCGTATGCGCTTGGAATGGACTGGGATATCGAGATCGACGCGCAGGGCCTGCGCTGCCCCCTGCCGGTGCTGCGGCTGCGGCAACGTCTGGCCGCGCTGCGGCCGGGGCAGGTGGTGCGGCTGATGGCCGACGACCCGATGGCCGAGGTCGACGTGCCGCATTTCTGCGCCGAATGCGGGCACCGGGTGCTCGGGCAGGAGAGCGAGGGGCGGGCCTTCGTGTTCTACGTGGCGAAGGGGTAGGCATTACTGCCCGTCCTTGATCGCCTCCAGCACATGCACCCGGATTGCCGAGGCGAGGCCAGATTTCACGCCGCGGGCGGCGTCGATGCGGGCGATCAGCTCGTTGACGGAAGTGCCCTCGACCTCGGCCAGCCGTTGCAGCTCGATCCAGAAACTGTCTTCCAGCGACACGCTGGTGCGATGGCCGCGAAGCGTCAGGGAATGCTTGCGCGGCCGCTCGCTCATGTCTCGTCACGCTCCGGCGCGTCCGGCAGGCGGTGCCCGTCGAGATGCCGGGCCGAGGCCTCGGCCTCGCGGGCCGCCGCGGCGCGCGCGGCTTTCGACAGCCCGTGCCGGACCGCGTTGGCATCGGCCGCGCGGCGTTTGTCGTCCCGCACGCGCGCGTTGCGCGCGCGGGTCAGGTTGACGATCTTGTCCGTCATGACGGCCCGATCATGTCCTCCGGGCGCACCACGCGGTCGAAGGTCTCCGCGTCGACGAAGCCGAGGCGGATCGCCTCTTCCTTCAGCGTGGTGCCGTTCTTGTGGGCGGTCTTGGCGACCTTGGTGGCGTTGTCGTAGCCGATGGTCGGCGCCAGCGCCGTCACCAGCATCAGCGATTCGCGCATCAGCTTGCCGATCCGCTCCACGTTGGCCTCGGTGCCGGCCAGCATCCGCTCGGTGAAGCTGTCGGCGGCGTTGCCCAGGAGCGTCATGGACTGCAGCAGGTTGTAGGCCATCATCGGGTTGTAGACGTTCAGCTCGAAATGCCCCTGCGAGCCCGCAAAGGAGATCGCGGCGTCGTTGCCTAGGATATGGGCGCAGACCTGCGTCATCGCCTCGGCCTGGGTCGGGTTCACCTTGCCCGGCATGATCGAGGAGCCCGGCTCGTTTTCCGGCAGGATCAGCTCGCCCAGGCCCGAGCGCGGGCCGGAGCCGAGAAAGCGCATGTCGTTGGCGATCTTGTAGCAGGCCATCGCCGTGGTCTTGATCGCGCCCGACATGAAGACCATCGCGTCATGGGCGGCCAGCGCCTCGAACTTGTTGGGCGCGGTGACGAAGGGCAGGCCGGTGATCTCGGCGATCTTGGCCGCGACGGTGGTGTCCCAGCCGTGTTCGGTGTTGAGGCCGGTGCCGACCGCGGTGCCGCCCTGCGCCAGCTCGTAGATGCCGGGCAGCGCCAGCTTGATGCGCGCGATGCCGTTGCGGACCTGCATCGCGTAGCCGGAAAACTCCTGCCCGAGCGTCAGCGGCGTCGCGTCCTGTGTGTGGGTGCGGCCGATCTTGATGATGTCGGCAAACGCCTCCGCCTTGGCCTCAAGGCCCTCGGCGAGCTTTTCCAGCCCGGGGATCAGCACGTCGCGCGCGGTCACGGCGCTGGCGAGGTGCATGGCCGTCGGGAAGGTATCGTTCGACGATTGCCCCATGTTGCAATGGTCATTCGGGTGAACGGGTGTCTTCGACCCGATCTCGCCGCCCAGCATCTCGATGGCGCGGTTGGCGATCACCTCGTTCGCGTTCATGTTCGACTGCGTGCCCGAGCCCGTCTGCCAGACCACCAGCGGGAAATTGTCGTCGAGGGTTCCGTCGATCACCTCCTGCGCGGCGGCGATGATGGCGTCGGCCAGCGGCGCGTCGAGCTTGCCGGAGGCCTTGTTCACCTCGGCGCAGGCACGCTTGATGACGCCGAGCGCGCGGACGATGGCGACCGGCTGCTTTTCCCAACCGATCGGGAAGTTCAGGATCGAGCGCTGCGTCTGTGCGCCCCAATACTTGTCGGCAGGAACCTCGAGCGGGCCGAAACTGTCGGATTCTGTGCGGGTGTCGGTCATCTTGATCCCTCCGGTATGCAGTTGCATGCCGTTTAGCTTCGGGTCACGGCCTGCGCAAGTTGCGGCGCCCGGCTCAGGCGGGCTGCGACCTTGTGAAACGATAGACACGGGCCGGCGGCATGTTCCACCAGATCTTGTGCGATGTGGTCCAGTCGAGGCCCAGTTCCTCGCGCACCGCGCGGGCGACGGGCGGTTTCGGGCCATAGGTGAACTGCACGTAGCTGCCGCCGGGCCGCACACGCCGGAAGGTGCCGGTCAGGATGTCGCGCTGGAGGCCCAGTGGCATCGACAGGAGCGGCAGGCCCGAAACGACGGCCTGCGCATTCTCGACCGGCAGGGTGCCGACATCGCCCGCGCTCATCTGGTAGACGTTCAGCTTCGGAAACCGCGCACGCAGGCGGTCGCAGAAGTCCGGGTTCATCTCGATGGAATGCAGGTCTTCGGGCGCCACGCCGCGGTCGAGGATCGCCTGCGTGATGTTGCCGGTGCCCGCGCCCAGCTCGATCACCGGGCCGGCGGCGGGGTCGATCTGCGCGGCCATCTCGGCGCAGAGGAACCGCGAGGAGGGGGCGAGGGCGACGACCTGGTGCGGTCGGCGCAGAAGCTGGCCCATGAACAGGCCGAAATCGCTGGTTGCCATCTGGGAAAATGCCTTGTCGAAACAGGTTGCGCCGTCGTTCTACCCTGCCGGCGCAATTGGGCAAGCCCTCAGATCGCGCGCCTCAGTGGTTCTTGCGGAACGTGTCCAGCCGCACCACCTCGGCATCATGCGAGGCGGCGTGGCCGTCGTGGTCCTCGTCGTTGCCGGGCGGCTGGTCCTCGGGGTCGTCGCCGGGCACCTCGGTCGATTCGAAGCGCAGGCCGAATTCCACCGACGGGTCCACGAAGGTGCGGATCGCGTCGAAGGGGATGCGCAGCGCCTCGGGATTGTCGCCGAAGTTCAGCACGATGGAAAATCCGTCGTCATCGACCTCAAGCCCGTCGTACCAGTGCTGGATGACGATGGTCATTTCCTCGGGGTAGCGGTCGCGCAGCCAGTCGGCCAGGCCCACGCCCTCGGCCATAGTGTCGAAGGTGATGAAGAAGTGGTGCTCGCCCGGCAACCCGGTCTGCGACACGTCGGTCAGGACCCGCTGGATCAGCCCGCGCATCGCGTGATGCATCAGGCGGCCGTAGGCAATGGTGGAGGGTCGGTCAGACATGTTCGGCAGCGCATCCCCGTGAGATGCCTTCACCATAGAAGATTCGTTTCGATTTGAAAGGCACTGGGTAGCTCGCGCGGGGCGCGGGCCCTAGACACCCGGCAGGTTGGCCAGGATCAGCCAGGCGGCCAGCCCCGCCTCGCAGCCGAAGAAGGTCCAGCTCTGCCGGCTGGCGGCATCGTCGCGGATGATCGAGGTGAGCCGCCCGGTGGCCGCGCCCGCGTAGGCCAGCCCGACCACGACCCACGCCAGCGGCTGGTCGAGCCCCATGGCGCCGAGCCCGAGACCCACGAAAAGACACCCCGAGGCCGCCGAAACCTCGGTATAGGCCATGTTCGACGGTCCCGCCTGCATGTCGAGCTGCTGCATCGTCCAGCGCGGGGCGAGCCAGCCCACGAGCCCGAGCGCGATGGTGACCGCCGCAACCGCGAAATTGACGTAGTCCAGAGCGGTCATCGGGCATCCCCTGCTGGTCGCGGACGGGCGACGGATATGCCCTTAAACGCGCGGTGCGCGGCATCGGATCACTCGGGCGCGAAGAAAGCGCGCGGCATGAAACGGGACAGGAAGGGGGGAAGTGCAGGCTTCTGTTGCCAGGTGCCTGCGAACCCCGCCTTACACTGCTAGGTGCAAGGGCTTAAGATCGGCGACTCGAACTGCTTACGCAGCCAGAGCCATTGCCGGAGCACGGTTGTCATTTGCAACTGTACGTTTCGGACCGATAACGGTGGTACCTCACCGGGACAAAGCTAACCCCTTTAGTCGTTCGTCGATCCTGTTTCGGCCCCATGATCCGCAAATGACGGAGATTTGGTGGAGCCGCCGGGTACCGCCCCCGGGTCCGATCCGCTTATTACGAGCGCGTTTATGTCCATAGTCCCGTTGCCGGAACACGCCAGAGATACGGGTTTGCGGCCGCATTTTCAAGATGTCGCGTGGGGCGGGGTGCGGGGGCTTGTCAGAGCGTTATGTGATAATATAACATTCTCGCCTACACTCAGCGAGGATCCCCATGCCAGATCTCGACCCTGCCGCGCCGCGCCTTCCCGTCACCGTTCTGTCGGGCTTCCTGGGAGCGGGGAAGACCACGCTCCTGAACCGCGTGCTGCAAAACCGCGAGGGACGGCGCGTGGCCGTCATCGTCAACGACATGTCCGAGGTGAACATCGACGCCGATCTCGTGCGCGCCGAGGGCGGCCTGTCACGCACCGACGAGACGCTGGTCGAGATGTCGAACGGGTGCATCTGCTGCACGCTGCGCGACGATCTGCTGGTCGAGGTGCGCCGCCTGGCCGAGAGCGGGCGCTTTGACGCGCTGCTGATCGAATCGACCGGGGTGTCCGAACCGCTGCCGATCGCCACGACCTTCGATTTCCGGGATGCGGCGGGCCAAAGCCTGTCGGACGTGGCCCGGCTCGACACGATGGTGACGGTGGTCGACGCGGTGAACCTGCTCGGCGACTATTCCAGCCATGATTTCCTGCAGGATCGCGGCGAGACGGCGGGGGAGGGCGATACCCGCACGCTGGTGGACCTGCTGACCGACCAGATCGAGTTCGCGGACCTCGTGGTCCTGAACAAGGTGACGGACGCCGGGCCCGAGCGCGTCGATGCCGCGCGCAAGATCATCCGCAGCCTCAACGCCGATGCCCGCATCCTTGAGACCGACCATGCCGACATCCCGGCTTCAGCCATCCTCGACACCGGACTGTTCGATTTCGACCGGGCGCAGGAACACCCGATGTGGGCCAAGGAGCTGTATGGGTTCGCCGACCACGTCCCCGAAACCGAGGAATATGGCGTGGCCTCCCATGTCTACCGCGCCAGGCGGCCGTTCGATCCGCAGGCGATCCACGACCTGCTGACCGGCCCGCTGCCTTGCGTGATCCGGGCCAAGGGGCATTTCTGGCTCGCGACGCGCCTGACCTGGGTGGCGGAGTTCAGCCTCGCCGGCGCGCTGTCGAGCGTGCGGCCGCTGGGCACCTGGTGGGCCGCCGTTCCGCGCGACCGCTGGCCGGAGCAGGCGCAGGCCTATATCGCGCAGCACTGGGCCGAGCCTTGGGGCGACCGGCGGCAGGAGCTGGTGTTCATCGGCGCGGGCATCGACTGGGCGGCACTGAAGGCCCGGCTCGATGGTTGCCTGCTGGCGGAAGGCGTCGATGCGGACGCGCTTCTCGACCCGTTCCCGAATTGGCGTGTGGCGCAGTCTGCATGAGGCGCGGCGGCAATCTCGGTGCGTCACGGCTGAAGGCGCGGCGGCGCGCGCTGGACCCGATGCGGGCCTATGACGCGCTGCCGCCCGACCTGCGCGGCTGGATGGCCGATGCCGCGCGACCCTGGTCGCCGACGTCCTGCCTCCGGCTCTGGCGCAAGCTGCTGGCCGAGGAAGGCTGCCCGACCCGAGCCCGCGATCGGCTCGACCGGATCGAGGCCGCGGCGCTGGCACGCGACGCCGGATCGCAGGGCGGGTTTGCCTGACGCCATGAAAAACGGGCGCCCGTGGGGGCGCCCGTTGCCGTTACTCTACACAAGAGAGGCTCAGAACCCGGCCTTGATCCGCTCGAAGGCCTGCGCCTGACGCTCGCGCTGGTCGTTCGAGATCGGCAACTGCGCCAGAACCGGCACCGTGACCTCGCCCAGACCCGCGGCCTCCAGCGCCTCGGCGCCGAGCGATTGCAACGCCGCGTCGTTGGCGGAGCCGAAGCCGTTGGTCAGCAGCGGCTCGGCCGAGGCTTCGGCGTGCATCGCGTTGAGGAAATCGTAGGCAAGATCCTCCGAGCCTTCGCCCTCGGTCATGTTCACGTAGCCGCAGAGCCAGACGCTGGTGCCTTCCTCGGTGTTGCGCGCGAAGCCGACCGGGAAGCCCTCGTCCGCCAGCGCCACCGGCACCTCGTTCCAGGCCCAGGCCGCCAGCACCTGACCGGAGGCCATGAGCTGGGAAATCTCGGCCGGGTCGACCCAGTAGGTCAGCAGGTTCTCGTGGATGCCGCGCAGCCACTCGGTCGCGGCCTCGAACTCGGCATCGGTCACGTCGGACCAGTCGGTGACGCCGGTGGCGAGATAGGCGAGCGCATAGGCGTCGTCGACGTTGTCGGGGATCGACAGCCGCCCGGCGTAGTCGGGGTTGGAGAAGATATCGAGGCTTGCGACATCCTCCTCCGGCACCTCGTCGGTGTTGTAGACGACAGCGGTGGAACCGTAGTCCGTCGGCAGGAAGAACAGCTCGGAGGAGCCAGACAGCACATCCTCGCCCACGAGGTCCGCGTTCAGCGTCTCGAAGGCCGCGACGCGCTCGCGGTCCCAGGGCTCGATGATGCCCGAGGCTTCCCAGCGCGGCACGGAGCCCGCGCAGATATGCGTCACGTCCGAGCGGAAGCCAGCGAGCAGGCGCTGGAACGCCTCGTCCTCGTCGCCGAAAAAGACGAACTCCGGCGCGCTGCCGTGCTGGTCGATGTAGGGCTGGTGGAAGGACGGATCCTCGAACCCGGAATAGTCGAAGACGAGCAGGTCCTGCGCCTGTGCGAAGCTCGGTGCCGTCAGCGCGAGCGCCATGGCGGTTCCGAGGGCCATGCGATGGGTCATGATGATGTTTTCCCCGTTGGTGAGTGTTTGCTTGATCCCGAGGAAAAGCTAAGGGGATGGCGGCTTTGCTGCAAGTGCGATGATGGCGCGCGGCACGGGGTTGCCGCCGGGTGCGGGCTTCGCCATCATCGGCTGGCGTTCAGGGAGGCGGACCGATGATCACGCAGGGCTATTGCCGGACGATGGCGCGCTACAACGCGTGGCAGAACCGGTCGATCTACACGGCAGCCGCGGGCCTGACGCCCGAGGCGCGAGAGATGGACCGCGGCGCCTTCTTCGGGTCGATCCGCGCGACGCTGTCGCACCTGATGTGGGCCGACACGACTTGGATGTCGCGGCTGGACGGCGGGCCGGGGCCGGAGGCCGGGTTTTCCCAGACAGCTCAAGCCTATGGCTGGGTTGATCTGGTCGCCGAGCGACCGCAGCTTGACGCGCGGATCACGGCCTGGGCGGAGCAGGTGAGCGACGCCACGCTGGCGGGCGAGCTGACGTGGTATTCCGGCATGGTGGGGCGCGAGATGCGCAAGGATTTCGCGCTCTGCGTGATGCAGATCTTCAATCACCAGACCCACCACCGCGGTCAGGTCCACGCGATGCTGACCGCAGCCGGTGCAGAACCCGAAGCGACCGACCTGCCGTTCATACCCGAGCAGGACGCAGTCTGGCCGCTAGCATAGAAATACGTTGAAACAAGTGCCTACATCGCAAGGTTGATGCAAGACTTTAACAGGAGTCTCCCAGATGACATTTCGTGCGCTGGTGGTGGAGAAGGACGACGAGGGCCAGACTTCCGCTTCGGTCCGGGTACTGGACGACGACCGGTTGCCTGACGGTGATGTCACTGTTGCCGTTGAATTTTCCACGGTGAACTACAAGGATGGTCTCTGCCTCGGCCCCGGCGGCGGGTTGGTAAAAACCTACCCGCATGTGCCCGGCATCGACTTCGCGGGCACGGTCGAGGCCTCGGATGATCCGCGCTACAGCCCCGGCGACAAGGTCGTGCTGACCGGCTGGCGCGTGGGCGAGGTGCAGTGGGGCGGCTATGCCGAAAAGGCCCGCGTGAAGGCCGATTGGCTGGTGCCGCTGCCGGAAGGTTTGAGCACGCGGCAGGCGATGGCGGTGGGCACCGCCGGGTTCACCGCCATGCTGGCCGTGATGGCACTTGAAGATCATGGGCTAAGGCCTGGACAGGGCGAGGTTCTTGTCACGGGGGCGGCTGGCGGCGTCGGCTCGGTCGCGACCGCGATCCTGGCGCATCTGGGGCACGAGGTTGCCGCCGTGACCGGGCGCCCCGAGCAGGAGGATTACCTGCGCGGCCTCGGTGCCAGCCGCATCATGCCGCGCGCGGACCTGGCCGAAACCGTCAAGCGCCCGCTCGAGGCCGAGACCTGGGCCGGCTGTGTTGACGCCGTCGGCGGCGCGATGCTGGCGCGCATTCTGGGGCAGATGAATTACGGTGCCTCCGTCGCCGCCGTGGGGCTGGCGGGCGGTGCGAGCCTGCCGGCTACGGTCGTGCCCTTCCTTCTCCGAGGCGTGAACCTGCTCGGCATCGACAGCGTGATGCAGCCCTACGATAACCGCGTCCGCGCCTGGGACCGGATCGTGCGCGACCTGCCGATGGACCAGCTCGAGGCGATGATCCAGCCCGCCACGCTGGCCGACCTGCCTGACCTGGGCCGTGCCATCCTGAAGGGGGAGGTGCGGGGCCGGGTGGTCGTCGACGTGCGGTCCTGACCGCTTTCCGGGCGCTTTGGGCTTCCTTGTCGGCCGCCGCATCCGTATCTGGGGGTATTCAGGCGCAACGACGCGCGGAGCGAGGGTGACATGGCCAAGCAGCCGACGGGCAAAAGCACGAGCGGGCGCGGACAGCGCGAGCTGCGCGCCAAGGTGAAGACCGCGCGCGGCCGCAAGCTCAGCTCCACCCTCTGGCTCGAGCGGCAGCTGAACGACCCCTATGTACAGCGCGCCAAGCGCGAAGGGTATCGCGGGCGGGCGGCCTTCAAGATCCTCGAACTTGACGACAAATACCGTTTTCTCGTGCCGGGCGCGCGCGTCGTCGACCTTGGCTGCGCGCCGGGCGGCTGGTGCCAGGTGGCGGTGCCGCGCATCAACGCGCTTGGCGAGAAGGGCGGCAAGGCTGTCGGCCGGATCATCGGCGTCGACCTGCAGGAGGTGGAACCGATCCCCGGTGCCGAGCTGCACGTGCTCGATTTTCTCGAGGACGACGCCGATGAAAAGGTGAAAGGCTGGCTCGGCGGGCGCGCGGACGTGGTGATGAGCGACATGGCAGCCTCGGCCTCGGGCCACAAGCAAACCGACCACATCCGCATCGTGGCGCTTTGCGAGGCGGCCGCGCAACTGGCCTTCGACGTGCTGGAACCGGGCGGCACCTTCGTCGCCAAGGTGCTGGCGGGCGGGGCGGAGGGCAGCCTGCAACACCTCCTGAAACAGCGGTTCGACAAGGTGGCGAACGTGAAGCCGCCGGCGTCGCGGTCGGACAGTTCCGAGAAATTCGTGGTCGCCACGGGCTTTCGCGGGGTCGAGCCGGAGGCGAGCGCCGACTGACCGCCGCGCCCGCCGGTTTTCGGGCTTTCCCTTCCTCCCGCCCCGTGAAATAGGGACGTGCCAACGTTGAAGCCCAAGGAGACGCTCCCATGGAGATTCGCGAGGCGCTTACCTTTGACGATGTGCTGCTGGTGCCGGGGGCAAGCTCGGTGCTGCCCTCCACGGCGGATACCCGCACGCGGGTAACGAAGGCGATCACGCTCAACATCCCGCTTCTGTCCTCGGCGATGGACACCGTTACCGAAGGGCGCATGGCGATCGCGATGGCGCAGGCGGGCGGCATGGGCGTCATCCACCGCAATCTCGACGTCGAGGCGCAGTCGCGCGAGGTGCGTCGCGTGAAGCGCTTTGAGTCCGGCATCGTCTACAGCCCGGTGACGCTGACCCCCGACCAGACGTTGGCCGACGCGCGCGAATTGATGGAGCGCTATGGCTTCACCGGCTTTCCCGTGGTCGATGAGCGGCACCGGGTGCTCGGCATCGTCACCAACCGCGACATGCGCTTCGCCGAGCGCGACGACACGCCTGTCCGGGTGATGATGACGGCCGACAACCTCGCCATCCTGCGCGAGCCGGCCGACCGGGCCGAGGCGATTTCGCTGATGAAGGCGCGGCGGATCGAGAAACTGCTGGTGACGGACGCCGAGGGCAAGCTGACCGGCCTGCTGACGCTGAAGGATACCGAGCGTGCGGTGGTGAACCCCAACGCCTGCAAGGATGAGCTCGGCCGGCTGCGCGTGGCCGCCGCGACGACGGTGGGCGATGCAGGCTTCGAGCGCTCGGAGGCGCTGATCGACGCGGGCTGCGACCTGATCGTGATCGACACCGCGCATGGCCATTCCGAGGGCGTGGCCGTCGCCGTCGAGCGGGTGAAGCGGCTGTCGAACACGGTGCAGGTGGTTGCGGGCAACGTCGCCACCGGCGAGGCGACGCGGGCGCTGATCGGCGCAGGCGCGGATGCGGTGAAGGTGGGGATCGGCCCCGGCTCCATCTGCACGACGCGGATTGTGGCGGGTGTCGGCGTGCCGCAACTGACCGCGATCATGGATTGCGCCGCCGCCGCCGCCGAAACCGACACGCCGGTGATCGCGGACGGCGGCATCAAGTATTCCGGCGACTTCGCGAAGGCGATCGCGGCGGGCGCGCATTGCGCGATGGTAGGCTCGATGATCGCGGGCACCGACGAGAGCCCGGGCGAGGTGATCTTGTACCAGGGCCGGAGCTTCAAGAGCTACCGCGGCATGGGCAGCCTCGGCGCGATGGCGCGCGGTTCGGCCGACCGCTATTTCCAGAAGGATGCCGCCAGCGACAAGCTGGTGCCGGAAGGGATCGAGGGGCAGGTGGCCTACAAGGGCTCGGCCGGCGCGGTGGTGCACCAGCTCGTCGGCGGCTTGCGCGCCGCGATGGGCTACACCGGCTGCGCCACGGTGGCGGAGATGCGGTCGAACTGCCGCTTCGTCCGCATCACCGGGGCGGGGCTGAAGGAATCCCATGTCCATGACGTGCAGATCACCCGTGAAAGCCCGAATTACCAATTGGGGTGAGGGTGTTGCGCAGTGATCTTCAGGTGATGCCTTGACCCCCGGTGCGCGGATCGCGGCGGCGATTGCCGTGCTCGATGCGTGGACAGCGGGCGCGCCCGTCGAACAGGCGCTGACCAACTGGGCGCGCGGCGCGCGCTATGCCGGATCGGGCGACCGTGCGGCGGTGCGCGACCACGTGTATGATGTGCTGCGGGCGAAGGGGAGTTGCGCGGCACTCGGGCAGGGCGAGACGGGGCGCGCGCTGATGCTCGGGCTGCTGCGTTTGCAGGGGGTGGACCCGGCGAGCCTCTTTACCGGCGACGGCCATGCGCCGGAGCCGCTGGACGCGGCGGAGGCCGCCGCCCCTGACGTTGCCCCGGACCCCGAGGCCGACGTGCCCGGCTGGACCCTGCCGCTCCTCGCCGAGCGCTTGGGCGATGACCTTCCGGACCTGCTCCACCGCTTCCGCCACCGCGCGCCGCTCTACCTGCGGGTGAACCGGCGCAAGGCGACGCGTGCTGAGGCGCTGGACCGCCTCGCCGCCGAGGGCATCAGCGCCACCCCCGATCCGCACGCCGATACGGCCCTCGAGGTCACATCCGGGGCGCGGCGGGTCAAATCCTCCGATGTCTTCGCCGATGGCTGGGTCGAGCCGCAGGACCTTTCGGTGCAGCGCGCGCTGGCGTCGGTCGACTGGCCCAATGGCCGCATCCTCGATTATTGCGCCGGCGGCGGCGGCAAGGCGCTGGCCATCTCGGACGCCACCGAGGCGAAAGTTTTCGCCCATGACGCGGCGCCGCGGCGTATGGCCGACCTGCCGGGGCGCGCCGCCCGTGCGGGCGTGCGGATCGACACCTTCGACACCGCCGCGCTGCCCGCCGCCGCGCCCTTCGACGCCGTGCTCTGCGATGTGCCCTGTTCCGGCAGCGGCACCTGGCGCCGCGACCCGGAGGCGAAATGGCGGCTGAGCCCTGCGCGGCTGGTGGAGCTGGAGGAGGTGCAGGCAACCATCCTGGCCGAAGCCGCCCCCCTTGTCGCGCCGGGCGGGCTGCTCGTCTACATGACCTGTTCGCTCTTCACCGCCGAGAACGAGGCGCAGGCGGCGCGGTTTATCGCGGCCCATCCCGGCTGGATGCTGGAACGGGACGGCGTCGACACGCCGCTCACCGCCTCTGACGGGTTTTATCACGCCATCCTCCGCGCCCCCCGCGCCTGATCTGCGGCCCCGTGTCGTTTCGGGTTGGCTTAAGTTTCGTTTAACCATTCGGGTGCTAACAGGGGGCTGGGTCCGGCGCGGCCTGCGCGACAACGGGGGTATTCGGTGACGGAGGAGGCGGCTGCCACACGGCGGGACATCGGCGCAGGCCGGCGTCTGCCGCTGCAACCCGTGGCTTTGCTGGTGCTTGGGGGCGTGGCGGGCGGTTTTGCGGCGACCGCCGCCTCGGCGGAGCTGGCCTTCATGCTCTGGGCGGTGACGGGGGGCCTTTGTTCCGCGGCGTTCCTGCTCGCGGCGCGCGGCATCTGGCAACACCGGCGCGCGCGGGCGGAGTTGCTCTCGGCGCTGCGCCTCATGGAAAACGATCCGGCGCCGTGCTTCTGCACCGACGACGGCGGCGCGATCCTGTCGCAGAACGCGGCCGCGACACGGCGGTTCGGCGCACATGACGGGCATTCCGTGGCGCGCGCGCTTTCGGGCCTGCTGCCCAATGCCTCGGCGGTCGTGTTCCGCCAGGAATCCGTGCTCGACCGGCGCATGGCGGCGCATGAAACCGTGGTGGCGCCGCGCGGCTCCGTGCGCCTCACCGCTCATCGGCTGGCGCAGGGCGTGTTCTGGCGAATCGACGACCAGACCGGGCCGGCGCCGCATACCGGCGACGGGATCAGCCTGCCGATGATGGTAGTCAGCCAGTCCGACACGATCCTGTCGATGAACGCCGCGATGCGCGAGGTGCTGGGCCGCCGCGCCACCGCGCTCGACGAGGTGTTCGACGAGATGCCCGTCGTGCCCGGCCGCCGGTCGCGCCTGATGGCGGAGGGCGGCCCGATCGAGGTCATCCCCGTGGTCGTGGCCGCCCGGGACGGCCGGCGCGAGGTCTATGCCGTGCCGGGGCTGGCCGAACCGCCTGCCGCCTCCGTTGCCGCCCGCGCCTTCGAGGCGCTGCCGGTGGCGCTCTTGCACATCGGGTCGGACGGACGGCTGCTGGCCACCAACCGCCACGCGCAGCAGCTTCTCGACATCCCGCGCGACGCCACCGGCACGCTTTCCTCCTTTGTCGAGGGGCTGGGGCGGCCGGTGAACGACTGGGTGATGGACACGCTCGCCGAACGCATCCCGAACCGTTCCGAGGTGGTGCGCGCCCGCCGACGCGAGGCCGAGCTGTTCCTGCAGATCACGCTCTCGCGCATCACCGACGCCACCGGCCCGTCCCTGCTGGCGGTTCTGCATGACGCGACCGAGCTGAAGACGCTGGAACAGCAATTCGTGCAAAGCCAGAAGATGCAGGCGATCGGCGAGCTGGCGGGCGGTGTTGCGCATGATTTCAACAACCTGCTGACCGCGATCACCGGCCATTGCGACCTGTTGATGCTGCGCCACGACCAGGGCGACCCGGATTACGCCGACCTCGTGCAGATCACCCAGAACGCCAACCGCGCGGCGGCGCTGGTGGGGCAGTTGCTGGCCTTCTCGCGCAAGCAGACGCTGGAGCCCGAGATCCTCGATCTGCGCGACTCGATGGGCGAACTGACGCATCTGCTGAACCGGCTCGTCGGCGAAAAGATCTCGCTCACGCTCAGCCATGATCCGGGCCTGCTGCCGATCCGCGCCGACCGGCGCCAGCTCGACCAGGTGATCATGAACCTTGTGGTGAACGCGCGCGACGCGATGCCCGAGGGCGGCGAGATCCGGGTCGATACCCGCGTCGTGCGCCTGACCGAGCCGATGTACCGCGACCGCGCCGAGGTGCCGGCCGGGCGCTACGTGACGATTCGCGTGCGCGACCAGGGTCACGGCATCCCGCCCGACAAGCTCGGCCGGATCTTCGAGCCCTTCTTCACCACCAAGCGCGTAGGCGAGGGCACGGGGCTCGGCCTTTCGATGGCGTATGGCATCGTCAAGCAGACCGGCGGTTACATCTTCGTCGACAGCGTGGTGGGCGTCGGCACGACCTTCACCATCTACTGCCCGGCCTACGACCTGCCGGCCGAGGAGCGGGTCCCGGCCCCTGACGCGGATCACGACGCCGCGCCGGGCGCGGTGGACGAGGGTCTGCCGGGCGGGTTTCCCGCCGTCGTCATGCTGGTCGAGGACGAGGCGCCGGTGCGCAGCTTCGCCTCGCGCGCGCTGAGGCTCCGCGGCTATACGGTGATCGAGGCCGACTGCGCCGAGGAGGCACTGAAAAAGCTGGAGGACAGCGCCCTGCAGGTCGACCTTTTCGTCACCGACGTGGTGATGCCCGGCATGGACGGCCCGTCCTGGGTGCGCCAGGCGCTGGAACACCGCCCCGGCGTCAAGGTCGTCTTCGTCTCGGGCTATGCCGAGGAACAGCTGGAGAACGGCTCGATCGGGATCCCGAACGCGGTGTTCCTCGCGAAGCCGTTCTCGCTGACCGATCTTACCGAGACCGTGCAGCGCCAGTTGCACTGAGGCTCGGGAGAGACTGGTCGAGGCTCACGGCGCATCCTTCGTGGCAAGCCCGCCCCACAGCGCGAAATCTGCGGCGGCCTCCCGCCGCAATCGCGTCTCGAGCACCGGCGACAGAGCAACCTGGCGGGCAGGCGAGACATTGCGCCGCGGCAGCTTCAGCGTCCGGCCGAGCCGCGCCTCGAGGAAGGCCACAGCGCTCTCCAGCGCCTCGTAGCGGAACAGGTGGTCGGTGATGACCTGGCCCGCGCCATCCGAGACGAAGCGCGACTGCCGCCCGACACGGGCGAATTCCGGCTCCGGGTCCGTGAGCCAGCCCTCCACGAAGGCATCGAAGGTGACCTCGGCGGTCGAGGTGGCGCTGCCCGCGATCTCGGGCCGGGCGCGGTAGCGGTGCCAGCTCATCAGCCAGTCGACCGGCTCGCGGATCACCGCCATCGTCTCCAGCGCATGTCCGCCACGGTTCTCGAAGAACGGCGCAAGCTGGCTGCGGTACCGGCGCGCCGTGACGTGCTTTTTTTCCGGCGGGCCCAGAATCGCGGCATCGGCGTAGGGCAACAACGCCTCCTCCAGCGCGGTGGTGCCGGTCTTGGGCACCGCGAGCAGGACCAGTTTTGCCTTCCAGAACAACAGCATCCAAAAATCCCAGCAGCACGCGCGCGCCGTAAACCCGTTCTTAACCATTCCCGCGAAAACTGAGGCCAGACAAGAAATTACTTGAACTGTTCGCGTTTTGTTTGCACATAGGGGCGAGAACAAGAGGTGAACACGAGCATCCCGTTGCTGCGCCGCCAGCGACGTGGAATAAGGGAGCCCAACGCAATGGCAACGGCAAATCTTCTCGACATGACCGACCGCAAACAGGCCGACAAGCAAAAGGCGCTCGACAGTGCGCTGGCCCAGATCGAACGGCAGTTCGGCAAGGGCTCCATCATGAAGCTGGGCGGCGACAACGTCCTCAAGGATATCGAGGCGACGTCGACCGGCTCGCTCGGCCTCGACATCGCGCTCGGCATCGGCGGGTTGCCGAAGGGCCGGGTGATCGAGATCTACGGGCCGGAAAGCTCGGGCAAGACGACGCTCACGCTGCATGTCGTTGCCGAGGAACAGAAAAAGGGCGGCGTCTGCGCCTTCGTAGACGCCGAACACGCGCTCGACCCGCAATATGCGAAAAAGCTGGGCGTGAACCTCGACGAGCTGCTGATCTCGCAGCCCGACACCGGCGAGCAGGCGCTGGAGATCGTCGATACGCTGGTGCGCTCGGGCGCGGTCAGCCTCGTGGTGATCGATTCGGTCGCGGCGCTGACCCCGAAATCCGAACTCGAGGGCGACATGGGCGACAGCTCGGTCGGCGTGCATGCCCGCCTGATGAGCCAGGCGATGCGCAAGCTCACCGGGTCCATCAGCCGCTCGAACTGCATGGTGATCTTCATCAACCAGATCCGGATGAAGATCGGCGTGATGTTCGGCTCGCCCGAGACGACCACGGGCGGCAACGCGCTGAAATTCTACTCCTCCGTCCGCCTCGACATCCGCCGCATCGGCTCGATCAAGGACCGCGACGAGGTGGTAGGCAACCAGACCCGCGTGAAGGTGGTGAAGAACAAGGTGGCGCCGCCGTTCAAGCAGGTGGAATTCGACATCATGTACGGCGAAGGCATCTCCAAGACCGGGGAACTGGTCGACATGGGCGTGAAGGCGGGGATCGTCGAGAAATCCGGCTCCTGGTACTCCTATGGCGACGAGCGGATCGGGCAGGGGCGCGAGAACGCCAAGCAGTTCCTGCGCGATCACCCCGATGTCGCGCTGGAGATCGAGGACAAGATCCGCGCCTCGCACGGGCTCGACTTCGGCATCGGCTCCGGCGACGACGACAATGCGGCGGAGATGCTCGAGGACTGACGGATGCGGACGGCCGACTGCGCGAAACGGCCCGCGCGGCGATGCTGCAGAGACTACGCGGAGACTACGCCCGGAAAAGGCGGCCGTCGTGGCCGTCTTTTTTCGTTGTGCGGTTCAGCCCTGTGGACAGGGGCGGGGTGCGGGGATACATCCGGTCTCCGATGTGACACCGCCAAGTGCGAGACCCGATGGCCAGCCTCAACGATATCCGCAGCACCTTTCTCGACTATTTCCGCCGCAACGGCCACGAGGTCGTGCCCTCCAGCCCGCTGGTGCCGCGCAACGACCCGACGCTGATGTTCACCAACTCGGGGATGGTGCAGTTCAAGAACCTCTTCACCGGGGTCGAGCACCGTGACTACCAGCGCGCCACGACCGCGCAGAAATGCGTGCGCGCGGGCGGCAAGCACAACGACCTCGACAACGTCGGCTACACCGCGCGCCACCATACCTTCTTCGAGATGCTGGGGAATTTCAGCTTCGGCGACTATTTCAAGGAGGCCGCGATCCCCTACGCGTGGGAGCTGATCACCCGCGACTTCGGCATCGACAAGACGCGGCTGCTGGCAACGGTCTACCACACCGACGACGAGGCTTTCGAGATCTGGAAGAAGGTCGGCGTGCCCGAGGACCGGATCATCCGCATCGCGACTTCGGACAATTTCTGGCAGATGGGCCCGACTGGCCCCTGCGGCCCTTGCACCGAGATTTTCTACGATCACGGCGACCATATCTGGGGCGGCCCGCCGGGCAGCGCGGACGAGGACGGCGACCGGTTCATCGAGATCTGGAACATCGTCTTCATGCAGAACGAGCAGTTCGCGGATGGTTCGATGGTCCCGCTCGAGATGCAGTCGATCGACACCGGCATGGGGCTGGAGCGGGTCGGCGCGCTGCTGCAGGGCAAGCACGACAATTACGACACCGACCTGATGCGTGCGCTGATCGAGGCCTCGGCGCACGCCACCTCGGTCGATCCCGACGGGCCGAAGAACGTGCACCATCGGGTGATCGCGGACCATTTGCGGTCATGTTCGTTCCTGATTGCCGACGGCGTGATGCCCTCGAACGAGGGCCGCGGCTACGTCTTGCGGCGGATCATGCGGCGCGCGATGCGCCACGCGCACCTGCTGGGCGCGGCCGACCCGCTGATGCACCGGCTGGTGCCGGCGCTGGTGGGCCAGATGGGACAGGCCTACCCGGAGCTTGGGCGCGCGCAGGCGCTGATCACCGAGACGCTGAAGCTGGAGGAGGAGCGGTTTCGCACCACGCTCGACCGCGGACTGAAGCTGCTGGACGAGGAGCTTTCGGGCCTGCCGGACGATGCCGCGCTGCCCGGCGCCTCGGCCTTCAAGCTCTATGACACCTACGGCTTCCCGCTCGACCTGACGCAGGATGCGCTGCGAGAAAAGGGCCGCGCGGTGGATACCGCGGGCTTCGATGCCGCGATGGCGGAACAGAAGGCCAAGGCGCGCGCGGCCTGGTCGGGCACCGGCGAACAGGCCGATGCCGCGATCTGGTACGACCTGGCGGAGGAGCACGGCGCGACCGAGTTCCTAGGTTACGACACCGAAACCGCCGAGGGCCAGGTGCTGGCGCTGGTGCGCGACGGCGCGGCGATCGACTTCGCCAAGCCGGGCGAAAGCCTTGCCATCGTGGTGAACCAGACGCCGTTCTACGCCGAATCCGGCGGCCAGGTGGGCGATTGCGGCACCATCCGCACCGCGACGGGGACCGCCCGCGTGACCGACACCAAGCGTGTCGCGAGCGTGGTCCTGCACATGGCCGAGGTGACGGAAGGCGAGATGAAGCCGGGGCAGGGCGCTGAACTGGAGGTCGATCACGACCGTCGCACGACGATCCGCGCGAACCATTCCGCCACCCACCTGCTGCACGAGGCGCTGCGCCGCGCGCTCGGCGATCACGTCGCGCAGCGCGGCTCGCTGAACGCGCCCGACCGGCTGCGATTCGACTTCAGCCACGGCAAGGCGCTGTCGGCCGAGGAGCTTGCCCGGGTGGAGCGCGAGGTGAACGAATTTATCCGCCAGAATTCCCCGGTCGAGACGCGGATCATGACGCCCGACGCCGCCCGCGATCTCGGCGCGCAGGCGCTCTTCGGCGAGAAATACGGCGACGAGGTGCGCGTGGTGTCGATGGGCACCTTGGCCGGCTCGAACAAGGGCGCGGACCGGCAGACCTATTCGCTGGAGCTTTGCGGCGGCACCCATGTGCGCCAGACCGGCGACATCGGCGTTTTCGTGACGCTTGGCGATTCTGCGTCGTCCGCCGGCGTGCGCCGGATCGAGGCGCTGACCGGACCCGCCGCCTTCGACTACCTCAGCGCGCAGGACCACCGGGTCGCCGCGCTGGCGCAGGAGGTGAACGCGACGCCGGGCGAGTTGCTCGACCGGGTGCGCGCGCTGAAGGACGAGCGCCGCAAGCTGGAGAACGAGGTGGCGCAGTTGCGCCGGCAACTCGCCATGGCAGGCGGTGCGCGACAACCGGCGCATGAGGCGCGCGAGGTGAACGGCATCGCGTTTTTCGCGCAGGCGCTCAGCGGCGTCACCGGCAAGGACCTGGCGGGGCTGATCGACGAGCACAAGGCGCGGCTCGGCTCGGGCGCGGTGCTGCTGATCGCCGACACCGGCGACAAGGTGGCGGTGGCCGCCGGCGTGACTGACGACCTGACCGGCAAGCTTTCCGCCGTCGATCTGGTGCGCGCCTCGGTCGGTCCGCTCGGCGGCAAGGGCGGCGGCGGCCGGCCCGATTTCGCGCAGGGCGGCGGGCAGGACGCCTCGGGGGCCGAGGCCGCCATCGCCGCCGCGGAAGATGTTGTGAAGGGAGTGTAAGCGATGCCCGGAGCCTACTGGATCGCCCATGTGACGGTCAGCGACGACGCGGCCTATGCCAAGTATGCGGCACTTGCGACCAAGGCCATCGCCGAGCACGGCGGGCAGTTCCTTGCCCGTGGCGGCCGTGCCATCCAGAAGGAGGGCCGCGCCCATCCGCGCAACGTGGTGGCGCTGTTCCCGAGCCTCGAGGCCGCGAATGCCTGCTACGACAGCGCCACCTACCAGGAGGCGCTGAGCCACGCGGCAGGCGCGTCGGAGCGCGACCTGGTGCTGGTCGAGGCGCTGGACTGAGGCGTCAGCCGGCGAGCGCGGCGTTCAGGTTTTCGTCCACCTTCTCGAGAAAGCCCATCGTGGTCAGCCATTTCTGGTCCGGCCCGACGAGCAGCGCGAGATCCTTGGTCATGAACCCGGCCTCCACCGTTTCCACCACGACCCGTTCCAGCGTTTCCGCGAAACTCATCAGCGGCCCGTTATCGTCGAGCTTTGCGCGGTGCTTCAGCCCCCCGGTCCAGGCGTAGATCGACGCGATGGAGTTGGTCGAGGTCGCCTCACCCCTCTGGTGCTGGCGGTAGTGGCGGGTGACGGTGCCATGTGCCGCCTCGGCCTCGACGATCTTGCCATCGGGCGTCATCAACTGCGAGGCCATCAGCCCAAGCGAGCCGAAGCCCTGCGCCACGGTGTCGGACTGCACGTCGCCGTCGTAGTTCTTGCAGGCCCAGACGAAGCCGCCGTTCCACTTCATCGCGCAGGCGACCATGTCGTCAATTAACCGGTGCTCGTACCAGATGCCGGCGGCCTCGAACTTGTCGGCGAATTCTTCCTCGAAGATCTCTTGGAACAGCAGCATGAACTGGCCATCATACTGTTTCAGAATGGTATTCTTGGTCGACAGGTAAAGCGGCCAGCCCAGGTTCAGCGCGTAGTTCATCGAGGCGCGGGCGAAATCGCGGATCGAATCGTCGAGGTTGTACATCCCCATGTAGACGCCCGAAGAGGGCGCGTCGTAGACGTCGCGCTCGATCACGGTGCCGTCCTCGCCGACGAATTTCATCGTCAGCTTGCCGGGGCCGGGGAATTTCATGTCGGTCGCGCGGTACTGGTCGCCGAAGGCGTGGCGGCCGATGACGATGGGCCGGGTCCAGCCCGGCACGAGGCGCGGCACGTTGCGGCAGATGATCGGCTGGCGGAAGACCACACCGCCGAGGATGTTGCGGATCGTCCCGTTAGGCGAGCGCCACATCTGCTTCAGCCCGAATTCCTCGACGCGGGCCTCGTCGGGGGTGATCGTCGCGCATTTCACCGCGACGCCGACCTCCTTGGTCTTCTCGGCCGCGTCGATCGTGACCTGGTCCTCTGTCCGGTCGCGCTCTTCCATGCCCAGGTCGTAGTAGAGCAGGTCGAGGTCGAGATAGGGCAGGATCAGCTTGTCCTTGATGAAGGCCCAGATGATCCGGGTCATCTCGTCGCCGTCCATCTCGACAATGGGGTTGTCGACCTTGATCTTGGTCATGGGAGGCTCTCCGGTCTGGCTCGGGCGCAATCGCTTGCGGGCCGTCTAGCGGATGCCATCTCGTCTGGAAAGACCGCATGCGGTGGCATACCACAGGAAAATGCCGCGCTGCGGCAGGATCAGCCGGCGCCGGGCGCCTTGGCCTTTGCCTTGGCCAGCCGGTCCTCGAGCATCTTGCGCGCGCGGGCCTCGGCCATGCGGACGCGGACGGCGGTGCGGAACAGCTCTTCCGTGGTGGGGGAGGAGGCGCCGATGGACTGCGCGATCTGTTCCACCAGCCGCTCGTCGTCCAGCACCTCGGCCGCCTCGATCGTGTCCTGCGCCAGCTTGTCGGCAAGCTCCTCGGCAATCCTGCTCATGGCTGCCTCAGCGGCTCGATTCGGTGAGGCGGCGCTTCACGTAGGCCTGCACGCTCTCGATCATCGGGTCCATGTGCGGGTCCTCGAAGAAGTGGCCCGCGCCCTCGACCTCCTGGTGGGTGATGGTGATGCCCTTCTGCTCGTGCAGCTTGTCGACGAGGATGCGGGTGTCCTGCGGCTTGGCGACGCGGTCGGACGCGCCGTTGATGACGAGGCCCGAAGCCGGGCAGGGCGCGAGGAAGGAGAAAT
Organism: uncultured Roseicyclus sp.; assembly: GCA_937139335.1. GTDB lineage: Bacteria > Pseudomonadota > Alphaproteobacteria > Rhodobacterales > Rhodobacteraceae > Roseicyclus. The sequence goes on along the minus strand of CAKZPN010000046.1, from coordinate 118,936 downwards.
CATACATGTTGGCCGGCGGCGAGACCGAGATGAAGCCGGTGATCTCGGGCCGCCGCATCAGGAGCTGCATGCCGATCCAGGCGCCGAAGGAAAAGCCAGCGACCCAGCAATGCTTGGAATTGGGGTTCATCGATTGCAGGTAGTCGAGCGCCGAGGCGGCATCGCTCAATTCGCCGATTCCCTGGTCATATTCACCCTGCGATCGCCCGACGCCGCGGAAGTTGAAGCGCAGCACGGTGAAGCCGATCTTGTGGAAGGCGTAATGCAGGTTGTAGACGACGCGGTTGTTCATCGTGCCGCCGAACTGCGGATGCGGATGCAGGATGATGGCGATCGGCGCGTCCTTGATCTTTTGCGGGTGGTAACGGCCTTCAAGCCGGCCCTCGGGGCCGGGGAAAATCACCTCGGGCAATCGTCGTCTCCTTCCGGGTGGCGCCGGGGGCGGGCATGCTTGACGCGTGCGGGGCCGCTCCCTAGAACCTTGAAAATTCCTGCCGGCGCCGCAAGGCCGGAACCGGGTCGTTCCGCAGTTAAGCGTGCGGAAGGTAAAGGTCAATCTTTGCAGGGGGGATAGGCCACCATGAAGCTCAGTACCAAGGGTCGCTACGCGATGGTCGCAATGGCCGATCTTGCCTTGCAGAAAGCCGAGGGGCTGGTGTCGCTGTCGGAACTGTCGCGGCGGCAGGACATCTCCTTGCCCTATCTCGAACAGCTCTTCGTGAAGCTGCGGCGCGCGCACCTGGTGGAATCGGTGCGCGGCCCGGGCGGCGGCTACCGGCTTGCGCGGCCCGCGGCCGAGATTCGGGTGGTCGACATCTTCGCGGCGGTGGACGAGACGGTGAGCGCGATGCACACCGGCGCGGGCGCCTCGGGCGGCGTGTCGGGCAGCCGGGCGCAGTCGATGACCAACCGTTTGTGGGAAAGCCTGTCGGCGCATGTCTATGTCTTCCTGCACCAGACGCGGCTGTCGGACGTGGTGGGCAACGGGCTGACGCCCTGCCCGGCGGTGCCGAACCTGTTCGAGGTCGTCGACGAGGCCTGAGCGGCCCCCGCGACCTGCCCGATTTTGAAGGACGAAGGACCGGCGATGGCGCGCGTCTATCTCGACTGGAACGCGACCGCGCCGCTCAGGCCCGAGGCGCGCACGGCGATGGTTGCGGCGATGGATATCGTCGGCAACCCGTCCTCCGTCCATGCCGAGGGGCGGGCGGCCAAGGGGTTGATGGAACGCGCGCGGGGCCAGATCGCCACGGCGCTCGGCGCGCAGGCGGCTGATATCGTCTTCGTCTCCGGCTCGACCGAGGCGGCGGCGCTGGCGCTGGAAGGGCGCGGGCTGCACGGCGCGGCGATCGAGCATGACGCGGTGCGCGCCTGGGTGACGGAGGATCTTGCGGTCGGCCGCGACGGCCTTGTGACGCTGGACGAGCCGGCGGCGAGCACACTGCAACTGGCCAATTCCGAGACCGGCATCGTGCAGGACCTGCCACAGGGCCTTGCGGTCAGCGACTGGACCCAGGGCTTCGGCAAGCTGCCCCTGGCCTTCGACTGGTCGGGCGTCGAGATGGCCTTTGTCTCGGCCCACAAGCTGGGCGGGCCAAAGGGAATCGGCGCCCTGATCCTGAAGCGCGGGCTGGACGTATCCGCGCGCATTCGGGGCGGCGGTCAGGAGATGGGGCGGCGGTCGGGAACCGAGAACCTGATCGGCATTGCCGGATTTGGGGCTGCGGCCGAGGCTGCCATACAAGATCTTGAAAACGGGATCTGGGAAAAGGTGGAGAAACTTAGAAATATTCTAGAAAAGGCTCTGGACCATTTCGCAAGAGAGACTATTTTTGTCGGGAAAGATGGCGCGCGATTGCCGAACACCTCGATGATGCTCACGCCCGGTTGGAAGGGCGAGACGCAGGTGATGCAGATGGATCTGGCGGGCTTCGCGGTTTCGGCCGGGTCGGCCTGCTCCTCGGGCAAGGTGAAGGCCAGCGGCGTGTTGCGCGCGATGGGCTATTCGGAAGCCGAGGCCGCCTGCGCGTTGCGCGTCTCGCTCGGGCCCACGACGACCGAGGCGGAGGTTCTGGCCTTCGCCGAGGCCTGGGGCGCCGCCCATGACCGGTTCGCCGAACGCGGACGGTGACGACACAGGCGGGGCCAACCCGCACCATGCGAGCCGGACAGCACCGGCACTACGGAGGAAATACCATGGCCGCTCTCGACAACGATCTTCAGGACCAGGTCAAGGAAGGTGTTGACCGCGAGACCGTCGAAGCCGTCCAGGCCATGGGCGGCAAGTATAAGTACGGCTGGAACACCGAGATCGAGATGGACTACGCGCCCAAGGGCGTGAGCGAGGACATCGTCCGCCTGATCTCGGCCAAGAACCACGAGCCGGAATGGATGACCGACTGGCGGCTGCAGGCGTTCAAGCGCTGGAAGCAGATGGCCGAGCCCGAGTGGGCGATGGTCCATTACCCGCCGATCGACTACCAGGACCAGTACTACTACGCGCGGCCCAAGAGCATGGCGGAAAAGCCCAAGTCTCTTGACGACGTCGACCCCAAGCTGCTGGCGACCTACCAGAAGCTCGGCATCCCGCTGAAGGAACAGATGATCCTTGCCGGCGTCGAGGGGGCCGAGGATGCGCCCGCCGAGGGCCGCAAGGTCGCCGTGGACGCGGTCTTCGACAGCGTCAGCGTCGGCACCACCTTCCAGGCCGAGTTGCAGAAGGCCGGCGTGATCTTCTGCTCGATCTCCGAGGCGATCCAGAACCACCCGGATCTGGTGAAGAAATACCTCGGCTCGGTCGTGCCGATCACCGACAACTACTTCGCGACGCTGAACTCGGCGGTCTTCTCCGACGGGTCCTTCGTCTACATCCCGCCGGGCGTGCGCTGCCCGATGGAGCTTTCCACCTATTTCCGCATCAACGCCGAGAACACCGGCCAGTTCGAGCGGACGCTGATCATCGCGGACAAGGGCAGCTACGTCTCCTACCTCGAAGGCTGCACCGCACCGCAGCGCGACACCCACCAGCTGCACGCAGCGGTGGTGGAGCTGGTCGCGCTGGAGGATGCGGAGATCAAGTATTCGACGGTTCAGAACTGGTATCCGGGCGACGAGGAGGGCCGTGGCGGCATCTACAACTTCGTCACCAAGCGCGCCGATTGCCGGGGTGACCGGTCAAAGGTGATGTGGACGCAGGTGGAAACCGGCTCGGCCATCACCTGGAAATACCCGTCCTGCATCCTGCGCGGCGACGACAGCCAGGGCGAGTTCTATTCCATCGCCATCACCAACAACGCTCAGCAGGCCGATACCGGCACCAAGATGGTTCATCTCGGCAAACGGACCAAATCGCGGATCGTGTCCAAGGGCATTTCCGCGGGCCGCGCGCAGAACACCTATCGCGGATTGGTGTCGATGCATCCGAAGGCCAAGGACAGCCGCAATTACACCCAGTGCGACAGCCTTCTGATCGGCGACAAGTGCGGGGCGCACACCGTCCCGTACATCGAGGTGAAGAACAACTCGAGCCGGGTGGAACACGAGGCGACCACCTCCAAGGTGGATGACGACCAGATGTTCTACTGCCGCGCGCGCGGCATGGGCGAGGAAGAGGCGGTCGCGCTGATCGTGAACGGCTTCGCCCGCGAGGTGCTGCAGGCCCTGCCGATGGAATTCGCGATGGAAGCCCAGCAGCTGGTCGCGATCAGCCTCGAAGGCTCGGTGGGCTGATGATGGTCGACGCGGGCCCGGTCGAAAGGACGATCTGAACATGGGCATCGGATTCGACGGCGATCGCGCAGCCTATCTGGCCGAAGTGCTGGCGCCCGAGCGGTTGACGCGGGTCGTCGACATCGGGGCCAATCCGCTCAGCGAACCGCCCTATGCACCGCTGCTCCGGCTGGGGCTGTGCGAGGTCTGGGGGTTCGAGACCGAGCGGCTCAAGCACCTCGCGCTGTTGGCCGATGCGGTGTTCGACAGCCAGGACCTGGCCGTGGCCGCACTGGAAAAGCTTGTCGACCGCGATGTGCTGAAGGTCGAAACGGTGCACGGCTACCTCGACCGTCTGCCCTTCGTCGCCGCGCGGCAAGACGCCTGAAGCCGGGGGAGAGCCATGACCATCGGCACCGATCGCCCCGAGCCGCTGAAGCTCTACCATTGGCCCGCCGCGAATTTCGGCGACACGCTGAGCGCGCGGGCGGTGGCCTGGATCTCGGGTCGCGAGGTGGTGAACGTGCGCCCGAAACAGGCGGAGCTGTTTGCGCTCGGCTCGCTGCTGCACGTTCTGGCCAAGGCGTTTCCCGAGCCTGCGCCGGGGCGGCCGAAGCCGATCCTCTGGGGGACCGGGGTCTTGAACCCGATCTTCCGGCGCGAGTTTCTCGACAATCTCGACATCCGTCTGATGCGCGGCCCGGTGGGCGCCGCGATCTGCCGGATCGAGATGACGGAGTTCGGCGATCCCGGCCTGCTGGCGCCCGACGTCCTCGGGCCGGCGCCGGTGCGGGACGACCACGTCGTGGTGATCCCGCATCACAGCCAGATGGACGCCCCGGCGATCGCGGCGATGGTCGCGCGCGATGCGCGCCTGCGCCTTGTCGACCCGCGCCAGGAGCCCGAGGCGGTCTGCGCCGCCATCGCGGGCGCGGCCCATGTCGTCTCGGCCAGCCTGCACGGCCTGATCGTGGCCGATGCCTACGGCGTCGCCAGCACCTGGATGGATCCCGCCGGGCAGGGGCTGATGAAATACCACGACTATGCCGCCTCGGTCGGGCGTTACATGCCGGCGCCGGTCGCGATCGACGCGGTGCCGGGCCTTGCCGCGCGGGCGGCGACGGGGCCCCTGCGCTACGCCGACGGCATCGCCGCCGCGCGGGACGCGCTGATCAGACATTTCCCGAAGGAGCTTCGGGCAGACGCAACGATGGGGCAGGCGGCCAAGGCCGCGGCCCCGGTGACTTGACGGAAGGAAACGCGACATGCTGAGCATCAAGAACCTGCACGTGAAACTGGAAGACGAGGACAAGCAGATCCTCAAGGGCGTCGACCTGGAGGTCGAGGCCGGCAAGGTCCACGCGATCATGGGGCCGAACGGCTCGGGCAAGTCGACGCTGAGCTATGTGCTGTCGGGCCGCGACGGCTACGAGGTGACGGATGGCACCGCAGCGCTGGAGGGCGAGGACCTGCTGGCGATGGAGCCGGAGGAACGTGCGGCCGCGGGCCTTTTCCTCGCGTTCCAGTACCCGGTCGAAATCCCCGGCGTGGGCAACATGACCTTCCTGCGCACCGCGCTGAACGCGCAGCGCAAAACCCGCGGCGAGGACGAGATCAGCGCCGGCGAGTTCCTGAAACTGATCCGCGACAAGGCGGCCTCGCTCAAGATCGACGCCGAGATGCTGAAGCGTCCGGTGAATGTCGGCTTTTCAGGCGGTGAGAAAAAGCGTAACGAAATCTTGCAGATGGCCGTGCTGGCGCCGAAGATGTGCATCCTCGACGAGACCGATTCCGGCCTCGACGTCGACGCGATGAAGCTGGTGGCCGACGGCGTGAACGCGCTGCGCGATGCGGGCCGCGGGTTCCTCGTCATCACGCACTACCAACGGTTGCTCGACCACATCCAGCCCGACGTCGTCCACATCATGTCCGACGGCCGCATCATCAAGACCGGCGGGCCGGAGCTGGCCATCGAAGTGGAAAAGAACGGCTATACCGACATCGTCGGCGAGGTGGCGTAATGGCGGTGGCACAACCCAAGCAGGACCTGACCGAAACCCGGCTTGCCACGCTCGACCTGCCGCAGGGCGCCGGTTGGGCGCGCGAGGCCCGCGAGGCTGCACTGGCGCGCGTCCGCGACATGGGCCTTCCGACGCGGCGCGACGAGTACTGGAAATACACCGATCCCGCGAGCCTGACCCAGCCCGCGCCGCCGCGCGCCGCGCTTTTCGAGGCGACGGACGAGGCACCGCTTTTCTCCGAGATCGACCGGCTGCGCATCGTCTTCGTCGACGGCGTCTTCGACCCTGACCAATCGGACGATCTGAGCCTTGCGGGGGTGGAGATCGAGCGGCTGTCGGATGCCCTTAACAAGGACATCCACTGGGCACGCGACGTCTTCGGAACGCTGGAGGCCGCGGGCCAGACCCCGGTCGCCCGCCCGCTCGCCGCGCTGAGCACGGCCTTCGCGACCGATGGCCTGGTGATCCGCGCCACCGGCATGGCGGCCAAGCCGATCAGCTTCGTCTACCTGCACCGCTCGGAGACCTCTGACGCGATGCTGCACCATGTCGTGCGGGTGGAGGAGGGCGCGGAGCTCACCATTCTCGAGAACGGCCCGGCCGCCGCGCGCTTCATGAAGACGATGGAGATCAGCGTCGCCGACCGCGGCGCCTTCCACCACATCCGCGCGCAGGGCCGCGACCACGAACGCCGCGCGGCGACCCACATGTTCGCGCGTCTGGGGGAGGAAAGCGCCTACAAATCCTTCACACTCACGGTGAACGGCATCCTCACCCGCAACGAGCACGTGATAGAGTTGACCGGCGACGATGCCATCGCGCATGTCGCGGGCGCGGCCATGGGCGACGGCAAGACCATCGCCTGCCACCATGACGACACCGTCTTCGTCACCCATGACGCGGTGAATTGCGAAAGCCGGCAGGTGTTCAAGAAGGTGCTCAGGAACGGCGCCGAGGGTGTGTTCCAGGGCAAGATCCTGGTAAAACCCGGCGCGCAGAAGACCGACGGCTACCAGATCAGCCAGGCGTTGCTTCTGGACGAGGAAGCGTCGTTCCAGGCCAAGCCCGAGCTGGAGATCTACGCCGACGACGTCAAATGCTCGCATGGCTCGACCACCGGGGCGATCGACGAGACCGCGCTGTTCTACCTGCGCGCCCGCGGTGTGCCGCGCGAGACGGCGACCGACCTGCTGGTGCTGGCCTTCATCGACGAGGCGATCCAGGAAATCGAGGATGCCGGGCTGCAAGACGAGATCCGCACCCGGCTGCAGCTCTGGCTGGAGCGGCGCAGGCGGGGCTGAAACGATGGCAGTGACGTCCGACATCGTGGCGACATGGCGCCGCCCCGCGCGCGTGATGCGCAAGCTGCTCGCCATGGGCCGGCGCGAGGACCGCGCGCTCGCGATCCTGATCGCGGCCTGTTTCGTGATCTTCATCGCGCAATGGCCCGCCCTCAGCCGCCAGGCCTTCCTCGACCCCTCGGTGCCCCTTGACGCGCGGCTTGGCGGTGCGCTGTTTGGCTGGATCTTCCTGATGCCGCTCGTCGCCTACACCTTGGCGGCGCTGACGCACCTTTTTGCGAAACTCGTCCGCGGACGGGGCAGCTGGTATTCGGCGCGATTGGCCTTGTTCTGGTCCTTGCTCGCCGCTTCCCCGGCGTGGCTTCTGTATGGCCTCGTCGCGGGCTTCATCGGCCCCGGCCCGGAGCAGACCGTCGCAGGGGTGATCTTGCTGGTTGCCTTCCTGTCGATCTGGGGCATTTCCTTGCGCGAGGCGGAACGCGCACCCGAGGCGGATACGAGCCCATGACCCATCTGCTGAGCCTCGGCCCGCTGCTGCGCCTGGCGCGCGAGACGGTGACGAACCCGCGCGAAGGGGCCGAGACGATCCTCAGCCTCGGTGTGCCGCGGCAGGCGTTGTGGCTCGCCTTCGCGCTGGTCGTGGTGCTGTCGATGATCCTCGGCGATGTGCTCTACCTGATCGCGGACGTGCCGCAGGACGTGGCGCAGGACGAGCCCCTGACCGGCCCCATCGTCGGCTCGCCGATCGTGCTGGGGCTGTTGCAGGCCGCCTTTCTCTACATGATGGCGCAGGCGATCACCCGGATCGGGCAGGCCTTCGGCGGCTCAGGTCAGTTCGAGGAGGCGATGACCCTCGTCGTCTGGCTGCAGTTCATCTTCATCCTCGTGCAGCTGGTCCAACTGGTCGCGGTGCTGGTGCTGCCCTTCGCCGCCGGCTTCGTCACCGTGCTGGCGGTCGGCCTGTTCCTGTGGCTCCTGGTGAACTTCATCGCCACGGTCCACGGCTTCACCTCGCTGGGGGTGGTCTTCGCGATGACCATCGTATCCGCCTTCGCGATCCTGTTCGTCCTGAGCCTGCTCCTGACCATGCTCGGCATCACTTTCGGAACCGCCTGAATGACCTATCCCATCGACCAGATCCGCGCCGATTTCCCGATCCTGTCGCGGCAGGTGAACGGCAAGCCGCTGGTCTATCTCGACAACGGCGCCTCCGCGCAGAAGCCGCAGGTGGTGATCGACGCGGTCACGCAGGCCTATTCGATGGAATATTCCAACGTCCACCGTGGCCTGCACTACCTGTCGAACCTTGCCACCGAGAAATACGAGGGCGTACGCGGCACCATCGCGCGGTTCCTCGGTGTGACGGACGAGCGCGAGATCGTGTTCACCAGCGGCGCGACGGAGGGCATCAACCTCGTCGCCTATGGCTGGGCGATGCCGCGGATGCAGGCGGGCGACGAGATCGTGCTGACCATCGCGGAACACCACGCCAACATCGTGCCCTGGCATTTCCTGCGCGAACGCCAGGGCGTGGTGCTGAAATGGGTGGAGGTGGACGCCAACGGCGACCTGGACCCGCAGGCGATGATCGACGCCATCGGGCCGCGGACGAAGCTGGTGGCGATGTCGCATATGTCGAACGTGCTGGGCACCGTTTTCGACGTGAAGCCGGTTATAGACGCGGCCCACGCCAAGGGCGTGCCGGTACTGCTCGACGGGTCGCAGGCCGCCGTGCACATGCCGCTCAACCTCGATGCGCTCGGGGCGGATTTCTACGCGATGACCGGCCACAAGCTCTATGGTCCCTCCGGCTGCGGCGCGATCCACATCAAGGCTGCGCGGATGGCCGAGATGCGGCCGTTCATCGGCGGCGGCGACATGATCCGCGAGGTGCATCGCGACACGGTCACCTGGACCGACCCGCCGATGAAGTTCGAGGCCGGCACCCCCGGCATCGTACAGCAGATCGGGCTGGGCGTGGCGCTGGACTACCTCATGGACGTCGGGATGGAGGCCATTGCCGCCCACGAGGCGCGGCTGCGCGACTATGCGCGGGCGCGGCTGGACGGGCTGAACTGGCTGAACGTGCAGGGGAAATCGGCGCGCAAGGGCGCGATCTTCTCGTTCACGCTCGACGGCGCGGCGCATGCGCATGACATCTCGACCGTGCTCGACAAGAAGGGTGTCGCGGTCCGCGCCGGCCACCATTGCGCGCAACCGCTGATGGAGCACCTGGGCGTCACCGCCACCTGCCGCGCGAGCTTCGGGATGTACAACACCGAAGGTGAGGTCGACACGCTGATCGACGCGCTGGAGCTGTGCCACGAACTGTTCGCGTAGGGCGGTGGGCAGGATTTGCCCACCCTACGACCTCAGCGGGCATCGTTCCACATAGGGTGGGCGATCTTGCCCACCATGCCCGTCGCGCTCCGCCTCAATCCCGCCGCCCCATCAGCCGGTCGATCGGCGCGAAGTCGTCGGTCAGGACCATGCCGCGCCGGTCGGCGATCTGCTGCACGAAGCCGTCGGCCAGTGCCCCGAACACCATGAGGTCCGGCGCGGGCGCGGTGAACTCGTTCACCGGAGTCGGCGTCTGGCCCGCCACGACGGCAAAGACCATCCGCGCGCCGGGATCGGGCTGCGCTGCACGGGTCCAGACCTCGACCACCGGGAACACCTCGCGCAGCGTCGTCACGATGGAGCCGACGGCGCCCAGACGGTCCTCGTAGTCGATCACCGTCATCAGAAACGAGCCCTCGGGCGTCATCCGCGATGCCACCAGCTCGAAGAACTCGCGCGTGACGAGGTGGACGGGCACGACCACGTCGGTGAAGGCGTCGCCGATGACGATGTCGAACCGCGCCTCGGGCCGGGTCAGCAGCGCGCGGCGCGCGTCCTCGTGCCAGATCTCCGCTGTCGACGGGTCGAACCAGAACGCCTCGGCCGCGAGCTGCGTCACCTCGGGGTCGATCTCGGCCACCGTCATCGGGCCCGCGCCCTGCGCGATCAGACTGCGCGGAACGGAGAAGGAGCCGCCGCCGATCACGTAGGTGGTGAAGTCGTCGCGCGGCGCGCGCATCCGGGTGAGCGTGTCGAGCATCGCGCCATGCACGGTGAACTGCACCTGCGGCGCATCGCGCGCGCTGATCCCGTGGGCGAGGTGGTCGATGACCATCAGGTGCACGGGGCTGGAGGGATCGGCCGACAGGTCCTCCACCCGGAGGCAGAAATATCTGGTCTCCTGCTCGCATTGCGCGGGGGCGGCCAGCGCGAGGCCCGCCATCCCGGCCGCCGCCGCGCCGGCCAGCAGCGCCAGCGCGAATCCGCGTGACCGCGCCAGCCAGAAAAACAGGAGGCCCGAGGCGATATAGACCAGCGTGACCACCACCAGCGTCAGCGCCGAGCCGAGCCAGGCGATGAAGACGAACCCCGCCAGCAGCGTGCCCGCAATGGCGCCCACCGCACCCGAGGCGAACATCGCCCCCAGCGCTGGGCCGGAACGGTCGTGCGTCGTCACCGCGATCTGCGCCAGCACCGGCGCGGGGACGCCGGCGAAGAAGGACGGCAGGAAAAACACCGCCATGGTCAGCGCGGTGATCGCCCAGACCGGGCTCGTGACGGTGGCCAGGACCGGGCCCGCGACCATCGGCAGGATCAGGACGGCGCCCGCCGTGGTGACGGCGGCGGCGAGAATCGCGCCGCCGGTCCAGGCCAGCGCCCGGTCGGCCGGTTTCTCGGCCAATCGCCCGCCCCACCAGTGCCCGGCGGAAAAACCCGCCAGCACCACCGCGATCACCGAAGTCCAGGTGTAGAGCGACATGCCGACATGCGGGGCCAGCATCCGGCCCGCCACGATCTCGACCACCAGGGACGCGGCAGAGATGCCGCCTTGCAGGAGCACCAGCAGCCACAGCGGCGTGGGTCGTGTCATCTTCGTCCTCCCTCAAGGCGCAGACGGCATCTGAAACGTCCGCGCGATCCGTGGCAAGGGGCCGCGTTGCCGCCCTCGGCCTTGCGCCTCGGGGGCGGTGCGGGGATAAGTCCGGGATCGCAACGCGACCGGGGGGAAACGACATGGCAGGCGCTCTGGATCTGGCACGCAACGAGGGCGGCATCGCAACGGCGCTCGACGTGCTGCGGCAGCGGTTCGGGGCGCGGCTCGAAACCGGGCAGGCCCTGCGCGAACAGCACGCGCACACCACGACCTGGCTGCGCAACCAGCCGCCGGATGCGGTGATCTGCCCCACCTCGACCGCCGAGGTGCAGGAGATCGTGGCGATCTGCGCCGAGTATCGCGTGCCGGTCATTGCCTTCGGCACCGGCACCTCGCTCGAGGGGCACGTGAACGCGCCGGCGGGGGGCGTGTCGCTCGATTTCAAGGACATGAACGCGATCCTGCAGGTGAACGCCGCCGACATGGACGTGGTGATCCAGCCCGGCGTCACGCGCAAGGCGCTGAACACCCACCTGCGCGACACCGGGTTGTTCTTCCCGGTCGATCCCGGCGCCGACGCCTCGCTCGGCGGCATGGCCGCGACCGGGGCCAGCGGCACCAACGCGGTGCGCTACGGCACGATGAAGGACAACGTGCTGGCGCTGAAGGCGGTGCTGCCCTCGGGCGAGATCATGACGAGCGCGTCGCGGGCCCGGAAAAGCTCCGCCGGCTACGACCTGACGCGGCTCATGGTTGGCTCCGAGGGCACGCTTGGCATCATCACCGAACTGACGCTCCGCCTGCGCGGCATCCCCGAGGCGGTGTCGGCCGCCACCTGCTCCTTCCCGAGCGTCGAGGCGGCCTGCAACGCCGTCATCATGACGATCCAGTATGGCCTGCCGGTGGCCCGGATCGAGCTGCTCGACGCGCTGCAGGTGCGCGCGGTGAACGCCTATTCCAAACTCGACCTGCCTGAAGCGCCGCTTTTGCTGCTGGAGTTCCACGGCTCGGAGACGGGGGTTGCGGAACAGGCCGAGGCGTTTGGCGACATCGCCGCCGAGATGGGCGGCAGCGGCTTCACCTTCACCACGAAGGAGGAGGACCGCGCCCGGCTCTGGCAGGCGCGCCACGACGCCTATTGGGCGGCGCTGCAATTGCGGCCCGGCGCGCGGGGCATTTCCACCGATGTCTGCGTGCCGGTCTCGCGTCTCGCCGATTGCGTCACCGCCGCGCAGGAGCGGCTGGCGGCGGACGGCTTCATCGCGCCCGTCGTGGGCCATGTCGGCGACGGGAATTTCCACGCGCTGCTGCTGGTCGACGCCGAGAACCCGGACGAGGTCGCGCGGGCCGACAGCTTCATCGGCTGGCTGAACGACCTCGCGATTTCCATGGACGGCACCTGCACCGGCGAGCACGGGATCGGGCAGGGCAAGGCGAAATACCTCGATCGGGAACTGGGGCCGGGCGCGATGGGAATGATGCGCGCGATCAAGCGGGCGGTGGACCCGCTGAACATCCTGAACCCCGGCAAGATGGACCTCGACTGATGGTGCGGCCGCTGCATCACGGCATCCCCTCGGCCCATGACGAGCCGCACCTGTCGGGCCGCGCCGGGTGGCTGCGCGCGGCGGTGATGGGGGCGAATGACGGCATCCTGTCGACCGCCTCGCTGATCGTCGGCGTCGCGGCCGGGGCGGGCGACCATGTCACGATCATGCTGGCGGGCATCGCCGGGATGGTCGCAGGTGCGCTCAGCATGGCGGCGGGGGAATACGTCTCGGTCTCGAGCCAGGCCGACGTGGAACTGGCCGACATCAAGCGCGAGCGGGCAGAGCTGCACCGCAACCCCGAGGGCGAACTGGACGAACTGGCCGCGATCTACGAGACGCGCGGACTCCAGCCGGGTCTCGCCCGGCAGGTGGCCGAGGAACTGACCGAGGCCGACGCGCTCGCCGCGCATCTGCGCGACGAGATCGGTCTGACCGACCTGTCGCCGCCGCGCCCGTTGCAGGCCGCCGTGGTCTCGGCGCTGACCTTTGCCGCCGGGGCCATGGTGCCGCTGGTCGTGGGCGCCATCGCGCCGCTCGACGCCTTCACGATCTGGGTCGGGGCGGCGACGCTGCTGGCGCTTGGCACGCTCGGCGCGCTCGGGGCGCAGGCGGGCGGTGCGCCCAAGCTGCGCGCGACGGTGCGCGTGATGGTCTGGGGCGTTGTGGCCATGGCCGTCACCAGCGCGATCGGGGCGCTTGTGGGGGCCGCACTTTAGAGAAGTCGGAGGTTGTCGCCCTGCAGGCAGATCAGCCGCGCGGGCATCCCTTCCGCGATCCGGTTGGGGCGGCCGGTCAGCAGCCGGTGCGGCGCGTCGAAGGCCAGCGGCAGGATCTCGGCAAGGGGCGCGCCCGTGGCCTTGGACATATGACGCGCGGCACCGATCATCGTGATGTCGGCCCCGGCGAGTGTGCCGTCCGCCAGCGTCAGCCGCCCCTCGGCCCGCGTGATTGTGCGACCGGAAAGGGTGAAGCCCGCGTCCTCCGTCCCTGCGACCGCCATTGCGTCACTGACGAGGATCAGCCGGTCGCGCGCCACGCGCCACGCCAGCCGCAGGCCCGCGTCATGGACATGCACGCCGTCGGCGATCAGCCCGATCCACGGCGCTCGGTCGAGCGCCGCGCCGACCATCCCCGGCTCGCGGTGGTGCAGGCCGGACATGGCGTTGAAGAGGTGTGTGGCATGGCGCGCACCGGCGGCATAGGCGGCGCTGGCAAGATCGTATCCGGCCCCGGAATGGCCGAGCGAGACAATGACGCCAGCCCCGGTCAGCGTGGCGATCTGCTCGGGCGTGACCTGTTCGGGGGCGAGCGTGATGACGAGATGCGGCAGGCGGCGCGCGGCCTGCGTGTAGAGCGCGACGTCGGCCTCGGTCATCTTGCGCAGGCGGGCGGGGTCATGCGCCCCCGCGACCGCGATGTGCGGGCCCTCTAGGTGCAGGCCGAGAAGTGCCGGATCGTGCGTGGATGCTTCGGTGATGAGCTTGATGATACGCGATATTGCCTCGGCGGTATCCGAGATCAGCGTCGGCAGCAGCCCCACCGTGCCGCCCGCCCGATGCGCCGCCGCCAGTCGCGACACGTCGGCGGGCGTCGCGCAGTCGCCCAGCATCAGGCCGCCGCCGCCGTTCACCTGCAGGTCGAGAAAGCCGGGGCAGACCAGCGCGCGGGCGCCGTCCCGGGACAGATCGGTCCCTCGGTCGTCCTGCTGCCTCGGGCGTACCTCTACGACGCACCCATCCTCCAGGCTCAGCGCCTGATCCGGCCGCAGCCCGTCGCCGTCGAGAACATCGAGCCCGGTGAAAAGCGTCACGGCAGCCCCCGCGCCAGCCGCAACGCCCCGTCGAGTGGCCGGCCTGCCGCCGCGCGCAGGTCGGCGCGCAGGCGCGCGGCCAGGGCGGCGTGCAGCAGTTCCCCCAGCCCGCCGGTGAGTACGAGGGGCGTGCCGGGCGAGTGACCGACGCCCTCCAGCCCATCCTCCAGCGCGTCCAGGATCGCGGCCTTCACGGTCACGGCGATCGGGCTGTCGGGGTGGCCCAGGACGATCCGGGCGAGTTGCGCGAAATCGCCCGGACGCGCCTCCACCGCCCAGAGCACCGGGTGCGGCGGGCAGGCCGCGATCAGCGCGTCGGCGAGCGTGTCGGCGGGCAGGCGCCCGTCCAAGACCTGCAAGGCCAGCGCCAGCGCCAAGCGCCCGGCCCAGGCCGCCGAGCCCTCGTCGCCCAGCCGGAACCCCCAGCCGCCGACATGGCGCGTCTGGCCCGCGTGCTTGCGGATGAAGAAGCTGCCGGTGCCGAGGCTGGCGAGCGTGCCATCGGCCCCCGCCAGAGCGCCTTCCAGCGCGGTCACGCTGTCGTCGACGACATAGGCGAGGAAGGGCAGGCGGGTGGCAAAGCGGTCGGCCTCGCCCGGCAGCCGCGCGCCGGCAAGCCCGGCGCAGACCCGCGCGAGGCGCATCGCGTCGAGGCCGAGACCATGCGCCGCCAACGCCTCGGTCAGCGTGAGGCGGATCGCGGCCTCCGCCCCCGCCGGGTCGGTGACGATGTTGGCCGGGCCGCCCTGCGTCTCGGTCATCGGGCCACCGTCGACCGACAGCGCCACCCGGCAGCCGGTGCCGCCGCCGTCGATGCCGATGTCGATGCGCTCTGCCATGGGGCTATCCTACGCCGCCGGTCAGAGGAGCGAAACCGCCTGTCCGGTGCGCGCCGATTCCTGCGCCGCGCGTCCCATGCGCACCGCCGCCGCGCCGTCGGCCAGTGTCACCTCGGGTCGGCCGCCGCCGCGTACGACCTGCAGGAACCGCTCGTGCTGGTAGAAGGTTGCGCCGTTGTGATCGCCCGCAGTCAGCAGCCGCGGGTCGACCGGCACTTGGTGTTCGACCGGACCGCTTGGCTGGCGCGGGCTGACGATCACCTTGGGCGTCGGGGCCGGGCCAAGATCGGCATTCCAGAACCGCGTCGGGCCCGGCACCAGCGCCTCGATCTTGCCGGTCGGGCCGACGGCGCTGATCTCCTCCTGGTAGCGGGAGCCTTCGGCGAACATGCAGAGCTCCAGCATCGCCCGCGCGCCGCCCGCGAAGTCGACGATGACATAGCCGTGGTCCCAGACGTCCGGGGTCTCGCCGCCATAGGCTTCGTCCAGATGGTTCACCGCCTGACCGGCGCTGGCCATCACGCGCACCGGTTCATCCTGCAAGATCAGACGCATGAGGTCGAAGAAATGGCAGCATTTCTCGACCATCGTGCCGCCGGTGTTGCGGGTGAAGCGGTTCCACGCGCCGACCTTTTCAAGGAACGGGTAGCGGTGTTCGCGGATCGTGAGCATGCGGATACCGCCGGTCGCGGCCCCGACCATGTCGCGAAACACCTGCACCGGCGGCATGTAGCGATATTCCATCGCCACCCAGATCGGCGCGTCGTAGCCCGCCATCGCCTCCAGGTCCGCGATCTCGGCCTCGTCGATGTAGAGCGGTTTTTCCACGAGAACGGGCAGCGGCCGGTTCGCGGCAACCTCGCGCAGCTGGCGCATGTGAAACTGGTTCGGCGAGGCGATGACCAGCGCGTCGATGTCGTTGCGCGCCAAAAGGCCGGGGATGTCGGGGCAGTTCGCGGCCTGCGGCACCAGAAGCTGGGTCGCGGCGGCCATGGCGGGGTCAGGCTCCACGAAACCCGCGACACTCGCGCCGGGCAGCAGCGCGATGTTGCGGATATGCTCCTGCCCCATCATGCCGGAACCGATGATGCCGTAGCGGGTCATGCGAAAAATCTCCCTGTGATGTCATGGAATGCGCGCGACATAGGCCGCGCGCTCGGGGTCGAACCAGCTGGTCGAGATCTCCGCGATTCGCCCATCTGCGGTGAAAGCCCGGCGCCGGGCAAGGCCCATCATCGTGCCGGGCGAAAGGCCCAGCCGCGCGGGTGCCCAGTCGGGCAAGGGAGCGGCGCTGAGCCGGTCCTCGGCGCGGGTGATCTGCAGGCCGAGACGCTCGCGGTAGCTGCGGTAGAGCGATTCCGAGACCGTCTGCACCGTCAGCGCGCCGTCGAAGCGGTCGTCGAGCCAGATGTCCTCGAGCGCCACGGGGTTGCCGTCAAGCGACCTGAGGCGGCGGATGTGCCAGGCGCGCGGCGCGGTGCTGCCGAGGTCTGGCAGGTCGCGGGGTTTTTCGCGACGATCGAGCGAGAGCAGTTCCGCCGTCGGCATCCCGCCGCCCTCCACCCGCTCCAGCCGGAACAGCGCATAGGCGCCCTGCTGCACGTCACCTGCGCGGATGTAGTTGCCCGAACCCTGCCGCCGGTCCAGCAGACCGCGCTCGGTCAGCACGTCGAGCGCCTTGCGCAGCGTCGTCACGGTCACGCTTTGCTCGGCCGCCATGTTGCGTTCGGGCGGCAGCCGGTCGCCCGGCCTGAGCCGCCCGGCGGCGATGTCGAGCGTCAGCATCTCGGCGATCCTGAGATATGTCGGCAGGGCGCCGCGCATCCGCCCGTCCCTCTGAGGTTGTAATTGATCTACTATTGATTGACTCTGCTCAGGTCGCTACGGATTGTCCAGACCAAAGCTTCGGGAGACCCCAGAAATGACCGTTGTTCCCGTCACATCCGCCGACCTCGACGCCGCCGAAATCAGCTGGTTCGCGGCGCTCTGTTCGGACGATTACGAATTTCTCGGCGTGCCCGAGGGGCGGCTGAGGTCGAGCTGGGCGCATTGCTCGGGCATCGTGAAGGAGGCCGAGAAGCAGGGCTTCCGCAACATCCTCTGCCCGTCCTCCTACCAGGTCGGGCAGGATACGCTCAGCTTCGTCGCCGGCTGTGCGCCGATCACCGACAGCATCAACTTCCTCGCCGCAGTGCGTTGCGGAGAGATGCAGCCGATCATGCTGGCGCGCACCCTCGCCACGCTCGACCACATGCTGGAAGGGCGGCTGACGGTGAACATCATCTCGTCCGATTTTCCGGGCGAGAAGGCCGAGAGCGGGTTTCGGTATCAGCGGAGCCGCGAGGTGGTGGAGATCCTGAAGCAGGCCTGGACCCAGGATCAGATCACCTACGCCGGCCAGGTCTATGATTTCAAAGGTCTGTCGACCGATCCGGCGAGGCCCTACCAGACCGGCGGGCCGCTGCTTTACTTCGGGGGCTATTCGCCCGACGCGCTGGAGCTGTGCGGCCAGCATTGCGACGTCTACCTGATGTGGCCCGAGCCAAAGGACCAGCTCGCGCAACGCATGAAGGACGTTCACCAAGTGGCGGAAAGATATGGCAGAACGCTCGACTACGGGCTGCGCGTCCACATGATCGTGCGCGATACCGAAGCCGAGGCGCGGGAATATGCGGAGCATCTGGTGTCGAAGCTCGACGACGAGCTGGGCCAGCTGATCCGCGAGCGCGCGCTAGATAGCGGCTCGCTCGGCGTCAGCCACCAGGCCAAGGCGCGGGAGCTTGCCGACAAATTCGGCTATATCGAACCGCATCTGTGGACCGGCATCGGCCGCGCGCGCTCGGGCTGCGGCGCGGCGCTGGTGGGCTCTGCCGACCAGGTGCTGTCCGAGATCGAGGCATACCAGGAGATGGGCATCCGGGCCTTCATCTTTTCGGGCTATCCGCATATGGACGAATGCGAACATTTCGGACGGCTGGTGATGCCAGAGTTGAAAACCTGCTCGCTGCCGCAGGAATACGGACGCGTTCCGGCCACCGTGCCGGCGACGCCGCTGGGAACGGGAGAGAGACGCTGATGGACCGTGTCAAGGTTGGCCCGCTGGAACTGTCGCGGATCCTCTACGGGATGTGGCGGCTGGGGGAAGACGAGGATACCTCGCCCGCCCATGTCCAGAAGAAGATCGAGACCTGCCTCGCGCAGGGCATCACCACGATGGACCAGGCCGACATCTACGGCGGCTACACCGCCGAGGCGATCCTCGGCGATGCGTTCCGCGCCGCGCCGGGCCTGCGCGACCGGGTCGAGATCGTCACCAAATGCGACATCATCGCGCCGGCGGGGCGCTATGCCGACCGTCGGGTGAAATACTACGACACCTCCGCCCATCACATCACCGCCTCGGTCGAATATTCGCTGAAGGCGATGGCGACGGACGTGATCGACCTCTTGCTGATCCACCGCCCCGATCCGCTGATGCACCACGAGGAGACGGGGCAGGCGCTCGACACGCTGGTCGCATCCGGCAAGGTGCGCGCGGTGGGCGTCTCGAACTTCAAGCGCCACGACTGGAGCCTGCTGCAATCGGCGATGGAAACGCCGCTCGCCACCAACCAGATCGAGCTGTCGGTGCTGCACACCGATCCCTTCACCGACGGCGAGGTGGCGTGGATGCAGGAGAAGGCGGTGCCGATCATGGCCTGGTCGCCGCTGGCGGGCGGGCGGCTCTTCGGCCCCGAGGGCGCGCAAACCCGCGCGGTGCTGACGCGGGTGGCGACCGAGCATGGCGTGGGCCCCGAGGCGGTCGCGGTGGCCTGGCTGCTGCGCCACCCGGCGCTGGTGCTGCCGGTGATGGGCACCAATACGCTGCGCCGGATCAAGGGCTTGAGCGACGCGCTGAAGGTGACGATCGACCGGGAGACCTGGTTCGAGATCTACACGGCCGCCCTCGGCCACGAGGTGCCCTGAGCGCCTGCCTGCGCGGCTTTGACACGCGACGCAGGCGTGAACCGGTGTCGCATCCACTTGGCGTAGGAGCGCGCGCGGCTTAGACTGCGCTCCATGATCGTAGAACTCGGACATTTCGCCCTGATCCTCGCCTTCATGGTGGCGGTGTTTCAGATGATCGTGCCGCTGGTCGGCGCGCATCGCGGCAATGCCGCCTGGATGGCCGTGGCGGACCCTGCCGCGACCACGCAATTCCTGCTGACGGCATTCAGCTTCGGCGCGTTGACATACGCCTTCGTCACCTCCGATTTCTCGCTGAGCCTCGTGACCGCGAACTCGCACACGCTGAAGCCGCTGATCTACAAGATCTCGGGCGTCTGGGGGAACCACGAGGGCTCGCTGCTTCTGTGGGTGCTGATCCTGACGCTCTTCGGGGCCTGCGCGTCATGGTTCGGAGGCAACCTGCCGCCCAGCCTCAAGGCGCGCGTTCTCGCCGTGCAATCCTCGATCGCAGCGGCGTTCTTCGGCTTCATCCTCTTCACCTCCAACCCGTTCACCCGGCTGGAAGTACCGCCCTTCGACGGGCGCGACCTGAACCCGCTGTTGCAGGACCCCGGCCTCGCCTTTCATCCGCCGTTTCTCTACCTCGGCTATGTCGGGCTTTCGATGGCGTTCTCCTTCGCCGTCGCCGCGCTGATCGAGGGGCGCGTGGACGCCGCCTGGGGGCGCTGGGTGCGGCCCTGGACGCTGGCGGCCTGGGTGTTTCTGACCATCGGCATCGGCCTTGGCTCCTGGTGGGCCTATTACGAGCTTGGTTGGGGCGGGTTCTGGTTCTGGGACCCGGTCGAAAATGCCTCGCTGATGCCCTGGCTGATCGCGGCGGCGCTGCTGCATTCGGCGATCGTGGTGGAAAAGCGCGAGTCGCTGAAAAGCTGGACCATCCTGCTCGCCATCCTCGCCTTCGGCTTCTCGCTGATCGGCACCTTCATCGTGCGTTCGGGCGTGCTGACCTCGGTCCATGCCTTCGCCAACGACCCGGAGCGGGGGGTGTATATCCTGATGATCCTCGGCTTCTTCATGGGTGGCGCGCTGCTGCTCTTCGCGCTCCGCGCGGGCGCGATGGAGGCCAAGGGCGTGTTCTCGACCGTCAGCCGCGAAAGCGGGCTGGTTGTGAACAACCTGCTGCTCGCCGTGTCGTGTTTCGTCGTGTTCATCGGCACGGTCTGGCCGCTCATCGCCGAAATGTTCTGGGACCGGACCCTTTCGGTCGGCCCGCCGTTCTTCAACGCCGCGGTCACGCCCTTCGTGCTGGGGCTGGCGGTGGTGTTGCCGATCGGCGCGATGTTGCCGTGGAAGCGGGCCAAGATCGGCCGGGCGATGCGCGCGCTGGCGCCGGCGTTCGTTCTGGCCCTGGCCGTGGGGCTGCTGACCTACGCGATCTACACCGGCACCTCCGCGCTGTCGCCCATCGGGGTCGCGCTGTCGGTCTGGCTGGTGGCGGGCGCGGTGACCGACCTCTGGACCCGCACCGGGCGCGGGTCCGCGGGCGGGCGGGCCGGGCGGCTCTGGCGATTGCCGCGGGCCGATTGGGGCAAGGCGCTGGCCCATGCCGGGGTCGGCGTGACGCTGTTTGGCGTGGTGACGCTGACCGGCTATCAGGTCGAGGATATCCGCGTCGCGCGGGAGGGTGAGCCCTACCAGGTCGGCGCCTACGAGATCGAGCTTCTGGGCGTGGAGGAGAACGTGCAGGGACCGAACTACATTTCAACCCTCGCCCATGTCGCCGTGCGCACGCTTGAGGGGCGCGAGATCACCCAGCTGAACCCCGAGCGGCGGATCTACCCGGTGGCGGGCATGCCCACGACCGAGGCCGGGATCGACAGCGGCTTTACCCGCGACGTCTACATCGCGCTTGGCGATCCGCAGGCGGCCGGGGGCTGGGCGCTCAGGACCTGGATCAAGCCCTTCGCGAACTGGATCTGGGGCGGGACGATCATCATGGCGCTCGGCGGCTTCCTGAGCCTGAGCGACCGGCGCTACCGCGTCGCGGCGGGGGCCGCCAAGGCCCCGGCGCCGCGTGGGCAGGGGGTGCCGGCGGAATGACCGGCGCAAGCACAAGCCTGCGCCGCGCGGCAATGCTGCTGGTCGCGACGGTGACGCTGGCGCTGGCTGTTCCGGCCGGCGCCGTGCAGCCCGACGAGGTGCTGGACAACCCGGTGCTGGAGGAGCGCGCGCGCGGCATCTCCGCCGGGCTGCGCTGTCTCGTCTGCCGCAACGAGTCGATCGACGAATCGAACGCCACGCTCGCCCGCGACCTGCGCCTGATGGTGCGCGAACGTCTGGTGGCGGGCGACAGCGACGAGGAGGTCGTGGCCTATATCGTCGACCGCTACGGCGAATACGTGCTGCTGCGCCCGACCATGACCGGCTCGACCATCGTGCTGTGGCTGGCGCCCGCCGCGCTGCTGCTCTTGGGGGGCGGCCTGTCGCTGGTCTACATCCGCAAGCGCGGGCGCAGCGCGGCACCGTCCGAGGCGGCGCTCAGCCCGGAGGAACAGGCGCGCCTGAAGGATCTCCTGCACGAGTGACGCGGCGTTTCGGCTTTCCAAGCCACGAGTGCCGCGTCTAGTCTCCGCCGCGACAGCACGAGAGGGCGGACCATGGATTATCAGACCATCACGC
This sequence comes from uncultured Roseicyclus sp., assembly GCA_937139335.1. Lineage (GTDB taxonomy): Bacteria > Pseudomonadota > Alphaproteobacteria > Rhodobacterales > Rhodobacteraceae > Roseicyclus. The sequence continues at coordinate 97,146 of CAKZPN010000046.1, read as the reverse complement.
GGCGCGACGAGGACGGGATGGCGGTGATCACGCTGAACCGCCCCGAGGTCATGAACGCGCTCAACACGCAGATGCGCGCCGAGCTTGCCCATGCGGTGGGTGACGCGGGCAGTTCCGCGCGGGTCGTGGTGCTGACGGGCGAGGGGCGGGCGTTCTGCTCGGGCCAGGACCTGGGCGACCGGTCGAGCGTGTCGAACATGAACCTCGAGCGCACGCTGCGCGACGAATACATCCCGATGCTGATGGCGGTGGTCGACTGCCCGGTGCCGGTCATCGCGGCGGTGAACGGCACGGCGGCGGGGGCGGGCGCGAACCTGGCGCTGGTCTGCGACATCACAATCGCGGCCGAAAGCGCGAGCTTCATCCAGGCCTTCACCCGCATTGGGCTGATCCCCGACGCCGGCGGCACCTGGATGCTGCCGCGCACGGTCGGGCTGCAAAAGGCGATGGGCGCGGCGCTTTTCGCGGACAAGATCAGCGCGACGCAGGCCGCCGACTGGGGCATGATCTGGGAAGCGGTGCCGGACGCGGAGTTCGACGCGACGTGGCGCGCCCGCGCGGCGCATCTGGCGAAAGGCCCGACCGAGGCCTTCAAGCGCGTCAAGCAGGTGATGCAGGCGAGCTTCGGCAACACGCTGGAGGAACAGCTCCTCCTCGAAGGCCAGCTTCAGGGCCAGTGTGGCCACACTCGGGATTTCAAGGAAGGCGTACTGGCCTTCCTCGACAAGCGCCCGGCGGAGTTCGAGGGGCGGTAACTCAAGGTTGGGCAGAAGCCCAGGTCCCTGCATTATCACGGAAAGAGATCCCGCGTTCAGGATCTGGCAGCGGTTGCGCAGGCCCGGTCAACCGGGCCAGAGCGCGGTGCCGGGGTGGAACTGAGACCAGGCGAACCAGAAGGCCTGATGGCTGCCGAGGTCGGCGCCGTCCGCGCCCACGGCGCGAATGCCGCCCGCCTCGAGCACGAGGCGCACGTTCTCGAACCCGATTTCTTCACCCCGGCTGAGCGCGACCATCGCCGCGCTTCGCTGGAAGGCGATGGGCGTGCCGGAGGCGGCGACGACGCCGATGACATCCTCATGCACCGGCAGGCGCGGGTCGACATCGCCCACGGGAAAGATCGGGCCATCGGCGTCGCGACCGTTGCGGAAGTCGAAGTTGCGTCCCAGGGCCAGCGCCTCGACCAGCACGGTGGTGTCGGGATGGGTCGTGCGCCAACTGCGCCAGTCGGTGGTGATGACGCTGGCCTGTTCGAGCTGCAAGCCGCGCTCGGCTAGCGGGCCGGTGACGGCGCGCCCGAGGAAGGTATCGAAGACCGAATGGGTCACGATGTCATACATCACCTTGTTTGAGCGGATCAGCAGGCCCGAGGTGCGCAGGACCGGGCGCTCGACGCCGGCAGGCATATTGTCGGTGAAATAGGCCTGGGCCGCGCCGCAGAGCGTGCAATAGGGGATGGCGAGGTCGCGACCGCCGAGCGTGTCGTTGACCATCTCGCGCACCTCCATGATCCGGCGTGGGTAGGCGCGGGCCTCGCCGTTCAGCACGATCCCGAAGACGATGGCGTCATCGGCGAGCCAGGTTGCCTCGGACGCCGTCGAGACCTCGGGGTTGTCGGCGGCGGGGATGCAGTTGCAGGGCTCGTCCGTGCGGCCGAAGGCGCGGTCGTCGATGCCCACGCCGCCCCAGGAGACGAGCCGCCAGTCGATCTCGCCCGCGACGAAGAGGCGGTCCCAATCCGGCACCAGGGTGGTGAAGATCGCGCGCTTGGTGGCGAGGTAATCGGGTGGCGCCGGGATGTCCCAGGCGATCAGGTGGTTGGTGATCGTATCCCAGTGGTTGGACCGGGGCGGGTCGATGTCGAGGACGGTCGCGGCGGCATCGGAAAGCGCCTGCGTCAGCCGGGGCGAGCTGACGAAGCGCATCATGTCGCTGATGAGCCAACCGAGGCGCGGATCGCCCGAGGTGGCGATGAGGGCCAGGGCCTCGTCCTGCGCCGGGCCCCATTCGGAGCGGGTGAAGCTGTCGACGAAGGCAGTCTGGACGGCGGCGCGCAGGTCATCCGGCAGGGCCGTGTCGGGCACGGGCGGCGGCGCGCCGAACTCGGCGATGACGTAGTCGGGCAGGTGGTCGGTAGCCCCTGCCGGGTGGGCGAGCCATGTAAGGGCGAGCAGAAGGGCGAGCGTGCGCGGCGCGTGTGTCATGGCGGGGCCCCCGAGGATGCTGATGGATCGAGCGCGAGCATCCGCGAGGTCCGGCGAAAGCGCCAATCACTCTTGCATCAAGATCGGGTGAAGGGCGCGCGCCCCCTCACCGTTCCGGGATCAGCCCCCTCGGGCTGAACCGCAGCACCAGGAGCAGGATCACCCCCATCGTCAACAGCCGCATATGCGCCACCGCGTCCAGCAGGTGGTTGCGGAGCCAGGATTCGGGATCCATCCCGGCGGTGATGCCCTGCATCACGAGCGCCCCCAGCGGCTCCACCTGGATCCAGAGCCACCAGATCAGGAAGCCGCCCAGAACCGCGCCCCAGTTGTTGCCGGACCCGCCCACAATCACCATCACCCAGACGAGGAAGGTGAAGCGCAGCGGCTGGTAGGTGCCGGGCACGAGCTGGCTGTCGAGCGTCGTCATCATCGCGCCCGCCATGCCGATGATCGCCGAACCCAGCACGAAGACCTGCAGGTGGCGCGCCTTCACGTCCTTGCCCATGGCCGAGGCCGAAACCTCGTTGTCGCGGATCGCGCGCATCATCCGGCCCCAGGGCGAGTTCCACGCCTTTTCCGAAAGCCAGATCAGGATCAGCAGGACGACGATGAAAAGCGAGGCGTAGCAGAGCTTCACGAAGATCGAGGAGAAGGTGACGGGGCTGGCGCCGATCCGTGCGGCGAGGTCGATGAACCAGTCGGCCTGTTGCAGATCGACCTCGTATGGGACCGGGCGCGGGATACCGGTGACGTTCTTCACCCCGCGCGCCAGCCAGTCCTCGTTCTTCAGCACCGCGATAATGATCTCGGCGATGCCGAGCGTCGCGATGGCGAGGTAGTCCGACCTGAGCCCCAATGCCGTCTTGCCGATGATCCAGGCGCCGCCCGCGGCCAGCAGCCCGCCCACCGGCCAGGCCAGGATCACCGGCAGGCCGAGCCCGCCGAGATAGCCCGTCGCGGCCGGGTTCACCGCCTCGACGGAGGCGACGCCGGCGTCGAAGACGTAGCGAAAGATGAAGAAGCCGCCGATCAGGATGACGGGCATGGCGAGCGTTCGCATTCGCCCGGCTGGCAGGCGCGACCAGGCGAGGATCGCGAACAGGATCGTGGCCGCCCCGAGCACGAGGCCCAAAAGCACCTGAACGCCGCCCGCCGCCCAGGCCTCGCCCACCGGCGGCATGGAGACGAGCACCGCGGCCAAGCCCCCCAGCGCCACGAACCCCATGACGCCCACGTTGAACAGCCCCGCGTAGCCCCATTGCATGTTCACGCCCAGCGCCATGATCGCGCTGACGAGGCCCATGTTGAAGATCGTGAGCGAGGTGTTCCACGACTGCACGAAACCGGTGCCGATGAAGAGGACAGCCACCAGCGCAAAAAGCAGGATCGCGCGCGCGTCGAGGGTACGGGTCATACCGATTTCCCCTTCATGATGCCGGTGGGCTTGAACAGCAGGACGATCAGCAGGATGCCGAAGCTGACCGCGAACTTGTAGTCGGTGGACAGAAGCTGCAGCAGGCCCGAGGGCTCCATGCTTTCGGGCAGGATGTAGGCCACAACCTTGCGGAAGGCGTAGGTGACGCCGACCTCGGAAAACGCGATGAGAAAGCCGCCCAGGATCGCGCCGACCGGGTTGCCGAGCCCGCCGACGATGGCCGAGGCGAAGATCGGCAGCAGCAGCTGGAAATAGGTGAAGGGCTTGAACGACTTGTCCAGCCCGTAGAGCACGCCTGCCGTTGTCGCCAAGGCCGCCACGATCAGCCAGGTGATCATCACCACCCGCTCGGGGTTGATGCCCGAGAGCAGCGCCAGATCCTCGTTGTCGGAAAAGGCGCGCATCGACTTGCCGGTGCGGGTGCGGTTCAGAAACCAGAACAAGAGCGCCATCGCGATCAGCGCGACGACGATGGTGAGCCCCTGCGAGGTGCGGAAGGCGAGGCCTTCCTCCAGCCCGGTCATGTCGCGAAAGGTGCCGGCCGAGATGATGAAGCGTTCACCGTCGGCAAAGCGCTGGTCGTCGACGCCGATGATGAAGCGCACGATGCCGTTGAGGATGAACATGACGCCGAGCGAGGCGATGACGTAGATCACCGGCTTCGCCTTCTGCCGGCGGTAGAAGCGGTAGACCATCTTGTCGGTGCCCACGACGAGCAGCCCGGTGACGGCGATGCCGATGGGCAGCGCCAGAAGCGCCGTGGGCAGCGGCCCGAGCGTGATGCCCGCGCCCTGCAGGGCCCAAGTACACAGGATCACAACCATGGTCCCGAAGGCCATGGTGTCGCCATGGGCGAAGTTCGAAAAGCGCAGGATACCGTAGATCAGCGTCACCCCCAGCGCGCCGAGGGCGAGTTGCGCGCCATAGGCGGTGGCCGGGATGATGACGAAATTCAAGAGCGTCACCAAGGCGTTGAGTAGGTCCATGTCAGAGCGCCCCAGATCTGTCGGTGTTACTGCGTGCGGGTCCGGCGGTGTCCGCCACGCCTGCGAGAATCGGGTCGGAGCGGGTCATTTCAGCTCCTCGCAACTGCCGAGGTAGGTGATCGCCGCGATCTCGGTGTCGAAGAAATGCAGCGTGATCGTGGCCGTGCGGTCGGTGTCGATGGTCAGAAGCTCGGCGTTGCCGCCCTGGTCCGTGCTCGCGTAGGCGGCGGGCAGCGCGCCTTGCTCCGTCAGACGCGTGACCGGAAAGCTCTCGCTGAGCGTGGACAGGAACAACTCGCCCGAATGGTCGGCGGCGATGATTTCCAGGTCGTTCGACACCGCCGTGCAATCGGCGCCAATGCTGCACTCGACGGTGAAATTGCAGGCCCAGGGCTCGGCCAAGGCCGGGCCGGCGATCAGGGCCAGCAGACAGGGCAGGGCGGCGCGGTGCATCTCTCAGCCCCCCAGGAAACTGCGGCGGACCTCGGGGTCGGCCAGCAGTTCCTTGCCGGTGCCGGTATGGGCGTTGCGCCCCTGCACCAGCACGTAGCCCCTGTCGGCGATCGCAAGCGCCTGGCGTGCGTTCTGTTCCACCATCAGGATCGGGATGCCGGTGCGGCTGACCTCGATGATGCGGTCGAAAAGCTCGTCCATCACGATCGGCGAGACACCGGCAGTGGGCTCGTCCAGCATCAGCACCTTGGGCTGGGTCATCAGCGCGCGGCCGACGGCGACCTGCTGGCGCTGGCCGCCCGACAATTCGCCCGCAGGCTGGCGGCGCTTGTCCTTCAGGATCGGAAACAGCTCGTAGACCTGCTCCATCGTGCCGCGGATATCGTCGCGGCGGATGAAGGCACCCATCTCGAGGTTCTCCTCCACCGTCATCGAGGTGAAGATGTTGTTGGTCTGCGGCACGAAGCCCATGCCACAGCCGACACGGTCCTGCGGGCTGAGGTCGGTGATGTCCTCGCCGTCAAGTCGGACCGAGCCCTGGCGCACGTTCAGCATGCCAAAGACCGCCTTCATCGCGGTCGACTTGCCGGCGCCGTTGGGGCCTACGATCACGGTGATTTCGCCGGGGTTCACCGCGATGGTGCACTCATGCAAAATATCGGGCCCGCCGCCGTAGCCGCCGGTCATGCTGTCGCCGATCAGGAACGCGTCGCGCGTGTTCATCGCGTGGCCGGTGCCGGGCGAGGCGGTGAGGGTGCCGCCGCCCTGCTTGGCGATCGACCAGTCCTTGTTGCCGCGGTCGTTCTGGTAGGGGTTGTCGCTCATGCGCCCGCTCCCTCGGCCAGCTGGTCCTTGTTCTTCAACCCGGTGCCGAGATAGGCCTCGATCACCTGCTCATTGGCCTTGATCTCGTCGATGGAGCCCTTGGCCAGCACATGTCCCTCGGCCATCACGATGACCGGGTCGCAGAGGCGGCCGATGAAATCCATGTCATGCTCGATGACGCAGAAGGTGTAGCCGCGTTCCTTGTTGAGCCGGAGGATCGCGTCGCCGATGGTGTTCAGAAGCGTGCGATTCACGCCCGCGCCGACCTCGTCCAGAAACACGATCTTGGCGTCGACCATCATCGTGCGGCCGAGCTCCAGCAGCTTTTTCTGCCCGCCCGAGACCATGCCCGCGGGATGGTCGGCGAGATGTTCGATGGTCAGGAACTCCAGCACCTCGTCGGCGCGGGCGGCGAGCGCGCGTTCCTCGTCGGCGATGCGCTTGCGGCCGAACCAGGTGTTCCAGAGGCTTTCGCCCGACTGTGCGGGCGGCACCATCATCAGGTTCTCGCGGCAGGTCATCGAATGAAACTCGTGCGCGATCTGGAATGTGCGCAGCAGCCCCTTGGAAAACAGCTGGTGCGGCGGCAGTCCGGTGATGTCCTCGCCATCCATGATGACGGTGCCGCTCGTCGGGGGCAGGACACCGGCGATGACGTTGAAAAGCGTGGTCTTTCCGGCACCATTCGGGCCAATCAGTCCGGTGATCGAGCCGGTCTCGATCCGGAGGCTCGCGCCGTCCACGGCGTGAAATCCCCCGAAATGCTTGTGCAGGTCCCGGACCTCGATCATGCGTGGCTGTCCCCCGTTTGCGAAACAGCCCGGTCGGAAACCGGGCTGTTTGCCTTGCCTTGATGGATCGTGACGATCAGCGGAAGCCGACGACGATCAGCGATCCGCCGTCGATCTCGATCTCGCGGTAGTTGCCGGCGCTTTCGCCGGCGCCGATCAGTTCCACGGCCGAGGCGCCGACGTAGTCGACATCTTCACCGGCGGCGATCAGTTCCAGGCCACGGGCGAGGTCGCCGGGCAGGATCTGCTCGCCCGGTGCGTTGGCGACATTCATCACCTCGGCGGCGTAATCGGCGGGCGTGGTGGAGCCTGCGGCCTGCATGGCGAGCAGGATCAGGGCTGCGGCGTCATAGGCCTCGGCCGAGAAGGGCGAGGTGCCGTCATAGCCGGCTTCCGTCGCCATCGCCTGGTAGAGACCCGCGCCTTCGCTGTCGGTACCGGGGTTCTGGCCGAAGGAGCCGTCGATGTCCGCGCCGAAGTTGTCGACCAGCGCTTGGCTGACCATGCCGTCGGGGAAGACGAAGGTGTCGAACGCGCCGGTGTCGAGGGCCGCCTGCACGATGCCCGAGCCGCCCTGGTCGACGTAGCCCGCAACGACCAGAGCGTCGCCACCGGCAGAGGCCAGGGCGCCCACTTCGGCCGAGTAGTCGGCGCGGCCGTCTTCATGGGCCGCGACCAGCGTGACCGTGCCGCCCATTTCGGTGAAGGCCGCCTGGAAGCTGTCGGCAAGGCCGAGGCCGTAGTCGTTGTTTGTGTAGGTCACGGCGACCGTGTCGATGCCGCGGCCCATGATGATCTCGGACATCACGACGCCCTGGCGCGCGTCGGACGGCGCGGTGCGGAAGAACAGCCCGTTGTCCTCGATCGTGGACAGTGCCGGCGAGGTGGCGGAGGGCGAGATCATGACCATGCCGTTGGGCAGGGCGACGTTCGTCAGGATCGAGGTGGTCACACCCGAGCAATCCGCGCCGACGATGCCGCTGACGCCGTCCGAGGTGATCAGACGCTCGGCGGCCGCGTTGGCGGCGGAGCTGTCGATGCAGGTGCTGTCACCACGGACAGCGGAGACGGTGGTGCCGTCCAGCAGCAGGCCCGAGTCAGACACTTCGGCAATCGCCATCTCGGCGCCCATAGCCATGCCCGGCGCGAGCGATTCGAGCGGGCCGGTGAAGCCGAGGATCACGCCGATGGAAATGCTCTCCTGAGCATTGGCCATGCCGGCGAAGGCCACCGTGGCCGCAGTGGCCATAAGGATCTTTTTCATTCGTCAGTCTCCCAGGTTGGACAGTTTCTGTCTTATGGCGGTGGACGGTAGCGACAGGCCCGCCCGAAGAAAAGAGGTATCCGTGATCCGGCGTGCAAACGGCCTTGTGTCCTGCACGGGCGCGTCCCCACGGGCCGATAGCCCGCCAGCGCGCGGCAGGCAGGACGTCCCGCGCACGCGCCTCACGCGGCCGGCTTGCCGAAGAGGCGCAGGCGCGACACGCCGCCGTCGGGGAAGATGTTGAAGCGCACATGCGTCACCGGGCCGAGGTCGGCCAGCTCGTCGCGAAAGCTGTGTTCGGCGTCGGCGCCCAGCTTCTGCGGCGGCAGAAGCTCTTTCCAGAACATCGAGTCGGTGATCAGCGCATCGGTCAGCCCGTCGCCGAAGCTTTTCATGTCGGCGGCTTGGAGCGAGGCGGTATCGGGGTAGTTGCCCTTGAAATGCGCGGTGTCGATCAGCGCCTTCTCGATCACGCCGCGCGCGCCAAGCGCCAAAATCATCCAATCGTAGCCCGGCTCGCGCCTGCGGCGGGTTTCCCAGCCTTCGCCCATGTTCGCGCCGCGCCCCGGCGCCAGCAGGCGGTTGTAATCGCCGTAATGCGCATCGGAAAAGCCGAGGATGCGGCCGCCGTTCAGCGCCGCGGCAAGGTCGATCTCGCCCTTGGCATTGGCCGCGTCCAACTCCGGAACGCCGAAGACGCGCAGCCGCGCGACGCCGCCGTCGGGGTAGATGTGGACGCGCAGATGCGACCAGCTCTCGAAGCTGTCACAGCTGAAATAGTGATGCGCGGACGGGCCGAGCGCCTTGTGTGGCAGGATCGTGACCCAGGCTTCGTCCTCGGCCGGCAGGTCGCCGCGGAAATGCGCGGCCTCGATCCGCACCGCGGGGGCGTAGTTGCCGGTGAAATGCGAGGTGTCGACGTCGAAGCCGATGATGCGGCCGGCACCCGCGAGCTTGATCACCGCGCTGTCGTGCCCGCCGTCGCGGCGGCGGCGGGTTTCCCAGCCGTCCATCCATTTGCCGTGATCGTCGAACTTTCCAACGATGAAGACCGGCGCGCTGTCGTCGAGCATGCGGTCGAGCGGCGCGAAGAACTGGTCCGTCGCCCAGAGCGCCTTGGCCCCAAGCCCGGCGGAGGCGAGGTTGACGCCGGTGCGGGCGAAGAGCGGGATCTCGGGGTTCAGGCTTTCGATGGCGGTCATGTTACGGGTCCGAACGGGGAGGGTCTGCGGCGCAGGGCCGGGTGGGCCGCGCCGCTCTGCCCTCGAATGCAGCAAACGCACAGGGCATACGCGGCTTTTGCGCTCAAGGGCAAGGGCCGCGCGCAGGCACGACTTGCGCCCGGTCGCCATTTCGTCCGAGGATTGGGCAAATGCCCGGAAACCCGGCAGCGCGACACGAGGGGACCATGGATACCACAATCTTGCTGCACTGGGCAGAGTTCGCCGCCCGCTGGCTGCATGTCATCACGGCGATGGCTTGGATCGGGTCGAGCTTCTACTTCATCGCGCTCGACCTGGGGTTGAATCGCGACATCCCCGGTCCCGCCGACGGCGAGGAATGGCAGATCCATGGCGGCGGCTTCTACCACATCCAGAAATACATGGTCGCGCCGGCCGAGATGCCCGAGCACCTGACCTGGTTCAAATGGGAAAGCTATTTCACCTGGCTCTCCGGCGTGGCGCTCTTGATCCTGCTCTATTGGGTCGGGGCGGAGCTTTACCTGATCGACTGGCGGGTGATGGATCTGGCGCCCTGGCAGGCGATGGTGATCTCGGGCCTGTCGCTGGCGCTTGGCTGGGTGGTCTATGACCTGCTCTGCAAGTCGAAGCTCGGCGACAGCCCGACGACGCTGATGATCGTGCTTTTCGGCATTCTCGTTGTCATCTCCTGGGGCTACACACAGGTGTTCTCGGGCCGCGCGGCGCTGCTGCATCTCGGCGCGCTGACGGCGACGATCATGACGGCGAACGTGGCGCATATCATCATCCCGAACCAGCGGATCGTGGTGGCGGACCTAAAGGCCGGCCGCACGCCCGACGCGAAATACGGCAAGATCGCCAAGCTCCGGTCGACCCACAACAACTACCTGACGCTGCCGGTGATCTTCCTGATGCTGTCGAACCACTACCCGCTCGCCTTCGCATCGGAGTGGAACTGGCTGATCGCGGCGCTCGTGTTCCTGATGGGCGTCACGATCCGACATTTCTTCAACTCGATGCATGCCCGCAAGGGGATGCTCTGGTGGACCTGGGGCGCGACGGCGCTGATCTTCGGCATCATCGTCTGGCTCTCGGTGCTGCCGCTGATGCGCGACGATGCGCCGGTCGAGGAGGCCGCGCTGTCGCCGCTTCAGGAGCGCTTCGCGGCCCACGGCCAGTTCACCGAGGTGGCTGATCTTGTGTATTCCAACTGCGCCATGTGCCACGCGGCCGAGGTCTATATGCCCGGGCTCGCCGGCGCGCCGGGCGGCGTGATGCTCGACAGCGACACGCGCATTGCGGCCCAGGCGCAGGCCATCTACCTTCAGGCCGGCGCCAGCCATGCCATGCCGCCGGGCGCCTATGCCTTCCTGACCGAGGAGGACCGCGCGCTGATCCGGACCTGGTATCGCGAGGTCACGGGCGGGGCGCTTTAAGGGGACGGGCAGGGGGGAGACACGACATGCCGGCACCACGAAACGAGTTGAAGGCCGCGATGGCGGCGGGCGACATGCTGCGCGGGCTCTGGCTTGCGCTCGGGTCCGAGACCGTGACCGAGATCGCCGGCCGCGCCGGATTCGACTGGTGCCTGATAGACGGCGAACACGGGCCCTGGGACCCGACGCTGATCCGCCGGCAGTTGATGGTGCTTGAGGGGACCGGCACCGCACCGGTCGTGCGCGTGCCGGTGGGCGAGCCCTGGGTGCTGAAACAGGTGCTCGACCTTGGCGCGCAGACGGTGATGGTGCCGATGATCAACTCCGCAGCCGAAGCCGAGGCCGCCGTGCGCGCCTGCCGCTACCCGCCCGAGGGCATCCGCGGCAACGGCGGGGCGACAATGCGGGCCGGCGGCTATGGTGGCATCCCCGATTACGCCGCCACCGCGAATGAGGAGATCTGCGTGATCGTGCAGGCCGAAAGCCGCGCCGCCATGACGGATCTTGCAGGGATTGCGGCGGTCGAGGGCGTCGATTGCGTCTTCATCGGTCCGGCCGATCTCGGCGGCGACATGGGGTTCCGCGACGACCTCGGCGCGCCGGAGTTGTGGGCGGAAATCCTGCAGGGAATCAAGATCATCACCGATGCGGGCAAGGCCGCAGGCATCATCGTGGCGCCGTCGCGTTTCGCGCAGATGGCAGAGGCCGGGATCACGTTCCTCGGGCTCGGCGCCGACAGCAACGTCATCACCGACAGCTTGCGGGCGCTGGCGCGGGGGGCGGCGTGATTCGGCTGCGCCACGGCGACAGTTCCCTGACGCTCGACCCTGCGGTCGGCAACATCCCCGAATGGCAGGTGGGCGGCCGGCACCCCCTGCACAATGCCCCGTGGCGCGACGAGGCGGAGGTGCAGGAGAACCCAGACATCCCGCTGGTGAACAGGCGGCTGGCGGGCGATTTCCTGTGCATGCCGTTCGGCCGCGACGACGTGGAGGATGGCCCGCCGCACGGTCCGACCGCCAACAGCCCGTGGGAGGTGATCCGGCAGGATGTGGCCGAGGCGCATCTGCGGCTCAGCGTGCCGGTGCGCGGCGCGACGGTGGACAAGCATGCGCGCATCACCGGCCCGGTCCTCTACCAGACCCACCGCGTCGAGGGCGGCGAAGGTGCGGTCAGCTTCGCCCATCACCCGATGAGCCGCATGGCGGAAGGCGGGCGGCTGTCCTTCTCGCCCAAGCGCGCGGTGCTGACCGACCCGGTGGCGCAGTACGCCGGCCACAACCTCTGGGCGCTGAACCAGATCCAGCCCGACCTGATCCTGCCCTGCGAGGACGGCGGCGACTGGGACCTGCGCACCTATCCCGCAGGCCAGGCGGTCGAGGATTTCTGTGTGCTGGTCGAGGCGCGCGGTGCGCGCATCGGCTGGACGGTGCTGATGCGCAACGCCGAGGATGACATGCTGGTCGTGCTGAAGGATGCACGGCTGATGCCGTTGACGATGCTCTGGGTCTCGAACGGCGGGCGCGATTTCAGCCCGTGGAACGGGCGGCATCGCGGCATCATCGGGATCGAGGATGGCTGCGCCGCCGGTGGCACGGGTCTGGCCGCGGCGCAGGGCGAGAACCGACTGACGGCGATGGGCGTGCCGACGGTGCTGCCGCTCGGCGGCACCCACATGATCCGCCACGCGATGGTCTCGCTGCCGCGCCCGCCGGGCTGGGCCGAGGTGCGGGAGGTGACGGTCGCGAAGGGGCAGGTCACACTCACCGAGGCGGGTGGTGCAGAGGTCTCGGTGCCGTTTGACGAAGGGTTCTTCGCATGATTCTTGCCTCGGAGGGGCGGCCATGATTCTCGTCGATGCCGACGCCTGCCCGGTGAAGGAGGAGATCTACACCGTCGCCTTCCGCCACAAGATGCCCGTGCGCCTTTTCGCCGGGCAATACCTGCGACACCCGGATCATCCGCTGATCACGATGACCATGGCCGGCGATGCCTTCGACGCCGCCGACGACCTGATCGCCGCCGAGGCCGTGCCCGGCACCCTTGTCATCACCGCCGACCTGCCGCTCGCCGACCGCGCGCTGAAGGCCGGGGCCGCGGTGCTGACGCATCATGGCGAACGGCTGACACAGCAGAACATCGGCGCGCGCCTCGCCACCCGTGACCTGATGGCCGACCTGCGCGGCGGGCTGGAGGGCCAGACGCTTGGCGGCGGCCCGCGTCCGTTCTCGAAATCCGACCGCAGCGCCTTCCTGCAAGCGCTCGACCGGGCGCTCCGCACGCTGGCACCATGATGGCGGGGCTTGATGGCGCGGGGGGCATGGGGTATCTGCCGCCCTTCGCCAGCCCGGATGTGACCCCATGAGCTTTACCCTCGCCATCGTCGGCCGCCCCAATGTCGGCAAGTCCACGCTGTTCAACCGGCTGGTGGGCAAGAAACTGGCGCTGGTCGACGACCAGCCCGGCGTCACGCGCGACCTGCGCGAGGGGGCCGCGCGGCTGGGCGACCTGCGCTTCACCGTGATCGACACCGCCGGTCTCGAGGACGCGACCGACGACAGCCTGCAGGGCCGGATGCGGCGGCTCTCCGAACGCGCGGTGCAGATGGCCGACGCGGTCCTTTTCCTCGTCGACGCGCGCGCCGGCGTCACGCCCAACGACACGCTCTTCGCCGACATCCTGCGCCGCTCCGGCAAGCCGGTGATCCTCGCCGCCAACAAGGCCGAGGGGCGCGCGGGCGAGGCGGGGATGTACGAGGCCTACAATCTCGGCCTCGGCGAGCCGATCGGGCTCTCCGCCGAGCATGGCGAGGGCATGGCCGAACTCGCCGTGGTCCTCCAGTCGCTGATCGAGCACACCGAGGAGCGCGACGAGGACGCCGAGACCGATGTCGACGTGAACGTCGATGTCGACGACGATGATGCATCATCTCAAGAACGCCTCATAACTCCCTCACGTCCCTTGCAGATCGCCATCGTAGGCCGCCCCAACGCAGGCAAGTCGACGCTGATCAACCAGATCGTCGGCGAGGAACGCCTGCTGACCGGCCCCGAGGCGGGCATCACCCGCGACGCGATCTCCGTCCCCTTCACCTGGGACGGCACCCCGATGCGGATCTTCGACACCGCCGGCATGCGCAAGAAGGCCCGGATCCAGGAAAAGCTCGAGAAACTCTCGGTCGCCGACGGTTTGCGCGCGGTGAAATTCGCAGAGGTCGTCGTGGTGCTGCTCGACGCCGCCATCCCCTTCGAGACCCAGGACCTGCGCATCGCCGATCTGGCCGAGCGCGAGGGGCGCGCGGTGGTCATCGCGGTCAACAAATGGGACCTCGAGGCCGAAAAGCAGGACAAGCTGAAGGCCTTGAAGGAGGCGTTCGAACTGCACCTGCCGCAGCTGCGCGGCGCGCCGCTGGTCACCGTCTCGGCCAAGACCGGCAAGGGGCTCGACCGGTTGCAGGCCGCGATCCTGAAGGCGCACGAGGTCTGGAACCGCCGCATTTCCACCGCGCGGCTGAACCGCTGGCTCGCCGCGATGATCGAGGCGCACCCGCCGCCGGCGCCCTCCGGCCGCCGCATCCGGCTGCGCTACATGACCCAGGCCAAGACGCGGCCGCCCGGTTTCGTGGTGATGTGCTCGATGCCCGAGAAGCTGCCGGAAAGCTATTCGCGCTACCTTGTCAACGGGTTGCGCGAGGATTTCGACATGCCCGGCACGCCGGTGCGGCTCTGGATGCGCAGCCAGGCCGACCAGAACCCGTTCAAGGACCGCCGGAAATCCATCCCCTCGCGGCTCGCCAAGCACGTGCGCAAGGGCGAGACGAAGAAGGGCTAGGCGATCCGCCCATCTCTTCTTCGTTTCTCAAATATCCTGGGGGAGCGCGAGGGGGTGAAACCCCCTCGCACGGGTCGCCCGCGCCAGCGGGCGAAACACCCCTCAGGCGTTGGCTTCGCGGATCTTGTCGGCGGCATCCTTGTCGTAGCTGATGCCGTTCTCCGCGAACAGCGTGTCGAGCTCGCCCGACAGCGTCATCTCGGTGATGATGTCGCAACCGCCGACGAATTCGCCCTTCACGTAGAGCTGCGGGATCGTCGGCCAGTCGGAATAATCCTTGATGCCCTGGCGGATCTCCTCGTCGGCCAGCACGTTCACGTCCTGGAACTCGACGCCCATGAAGTTCAGAACGCCCGCCACGCGGGACGAGAACCCGCATTGCGGCATGGTCTTGGTGCCCTTCATGAACAGCACCACGTCGTTCGCGGTGACGGTTTGCTTGATGGTCTCACTGGCGGTCATTGTCGGGGTTCCCTTTCAATCCGGGGCTTTGGTCGTCAGGGCCAGCGCGTGCAGGTCGCCCTGGCTGCCGGCCATCTTGTCCTTCAGCGCGGCGTAGACCGCGCGTTGCTGCTGCACGCGGTTAAGCCCGCGAAAGCTCTCGTCCACGACCTGTGCGGCGAAATGCGCGCCGTCGTCCCCCTCGACCGTGATCCGGGCGTCGGGGAAGGAGGCGCGCAGCATGTCCTCGATCTCGCGGGCGGTGATGGGCATGGGCAATCCTTGGCTGCTGTCTTCAAAGATGTAGGCCGCGAGGGCCGGACCCGCAAGCGGGGCGAATGGGCGCGGGCTCAGCCGAAATGGGCCGCGAAGGCGCCGCGCCACTGGGCGTCCAGATCGGCCAGCGGCGCTTCGGACCCGCCGAAGCGGATGCTGTCGCCGCCGACCTTCCCGACCGTGAGGAGGGGCACGCCGGCCTGTCCCGCCGCGACCATCAGCGCCTCGGCCTTGTCGAAGCTGGTGGCGATCAGGTAGCGGCCCTGGTCCTCGCCGTAGAGCGTTGCCATCTCGCTCGCGTCGAGCGTGACGCCGACGCCCGCCGCCACCGCCATCTCGAAGGCGGCGAGCGCGAGGCCGCCGTCGCTGAGATCGGTGCAGGCGGTGATCCAGTGCCGGTTGGCAAGGATGAACTCGCCCGCGCGGCGTTCGGCCTCCAGGTCGACGGGCGGCGCATCGCCGTCCTCGCGGTTGAAGACCTCGGCCAGCAGGGCGGATTGGCCCAGGTGCCCGCGCGTCTCGCCCAGCAGGAGCAGCACGTGACCGGCGCGCGCGACGCCCGCGATCAGGTCGTCGAGCGTGTCGAGCAGGCCGACCGCGCCGATGGTGGGCGTGGGCAGGATGCCTTGGCCGTCGGTCTCGTTGTAGAGCGAGACGTTGCCCGACACGATCGGCATGTCGAGCGCCGCGCAGGCCGCCCCGATGCCTTTGATCGCGCCGACGAACTGGCCCATGATCTCGGGCTTTTCCGGATTGCCGAAGTTGAGGTTGTCTGTGGTGGCGAGCGGCCTTGCCCCGACCGCGACCAGGTTGCGATAGGCCTCGGCCACCGCCTGCTTGCCGCCTTCAACCGGGTTCGCCTTCACGTAGCGCGGCGTCACGTCGGAGGTGAAGGCGAGCGCCTTGGGCGTGCCATGCACCCGCACCACGCCCGCGCCGAGGCCGGGGGCGACGACCGTGTCGGCCATCACCATGTGGTCGTATTGCTCGTAGACCCAGGCCTTCGAGCAGTAGTTGGGCGAACAGATCAGCGCCTCCAGCGCGTCGATGGCGTCGACCTCGGGCACCGGGGCCAGCTCCGCCGCGGCGGGTGTCTCGACCCAGGGCCGGTCGTACTCGGGAGCGGAGGAGGCGAGTTTCGACAGTGGCAGGTCGGCCATCGTCTCGTTGCCGTGCAGGATCAGAAAGCGATCCTCGGCGATGGTTTCGCCGACGATGGCGAAATCGAGGTCCCACTTGTCGAAGATCGCCCGCGCCTTGGCCTCCATCGACGGTTTCAGGACCATGAGCATGCGCTCCTGGCTCTCCGACAGCATCATCTCGTAGGCCGTCATGCCGGTTTCGCGCTGCGGCACGTGGTCGAGCGTGAGCTTGATGCCGAGTTTGCCCTTGTCGCCCATCTCCACCGCCGAACAGGTGAGGCCGGCTGCCCCCATGTCCTGTATCGAGATGACGGCACCCGAGGCCATCAGTTCGAGGCAGGCTTCGAGCAGGCGTTTCTCGGTGAACGGGTCGCCGACCTGCACGGTGGGGCGCTTGTCCTCGATCGTGTCGTCGAACTCGGCCGAGGCCATGGTCGCGCCACCGACGCCGTCGCGCCCGGTCTTGGCGCCGAGGTAGACGACCGGCATGCCGACGCCCGAGGCGGCGGAGTAGAAGATCGCGTCGGTCTCCGCGAGGCCCGCGGCGAAGGCGTTGACGAGGCAGTTGCCGTTGTAGGCGCGGTGAAACCGCACCTCGCCGCCGATGTTCGGAACGCCGAAACAGTTGCCGTAGCCGCCCACGCCCTCGACCACGCCATGGACAAGCTGGCGGGTCTTCGGGTGGTCCTTTTCGCCGAAGCTCAGCGCGTTCATCGCCGCGATGGGGCGGGCACCCATGGTGAAGACGTCGCGCAGGATGCCGCCGACGCCGGTGGCGGCGCCCTGGTAGGGCTCGATGTAGCTGGGGTGGTTGTGGCTTTCCATCTTGAAGACCACGGCCTGCCCGTCGCCGATGTCGACCACGCCCGCGTTCTCGCCGGGGCCGCAGATGACCTGCGGGCCGGTGGTGGGCAGCGTGCGCAGCCATTTCTTCGACGACTTGTAGGAACAATGCTCGTTCCACATCGCGGAAAAGATGCCCAGTTCGGTGAAGCTCGGTTCGCGCCCGATGATCTCGAGGATGCGGTCGTATTCGTCGGGCTTCAGCCCGTGCGCGGCGATCAGGTCGGGCGTGATGGCAGGCTCGGTCATTCGGATGTCCCCCGTTTGGCGGGCTGTTTACGTCAGCCGCGCCGCAGGGGGAAGGGGCGCGCGCCGCGTCAGAGCGCGCGGCGGAAGGTGAGCGAGGTCGGGCGGTCGTAGCCCGGATGCGAGGTGGCCGCCGTCTGCACAAAGCCAAGACGTGTGAAGGTGGCGTGGTTTTCCGTCAGCTCTACCCGGGTCTGCAACTTCAGCGCGGGCAGGGCGAAGGCGCGGGCTTGGTCCGCCGCCGCGTCGACCAGTGCGCGGGCGAGGCCGCGGTTGCGCTGCGCTGCAGCGACGGCGAGCTTGCCGATGTAGTAGCAGCCGGGCTGCGCGGCGCCGAAAAGGCAGGCGAGGGGCTGGCCGTTTTCGCGGATCAGGAACAGGTCTTCTTCCGCCGCCTTGACCCTCAGCCCGTCCTCGGTCAGCCGCGTCAGCGACGAGGGCGGGTCGATCCGATCGGCCATTCCGGCGAAGGCAAGGGTCAAAAGCCGGTGCAGCGCGGCATAATCCTGGAAATCGGAAGGGTTTGTTTCGACCTTGGCAACGCTCATGCCGCGCAGGCTCCCGCTGGATCAGCCAAAAAAAAGGCCGAGACGAATCTCGGCCAAAGTCCAACAGGGAGGTAATGGAACAGCGATTGCTCGCTTGCGTTCCATTGAAGCTGAAATAAGCGGCACCCGACTCGCGTTCAAGGCAAATAGCGCCGCGATGCCGCAATCCTGATATGCCTGTGGCGCATAGCACACAGACAACTGCAGGTCGCGGGGCCTGTTCCGGAGCCGCGAAACCGGTGATCAGACGGCGGTGCTGCTGTCGCTTTCCTTCTGCCGGCGGCGGTAGGCGATCACCTCCTCCGACACGAAATCGCGGAACACCTCGACGCGCTTGGATTGCCGCAATTCCTCGGGATAGGCGAGGAAGACGG
The DNA here is from genome assembly GCA_937139335.1 of uncultured Roseicyclus sp. Lineage (GTDB taxonomy): Bacteria > Pseudomonadota > Alphaproteobacteria > Rhodobacterales > Rhodobacteraceae > Roseicyclus. The sequence goes on along the minus strand of CAKZPN010000046.1, from coordinate 78,849 downwards.
GCACCTCGGCCGACTGGACATCGGGCAGCACGCGGACAAGATCGGGGAAATCCTGGGTCAGGTAATCGGGCAGGAGTCCGATGCCGAGGTCGTGGATCACCGCCTGCAGCACCCCGAAATAATTGTTCACCGTCAGGCGCGAGCCGATCATGTGCGACATCAGTTCGCTCACCAGGATCGCGCCCGCGCTCACCTGCGCCGAGGATGCGTTCTGGCTGATCAGCCGGTGGGTCGAGAAGTCATCCAGCGTCTGCGGCACGCCGTTCACCGCGAGATAGCGGGGCGAGGCGTAGAGGCGCATGTTGATCGTCATCAGCCGGCGGCGGATCAGGTCGGCCTGGCTCGGCTCCTTCATGCGGATCGCGACATCGGCCTCGCGCATCGGCAGGTCGAGCAGTCGTTCCTCGAGCATCAGGTCGATCTTCAGGTCGGGATATTTCTCGTAGAGCGCGGGCAGGCGCGGCGCGAGCCAGAGCGAGCCGAACCCGATCGTGGTGGTCACGCGCAGCTCGCCGAAGACCTCTTCCTCGCTGTCGCGGATCCGGGCCGACGCCGCTTCGAGCCGTTTCGACATGTGCTTGGTCGCGTCGAACAGCAACTCGCCCTGCTCGGTCAGGATCAGGCCGCGGGCGTGGCGGTGGAAGAGCGTGGTGTTCAGCCCTTCCTCAAGCGCGCGAATCTGGCGGCTGACGGCGGATTGTGACAGGTGCAGCGTGTCGCCGGCATGCGTCAGGCTGCCAGCGTCCGCCACCGCATGAAAGATGCGCAATTTGTCCCAGTCCATCGTCGGTCTCCTGTCTGGATGGGCCTTTACCCTGTCACCAAAGCGCTTGCAAAGCCGGTATCACGAATTTGCATGGGTTTCTGCCCTGCGGTCGCGCCGGTGCCCGGAAAAGCATCGACAGGTCAACATTAATGACCTATAGTTCGTCGCAGATACAACGACCAAGGCCAGCACGGGAGGGCCCGCCATGGGGTTGCAGCAGGTTTCGCTCAACGACCGTTTCGATCTGTCCAAATCACCGGTTCTGCTGAATGGCACGCAGGCGCTGGTGCGCCTCATGCTGATGCAACACGCGCGCGACCGCGCCGCCGGGCTGAATACCGCGGGGCTGGTGACGGGCTATCGCGGCTCGCCGCTCGGTGCGGTCGACCTGCAGATGGCAAAGGCAAAGAAGCATCTCGAGGCCGCCGAGGTGCTGTTCCAGCCCGGGTTGAACGAGGATCTGGCCGCGACCGCGCTCTGGGGCAGCCAGCAGGCGGAGCTGCGCGGCGAGGGGAAATACGACGGCGTCTTCGGCCTCTGGTACGGCAAGGGGCCGGGCATCGACCGCTCGGGCGACGTGATGCGGCATGTGAACATGGCCGGCACCTCGCGCCACGGCGGCGTGCTGATGGCGATGGGCGACGACCACACCGGTGAGAGCTCCACCGTCTGCCACCAGTCCGACTGGGCGCTGGTCGACGCGCACCTGCCCGTCATCAGCCCGGCGGGGGTGCAGGAAATCCTCGACTACGGGCTCTATGGCTATGCGCTCAGCCGCTATGCGGGCGTCTGGGTCGGCCTCAAGACGATGAAGGACACAGTGGAGGCGACGGCGGTGGTCGACGGGCGGCCCGACCGGATGTCCTTCGTGATGCCCGACTTCCCGCTGCCTGAGGGGGGGCTGAACATCCGCCTCGGCGATCACTGGATCCCGCAGGAGGAACGGCTGGTCGAGCACAAGCGCTACGCGGCCGAGGCGTTTTCCCACGCCAACGGCATGGACCGCCGCGTCCATGGCAAGCCCGGCGCCAAGATCGGCTTCGTCGCCGCCGGCAAGAACTGGCTCGACCTGATGTCGGCGCTCGACACGCTCGGCATCGACGCGGCCGAGGCTGAGCGGCTGGGCGTCACCACCTACAAGGTGGGCCAGCCCTGGCCGCTCGACATGAGGGGCTTTGCCGACTGGGCCGAGGGGCTGGAGCTGATCGTCGTGGTCGAGGAAAAGCGCAAACTGATCGAGGTGCAGGTCAAGGAAGCGATCTTCGACGACCGCCGCGGCCGCCGCGTCTACGGCTACAAGAAGGGCGGCAAGGGCGAGATCCTGTTCCCCGCGCATTTCGCGCTCGACCCCGCCGACATCGCGCTGAAACTGGGCGGCATCCTGATCGAGGAAGGCCGCGACACCGACCGCATCCGCGCCGGCATCGCGCGGGTGGAAGAGGCCAAGCGCGCCGGCAACACCCCTGACCTCGCGACGCGGGTGCCGTGGTTCTGCTCGGGCTGCCCGCACAACACCTCGACCAAGCTGCCCGAGGGCGCAAGGGGCGGAGCCGGGATCGGCTGCCATTTCATGGTGAAATGGATGGACCGCAACACCGAGACCTTCACCCATATGGGCGGCGAGGGCGCGAACTGGATCGGCGAGGCGCCGTTCTCGACCCGGCCGCACATCTTCCAGAACCTGGGCGAGGGCACCTACAACCATTCCGGCATCCTCGCGATCCGGGCGGCGTTGGCGGCCAAGACCAACATCACCTACAAGATCCTGTTCAACGACGCGGTCGCGATGACCGGCGGACAGCACAACGAGGGCGACCTCGACCCGGCGCGGATCGCGCGCGAGGTGCAGGCGATGGGCGTGAAGCACATCGCGCTGGTCCATGACCCGAAGGAAGAGATCGACTGGTCGGCCTATCCCGCCGGGCTGGAGAAGCACCCGCGCGACGAGTTGATGGCGGTCCAGGACAAGTTCCAGGAGATCGAGGGCGTCTCGGCCATCATCTACGTGCAGACCTGCGCCGCCGAGAAGCGCCGCCGCCGCAAGCGCGGCACCTTTCCCGACCCGGATACCCGCGTTTTCATCAACACCGATGTCTGCGAAGGCTGCGGCGATTGCGGCGTGCAGTCGAACTGCGTGTCGCTGGTGCCGGTCGAGACGGAGCTTGGCCGCAAGCGCGCCATCGACCAGTCGTCGTGCAACAAGGATTACAGCTGCGTCAACGGCTTCTGCCCCAGCTTCGTGACGCTGTCGGGCGCCACGATCCGCAAGCAGGCGACGGCCGAGGTCGATGTGTCGGACCTGCCCGCACCGGTGCTGCCCACGATCGAGGGCACGCATAACGTGCTCGTCACCGGCGTCGGCGGCACCGGGGTCGTGACCATCGGCGCGGTGATGGCACAGGCGGCGCAGATCGACGGCAAGGGCGTCGGCATGATCGAGATGGCCGGTCTGGCGCAGAAGGGGGGCGCTGTCTGGATCCACCTGCGTCTCGCCAACGCGCCCGCCGACATTTCCGCGATCCGCGTCGGGCTGGGCGAGGCGCATACCGTGATCGGCGGCGATCTGGTCGTGACCGGCGGAGCCAAGACGCTCGGCCTGATGCGCACGGGCCAGACCGGGGCGGCCGTGAACAGCCACGAGATCATCACCGGCGCCTTCACCCGCGACACCGAATTCCGCATTCCGGGCAAGGACCTGGAGGTCGCCCTTCAGGCACGACTTCAAGATCGGCTGGCGCTCTTCGACGCCACCGAACTGGCGCGGATCCTGCTGGGTGATTCGATCTATTCCAACATGATGGTCTTCGGCGCGGCCTGGCAGATGGGGCTGATCCCGCTCAGCTTCGAGGCGATCTCGCAGGCCATCGAGTTGAACGGCGCCGCGGTGGAGCGAAACACGAGCGCCTTCGCCATGGGCCGCTGGGCGGCGCTGAACACCGAAGCGGCCGCGCGCATGGTGACGGCGGAGGTCGTGGCCAAGCCGAAGTCGCTTGCCGAGAAGATCTCCTATCGCGCCGATCACCTGACCCGCTATCAGGGGCCGCGTCTGGCCGCGCGCTACCGTGACCTGGTCGACGGCGTCAGCGACCCGCGCCTTCAGGAGGCGGTGGCCTTGGGCTACCACAAGCTCCTGGCCTACAAGGATGAATTCGAGGTTGCGCGGCTGCATCTGGAGACGGAAGCCAAGGCGCGGGCCGAGTTCGACGGCGATCTGCGGCTGAGCTACCACCTCGCGCCGCCGTTCCTGCCGGGCAAGGACGGGGCGGGGCGGCCGAAGAAGCGCGCCTTCGGGCCGTGGATCGGGCGCGCGTTTGCCGTGCTGGCGCGGATGAAGCCGCTGCGCGGCACGCCGCTGAACCCGCTGGGCTATACCGCCGAGCGGCGGATGGAGCGGGCCCTGATCGCGCAATACGAGGCAGACATGGCGACCTGGCTGCCGAAGGCCGGGCAGGTGGACCGCGACGCGCTGGTGGCGCTGGCGGAACTGCCGCTGCAGATCCGCGGCTTCGGTCCGGTGAAGGAGGCCAATGCCGAGAAGGCCGCCAAGCGCCGCGCGGAGATCCTCGCGCGGCTGGAGGCGGGCGACGCGCCGCTGTTCCGGGCGGCGGAATAGGGGGCTCCGCCCCCGGCCTTCGGCTTCCCCCGGGGTATTTTCGAAGCAATGAGGGGCGCGTTAACGCGTCCTTCATCGCTCGACCCTAGTCTGGCCCGGTATCAACCGAGCAGGGAGGGGCGAACCCATGCTGTCGGTTCGATCCATCGCAGATGACATCGTGGCGCGCGAAGGCGGCTACGTGAACGACCAAGACGACCCCGGCGGGGCCACGAACTTTGGTGTGACGATCCACACGATGCGGGCCCTCGGGCTCGATCTGGACGAAGACGGTGACGTCGACAGCACCGATGTCCGGCGGCTGACCCGCGCGCAGGCGGTCGGCATCTTCATCGAGCACTACTTCGACCGTCCGAGGATCGGGCTCCTGCCCGAGGCGCTGCAGCCCTCGGTCTTCGACATGTACGTGAATTCCGGCTCCAACGCCGTGAAGATCCTGCAACGGCTGCTGCGCGACATGGGCCTCGACATCGCGGTCGACGGCGTGATCGGGCCGCAGACGGCGCGCGCTTGCCATGCGGCGCTGGCGCAGGCGCCGCTGCATCTGGTCGACGCCTACGGGATCGCGCGGCGCAACTACTACTACCGGTTGGCCGACCAGCGGCCCGCCAGCCGCAAATACGCCCGCCGCCGCGACGGCGGCAAGGGCGGCTGGATCGTGCGGGCGGAGGCGTTCCTATCGCAGCGCTACCACCTAACGGAGGCCGAGCATCGCGCGCGGGTGGCGTCATGGGGTTGATCGAGCGGGCCATCGGCGTCGGGCAGGCGGCCGAAGCCATCGGCGGCGCGGCGCAAGGCGTGTCGGAGGTGTTTGTCGCCAACGCCACCCGCGCGATGGAGCTTGATGCCGAGATCCACCGCGCCACGATGGCGACGGCGGCGGCGGAATTCGAGCATGCCGGGGCAGGGTGGTTCGACGCGTTCATCAACGGGTTGAACCGGTTGCCGCGGCCGATGCTGGCGCTCGGCACGCTGGGGCTGTTCGTCTTCGCGATGGTCGACCCGGTGGCGTTCTCGGGGCGGATGGTGGGGCTCGATGCCGTGCCGGAACCGCTCTGGTGGCTGCTTGGCGCCATCGTCAGCTTCTATTTCGGCGCGCGCGAGTTGCACTACACGCGCCGTGCGCCGGGTTCGGCCCAGCGCCGCTTGCTGCGCGCACCCTGGCGCCGCCCTGCCGTGGAACAGGCGCCGGCGGACGACCCCGTGGCCAGCAACCCTGCGCTGTCAGCCTGGCGGAACGAGGCTGTTCAGACGCCCAGCAGCGCATCCTTCGACACCGAGCCCAGGTCCCAGTAGAGCCCGGCCATCAGCCCCGTCGCGTCGGCGAAAAGCGCGCGGGGCAGGTGTTCGTTCGGGGCGTGTTGGGAACAGCCGGGGTAGGAATGCGGCACCCAGATCGTCGGCACGCCGAGAACCTCGGTGAAGATGTCGTTGGGCAGCGAGCCGCCGAGCGAGGGCAACAGAACCGGGTCATCGCCCGCGGTGCGCGCCAGCGACTGCGCGGCGAATTGCGCGGCTGGGTGGTCGACCCGCGTGGCCGAGGCGCGGAAGCGCGGGCCCTGCTCCTCGATCGCGATATCCGCAAACCCGTGCTGATCGAGATGCGCGCGCAGCGCCTCGGTCAGCTGCGTGTCGTCGATGCCCGGCACGTAGCGCAACTGCACCACCGCCTCGGCGCGGTCGGGGATCGCGTTCACCGGATGCGCGATGTTTCCCGCAGAAAAGGCGAGGATCTCGGCCGAGTTCCAGGCATGGATGCGCTCGGCGGGTGTCAAACCCTCGGCGCCCCAGTCGGCATCGACCTCACCGCCCGCCGGCGTCAGCCCCGCCAGCGCAGTGCGTGCGGCATCGGGCACGCCGTCCGGCACCCAGCCCGCGACCTGCAACGCGCCCTTGGCCGAGGTCATCGACGCCAGCGCATGCGCCAGTTCCAGCGCCGGGTTCTTCAGCGCGCCGCCGAAATTGCCCGAATGCCGCCCGCCCTCGCGCCGGTGCAGCGTGAGCCGGAAGGTGGCACCACCGCGCGCGCCAAGGAAGATTGTCGGCGTCTCCGCGTCGATGCGCGGCCCGTCCGAGGCGATCAGCAGGTCGACCTTCAGCCGCTCCTTCAGCCGGTCGCAGACCTTGCGCAGGCCCGGTGAGCCGATCTCCTCGCCCATCTCGATCAGGACATGGGCGTTGAACCCGAGCGATCCGCGTGCCGTCAGAACGGCCTGCATCGCCGTCATGTTGACCAGCATCTGGCCCTTGTTGTCGGCGATCCCGCGTCCGTACCAGCGGCCGGTCCCGGTGTCCTCGCTCAGCGCCCAGGGGTCGCGCCCATCGGCCCATTGCCCCTCCATCCCCGGCACGGTGTCGCCATGCGCATAGCCCAGAACGGTGGGGCGGGCGTCATCCTCGATCCGCGAGGCGAGCAGGAACGGGCGGCCTTCGGAGGTGTAGCCCTGGGTCTCGAAGCCCATCGCGGCGAAGCCCTGCGCGACGTGGGCGAGATAGGCGTGCAGCGGCGCGACCTCGCGGCTGGCGTCGGTCGGAAAGGCGATCAGGTCGGCCAGCGCGGCGCGGAACGCGTCATCCTCGGCGATTGCGCGGGCGAGCGTGACGGCAGTGTCGCGCGATGTGGTGTCGAGCATGGGCAGGGCTCCTCGGGCATTCACCCCGTTCATATCGTATCGCGGCGGGGGGAGACAATCGCATCCCTGCGTCGTTCAGTCCGTCTCCGCGCCCCAGGGCGCCGGCACGGCCTGGCCGTCGACGCGCACCTCGCCCGCCTCGTTGTCGAGCAGCGCGGCAAGATCGAAGAGCCGCAGCGTGGGACGGACGCCGAAGCGGCCCTCCATCCAGTCGGCCCAGCCGTCGTTGAACCAGGCCTCTGCCTCGGCGCGGCTGGCGAATTCGTAGATGCCGCCGCCGCCGGTCTCGGAGTTCAGGAAATACTTGCGGTTGAGGCCCGGCACCTCGCGAAAGATCTTCGTGGCCTCGACCGACTGCGCCACGACGGAGTCGTGGGGCCGTTTGCCACCGGGCAGGGGGATCTCGACGAAAGCGATGATCATGGCACCTCCGGCTGTTTCGGGCAGGATAGCATCCGGGGCAGCACCGGCAAAGGCGCGCCTCAGCCGTCCGGCCCCTTGGGCTTTCCGATGCCGAAGAGCCGGGCCGCCACCGGCGCGCCCATGATGATCAGGAAAACCCGCGTCACGTGGTGCAGCACGACATAGCCGAGGTCGGCACCGACGACGATGGCCAGCACCGCCATCTCGGCCTGGCCGGCGGGCACGAAGGCGAGGAAGCCGTCGACCGGCGGCGCGAGGTCGAAGAAGATGATCGCCTCGGTCACGGCGGCGGCGAGCGAGGCCACGATGACGACGAAGAAGATGCCCGCGACCACGTCGCGGCGGATTTCCTTCAGCGTGATGCCGACATAGCCCGCGCCCAGCCCCAGCCCGATGAAGAACTGCGCCGACAGGATCGCCTCGGCGGGCGGGCGGACGTGGACGATGTCCGATAGCGACAGGATCGCGGTCAGGATCATCGGCCCGAGGATCGGCGCGCCGAAAAGACCGATCCGCTCGCCGCCCTTCCAGCCGATGATCGCGGCGGCGGCCATGATCAGCAGCTCGTGCAGCGGCAATGTCACCGCGCGTGCGCCGATCGGGTTGTCGAGATCCACGCCGAATAGATGCACGAGGAAGAAGGGCGTGAGCATCACGATGATGATGATCCGCGTCGCGTGGATCAGCGCCAGGGTGCGGCCGTTGGCGCCGGCCTCCTGCCCGAAAAGCACCATGTCCTGCAGCCCGCCCGGCATCGCGGCATACCAGGCCGTGACCATGTCGAAGCCGTAGACCCGGCGGAAGAAGGGCACGCCGATGGCCGCGATGGTCACGACATAGACCGGCACCAGCGCCAGCGAGGCGAGCATCTGCGGCGCACGCGCGATCAGGTCGGGGGTGATCGAGGCGCCGATGGCGACGCCGAGGATCGTGCGCATCAGCTTGCCCAGTTCGCCCGTGTCCTTCACCGGCACGCCGGCCATCGCCGCGATCAGGCAGGCAAAGAGCGGGCCGAGCAGGAAGGGGATCGGCAGGTCGAGCAGCCAGAACACCAGCGTGCCGAAGGCGCCAATGGCGACGGTGATGATCCGGCGCCGCCAGATGCTGCCGCCCGGCGCGGCCGAAGTCATGTGTCGTGGTCCATCGGGGTCCGCCTCAGGTCTCTTCTCCGCCGTTCACCGCGATCATCTGCCCGGTGACGAAGCGCGCCTCGGGCGAAGCGAGGAACCCCACCACCGAGGCGATATCGTCGGGCTGGCCCATGAAGCCCGCGGGGATCGTCGCTGTCTTCTTCGGGTCGTCGCCGGTCGCGGTCTCCTTGCGGATCTGGCCGGGCGAGACGACGTTGGCGGTGATGCCATGGGCCGCGAACTCCGTCGAGAGCGCCTTGGTCAGGCCCCAGACGCCGTGCTTGGCGGCCGAGATCGGCGCACCCTCGTAATAGCCGCGGATCGCCTTCATGCCGGCGAAATTGATGATCCGGCCCCATTTGCGATCGACCATGTCGGGCAGGAAGGCGCGCGCGGCGCGAAACCCGCCGGTCAGCGCGACATCGACGACGCCGGACCAGTCGTCGTCGGTCATCTCGAGGAACGGCTTGTGCGGGCGGCGCGCGGCGTTGTGGACCAGGATGTCGACGCCGCCGAAACGGTCGCGCGCGGCCTTGGCGATGCGCTCCACATCCTCGGCTCGGCTCATATCGCCCATCGCGACCAGCGCCTCGGTCCCGGTGGCGGTGACGCGGGCGGCAGTCTCCTCGCAGGCGGCGCTGTCGCGCGAGCCGTTCACGACCACGTTGCAGCCCATCTGCCCCAGCCGCACAGCGATGGCGCGGCCGATGTTCTGCCCCGAGCCCGAGACGAAGGCGGTCTTTCCCGCCAGTGGCTTGTCCGACATACGCGGTGCTCTCCCTGTTTCTTTCCCGTGTCTTAGCCGTCCGTAGCCCGGACTGCACCGGTCTTTTCGCGGGGCTGGACCCAGCCCGCGGGCCGACCTTTCGTGCGTCTTCGGTAATCCTCCGCTGCCGAGCAATCAACAGAATATTGTTGACAATCTACAAATCCCGGTCTGTTGTGCGGGGATGGAAATGCGGCAGCACATACGGGACTCCGTGGCGCTCCGGCGGCAAAGGCCGCTGGTGCTCGAGGTGCGCGACGAGCTGGAACGGATGATCCTGCTGGGCGAGATCGCGGGCGGCGAACGGCTGAACGAGGCACTTCTGGCCGAGCAGCTGGGCGTCAGCCGTGGCCCGGTGCGCGAGGCCGCGCGGTCGCTCGAACGCGAGGGGCTGGTGCAGGCCGTCGCCAACGAAGGCGTCTACGTGCGCAGCCTGTCGGTGGAGGAAGGGCTGGAGCTCTATGACCTGCGGGCGATGATCGCGGGCTATCTGTGCGCGACGCTGGCGCAGACAGCGACCGAGAAAGTGAAGGACGAGCTGCGCGGGTTCCTCGCGCGGATGGAGGCCGCCATAACCGCCGGGAACGAGCCGGAGTATTTCGGCCTCAACCTCGCCTTCCACGACCATATCGCGTCCGCGTCCCCCGCGGCGCGGGCCCGCGTGCTCTATGTCGCGCTCGGCAAGGAGGTGCGGCTGTTGCGTCTCAAGGTGCTGAACGGCGCCGAGGCGCTGACCCAGTCCAGCGACGAACACGCCGCGATCGTCGCGGCCATCGTGGCAGGCGACGTGGAGGGCGCTCGCAGAGCAGGCGCGGCGCATCATACCAATGGCAAGGCAAGACTGATCGACAGGCTTCGGCGGGAAGAGGGCACAAGCCACGAGCCCGCCGCCCATGCGGACCGGGCCCCGGGGAGGGGGCGGGACGCCGATACCAGAACCGATCTAGGGAGGATCACATGACCCATTTTCACACCACCTTGAAGGCCGGCGCGGTGGCGCTGGTCGCGGCAGCGCCGCTTGCCGTCGCGACGCCCGTCGTGGCGCAGCAATACCCCGATCCGGGCGAGACGCTGGACTGGACCATCGCCTTCGGTCCCGGCGGCGGCAACGACATCATGGCCCGCACCATCGTCGAGATCATCAACACCTATGATCTCTATCCGGGCGACATCGCGCTGGAAAACCGCGCGGGCGGGTCCGGCGCGGTCGGCTGGGGCCATCTCTACGGCCAGTCGGGCTCGGGCTACGGCATCTCGACCACCTCGGGCAGCTTCGTGACCACGCCTCTGCAGGCCGACACACCCTGGGACCCGACGGATTTCACGCCCGTCGCGCTGCTGGCTACCGATGACCTCGTGCTCGTGGTGAACGGCTCGTCCGAGATCCAGAACATCGACGAGTTCATTTCCTACGCGCAGGAAAACCCGGTCACCATCGCGGGCACGGGCACCGTCAACGTCGACTTCATCGTGCCGACGCTGTTCGCCGAGGCGGCAGGGTTCGAGTTCGAGTATGTCTCGTTCAACTCGATGGCGGACCAGACCACCGCGCTGCTGTCGGAATCGGTCGACGCGATGGTTGGCAACCCCGGCGAGATCCTGGGTCTGATCGACTCGGGCGACCTGCGCGCGCTGGTCTACTCCGGTTCGTCCACGCCCGAGGCGCTTGGCGACGTCCCGACGATGGGCGATGTCGGCCACGACATCGGCGTGTCGATGCCGCGTGGCCTGATCCTGCCGCCCGACGCCCCGGAAGAGGCGCAGCAGTTCTGGATCGAGACCATGCAGCAGGTCGTCGAAACGCCGGAATGGGCGGAATACATCGCGACCAACACGCTGACGCCCACGGTTCTTTACGGGGAAGAGTTCCGCGAGTTCCTCGACCGCACGCAGACCGGCTTCGGCGAGGTGCTGCGCTCGGTCGGCGCGATCCAGTAAGACCATAGATTCTTCGGGGCCGGGTGTCGCAAGGCGCTCGGCCCCGTTGTCGCACCGGGCCGGAGGGGGACCCACACCACCATGCGCATCGTGTTTCTCGTCGCCCTTCTGGGTGGCGCCGTGTTCTACAGCTACGTCGCCTTCATTGACCTGAGTTTCTTCAACCAGCGCGGTCGTCCCGGCGCCGGTTTCTTTCCGCGCATCGTCGGTGTGGCGATGGTGGTGCTGGTGCTCTGGGCGATGGTCGACGCGCTGCGCGACCGGCGGGCCGCCGCTACCAACGGGTTTCACGACGGGCTCGGTGACACCGGCTCGGGCTGGCAGGACGCGGCCAAGCTGGTGCTGCTTGCGCTGACCTACGCCGTGTTGCTGCGGATCTTCGGCGGCTTCGTCTCGACGATCATATACCTCGGCCTCGCGCTCAGCGTGCTGAACCCCGGCCGGCACCTGCAGAACGCGCTTGTCGCGGTGATCATGCCGATCGTCGTCTACCTGCTGTTCGACCGCCTGCTGAACGCCAGCATGCCGCCCGCCCTCATCGACCTGCCGTTCTGATCCCCGAACTCTGCCAGCGCCCCAAGGGAGCCCCAGATGGATATCTTCTCCGACCTGTTCATGGGTCTTTCCATTGCCATCACGCCGATCAACCTCGTCTACCTGCTGATCGGTGCCATGGTGGGCATGATCGTGGGGGTGATCCCCGGTTTCGGGCCGTCGGCGGGCCTTGCGATCCTGCTGCCCGTCACGTTCGGAATGGACCCGATCGGCGCGATCATGATGCTGGCCGCGATCTATTATGGCGCGATGTATGGCGGCACGATCACCTCGATCCTGATCAACACGCCCGGCGAAAGCGCGACCGTCGCCTCCACCTTCGACGGGTTCCCGCTGGCCAAGAAGGGGCGCGCGGGCCCGGCGCTGGTGATGCAGGCCGTCGCGTCCTTCGTGGGCGGCACGGTGGGCGTGATCCTCATCACCATCCTCGCGCCGATGTTCTCGCAGGTCTCGCGCAGCTTCGGACCACCGGAATATTTCCTGCTTGCCTGCATGGGCCTTCTGACCCTGATCGTGATGATCGGATCGAGCTGGAAGCTCGGCGTGATCTCGGCGCTGATCGGTCTGGCGCTCGGCACCGTGGGCGTCGACCTCGAGACGGGGCAGGGGCGCTACACCTTCGGCTCGGCCGAACTGATCGGCGGGATCTACTTCATCCCCATCGCCATAGGCCTCTTCGGGTTGGGGGAGCTCTTCTATGCCTTCTGGTCGGGCCTGCACAACACCGGCAGCGGCTCCATCGTCCAATACAGCAAGGAACAGCGGTTCTGGCCCACGGCGCAGGATTTCATCTCGACCAAGTGGACGATGGTGCGCGGCTCGGTCCTCGGCTTCGTGGTGGGCGTCATCCCCGGCGCGGGCGCGACCATCGCCTCGCTCATGGCCTATTCGACCGAACGCTCGCTGTCGAAACACCCCGAGCGCTTCGGCAAAGGCGAGATGGCGGGGCTGGTGGCGCCCGAGACCGCGAACAACGCGGCCTCGTCCGGCGCGATGATCCCGCTCCTGACGCTGGGCATCCCCGGCTCGGCCTCCACCGCCGTTCTGCTCGCGGCCTTCATGCTCTGGGGTCTGCGGCCCGGACCGCTGTTCATGTCGCAGAACCCGGAACTGGCCTGGGGTCTCATCGCGTCGATGTATCTCGGCAACATGGTGCTGCTCGCGATCTCGATCTTCGCGATTCCGCTCTTCGTGCAGATCATCAAGGTGCCCTACCGCATCCTCGGCCCCGCCGTCGTCGTGATCTGCGCGCTTGGCACCTTCAGCGTGCACGCGAGCTTCATCGAGACCTACCTGATGTTCGCCGCCGGGATCGTCGGCTTCTTCATGCGCCGCTTCGGCTTCTCGCCCGCGGCGCTGGTGCTGGCCCTCGTGCTGGGTCCGCTGGCGGAGGAGGCATTGCGCCAGACCATGACGATCTCGCGCGGGTCCTTCGCGATCTTCGTGCAGCGGCCCGCGTCGCTCTGGATCATCGGCATTACAATCGCGCTGCTGGTCTTCCTGCCGATCCTGGGGCGGATCGGATCGCGGGCGGCGAATACGGAAAAGGCGGGGGGATGAGGCTCAGGTGGCCTCCATCCCCTCGGTGATCTCGCGCATGGCCTGCAGGAACTGCGCGACCTCGGCCTCGGAATTGTAGTGACACATGGAGACGCGCACCGCGCCCTCCATTCCGAGCGGGGTCAGCACGTTGCCCGAGTAGTGGTCTGCCTTGCGGGTATGGGTGCGGATGCCGCGCTCGCGCAGCTTCGTCACCACCTCGGGCGCATCGAGCCCCGCGACGGCGAGCGATACCAGCCCTTCTCGGAGCGGGTTCTCTGGCCCGCCAATGATCGTGACGCCCGGCATCTCGGCCAGACCCTTGAGGTTGCCGGTGCCGTGGATCATCGCTTCGGTGAGGGCCGCTTCCTGCGCGTGGATCGCCTCGCCGGCCGCGACGATGCGCTTGCGGCGGTCGGTCTCGTCCGAGACCTGGCCGCCGAGCCAGTCGAAGTAGTCGACCACGTCGGAAAAGGTCGCGTAGGAGCCGGTGTCGCGGGTGCCGAATTCCCACGGATTGCCGGGCGCGTCGATCAGGTGCTCGTGCTTCAGCGCGTTCAGCCGGTCGCTGACCCAGGCCACGCCGTAGCCGTGGCGCGAGAACACCTTGTAGGGCGAGACGACATAGCCATCCACGCCGTAGCTCTCGATGTCCAGCCTGCCATGGGCGGCGTGCTGGATGCCGTCGACGATGATGATGCAGTCGGGCGCGACCTTGCGGATCCCGGCGGCGATGGCGGCCACGTCGACGCCCATGCCGGTCACGGGCGAGGTGTGCAGGATCGTGGCGACGCAGGTATCTTCCGTTATTTCCGGCGCATAGGCGGCAGCATTCACACTACCCGTCGCGTCGTCATGCGGCACGAGGACATGCGGCTTGCCCGCCACCTCGGCCCAGTGCCGTGCCGCGCTGCGGGATGCCGGGTGTTCCAGAGTCGAGCCCAGGACGCGGCCCTCGGGCGTGCCGAGAATGGCGGTGCGGATCAGGCGAAACAGCAGCTCGGTCCCGCTTTCGCCGACGAAGAACTGGCCGCCGGGCGCGTTGAAGAACACCGCCATGTCGGCCTTGGCCCTGTCGATCACCGCAACCAGCACCTGGGCGGCCGGGTTGTCGCGCCCCTGGTTGTCCGGGATCGCGGCGAATTTCGCGGAGGTCTCGACCACGGAATTCAGCGTCAGCGCGCCGCCCGCGTTCTCGAAGAACACGCGCCGGCCGGTGAAGGGGCAGGTGTCGACATGGGCGAAGCGCCCGCGGATCTGGTCCAGCAGGCCGGGTGTATCAGCAATCATCGAGGTCTCCGTCAGGGTGCGGCCGGGGTCAGCCGGGCATCTTCCACGTCGCCGTGGCATGCGCGGCAAGCTTTCCGTCCTCGCCATAGAACTTGCTTTCCATGAAGGAAAGGGTCCGGCCACGACGGACAAAGCTGCCCTCGACGGTGACGGTGCCCGCGGTGACGGGGCGCATGTAGGTCACCTTCATCTCGATCGTCGCGGCGGGGCCGGCGACCTTGGCGATCAGGTGTCCCATCGAGACATCCATCGCCGTCGCCATGATCCCGCCATGAAGCACGCCCTGCGGGTTCTTCAGCATGTCATGCACCGGGAAGGTGACGCGGCAGACCTGCTTGTCGCCATCCGCCGCGTCCTCGGGAAGATAGGCAAAGGACAGGTCTAGAAAGCGCGCGAGGAAGAATTTCTCGAACGCCTGTTCGTGGTCGTCGAGCGCCTTGGTCAGGCGCGCCGACGCCTGATCCACGTCTATTCGGGCGGGTTTGGAACCGGACATCGGACCGGTCACGCGCCGACGAAGTTCGGCTTGCGCTTTTCCAGGAAGGCGCGGCGGCCCTCGATGTAGTCCTGGCTTCCGAAACACGCATTCACGCGCGCCTCGCAGCCTTCCAGGTCGCGCTCGCTCTCGGGAGTGACGGTCTGGCCGACGATGAATTTCACCGAGTTGACCGTCATCGGCGCGTTGGCCGCGATCATCTGCGCGGTTTCCTGCGCGACCGTGCCGACCTCCGCATCGGGCACCACGCGGTTCACGAGACCCATCACGCGCGCTTCCTCGGCGGTGAAGCGGCGGGCGGTGAAGAAGATCTCCTTGGCGAAGGACGGGCCGACCACGTCGACCAGCCGCTTGATGCCGGGGAAGCCGTAGCCGAGTCCCAGCTTGGCGGCGGGCACGGCGAAGTTCGAGCCTTCGCCGCAGATGCGCAGGTCGCAGCACAGCGCCAGCGCCACGCCGCCGCCGATGCAGAACCCGTCGATCTGCGCGATGGTGGGCTTGGTGAAGGCCTCCATCCGGTCATAGACGCGCTTGGTGGTGGCGTTGTAATGCGCCACGGCTTCCTCGCTGGCGCGCTCGCTCTCGAACTTCGAGATGTCGGCGCCCGATACGAAGGCCTTTCCGCCCGCGCCCGACAGGATCAGGATGCGCACCGAGGGGTCGGCCTCGAACCGGGTCAGCGCGGCCTCCACGGCCTCCCACATCTCCAGCGACACGGCGTTGCGCTTTTCCGGCTGGTTGAAGATGATCCGGGCGATCTCGCCCGTCTGTTCGGTGAGGATCTTGTCGGTCATGTCGTGTTCGTTCCTTCGGGGTTCTCAGATGGCGCCTGCGGCCTTCATCTCTGCGATCTCGGCCTCGGAATAGCCGACCTCGGCCAACAATTCCGCGGTGTGCTGGCCGGCGAGCGGCGGCGGCGTGGCGATATGGCTCGGCGTGCGGCTCATGATGATGGGCTGGCCCACCAGTTCGGTCTCGCCGCGTTCCTGGCTGACGACGGGCTGGGCGAGGCCAAGGTGGCGCACCTGCGGCGTCTGGAAGACCTGGCCGATGTCGTTGATCTCGCCCGCCGGCACGCCCGCGCCGGTGAACCGCTCGATCCACTCGGCGGTGGAGGCGGTGGCGGTGATCGCGCCGATCTCCTCGTTCAGGACATCGCGGTTCTCGGACCGGGCGGCGGCGCTGTCGAAACGCGCGTCGGTGATCCAGTCCTCGCGGCCCATGATGGTGCAGAACTTCTGCCAGATGACGTTGCCGGTGACGGCGATGTTCATGTGCCCGTCCGACGTCTTGAACACGCCGGTGGGAATCGTCGTCGGGTGATTGTTGCCCGCCTGTTTCGGCACCACGCCGTCCATCAGCCAGCGCGCGGCCTGGAAATCGAGCATGAAGACCTGCGCCTGCAACAGCGAGGTCTGGACCCATTGCCCGCGGCCCGAGCTTTGACGCTCGAAAAGCGCGATCAGGATGCCCTGCGCGGCGAAGAGGCCGGCGCAAAGGTCCGCGATGGGAATGCCCACGCGCATCGGGCCCTGGCCCGGCTCGCCGGTGATCGACATCAGGCCGCCCATGCCCTGTGCGATCTGGTCGAAGCCGGGGCGGTCGGCCATCGGGCCGTCCTGCCCGAAGCCCGAGATCGAGGCGTAGATCAGGCCGGGGTTTGTGGCGCTCAGCGTGTCGTAGTCGATACCAAGGCGTTTCTTCACGCCGGGGCGGAAGTTTTCCACGATGATGTCGGCGGTGTCGGCCAGCCGCTTGAACGCCGCCAGCGCCGCCTCGGATTTCAGGTCGAGCGTTACGGAGCGCTTGTTGCGGTGCAGGTTCTGGAAATCGGGGCCTTCGCGCGGGCCGCCGAACTGCGCCTCGTCCACGGGCGCCTCGATCTTGATGACATCGGCGCCCCAGTCGGCCAGTTGGCGCACGCAGGTTGGCCCGGAGCGCACGCGCGTCAGGTCGAGCACGCGCAGCCCGTTCAGCGCGGTGCTGGCCCGGGCCACGCCGCCGGCGGTCTCGTCTGCCTTGCCCGGGGCTGCGGCCGGCTGTCCTGAAGGCGGTGTCATGTGCTCTCCCCCTTGGTGCGTCTTAGGAAAGTGATGTATGACATATGCTGATACATGACAATAAAAATGTTAATTGTTGACAAAATATGGCAGGCCGAGTGAGGTGAGCAGATGATGACAGGGGCAAGGTCGATCGGCCCTCGGCGCGCGACGCTGGCGGTCGAGGTGCGCGGCGAGATCGAACGCATGATCGTGGACGGCGAGCTTTCGGCGGGCGAGAAGCTCAACGAACTGTCGTTGTCCACCGCCATGGGCGTCAGCCGCGGCACGGTGCGAGAGGCGATCCGCTCGCTGGCCGACAGCGGGCTCATCGACCTGATCGCGAACCGCGGCGCCTTCGTGCACGAGACGACGCTGGACGAGGTCCGCAACCTCTACGAATTGCGCGGCGCGATCTTTGCCATGGCCTGCGCCGCCGCCGCGCGCCGGGTGGGCGAGGGGGCGGAGCCGCGCCTGATCGCGGACCTGCGTCACAACCTCGACCAGATGCGCGCGCCGAAGGCCAAGGCCGAGCCCGCGCATTACTACGCGCTGAACATCGAGTTCCACGACCTGCTGCTGCAGGGCGCCGCCAACCCCAAGGCCAAGGTGATCTACGACAACCTGGTCAAGGAAATGCACCTGTTCCGCCGCAAGGGCCTGTCGATCGCGAGCAACATCGCGCGCTCGATCGAGGAGCACGAGGTGATCGTGCGCGCCGTCGCCGCGGGGGATGCCGAGGCCGCCCGCCACGCCGCGCAGGAACATATCGTCGGCGGTCTCAGCCGCTACACCAGCATGATCGAAGCCGACCCCGCCGCCTAATGGGCAGAGCCGGCCGCAACTACCACGAGGGACTGCACCGATGACCAACCCGCTCTACGACGCGCTTCTGGCCCCGCACGAGGGGTCGGACCGTGTCTTTCTCCATCTCGCGGACGCGACCACGCTCAGCTACGCGCAGTTCCTGGCGATGGCCGACCGGACAGCGAACGCGCTGGCGGCGCTTGGCGTCGCGCCGGGCGACCGGGTGGCGGTGCATGTAGAGAAATCGCCGCAGGCGCTCGCGCTCTACGCCGCCTGCCTGAAATCAGGCGCCGTGTTCCTGCCGCTCAACACCGCCTACACGCCGAAGGAACTGGACTATTTCGTCGGCGACAGCGGGGCGGCGCTCTTCGTCTGCGATCCGGGCGAGGCGGAGGCGATGGCGCCCATCGCCAAGGCCGCTGGGTCCGCGCTGAAGACGCTGGCCGGCGACGGCAGCGGCAGCCTGAGCGATCTGGTGGCGGAGCAACCCGACAGTTTCACAGCCGTGGACCGGGCCGAGGATGATCTCGCGGCGCTCCTTTACACGTCCGGCACCACCGGGCGGTCCAAGGGCGCGATGCTGACGCAGAAGAACCTGCTGTCGAACGCCGAGGCGCTGGTGGTCACCTGGCGCTTCACCGCCGACGACGTGCTGCTGCACGCGCTGCCGATCTTTCACAGCCACGGGCTTTTCGTCGCGACCAACGTGACGCTGCTGGCCGGCGGCGCGCTGATCTTCCTGCCGCGCTTCGAGCAGGAGAGCGTGCTGGCGCAGATCCCGCGGGCCACGACAATGATGGGCGTGCCGACCTTCTACACGCGGCTTCTGGACGATGCACGCTTCACCCGCGAGTTGACCGAACACATGCGGCTCTTCGTGTCGGGCTCCGCGCCGCTCTTGGCCGACACACATGTCGCCTTCGAGGCGCGCACCGGCCACCGCATCCTCGAACGCTACGGCATGACCGAAACCTCGATGAACACTTCGAACCCCTATGACGGCGACCGGCGGGCAGGTACCGTGGGGATGCCGCTGCCCGGCGTCGAGGTGCGCGTCTGCGACCCCGAGGCGCGAGAGCCGCTCCCCACGGGCGAGATCGGGATGCTGCATGTCCGCGGCCCCAATGTCTTCAAGGGCTACTGGAACATGCCCGAGAAGACGCGGGAGGAGCTGATGGAGGATGGCTGGTTCATCACCGGCGACCTCGCCCGCATCGACGCCGACGGCTACGTCACCATCGTCGGGCGCGGCAAGGATCTGGTTATCTCGGGCGGCTACAACATCTATCCCAAGGAGATCGAGCTGTTCCTCGACGCCCAGCCCGGCGTGCTGGAAAGCGCCGTGATCGGCGCCCCGCACCCGGATTTCGGCGAGAGCGTGGTGGCCCTGCTGGTGCCCGAGCCGGGGCAGGAGATCGACCTTGCCGCGATCACGGCGGCGGCGCGCGAGGATCTCGCCGGCTTCAAGCGCCCGCGGCATGTCGAGATCCTCGAGGCGCTGCCGCGCAACACGATGGGGAAGGTGCAAAAGGCCGAGCTGCGCACGCGGTATGCGGGGGTGTTCCAGCACAAGGCGGGGTAGGGCGGCGGGGTCGCGGATGGCCCCTGGCGGCGCAGGTTGCCGGAACTGACCCGCGCCGCTCCGCATTGGTTAGGTGACCGACACCAATGCACCGGAGCAATGCCATGGATTTCGTCCGCATCGTCATCGCCATCCTGCTGCCGCCCCTCGGCGTCTTTCTGCAAGAGGGGCTCGGCAAGCATTTCTGGATCAACATCCTGCTCACGATCCTGGGCTACGTGCCCGGCATCGTGCACGCCGTCTACATCATCGCCAGCCGGGACGGCCGGACCGCGTGATGCCCCGTGAGGCGCACCAGCCTGCCACGGTCGCATCGCCGCATGTCGACCGCGCGGCGCGGCTCGACCGGCTCGAGAGGCTCGCGCGCCGGATGGATCGGGCGTTTCGCATCCCCTTGACGCAGATCCGGTTCGGCTGGGATTCGATCCTCGGGCTGCTGCCCGGCGTCGGCGACACGCTGGCGCTGGCGCCCTCAATCTACATCCTCCGCGAAGCGCGCGAGATGGGGGCCTCCAGCGCGGTTCTGGCGCGCATGGCGGCGAATGTCGGGATCGATTGGCTGGTCGGCCTGGTGCCGCTGGTGGGCGACATCCTCGACGTCGGCGTGAAGAGCAACACCCGCAACGTGGCGCTGCTACGCCAGCACCTGAACGGCCGGCACGGGGGTGCAGGCTGACGCCCGGTCGCGAACAAGGTTCGTGGGGGCAAGTGGCGGAGGGAATGGGCCTGAGATCCAACCTTCTCCACCCTAAGTCATTGTTTTCTTTATGCCCGACTTCGCATCTCCACCGCACGGTGGCTGGTGTCAGCCAGCATCCTCCTTTCCTCCATGTCCATACAGGCTTGCGTTCTGATGGGCCCGCTCTTGTCGCTCGAATTCCAGCGTTGAATGAGCAATGCCGAACTGGCTCTCAAGCATTCGCTTGATCTCGTCCTTGATGTCCTCGAGGCGCTCCCAGGATCCTGTCTCGATCACAACATGCGTATCGAGTGCCGCCGCGTGCTCCTGCATCTGCCAGAAATGAGCGTGGTGGATGTCCGCCACGCCGCCTATGCCGCGCACCGCGTCGACGACAGCGTCGTTGTCGATGTCGGGCGGACTGCCGAGCATCAGTGTGCGAATGGGGCCGCCGATCTCCGTGAACGCCAGGTAGAGGATGTACAGCGCGATACCGATGGTGATCGCAGGATCGACCCATCGCATGTCGTAGAGGATGATGAGCGCGCCACCGATGATGACCGCGACGGAGGCCAGCGCATCCGACAGGTTGTGCAGGAACAGGGCGCGGATGTTCACGCTGCCCTTCTGCATCGAGTAGGTAAGCATCGCTGTCAGCGTGTCCACGGCAAGCGCCACGCCACCGAGGATCACGACCGTCCAGCCGGCGACCTCAGGCGGGTCGATCATACGCATCCCGCCTTCGTAGATCAGGTAGAAGCCGACGAGGATCAGCGTGGTGTAGTTGATCAGCGCTGCGACGATCTCGATCCGGCCATAGCCGAAGGTCATGCGCTCGTCCGCCGGTCGCCGCGCAATCTTGCGCGCGGCGAAGGCGATGACCAGCGAGGCCATGTCGGAGAAGTTGTGCAGCGCGTCCGCGATCAGGGCGAGGCTGCCCGATAGGATGCCTCCGACGATTTGCGCGACGGTCAGAAGAGCATTCGCCCAGATCGCGACGGAGACGCGGCGATCGCCGGACTTGGGGTCGATATGGGCGTGGCCATGATCATGCGGCATGTGCGTCCCCCTCGTGGCGGTAATTGAGCCGGGCAGTGCCTGGCTTGAGAGGCAGGCGCCCATCGCGGATCCTGCGAACCCGAGCATTCATCCAGTGCCGGACGATGTGACGATAGAGCCAATCGCGCAGCTGGCCGAACGCTTGCCGGTGCACGTCATAGAATTGGTCCGGCGTCTCGAATGTTCCCAGATCCCGAGCAATGCCGGTTTTCTGGATATACGTGCTGGCCCCCGTCCATTCGACCGGCGGACTGTTCAGGCACTCGGTGCCCGCACCATAGCCGCAGAGGCTGTCACTGTCGCTGAACGCCCGCTGCAACGCCGTGAGGTACGGCGCGTCGAGGATGAAACCTTCCAGGTCGATCCACGTGTCGCCGGTCTCCACCTCGATCCAGGAATGGAGGATTTCCGCGGGCGCGACCGGATAGACAAGCTCGGGGACGACACCGCGCTGGAGCGCCTTGTGAATGGTGAAGCCATGCAATCTGCACCGGATGCCGGCTCCCCTGAGCAGCGCCATCAGCAATGTGCCCTTGGTGTTGCATTGACCGAAACCATCCGCCAGCACCTGCGATGCCGGGATGTCGTCGGCGCGGTTGTAGCCGAAGGCGATTTGGTTGCGGACGAAATCGTAGATGGCCCCGATCCGCGCGTCAGGCGGCAGAGCTTTCCAACGCCGCGCTTCCAATAGTGCCGCGATTGCCGGACTCTCGAAATCGAGGAGCCGCGTGGGGGCGAGCAATGGGTTTGTTTGAATCATGACATCTCTCCTCGAATCGGTATGGGAGAGAGCTAATTGCTACAGCGACTGTAGCTTCAAGCCCTGAGTTCACGCCCCGCGCGGCGCGGCTAGAATGATCGCGGCGCCAACCAGGCATACCGCGGTCCCCAGAACGTCCCACCCATCCGGCCTGTGTCCTTCCGCGAGCCACATCCACAGAACTGATGCCGCGATATAGACCCCGCCATAGGCCGCAAAGGCGCGTCCCGCCGCCACGGTGTCGACCTGCGCCAGAAGCCAGCCGAACGCGACCAGCGCGGCCACGCCGGGAACGAGCCAGAGGGCGGACGCACCGAGACGCCACCACGCCCAGATCGCGAAGCATCCGGCGATCTCGGCCAAGGCCGCGAGCGGATAGGCGAGCGCGGCGGGCATCTCAGGCGCCGATCTCGTCGTGGTCCGTCAGGCACTCGGAATGGTCGCGCAGCACCTCCAGCACGCGGCAATCGGCCGTCTGCCCGCCACTGCATTCCTGCACCATGCGCATGAGTTCGGTGCGCAGGGCTTCCAGTCGCGCAAGGCGCTGCTCCACCTGCTTCAACTGCTTGCGCGCGATGGCGTCGGCCTCAAGGCACGGGCGATGGGGGTGATCGCTGAGGTCCAGCAATTCCCGGATTGCTTCGAGGGAAAAGCCTAACTGTCGCGCGTGCCGGATGAAGGCGAGCCTGTCTAGCTCATCGTCGCCATAGCGGCGCTGGCCACCCTCGGTCCGGCCAGGTTCCAGCATCAGACCGATCTGCTCGTAATAGCGGATCGTCTGCACCTTGGTGCCGGTTTTCTTGGCCAGACTGCCGATCGTCAGCATGGGCGCCTCCGTAATGCTTTAGTGTTGGTAGGTTTTGCCCGGTCAAATGGCAAGCACGCGCGCCGAAACACAGGTTCGTGAGGTTCACGTGCTCCCAAACTTTAAGGGTTGAACCTCTAGTAGCTAGAGAGTGTAAGCACTCGGAAAATCAAAATGTGTAGACGGCAAAAGGCATTGAGACTGACTTTCCTTCAAAAGGTATTATGGACCCTGGCGGGTCTTGCGAGCTTGGCGTTCATCTGGCTGCTCCTCGCCGCCGATTATCGTGCCGATCGAACAGCCGAACACAATGCATCATTTCCCGCAGTGTTCGAATTGACGGATCACACCGGGATGGTCCGGACGCAGGAAGATTACGCTGGTCGGTGGATGCTGGTCTTCTTCGGCTTCGCCAATTGCCCCGATGTCTGCCCGACGACGCTGGCCGAGGTGGCCACGGTCATGGACGGGCTGGAAGAAGGCGCAGCAGAGGTCCAACCGATCTTCATAAGCATCGATCCTGAACGGGATACGCCCTCCGTCCTCGCGGAGTTTGTGCCAAGGTTCGAGGCTGGGATCGTGGGCCTGACGGGGACACCGGACCAGATCGACTGGACCGCGGAGAACTTTCACATCTTTTACGAACGGGTCGAAGATGCCTCGGCACCAGGTGGATATACATTGGGTCATTCTTCGCAACTGTTCCTCTTCAACCCGGAAGGTCGCTTTGTGAAAGCCTGGAGCTACGGCACCCCGGCCGAGGAGATCCTTGCCGATCTGAGGGGGCGCGTCGCCGGATGAATCGGGGATTGACCGGAGAAGCGGCTCTGACTGCCGCCTGGGTGGTGGCGCTCGTGGCAACGCTCTCGGTGCTGTTCATCGGCGAGGTGCTGGGCCAGATGCCTTGTCTGCTGTGCTGGTACCAGCGCGCATTCATGTTCCCGCTACCCATCGTTCTGGGCCTCGGCCTGTGGTGGCGCGACGCCCGCGTCGGACGCTATGGCGTGGCGCTTAGCCTTTGCGGCGGGGCCGTCGCGCTCTGGCACATGGGCCTTTACGTCGGCATCATCCCGGAGCCCATCCAGCCCTGCACGGCGACCGGCCCCTCCTGCACCGACGCCAATCAATTGATCCTCGGGGTTCCGATCCCGCTCCTGTCGCTTGTCGCCTTCACGCTCACCGCGAGCCTGTCGGCCCTCTCTCTGAAGGACCCGCGCTCATGAATCGTCGCGCTATCATGCTCTCCGTTGTTGCCGTCGCCGTTGCCGTCTTTGCCGCAGCGGCCTGGTTCACGACACGTCCCGCGTCCGTCGCCGCGACCGCAACGGTTCCGCCAGAACAGAGCGAGGCGCTGCTGCGGTCTTACTCCCCGATCCTCGGACCCGAGGATGCCCGCGTCACCATCGTCGAGTTCTTCGATCCGGCCTGCGAGGCGTGCCGCGCCTTCTATCCGGTGGTCAAGGACATCATGGAAGAGCACGGCGACGCTGTGCGCGTCGCGATCCGCTACACGCCGTTCCACGGCGAAGCGTCGGAGGAAGCGATCCGCGTGCTCGAGGCGGCCCGGATGCAGGACGTCTACGAGCCCGTGATGGAGGCGCTGCTGCGCGAGCAGCCCCGGTGGGCCTCGCATGGCGCGCCGGCTCCGGGACTGATTCTGGAGGTCGCTGCGACCGCAGGGCTGGATGTGGAAGCGGCGCGCACGCAGATGCTCGCGCCGGATGTCGTGGCGATCCTGAACCAGGACCGCGCCGATGTCGAAACCATGGGTGTGCGCCAGACGCCCACATTCTTCGTCAACGGGCGGCCGCTCGATCCGTTCGGTGAGGCCGAACTGCGCGCGCTGGTGGCCGAGGAAGTAACCGCGAGCGGCTCGTGACCCTGGCCCGCACGACAAGGAGGCACTTACGAATGACCAAGCTCACCATCACGATGCTGGCGACCCTCACCACACTTGCGCTCACTACCGGTGTCGCCCTTGCCGGGTCGGAGGATGTGGTCGTCGATGACGCATGGGCGCGCGCCTCGATCGGCATGAACCGGCCCGGTGCCGCCTACATGACGATCCGCAACATCGGGGACGAGGCCGTGACGCTGACCGGCATTTCCACGCCGCTCGCCATGATGCCGGAGATCCACGAGACCACGACCAGCGCCGCGGGCGTCAGCTCGATGGCTCCTGCGGGTGAGATAACAATTGCCCCCGGCGAAGCCGCGGAACTGGCGCCCGGCGGGCTGCACGCGATGCTCATGCAGCTACAGGAGCAGATGATCGAGGGACAAAGTTTCCCGCTGACACTGAACTTTTCGGATGGCGGGAACGTAACTGTTGAGGTGCCAATTCTCGGCTTTGCGGCGCGCGGGCCGGAGGGCTGATGCGGCGCCGAACGGCTCTTGGATACGGCGCCACTGCTCTGGGTGCCATGGGGCTGACGCTGTTCGTCGGCTGGTGGCGGGTGGACGGCCCCGGCGCGCCGGAGGCCGTGGCAAGCCTTCCCCTACCGCTCACTGAAATGGACTTTCGTCTTACTGATCACGAGGGGCAGCCGGTTGGCCCGGAGACCCTGGTCGACCGTCCGACCATGGTGTTCTTCGGCTTCACCTTCTGCCCCGACGTCTGTCCGACCACGCTGTCGGACATTTCCGGCTGGCTCGATGCGCTCGGCGAGGATGCCGGGCAGATGAACGTGGTCTTCATCACCGTGGATCCGGACCGCGACACCGTCGAGACGATGGCCGAGTACGTCGGCTATTTCCATCCGGCGATCCGCGGCTGGACCGGTGCGCAAGATCAGATAGCACGCGCGGCAGAAGGGTTCCGGGCGAGCTACGAGCGTGTTCCGACCGACGGCGGCGACTACACCATGAACCACACGGCGAGCGTGTTCCTGTTCGACGCGGCCGGCCGGTTCGTCAGCATGATCGACTATCACGAACCGAGGGAGTTCGCAGTGCCCAAGATTCGCCGGGCGCTGGAAGAAGAAACGGAGGGGGCGACATGAAGCTGAGGTATCTGGCAGTCGGAATCGTGACGGCGGGAAGCGTGTCTGCGACTGCCCTCGCGCTTTCGGGCACCTGGACACGGGACCCTGTTCCGCCCGGTCTTGCCGAGGCTGCACTCTGGACGCCTGAGGCCATGCCCATGCCGGCGTCCACTGAGGCGCCGGTCCTCGCGCCGACCCTCGCCCGTTCGGATGTTGCCCCGATGGTCAGCCCACCGGTTCTGCCGTCTGCCGTGGTAGTCGCGCCATCGCTTCCGAGGGTCGAGCCTTCGATCCGGATATGGTCCCGCGAGATCGCCGCAGGCGAGACGCTTGACGAGGTTCTCGCAGAAGCTGGCCTCGCCGCCCCGGTGCGCGCCGAGGTGGCGCTTGCACTTGCGGCGGAGTTCGACCTGCGCCGTTTGCGTCCGGGACATGCCCTGAGCGTCACAGCCACCCCGGAAGGCAGCCCGCGTCGCGTCGTTCTGGAGATAGATGACGGCGTCCGGATCGAGGCTGTCTTTGGCGCGAAAGTTGCGACCCGCGTGCTCGCGCCCGATCCTGAAACCGTCCACCTCGCTGGTGAAGCCCGCATCGAAAGCTCGGTCTTCGTGGCGCTCGACGCGAGCGGCATTCCGGCACGCTTCGCGGTCGATCTGGCGCAGATGCTGGGTGGCGCCGTGGATTTCCGGCGCGACCTGACAGGTGGCGAAACCCTTAGGCTGATGTGGCGCGAGGCGCGGATAGGCGACGACATCGTCGGCCAGCCGGACCTGACCTTCGCGGCGCTTGACCTTGGCGACACGCTGTTCGAGATCGTCTGGCCGGAGGATGGCTCCGGGCGGGCCACGATTTACCGTGATGGCGTGGTTCTGCGCGTCTTCGCGCAGCCAGTCGAGGGCGCGCGGCTCAGTTCCGTGTTCGGGCGCAGGACGCACCCTGTTTACGGCGATGTGCGGATGCACACGGGCGTCGATTTCGCGGCCGCGCGGGGCACCCCCGTCTACGCGACCGCACCGGGCCGCGTCAGCTTTGTCGGCTCGCGGGGCGGCTACGGCCGTGTTGTCGAGATCGCGCATGGGTCGGAGACTACGACCCTTTACGCCCACCTCAGCGCCATCCCGGACGGGCTATCCCAAGGCGACCGTGTCGCGGCGGGGGATCTCATCGGCCACGTCGGTGCAACGGGCACCGCAACCGGGCCGAACCTGCATTACGAGGTGCGCGTGAACGGCCGTCCGACCGACCCCCTTTCGGACGACCGCCTTGCCGAAGCTGCGGATCACGCTGCAGATGACGCCGCGGCCCTCGACCGTCTCAGCGATGCGCGCGCCCGTCTCGAGGAACGCCTCGCGCGTGCCCTGACCCCCGACAGCACCGAAAGGCTCTGATCCATGAAACGATCCCTTGCGACCTGGGCATTCGCCCTCTTGCTCCTCCCGGCCGCACAAGCACTGGCGCAAGCCACGCCCATCGAGGTCCGAAAGACCAACGGTTGCGGGTGTTGCCTCGCCTGGATGGAGCACCTGGAAGAAAACGGTTTCGCGCCGACCGGGCAGGACATGTTCGCGGGACTTCTGGTGCGCTTCAAGCTCGACAATGGCGTGCCGCCGCGGATGGTCTCCTGCCACACAGCGCTCGTCGACGGCTACGTGATCGAGGGGCACGTGCCCGCGTCGGACATCCGGCGATTGCTGGCGGAGCGTCCGGACGCGGTGGGCCTTGCGGTGCCCGAGATGCCGCTCGGGTCGCCCGGCATGGATCAAGGCAGATGGCGGGAAGCCTACGACGTCTTTCTCATCCGAAACGACGGCTCGACGGAAGTCTTCGCCAGCTATGAAGGGAATTGAACCATGATCCGATCGCGCATGACTGGCCAGACGCTTATTTTGGGCGCAAGCCTGTTGGTTCTCGGCGCTTGCGCCGTCCCCGTCACCGAGACTGCTGACTCCGAAACGACCGTTTCGACAGACGTCATGACCCAGCTGAGCGCCATGGCGGCGCCCTACCAGGATCTGCAGTCGGTCCGGTTGCGACCCGAGGACGGTTGTTACTATTACCGCCATGTTGGACCCATCGAGACGACACTGCTTCCGCTCCAGGCCGTGGACGGCCGACCGATCTGCACGCAGCGCGTGGCCGAGACGTGATGTCTACACCTGCTTGCCTCGGCACCCTTGCTGAAGAAAGCTGTCTTCCCCGGGATCGCAAAGCTGTCAGCTGTGCGCCGTGACAGGTCCGTCGCCCGCAGCCGGATAGAGGTAAGCGGTCACCCCTGTGTCCACCTGCTCGTAGAGGTCGTTGATATGGGCCATGACCATGCGCACGCACCCCGAACTGGCCCGACTTCCGATCGAGCGGGGGTACGGCGTGCCGTGGATCCGGAGGTAGGTGTCCCGGTCGCCGACATATAGATAGAGCGCGCGGGATCCCAGTGCGTTCTGGGGACCGGGCTCCATCCCGTCGGCATATTGCGCATAAGCCTCAGGCTCCCGCTCGATCATCGTCTGCGTCGGCGTCCAGTGCGGCCACTCCACCTTGCGGCGGATCGAGTAGGTGCCAGGCTCGTAGAGGCCACCCCGACCGATGGCCACACCATAGCGCATGGCCGTTCCGCCTTCCTCGATATGATAGAGGTAGCGCGCGGTCGCATCGACGTGGATGTCCCCCGGAACGAGTCCGACCCGGGCCTCGACCCGCTGCGGCAGCAGACGCGGATGCAGACCCCACGGGTTCGTCGTGGCCGGATCGTATCCCGGCGGCGTCACCTGCGCGTCCCACGCAGCCTTCTGGTCTTCGGTCGGCCAGGAGCTGGCAAAGACCGGGCCAGAGAACATTGCGGCGGTCGTTGCGATGAAATGTCGTCTGGTCAGCATGAAATCTCAATCCTCGTTTCGGTTGATACTCTGTCAAATTTGCTGCGCAGAGGAAAGAACCGGGGCGGTCAGCATGAACACGAGACTGTGAGGCCGCTCAGCAATTTCCAGTTTGATCCCATTAGAACCCCCAGTGTAGTTGCAAATCATTCGCAACTATGGTCTCTCATGTCATAGATGCGGGTAGGAACCTGTTGTGACGGACCTCTCACCAATCGCGCTCGGCTTTCTGGGCAGTCTGGCCGCCGGATCGCTGACGGCCATCGGGGCCATACCGATTTTGTTCGGGCGCGTGCCTTCGCGCGCGACACGGGATCTTTCCTTGGGCTTTGCCGCTGGGGTGATGCTGGCGGCGTCATTCTTTTCACTCATCATTCCAGCGCTTGACGCTGCGGAGATCAGATACGCAAACGCAGCAGCGCCAGCCGCGATCGTCTGTGTCGCAATTCTTCTGGGCATGGGTGCAGTGGCGTTGATGAACGAAAAACTGCCGCACGAGCACTTCAAGACAGGGCGCGAGGGGCCGGAGGCCGAGTCGCTCAGGCGCGTCTGGCTCTTCATCATCGCGATCACGATCCACAATTTCCCCGAGGGACTCGCCGTAGGTGTCGGGTTCGGGTCGGGTGGCGTGGAAGGCGGCCTGCCGCTGGCTATCGGGATCGGCCTACAGAACGCGCCCGAAGGGCTGGCGGTGGCCGTCTCCCTCCTCGGCGAGGGCTATCCCAGGGTTCGCGCCTGGGGCATTGCTGCGCTTACCGGTCTGGTGGAACCCATTGGCGGCCTTCTCGGTGCCGGGATCATAACCTTGTCCCAGCCGCTCCTGCCGTGGGGCCTCGCCTTCGCAGCCGGCGCGATGCTCTACGTCATAAGCCACGAGATCATTCCCGAGACGCATCGCAGCGGACACCAGAACCGCGCAACGCTTGGCCTCGCCATCGGCCTCGTCCTGATGCTGTTCCTTGATGTCTGGTTGGGGTGACGGCCATGCAACGTCCCGGCTCTACCGCCACTTTTGCATGTTGCGCCGCCATGGCCGCATTCGCGCTCGATCAGGGGACGAAAGCGATGGCGGTTGCCAATTCCGACACGCTGTCCGGCGGTCTGAGTGTTTTCCCGGGCTTCAACCTCGTCCTTCATCGCAACCCCGGCGTCAGCTTCGGCATGATGGGCGAGTTGACGCCAACCACGCTTGTTGCGCTCGCTCTCGTTATCACCGCGTGGATCGGGGTTCTCGCCATCCGGACGGAACGGTCAAGCGATGCAGCAGGCTACGGGCTCATCCTTGGCGGCGCGGTCGGGAACGTGGCGGACAGGCTCAGGCTGGGCGGCGTGACGGACTTTATCGACTTCTACATTGGCGAGGCGCACTGGCCGGCCTTCAATCTCGCAGATGCAGCGATTTTCTGCGGCGTGGTCGTGCTTCTGTTCTGGCCCGGCCGCACTCCCATTTGGAAGTCGACCACTGACTGATCCGGTCATTTCGCCGACACTTCGCGGATCACACAATCCTCGGTCCTAACATGGCGGCTTTTCAGCCTAGGATTTTCGCAGCTTGGCTCGACGGCCGAGGCGATCGCATGCCGACATCCGATTGGGCTAGGCATAGATGTCGATCTGTGTCCCGTCTCTGACCATGGCGTAAATTTCTTCTATCTGGCGATCCGTGACGGCGATGCATCCTGCCGTCCAGTCTCGGACATTCATCGGGTCGATGCCGCGCCGCGGACCGCCGTGGATGAAGATATCCTTTCCCGGAGATCGGCCCTGCGCCTCCGCGAAAGCGATATCGGCCTCATTCGGGTACGAAATGCCGATAGAAAGATGGAACAGGCTGTCGGGATTCCGCCGGTCGATCAGGTATGAGCCCTCCGGCGTGCGGCCATCCCCCTCGAACTGCTTGTGGCCTTCGGGCGCGAAACCCAAACCGATCGGATAGGTCTGCAAGACACCGGCCCTCCCATCGAGAAACAGCAGCCGCTGTGCCTTGTACATACGCAGCCTGGTCACCTCGGGACCGTCGTACGACCGGAACTTGCTGGCGCAGCCTGACAGGAAGGCGGCCAATCCGCCCAACAGCAGGATCCGTCGTGGAAATCTGGTATTTGTCACTGCTCGACGCCCCATTTTTGCGAGGTCTGGTTAATGTCAGACGCTACTCTACGGAAGACGGCGGATCAATGACCATGCGCCAGTGCTCCCTTCGCCACCTGCTCGCCGACTGGTTCACCGCCCGGAGGTGGTGCCTCGGCACCGTGTCCGTTCAGGAGCCGAAGCGCGTTGGCCACCACAAGCAGAGATACGCCGACATCGGCGGCAATGGCGCCCCACATGGAAGCCATCCCAAAGGCGGTCAGCCCGACGAACAGCGCCTTGGTCGCCAGTGAGATTCCGATGTTCTGATGGATGATCGTCATCGTCCGGCGCGAGTGACCGATCAGCCACGGGACCCTGGCAAGATCGTCGGTCATAAGCGCGATATCCGCCGTCTCGATCGCCGCATCGGAACCGACCGCGCCCATGGCGATTCCATAATGCGCGCGCGCCATGGCCGGCGCATCGTTGACGCCGTCGCCGATCATCGCGACCACATCATGGGTCGCCACCAGTTCCTCGATGGCGGCCACCTTGTCCTCGGGGAGAAGCTCGGCCCGCACCTCGTCGATCCCGACCTCGGCCGCTACCGCGCGCGCGGTGCGCTCGTTGTCACCGGTGAGCATGACGATGGTTTTCACGCCCTGAGCATGGAGCTGGCCGACGATGGCCCGGGCATCCGGTCGAATGCGGTCGCGCAGCTCGAGCACCCCGCGAAGTCCGGCATCGTCGCCAACGGCGACCAGCGTGCTTCCAGCGCCTTCGATTAGGTCACGCAACTGGGCGGGAATGGCGGCGCCGAACCCCTTTTCCATCGCATAACGGTCTGAGCCGAGCCAGATCGCGCGACCGCCCGAGCGACCCTCGAGCCCTCGACCCGGCACCGTCCTCGTATCCTCGGCGGTGGCCACCGGCACTCCGTCTGCCTCGGCCCGCGCCAGGATGGCGCGCGCCAGGGGGTGCGACGAGCGCGCTTCCAGCGAAGCGGCAAGCGCAAGCAGATCCGACCGGGACGTCCCGCTCAGAGGATGGATCGCTGCCACCTCGGGCTCGCCCATCGTGATGGTGCCGGTCTTGTCCATCGCCAGCGCCGTCGTGCGGCTGGGCGCTTCGACATAGGCGCCGCCCTTGATCAGGACGCCCGCGCGCGCCGCCGAGGCCAGCGCCGCCACGATGGACACCGGCGTCGAGATCACCAGCGCGCAGGGACACGCGATGACGAGAAGGACGAGAGCGTTGTAGAACCAGTAATCCCATGCTCCGCCCTGAACGAGAGGCGGGACAAGGGCGATCGCGACTGCCAGCACCATGACGATGGGCGTGTAGATGCGCGCGAACTTCGCGACCCACTGTTCGACCTCGGCCCGGCGGGAATGGGCGTCGCCGACCATGCGGATGATCCTGGCCAGCACCGTATCCGAGGCCGCCTTGGTGGCGCGCACCGTCAGCGTGCCCTCTCCGTTGATCGTCCCGGCATAAACCTCGTCGCCCGGCTCCTTCGGCACCAGCGCACTTTCGCCCGTGATCGGCGCCTGATCGACCGCGCCGACCCCTTCGGTCACCTCGCCGTCCAGCGGAATGCGGTCGCCGCCGCGCACGACGAAGTGGTCTCCGACAGCCACCTGGTCCGCGGTCACTGTCGCCTCGCTCCCATCAGGCCGGATCACCCGTGCCGTCGGCGGTGCGAGATCGAGAAGCGCCGAGACGGCGTTTCGCGCGCGCCCGACACTCCAGCTTTCGAGATAGAGCGAGAGAGAGAAGAAGAAGGCGACCGTCGCGGCCTCGAAGAATTCCCCGAGCCCGATCGCGCCCGCCACGGCCACGACCATCAACAGGTTCATGTCGGGTGAGAGCCTGCGGGCCGACGACCATGCCTTTGGCGCCACCAGCCAGACGCCGAACACGATCGCTAGCGCGAAGAGACCGATCTCGGCCATCGGCATCGGCGCTTCGCCATGACCCGAGAACAGTCCCAGCGCGCCACCCAACCCTGTCTCGATGATGTGATAAATGAACCCAGCGGCCCAGAAGCCGCCACTTGCCGCCGTGAAAATCTTCTGGCGGGCGAGATGTGCGGCCTGATCCGCGGCGGCGTTGCCGGCGTCCCAGGGCCTGGCACTCATGCCCGTACCCGCGACCAGCTTGACGATCCTGTCGTCCGGAATGGATTTCGCAGTATCGAGGACGGTCATGCGCCCGTTGATCACGTCGAAGGCCAGATGCTCCTGCCCGCCGACTGCCGGCCCGACGACCTTGTTCAGGATCGAGACCTCTTCGGCGCAATCCAGCCCGCTGACCTGGAAGCTTCGCCCAGTGACGGGGCCGGACGCGGCAGGAGCGACATCCGCACAGGTAGCCGTTCCACCGCAGCAGGCGCCATTCGTTCTTTCCGACGCCGACGGATGCGCGTGGTCGTGGTCGTGATCGTGATTGTGGGCAGTCTTGGACGACATGATCGGGCCTCGGATTTCTGAGTGCCCGTTACGGATACTCCCTACAGCAACTAGAGCTTCAAGAAGAATCTTGCGATCCGCTCGGAGCGAGATGGACGGCGTCTGCCGAACGACGTTTTCTCCAAGCAGGCCACTTCCATCGAGCGCGGGGCGGTCAAGCGCATATTCGAGGTCTTGATCAGAGACAGGCTTTCGCCTGATTCCGCATTACACTGCAGTCGGAGAGCATTTCGGCAATGGCCGAGTCATCCGGCGGCAGGATCAGCTCATCAGCCGCCCGCGCCTGGAACTCTCGGCCATACTCGACCACGGGCGGACAGGCCCAGAACCCACCGCCGTCAGAACCGTCCGTCGCGCAGCCGCTGAGCAAGCTCGTTACGATCGCGAGGGCGGCGAGCTGCCGCTTCCAGCATCTGGCGTTGGACGTCATTGGCCTTCTCCGTGGTTTCAAGGCGCTCGGCGAGGCGGCCTGCGCGCTCGCCGGACCGCCGAAGCTCAAGCAGGAACAGGAGCATTGCCAGCGCGATGGCTCCGTAGCGCAGCGCCGCCCGCATCCACGGGCTCGTGGCGATCGCGCCGAGCAAGGTGCCGATCACCGCCGCCCCCGTTTTCAATCGTCGAGCCGCGCGTAGATCGTGACTGCGATGCCCCCGAGCGCGACGGCGATGAACACCTAGCGGAGCGTATCGAGATACGGCACCAACGGCAGGATGGCGGTCCGGGTCTCAGCCATGACGTTCTGCGCGATCTCGACCCCGGCTGCGCCCGGCGTGGCGACTCCGGCCGCGCCACCACCCTTCTTGGTGCGCTATCAGCCAGCACCCCGCGCGCGGGCGGCGTCTCGGCTGCAAATGCCGTCGCCCGGACCAGAAACCGCTCGCCCCACGGGCGCGCGGAGCCGAGGTCAACGTGCATGAACCCCGAGCGCGGATAGAAGCCGAAGCCGAGAAACCCGACCTCCCGCGCTGCGGCCTCGAAGGCCACCGGGTCGTGGTTCGCCATGGCGATGTCGAAGGCCGCGCCGTCGAGGTGCTTCGACCGGGTGGCGCCGCCCACGGCGCGGTTGTGCTCGGGCTGCGATAGCCGGAACGCAAGATCAGGGGCTTGCCCAGCCGGTCGCAGCGCCTGGGGCGTTTCTTGAGTGGGAGCGTTTTTCAGTCGTTTGCTGCGTTGAATCGCGCCAGCAGGTTCCGGACATTCGACACGTGCCAATCCCCACCGCGACGGGTCCGGATGCCGCGTCCGTTCAGTTCGGTGGCGATGGAGCGCAGGGTTGTGTAGCCCTCAGCCCGGATCGCCTCGATCACAGGGGAAAGCGCAGCCGCGTGGTCGTTCGCATTCTTGCGCACGGCCTCTCTCAGCGCGCCGCCACCCTTCCCGGCCCGCCGAAGTGTAGAAGCCCCATTCGGATTGCCCAACTTCACCCCGCGCGCCTTGGCCGCCGCCAGCGCCTCTTTCGTGCGCCGTGAGATCGCCTCGCGCTCCTGCTGGGCGACGAGGGCCATGATGCCGACGGTCAGATCATTCGCCTCCGGCATGTCGCAGGCGAGGAAACGGACCCCTGCGTCTCGGAGCGTCAGCAGGAAAGCCGCGTTGCGGCTCAACCGGTCCAGCTTGGCGATGACGAGCGTCGCCCCGGTGATGCGCGCAAGCTGCAGGGCCTTCGCCAGTTCCGGCCTGTCGTTCCTGCGCCCGCTCTCGACCTCGGTGAACCGCGCCAGGATCGCAGCGCCCTTGATGTCAGCGAAGTCCTCGATGGCCTTGCGCTGAGCCTCAAGACCCAGCCCGGACTTCCCCTGCCGCGCCGTCGAGACCCGCTCGTAGGCCACCAGCTTCGCATTCGGGGCAGCATCCCTGACCATGTACACACCTGCCTAACGTTCGTTGCGCAGGTGTGTACATCGCCAGACGGTCGATCTCGTAGTCAATTCGCCTTGCGCGAGCACTCGATCTCGGCCGCGCCGGGCCGCTTAGAACCTTGATGTGTCAGCGCTGCGACGGGCAGAAACGACCTTCCCTGCGCCTACAACCGGTTTTGCGGAGATGGCCTTCGCTGCACGGTGCAGGAGTGCCATGATCCACAGCCGTGATCTGGATCTCTTCCGCTCGGCAGTCAGTTCGTGTTGAGGCGCAAGTGCCGGAAATCGTTCACTTGCAAACATTACGTTCTCGAACTCACAGAAATCTTCAAAAATACACAGCATTCGTTACTCACGCAGCACCTGCGCCTCGATGCTCTTGGTACTTCCTCACCATCGCTGGGGGGAACCTGTCTGTTTCGACATGACTATCGTGAAATCTCCGAACAATCGGGCTGTAGGCCATGCAATGTCACGCACGTCGCGACGCAGCCGGTCATTCTGCGGGGGTTCGTCGTGGTCATGGCTACGGGGGGGATTCGGCCCGAACTCAGAGCCTGGCGTCGTCCTGGTCTTCATAGATCGTGACGAAATTGATCGTCATGTCCGCATCCGCAGTCGGTGCCAGGCCCTTCAACCGTGTGCGTGCTACGGGCGTCAGGCCGAGCTCGGCCATGAAGCGTCCCATCAACTCCAGCTGCTTGTTGGCGATGGTGAGCCAGGGCGATTGCTGGACGTAGCCCGAAGGCGTCTTCAGGAGCATCGGCGTCTCCTTCAGCTTCGCCTCCGCCTCGACCCAGCGCGACCACGCCTGGCAGTACGCCGACAGCGCCCCGCGGTCGGCGATGGTCAGCACGCCTGCGTCATGCATCGGCTTCGCCAGCCGGCGCCACTCGTTGCGGGCCACCTCGTCGAGATGCGGCGGACAGCGCGGCAGGGCATTGCCTGGCAGACTGACGGCCCCTGCCTTGGGGTTCGGCTTCCGGCCGCGCATCACGTCAGCAGTCCCATTCCCAGGGCTTGGCACCTGTCGGCACCTGCACCGACAGCCTCGAGCGGGAGGTGGGCGAGAGGCCCAGCTCAGCCATGAGCCGGGTCATCAGTTCCACCTGCTTGTTGGAGATGGTGATCCAGGGGCTGATCTGCACATAGCCGGCGGGCGTCTTCAGGATCGGCGGTGTCTCCGCCAGCCGCCGCTCGGCCTCCACCCAGCGGCCGTAGGCCTGGCAGTAGGCCGCCAGCACCGTCCGGTCGATCTGGGTCAGCAGACCGATGTCGTTCAGCGTGCGCGCGAGCCGTTTCCACTCCGCTTTTGCCGAAGCCGAGAGATGCGAGGGACAGGTCGGCACGCCGGACGGCGGCTTCGGTTCACGTCCATTGATCGGTCGCTTGCCGGGGTTGCCCTCGATCAGCTTCAGGGCCGTCGGCTTGGGTTTGCGACCTCTCATGCCGGCACCCCCGCAAGCGAGCCCAGGTGCGACAGCACCCAGACGAGGTCAGCGCAGCACGGGCACCGGGACCAGGAGGCGGCAAGACGCAGGATGCGAGCTGCGTTCACTCCCCGAGTTGGTCGAGTGTTTTGCGGTGGTTCTGCAGCGTCGGATGCGCGCAGTGCCCAAGAAACACGGGGGATCCGGGTCCACCGGGACGGGGGATACCCGGTCGGCAATTTCGCGGGTGTGAAAAGAGTCCTCCCCACACCGGTCCCCGAGGCGATCCTCCCAGACTTCTGACCTCCCCCCGGGGTCATGGTGCAGGCTCCGTTGGGACGGCATCGAGGCGCCGCACCCCATCTTCCGTGCCTCCCGTGTCCATCCGCTCCGCGTAGCCCTCGATCAGAGCCTTCAACTTGTCGCGCGGGCTCACGATCTGGCGCACGATGGCCGTCACCGGTGTGCCGCCAGGTCCGGTGTGTTCCAGCCGGTCGGTCTCGCGCCAGCCGGCCTGGGTCTTGAGGTAGAAGATCATCGAGGCGGTGTCGCCGTTGCGCGCCTTCTGGATCAGGCTCTGCGCGATCGCCCCGATGGCCTTGGCCTTGCCTCTTTTATATCGTTCGGCCACGCCGGGATCGCGCTCGAGCATGGCGAAGAAGGTGGTCCGCCCGATCCCGAAGTAGTCCGCGATCTGCGCCGTGGTCAGCACCGCCGCCAGCGTCTCCACCTCCGCGAGCTGCGCCTCCGAGAGCGTGATCGGCGCGCGCGCCATCAGGCAGCCTCCTCGGATCGCGTGGGCGTCACCTCGGCAAAGCTGCGCCCATCCCCGTCCAGCACCGCCGCCTTGCCGGTGAACGCCTGCCAGCGGGTCACCGCGACATCGACATAGGCCGGGTCGAGCTCCATCGCGTGGCAGATGCGTCCGGTGGTCTCGGCCGCGATCAGCGTGGTGCCCGAGCCGCAGAAGGGCTCGTAGATCGCCTGGCCCGGGCTGGAGTTGTTCAGCATCGGCCGGCGCATGCACTCGACGGGCTTTTGAGTGCCGTGGATGGTTGCCGCATCCTGATCGCGGCTGGGGATCTGCCAGAGCGTGGTCTGCTTCCGATCGCCTGCCCAATGCCCGGTGGCCTTCCGGCGGACCGCGTACCAGGCGGGCTCGTGCTGCCAGTGATAGTCGCCCCGGCTCAGCACCAGGCGCTCCTTGGCCCAGATGATCTGGCTGCGGATGTCGAATCCGCAGGCGACCAGGCTCTCGGCCACCGTCGTGGCGTGCAGCGCCCCGTGCCAGACATAGGCGACCTCGCCGGGGAAGAGCGCCCAGGCCTCGCGCCAGTCGGCCCGGTGGTCGTTCATGACCTTGCCGGTGCGCTTGGTCTCCGAGGCTCCGGCCCGATTGCGCCAGTCGGGGTCGTAGGCGACGCCATAGGGCGGATCCGTCACCATCAGGTGCGGGCGCACATCCCCGAGCAGACGGGAGACGTCGGCAGCGGAGGTGGCGTCGCCGCAGAGCAGGCGGTGCGAGCCGAGCAGCCAGAGGTCGCCCACACGGCTGACGGGGTTCGCAGGAGGCTCCGGTGTCACCTCCTCCCGTGGGTCCGCAGTCCCATGCCCCAGCAGCGCATCGAGCTCAGCCCCGTCGAAGCCCAGGTCACCGAGGTCGACGCCGAGGTCGCCGAGATCAGTCAGTTCCAGCGCCAGCAGTTCCTTGTCCCAGCCCGCCATCTCCGCTAGCCGGTTGTCGGCGAGGATGTAGGCGCGCTTCTGCGTCTCGCTCAGATGGCTCAGTTCGATCACCGGGACATCGCGCAGCCCCAGCTTCCGGGCCGCCAGCACCCGGCCGTGTCCCGCGATGATGCCGTTCGCGCCGTCGACCAGCACCGGGTTGTTGAAGCCGAACTCGCGGATCGAGGACGCGATCTGCGCCACCTGCGCCTCGGAATGCGTGCGCGCGTTGTTGGCGAAGGGCACGAGATCGGTGAGCGGACGCTGCTCGATCGCCTGCGCTCCTCGCGCCTGTGCTGCCGCCGATCTGCCCGCCATGACCCCGTCCCGGAATTGATGTGCCGTCCCTGGCAGGATAGCATGGCAATTAACCCATTGTCTTTATGACATTAAATGACATGCGGCGCCATGAGACGACACTTTAGGGTCGTGCAGACTTGTCCATGCCGCGTGCTGCAGCGGACCTGCCGAACGCCACTAGTCGGGTCGCCGCCGAATTCCATCTGTCGGCCCGACCCCTCTGACAACAACCAGTTGCGTGCTAGCCTGCCCGAGATGGGAGATGATCCATGTGCAA
The DNA here is from genome assembly GCA_937139335.1 of uncultured Roseicyclus sp. Lineage (GTDB taxonomy): Bacteria > Pseudomonadota > Alphaproteobacteria > Rhodobacterales > Rhodobacteraceae > Roseicyclus. The sequence continues at coordinate 39,977 of CAKZPN010000046.1, read as the reverse complement.
CCTGTTTAACCACACGACGGCGGTCGAGGCGATGCGCGGTCTTTTCAAGGGTCTCGAGAACCGCGCCGGCAACATCGAGAGCGGCGAAGTCTATCCCGACCGGATGGCGCCGATCATCACGCACGACGGTGATGGACATGTGCTGCGCCACGCCCGATGGGGCCTACCGTCGCCCCCACAGTTCCACAGCAAGAGCGGCATCGACCGGGGCGTCACCAATGTACGCAATACCGGCTCGCCGCACTGGCGGCGCTGGCTCGGGCCTGCGCATCGATGCCTCGTGCCGTTGGACCGCTTCGCCGAGCCGAGACCCGGCAAGGGTGCTGGCAATGCGTGGTTCAAGGTGACGAGCGAGGGCCCTGCCTTCTTTGCAGGGATCTGGGTGCCGGCCTGGACCAGCATCCGCAAGCTGAAGGACGGCGAGACCACCGACGATCTCTTTGCCTTCCTGACCTGCGAACCGAATGGTGTGGTCGCGCCGATCCACCCCAAGGCGATGCCCGTTATCCTGACCGAGGAGGCCGAACTGGACGCTTGGCTCACGGCGCTCTGGCCGGAGGCGAAGGCGCTACAGAGGCCCTTGCCCGATGATTTGCTGATGTCGATCTAGCTCATCCAAAAGCACTTACTGGTTCGGCCTTGCGCCGCCGAAATGGGCAAGAGAACGTTTGGAAAGCGCATTTCGTCCCAGCAGTCCTGATGCCCGAGAACAGCCGTACTGCGCTCCAGATTTGCCGCCCAGGGACAGATGGGACAGATCGGACACGTGTTTTCCATTACTTCTCTAGAGCGCTTCTAAGGCAGTAAATGATTTCTTGTGTCCAATCTGTCCCATCTGTCCCGTACCGCATTGCCACAACAAGGTCTCAATCGGCTGAGATGCTGGAATTGGACGATCTGGGCTCGGGGGAGAGGGTGTCCGCGCAATGGGCCATATTCACCTCGGTGTCCTGCCGAACAGCAAGAAATGGCGGGAAGTTGTTGACCTCCTGACGGGGGGTGCAACAGACGCCGACATCGTCGCCGCCAGCGCAGCTGCCGCCGAACAGGATCTCCTGGACGCCGCACGCGATCCGGTATTCGTCGAAGCGGTGCGACTGCTGGCCACCATTCCCGCAGCAGCGCGCAGTGACGATTTCGGACAGGCTCTGCGCGACGCGGATGTCCCGATCAAGGGAACGGTCGATCTTCTCACGCTGATCGGCGCGGTCGGGCAGCGTCTCGACGAGGTGGCGCGGCAACGTGCCCGTCCGAGCGACATCGGGGAACTGTCCCGGCGCGCGCTTCTGTCCACGCTCTCGATGCACATCGGCGATCAGCTGCCAGGCCTGTTTGACGTGGTCCCCGGGGATGTGCAGCGCGCGGCGAGCACACTGGGCAACTCTCGTGCCTTTGCCTCCTGCACGCGGTCCTTCTTCAACCGCCTGCTCTCGGAGTCGCTGCGCTCCTGGCTCGATCGCACGATGTCAGCTCAGATCGGGTCCGGTAGACATTTTTCCGGCGTGCGCGACCGTGCCGCCTTCGACATGGCGCTGGCGCAATACAGCAGCGAGGCCACACGCATCATCCGCGAGTTCGCCGGCGGCTGGTACGGCAAGACGCTCTATCGCGACGGCGGCTTCAACACCCGCCACGCCGCCGAGTTCGGCGCGGTCTGCTTCAAGAAGATCACCGAGGAACTCCGGGTCACGCGAGGCGCCGATGCCTGATGGCTATGTCGAATGCCCCGTTCGGGGCAAGGTGAAGCGGTTCAACGTCATCTTCGAGGGAGACGACCAGACCTTCACCATCGAACCCGGCAAGATCGAAGCTCAGGTCGTCGCAGCGATGGACCCGATGCTCCGCGATCTGCTGGAAATCGCCTGCGCCGTCTTCGCTGCCGACAGCGAGTTCACCCGTGGCGGCCTAACGCGGAAGAACATGGGCGAGGGCTGGACTCGCACCATGTCGTTCAACCTGCCAGTCCGACGCCCGGAGGCCTGGAGCAAGCCCGAGGTCTGCGGCGCGCTGGTCGAGGCAGTCGAGTTCCTCACCGGCGACAGGGTGGGTTTCACCTTCTTCCAGAAAGACGAAGAGATCAGACCGATCGACTTCTTGCCATTTGCACCCGAGGGAAATCCGTTCGAGGCAACTGAGGTCATCCTCTTCTCGGGCGGTCTCGATAGCTTCGCCGGCGCGCTTGAGGCGCTGGCAACGCGCAATGGCAACGTCGTTCTCGTCACACACCGTTCGGCCCAGAAGGCAATATGGCGCCAGGAGGAGTTGGCGAACTATCTCAAGAAGGATTTTCCCGGCCGGGTTCTCCACATCCAGATCCAGGCGATCCGAAAGGGCCACGAGGCCAGAGAGACCACGCAGAGGTCACGCTCGCTGCTGTTTGCCGCCCTCGGATACACCGTCGCGCAGATGCTCGGCGCCTCCAGGGTCAGCTTCTACGAGAACGGGGTCGTCAGCCAGAACCTCCCGATCAGCGCGCAGGTCATAGGCACCATGGCCACGCGCACCACCCATCCGCTGGTTCTGCACCTGATCGAGAAACTGCTGCATCTGATCACGGACCAGCAGATCCCGATCCGCAACAGCTTCGAGTGGCTGACGAAGAAAGAGGTGGTCGAGAAGATCTTTGCCCATGGTGCGGCGAACAGGATCACGACAGCGGTCAGTTGCACTAAGGTTCGCGACGAAGAAAAGATGAAGACCCATTGCGGCGCATGTTCACAGTGCCTCGACCGTCGGTTCGCCATGATCGCCGCGGGCCACGAACGCCATGATGACAGCATGTACTATCGCACCGAGGTGCTGACCGGTGAGCGCGAAACGGACCGCTCCCGGACGATTGCCATGGACTGGTCACGGCATGGCTGGCGGCTTGCCGACCTGTCACTGGAAGACTTCTACCAGACCTACATCAGCGACCTGACGCGGGTGATCGACGGTCACCCGGACCTGTCCCCTTCCGAGGTTGTGCGAAAAACGCATGCCATGCAGCTGAGGCACTCCGAGGTCGTTCGTTCGGTGTTCAAGATCAATGCGGGCGCTGCGCTCGATGGGGGGCTGCCCGACACGTCGCTCCTGAAGATGTTCTGCGCGGAACGTCTTCAGGCCGGCGACCCCGTCGCGGTCTCCGCCCGGGTGTCGCAGTCTCCCGCGGATGAACCTCTACTCGCCGCAGATGACGCAGGGTTCGACCCGGACCGGCTGGAGGTCGCGTTCTATCATGTGCATGGAAAGAAGTTCGTCGAAGTGGCCCATCTCGGCGCTGTTGGCGGAGTTCCGGCTTCGGTGCCGTTCGGGCTCAAGTCAACATTCGAGGCAGACCGCGACGCCGGACTTGATCCGAACGACTACCACTATGTGCCCAGTGGCCAAGTCAAATACGACGGCAAGCCCGGCAAGCAGAACGTCCACAAGAGCGTTGAGCGCTGCCGCAAGACGTTTGCCGAGTTCTATGGCGCGATCTCTGATGAGCCGCTGCCAGTGCAATTCCTGATCCAACACGAGGGCTGGCAAGGCTATCGGCTCGATCCGATGATGAGAATCATCGGGCGCCACCAGGTGTCCAAAGCGCACAAATCCGCGAGCTGCGACCTGCCGAATTCGGGCATGTCAGTGATTTCTTCGTCATGTCAGCGTTCGGGTGAAAGTACCCCTTAATTTATTGGCTGAGCGTCCCTCGATTGTCAGCGTTCGCAGCTGAGCCGTCAGTGCGACAGAGGTGCGTAACCACCTGATTTAAAGTTATTTTATCTCCATCACTCGCCTTTGAGCGACACATGGAGACAATGATGGCAGACGAGCAGAACACGACCGGCACCTGGGTAAACGTCTTCTCCCTCATGGCCGAGGACGACCTTGCGAAGCGCTGGCGGAAATCGACCCGGACCCTGCAACGCTACCGCGCTGACGGAACCGGCCCGGCCTGGATCAGGATTGGCGGCAGCGTTCTCTACCGCCTCACCGATGTCCTCGCCTACGAGGAGACGGCCCGGAAGCAGGGGCGTCCGGAATGATCGCGGTGCAGGATGACCCGCGGCCGGACCCGGAGGCCATCGACACGTTCTGCGATGTCGTGTTCGGCTACGTTGAGGGGTTTGCGCCCGTCCGAACGCTGTCGGAGAAGGGCACGCCCGACCAGAAGCCCGGCTCCCACTTTGAGAAGCTGACGGAGCTGCCCCAGGCACTGAAGCGCCTGGCGGCCCCCTCAGCTGCGTCCTCGCGCGGCCTCTTCGTGGTGCCGTGCACCGTGAGGCGACCGGGCAGCGCGAAGGCGACGGATATTGTGGAGACGGCCGTTGTCCTCGTGGATCTCGACTCCGGCAGCATAAGCGCGCAGCGCGACCATCTTGTTCGCCACCTGGGGGCGCCGACGATGGAGGTGGCGTCCGGGGGGCGCACAGACGCTGGGGAGGATAAGATCCACCTCTACTGGCGCCTGACGGAAGCTGCACGCGGATCCGATCTGTTGCGCGTGAAGGAGGCCCGGCTGGCGATTGCGCAAAAGGTGGGAGGCGACACGTCGCTTGGCAGCCTGCATCAACCGATCCGGGTGCCTGGCTCCATCCACGGCAAGAACAGTCGCCGCTCCCCGGTGCGTCTACTGGGCCGCAGTACGGCCGAGTACGATCTCGACGAGTTCTGCAACCTTGTTGCCGCCATGCCGGCCATGCCTGGTCTGGCGCCCGTTCTCACCGCCCGGCCTCGTGGCCCCTCCGCCTCGCAGCTTCAGTCCATGAAGGTCCGAGAAGGGGGGATGGACGGTGTCACACGGCATGACGCGATCACCAGCACCTGCGGCCACTGGATCAGGAATGCGCGGCTGGGACATTGTTCGCGGGAACAGGCATGGGCCGCAGTCGTAGAGTACAACACCGCGATGGTCGTGCCGCCTATCGATGAATGGCGCCTCCGCCGCGACTTCGACAAGCTGGCGCAGCTGGATGCAGCCAAAGCCGGGATGCAGGGATCAAGTTCGTCGCCGGTGAACACTCAGGGGCTCGCGCCGCAGCCGCAAAGCGAGGACGCGCTAGCCGCCGAGTTCGTGCGGCTGCATGGCCAGGACTGGCGCCATGTTCCAGCTTGGGGCGCATGGTACCGTTGGAGTGGAACCCACTGGCACGCCGACGAGACGGGCAGAGTGCGTGATGTCGTCCGCCATATCTGCCGTGCGGCATCGGCCCAGGTGGAAAGTGCCGCCACCGCCCGGCGGCTGGCGAGTGACAGGACCATCATGGCGGTGTCCCGCATCGCTGCAGCCGATCCGCAGATCGCGGTCGGTCCGGGTGCCTGGGACAGCCACCCAATGCTCCTCAACACGCCGGCGGGCATCGTCGATCTGACGACAGGCCGGCTGCAGGCGCATCAGAGGGGGCACCTGATCACGCAGATCACGACGGCCTCGCCGGGCACGGACTGTCCCCACTGGCTTGTCTTTCTCAGGGAGGTCCTTGGCGGCGATGCCGAGCTGGAGGCCTATCTGAAAAGGTTCTGCGGTTACTGCCTCTCGGGCTCGACCGACGCGCAGATGTTCCTGTTCCTGCACGGCCAGGGTGCGAACGGCAAATCGGTATTCCTGAGGATCATCTCGACGATCCTTGGCAGCTATGCCGCGACGGCGACGCTGGAGACCTTCATGGCCTCGAAGTCCGACCGGCATCTGACCGAGCTTGCCGGCCTGAGGGGCGCGCGCCTGGTGCTTGTCCCGGAGACCGAAGCCGGGCGCGCCTGGGCTGAGGGACGGATCAAGAGCATCACCGGGGGCGAGAGCATCCGCGCCAACTTCATGCGGCAGAACCATTTCGAGTTCGTGCCGCAGTTCAAGCTGGTCGTCGCTGGCAATCATCGTCCGGAACTGCGGCGGACCGGGGAAGCGATGCGGCGCAGGCTGCACCTCGTGCCCTTCAGCGTGACGATCCCGCCAGACCGACGGGACGCCCACCTCGCGGAAAAACTGCTGGCTGAAGCGGACGGCATCCTTGGCTGGATGATCGAGGGCTGCCTGGAATGGCAACGCGAAGGTCTCGACCCGCCGGCATCGATCACTGCCGCCGTGAACGAATACCTCGAGGATGAGGATGTGCTCGGCCAGTGGATTGCCGATCAGTGCAGCGTCGATGGGCGCGCCCGCGCCACGGCCAGTGACCTCTACCACAGCTGGTCACAATGGGCGGCCGCAGGCGGCTATGAGGTCGGATCCCGGAAGATCCTGGGGGCACAGCTGCGGGAACGCGGCTTCACGCCGGGGCGCGTCGGTGTGGGTCGCGGTTGGCATGGCATCGAGGTGCGCCGCACGGCCGCGGAAGGCGAGGCATGAACCCGTATCCTGCCCACCTCATGTCGCCACTCGAACGCCGTGCCGAACTCTGCCGCATCCTCGGCGTCGGCCTCGTTCGCCTGCGAGCCCGACAGTCAAGCGAACTACCTGCCGATCAGGGAGAAAGTTCTCTTCACTCCCTCCGCCACCGGAGTGGTCATGCAACTCCGACCAAGAAGGAGACACCATGACGACCCATGATCCCATCCCCGCGCGCCTTGCCGCGCTCAAGACCACTCCGACGCCCGATCTGAAGCGACAGTGGCGCGAGCTGTTCGACACCGAGCCCCCGCCGTTCAACAGACGCTACCTCGAGTCCCGCCTGGCCTACCGCATCCAGGAACTCGCCTATGGCGGGCTGAAGCCCGAGACGATCCGGCGGCTGGAACGGCTGGGCGAGGAACTGGATGGCGGCGACAGGAAGAAGCGCGGCATCCGCGCCAATCTCGATCGCCCCATCACAGGCACGCGGCTGCTGCGCGAGTGGCAGGGCGTCGAGCAGATCGTCACCGTCACCAAGGACGGCTTCGAATGGCAGGGGAGGCCCTACAAGTCGCTGTCTGCCATCGCCCGCGCGATCACCGGCACGCGCTGGAACGGATGGGTGTTCTTCGGGCTCAAGAACCACAGGGGGCGGACATGACATCGCCCCCGGAGAAATCGAAACTCGTCCGCAAGCTGCGGTGCGCGGTCTACACCCGGAAATCCTCCGAGGAAGGGCTGGAGCAGGAATTCAACAGCCTCCACGCCCAGCGTGAGGCCTGCGAGGCGTTCATCGCCAGCCAGCGCTCCGAGGGCTGGGTGCTGGTCCGCGATCAGTATGACGACGGCGGCATCTCGGGCGGGACGCTGGAGCGGTCTGGATTGAAGCGGCTGCTGGAGGACATCGAGGACGGGCTGGTCGATGTGGTCGTAGTCTACAAGATCGACCGCCTCAGCCGCTCGCTCGCCGACTTCGCGAAGCTGGTGGAGGTGTTCGACCGCAACGGTGTGACCTTCGTCTCGGTCACTCAGTCGTTTAACACGACCACGTCCATGGGACGGCTGACGCTGAACATCCTGCTCAGCTTCGCCCAGTTCGAGCGCGAGGTCACGGCCGAGCGCATCCGCGACAAGGTCGCCGCCAGCCGCAAGAAGGGGATGTGGATGGGCGGGGTGCCGCCCTTTGGATACCGCGTCGAGAACCGCAAGCTGCTGGTCGACGAAGAACGCGCCGCACATGTGCACTGGATCTTCGCCCGCTTCCTCCAGATCGGGTCGTGCACGGAACTGGCGCGGGAGGTCGGCGCCCGCGGGATCCGCACGCCGAAAGGCCACCGGATCGACAAGAAGTACCTCTACCGGATGCTGAACAACCGGGCCTACATCGGAGAGGCGGTCCACAAGGGCGACAGCTATCCCGGCGAGCACAACGGGATCATCGACCGCGAAGTGTGGGACAAGGTTCACGCCATCCTGCAGGAGAGCCCGCGCAAGCGCGCCGCGCGCACTCGCGCCGACACGCCCGCGCTGCTGAAGGGGCTGCTGTTCGGCCCAGACGGCGCGGCATTCTCGCCAACGCACACCCGCAAGGGCGGCAGGCTCTACCGCTACTACGTCAGCCAGACGGTGCTGAAGCATGGCGCTGGGTCGTGCCCGGTCGGCCGTGTGCAAGCCGGCGAGATCGAGGCGGCCGTCATCAACCAGCTGCGCGCCGTGTTCCGACAGCCCGAGATCGTGGTGGGCACGTGGAAGGTGGCGCGTGCCCACGCCGACGACATCACCGAAGCCGACGCTCGCGCGGCGCTGCAGCAACTCTATCCGCTGTGGGACGAACTCTTCCCTGCCGAGCAGGCGCGCATCGTGGCGCTGCTGGTCGAGCGCGTCGACATCGGCACGGAGGGACTCAACGTCCGGCTCCGGATGGACGGCCTCGGAGGGCTCGCGCGCGAGATGCTGTCTGGCAGCATCGGAGTAGCGGCATGACCCGCGCGACGGCGGTCCCCGAGACGGTCACATTCCACGTGCCATTCCACATCGTGAAGCGCGGCGGGCGGAAAGAGATGCAGCGGCCATCAGGCATCCAAGCGCGCGGGAAGCCGGACGATACGCTCATCAAGGCGCTTGCGCGCGCGTTCCGCTGGAAGAGGATGCTCGACAACGGTGACTTTGCCACGATAGCCGACCTCGCCGCACAGGAAGGTATCGCTGTCTCTTACCTCACGCGTGTGCTTCGGCTGACGCAGCTTGCGCCCGATCTCGTCGAGGCGATACTCGACGCACGGCATCCCCCGGGCCTGACGCTTCAGTCGCTGCGAGTGCAGATCCCCGATGAATGGTCGAGGCAGCGCGAGTCCTTGCTGCCAGGGACGGAATAAGGCTTGCGGCATCAGTCGGCCACGCTGTAGCTTCTCCGAGCCGTTGTCAGGCGAAAGAGCTGCCAAACCAAAGAATTGCGCGTTGATCTGAGCCGATTTCTTTGACAAGCCGTTTGCTGCGCGATGGCATGTCGAAACCGGGCGAAGCAGATTGCGCATGAACGAAGCCGACACCTGCAGGAAGTTCGTCGTCCCGAAACTGCAGGAAGCAGGCTGGGATGACCGCCCGCACGCGATAAACGAGCAGAGAACCTTCACTGACGGCCGGGTTGTGTTTGTCGGCGGCAAAGCTCGCCGTGGCAAGCAGAAGCGCTCAGACTATCTGCTGCGGTACAATCCGGACTTCCCGATCGCCGTTGTTGAGGCCAAGTCCCGCTACCGGCATGCCGCGGAGGGGCTTCAACAAGCCAAGGAATATGCCAAGATCCTTGGACTTCGGTTCGCGTATTCGACCAACGGGATCGAGATTGTCGAGTTCGACTACACGACCGGCGTCGAGCGAACGATTTCGGATTTCCCGGCACCTGATGACCTTTGGGCCCGGCTCCGCCGCGCCGAGGGCATTGTCGACGATCAAGTGGCCGAACGGCTGTTGACGCCCACGTTTCCAGACCGAACCAAGCCCCTTCGCTACTATCAGGAAATCGCCGTGAACCGGGCCGTCCAGGCGGCGCTTCAGGGCAGGAAGCGGGCACTGCTCACACTTTGCACCGGAGCGGGCAAGACTGCCGTCGCCTTCCAGGTCTGCTGGAAGCTCTGGTCGGCACGCTGGAATTCCAAAGGGGTCAACCGGAATCCGAAGATCCTGTTTCTCGCTGATCGCAACGTCCTGGTCGACGATCCGATGGCAAAGGACTTCAGCCCGTTTGGTGACGCCCGTCACAAGATCTCTGGCGGGCTGCCGGTCAAGAGCCGCGACATGTATTTCGCGATCTACCAGTCCATTGCGCGTGACGAGAACCGTCCCGGCCTCTACCGCGAGTATGCGCGCGATTTCTTCGATCTCATCATCATCGACGAATGCCATCGGGGTAGCGCGCGAGACGACAGCAACTGGCGGGAAATTCTCGAGTGGTTCGAGCCCGCGACCCAGATCGGGATGACAGCGACGCCGCGGCGGGAGGACAACGTCGACACCTACAACTATTTCGGCGATCCGCTCTATGAGTACAGCCTGGCGCAGGGCATCGCTGACGGCTTCCTGGCCCCGTATCGCGTCCATCGCGTCATCTCGGACTACGACGCTGCCGGCTGGCGACCTACGCGGGGTGAACTTGATCGTTATGGACGCGAAATCCCCGACGCAGAGTACTCCACGCGGGACTTCGAGCGGGTCGTGGCGTTGCGGGCGCGAACGCAGGCCATTGCGAGACATCTCGCGGGCTTCATGGCCGAGACCGATCGCTTCGCCAAGACTATCGTCTTCTGCGTCGACCAGGAACACGCGCTCGAAATGCGGCAAGCGCTCGCCGCTCTGAACACCGATCTCGTGAAGGACCATCCCGACTACGTTTGCCGTGTGACGTCCGACGAGGGCGATGTGGGAAGCGCGCACAGGGCGAAGTTTCAGGATGTCGAGACCCAGACGCCGGTCATCCTCACCACGTCGCAGCTTCTCACGACCGGCGTGGACGCCCCGACCTGCAAGAACGTCGTGCTCGCGCGGGTCGTGGGCTCCATGCCCGAGTTCAAGCAGATCATCGGACGGGGCACCCGTCTCAGGCCCGACTATGGCAAGCTCGCCTTCAACATCATCGACTACACCGGAACCGCGACGCGCATGTTCGCCGATCCCGCCTTTGACGGCGATCCCGTCCGCGAGGACGAAGCGGTCATCAATGCGGACGGCGACATCGTGGAAGAGCGCGAGATCGAAGAAGTGGCGGCGGATCCGGACGATTTTCCTGAAGGGCCCGATATCCCGGACGGACCCGTCGAGCTGGGGGACGAGGGTGAGAACGGGCCCCGCAAGTTCTATGTCGACGGCGGCGAGGTCGCGATCGTCCGGCACCTCGTGTACGAACTCGATTCCGACGGGCGGCAAGTCGCCTGCCGCCAGCTCACCGATTACACTGGCGACAAGGTCCGCACACTCTATCCCAATGCGTCGGAACTGCGCACGGACTGGCTCGATCTCGAACGCCGGGCGGAAATCGTCGAGCGACTGGAGGAAAAGGGCATCGACCTCGATTCCCTGGCTGATGCAGTCGGAAAGCCGGAGGCCGACCCGTTCGATCTCCTTTGCCATCTCGCCTATAACGCGCCGCTGCGCACCCGGCGCGAGCGCGCTGACCGACTGGTAAGGGAGCAGGACGAGTTTCTGGACCGGTTTGGGCCGGATGCCCGTGAAGTTCTGGATGCCGTGCTTGAAAAGTATGCCGAACACGGAAGTGCTCAGTTCAAGCTGCCCGACATCCTGGAAGTCCCCCCATTCAACGAGTGGGGCAACGTCATAGAAATCGCCGCCCGCTTCGGCGGGGGCAAGGAGCTGCGCAGCGCCGTCACCGAGCTGCAGCGTCTGCTCTATACCGCTTGAATTGAAGGAGCTCTATCTTGGCTACAACCGCCCGAAAGAAGGCTGCGCCGAAGCAACTGACTACTGCCCAGCGCCTCGACAGCATTATCAAGTCCGCGCGCAAGATCATGCGGAAGGACAAGGGGCTGAACGGCGACCTTGATCGGTTGCCGATGCTCACCTGGATCATGTTTTTGAAGTTCCTCGACGACATGGAGCGGATCGAGCAGGGACGCGCCGAACTCGCGGGCAAGGATTATCGCTCGATCATCGAGGCCCCTTATCGCTGGCGTGATTGGGCGGCGGATGCCGATGGCATCACCGGCCCCGACCTCCTGTCGTTCCTCGTTTCCGAGATGACGGAGCGTCCGGACGGCACCCGGGGCCCGGGGCTCTTCGCCTATCTCCGAGGCTTGCGCGGCGATAATGGGCGGCGCGAGCGGCGCGACGTTATCGCAACCGTTTTTCAGGGCTTCGCCAACCGGATGGAGAGCGGCTACCTGCTGCGCGATGTGGTCAACCTGATCGACGGCATCCATTTCGATTCCTCGGAAGAAGTTCACACACTCGGCCGCCTGTACGAGACGCTGCTGCGCGAGATGCGAGACGCTGCAGGAGACTCGGGCGAGTTCTACACGCCCCGGCCGGTCGTGCGGTTCATGGTCGAGGTGACCGATCCCAAGCTGGGCGAGACCATCCTCGACCCGGCATGCGGCACCGGGGGATTTCTGACCGAGGCGTTCCTACATCTTGAGCGCCAAGCCGATACGGTCGAGAAGCGGCGCATCCTCCAGGAAGACAGCTTCTTCGGCGGCGAGGCGAAGTCGCTGCCGTTCCTGCTGTCCCAGCTCAACCTCCTGCTGCACGGCCTGCATGCGCCGCGCATTGACCCCGGCAATGCCCTTCGCTTCCGCTTGGCCGAGATCGGCGAGGATCAGCGGGTCAATATCATCCTGACCAATCCGCCGTTCGGCGGCGAGGAGGAGGCAGGCATTCTCAACAACTTCCCTGAGGACCGGCGCACGGCCGAGACGGCACTGCTGTTCCTGCAACTGATAATGCGGCGGCTGAAGCGCGTCGGGCGCGGGCGGGCCGCGGTCGTCGTTCCGCACGGTACGCTGTTCGGCGATGGCATCTCGGCGCGGATCAAGGCGGACCTGCTCGAGAAATACAACCTGCACACGGTGGTCCGGCTACGTGAAGGGGTGTTCGCGCCCTACACGGACATCCCGGCAAACCTGATCTTCTTCGACACGACCGGACCGACGAAGGACATCTGGTACTATGAGATGCCGCTGCCGGAAGGCCGCAAGAAGTACTCGAAAACCGCGCCGATGGCCTATGAGGAGTTTGCGGACTGCCTTGCCTGGTGGAAGAAGCGCGAGCCGAACGAGCGCGCCTGGAAAGTCTCCGCCGCTGACCTGATCCAGCGCGACGCCCAAGACCGCGTAGTCGCGTGCAACCTGGACATCAAGAACCCGCATTCCGGCGAGGTCGCCGATCATCGCGCGCCGGCCAAGATCGTGGACGCGATCATCGCACAGGAACAGCGGATCCTCGGCATCATGGACGAGATCAAGGCCGTGTTGGGAGAGAAGCTGTGAAAGGGCAGCTTACATTACGGCCGATGAGGGAAATCGCACCGCTGGTCCGCCGTCCGATCGAGACTTCGCCCGACCAATTTTATCCCGAAGTCGGGATTCGATCCTTTGGGCGTGGCGTCTTTCACAAGAAGCCCAAAACGGGCTCAGAAATTGGGGAAAAACGCCTATTTGAATGGAAGTCAGGCGACCTCCTATTCAATATCGTTTTTGCATGGGAAGGAGCCGTCGCTGTCGCCACTCAAGCTGAAGACGGGAAGGTTGGTTCCCATCGTTTTCTCACCTGCGTGGTCGATCCGAAATTGGCTGATGCCAGGTACCTGTTCTGGTGGTTCACGCACGACAGAGGGCGCGAACAATTGCTATGGGCCTCACCCGGGGGTGCTGGTCGGAACCGGACGCTTGGTGTGGAGAAGCTGGCGTCGATCGAAGTTCCGCTGCCCCCCCTCGACGAACAGCACCGCATCGTCCGACAACTTGATGGGGTCGCGGCGCTAGTGGACGAACGCCGCAACGCCATCGAGGCGGCCGAGCGCGAAACGCAGGCGCTGCTGCTGAAAGCATTCCAGCGTGCCATCGAAGGTGCCGCCCTGCGCCCCATGGCTGAGATTGCGCCCTTGGTGCGCAGGCCAGTCGAAATCGATCTTGAAGCCCGCTACCCTGAGCTCGGCGTCCGGTCTTTCGGCCGAGGCACGTTCCACAAACCTGATCTTCTGGGAGCGGACCTGAGCTGGCAGAAGCTCTTCCTTGTTCAGCAAGACGACCTCGTGTTCAGCAACATCAAGGCTTGGGAGGGGGCGTTCGCGGTGGCTGGCCCCGATGACCATGGGCGAGTTGGCTCGCACCGCTACCTGACATGCGTTCCCACTCAAGGGCTCGCGACCGCCGATTTCATCTGGTTCTACCTCCAGACCTCTGAGGGTCTCGGCAAGGTCCAGTCCGCATCGCGCGGAAGTGCCGACAGGAATCGCACTCTGGGTCAAGGAGCGCTGGAGGAAATCACCGTTCCGACGCCACCGATCGGCAGCCAGCAATGGTTTGTCCGCCTTCAGGCAAAGGCCCGCGAAGCTCGCACCATCCGCGCCAGCACTGCGCAGAATGTCGAAGCCCTGATCCCAGCCATGCTACACGAGATTTTCGACGATAGGGCGAAGGCCTAATGATACATCGAACCGTCCTTACGCGGATCGACCGGGCAGCGGTAAACGGACGAACGGGTCCTGTTCTTTCAGCCTGCGAAACCGATAGCGAGGAAGAGGTCGAAGTTTTCGTCAAACTTTCGGCAGGTTGTGACCAAGCGGTTGTGAACTTGGCGAGAGAGGCCATCGCCGCGTGTCTTGCGGCCGATCTGGGGCTTCCGGTGCCAAGGCCCTGGCTCGTCGAGATCCCACCTGAGATTTTTCCCGTGGTGACTGACCCCCAGATCGCTGACAAGCTGCGCCGCAGTTGCCCTGTGGCGTTTGGCTCTACGCGCAGCACGGGTTTCTCCGCATGGAGCAGCGGTCAGCGCCTCTCTGACGCGATGAGGCCAGTGGCCGCTGGCATCCTGCTGTTCGACGCGATCATCCAGAACCCTGATCGGCGGGCGGAGAACCCGAACTGCCTTGTCAGGGGCAACGAGCTGCGGATCATCGACCACGAGCTTGCCTTCGCCCACCGACTGATCCTGTTGTGGCGCGCGCCATGGGCACTTGGCGGCATGAGGGACTTCGAAACCCCTGGCAGGCATATTTTCGTGCATGAGCTGAAAGGCGCGCCGTTCGACTTCAGCGAGATCAAATCTCGCTGGAGCGCCTTGTCGGATGGGCGGCTGCAGGAGTATGAAGGAGCAATCCCCCCGGAGTGGGCAGCAGCCCGCGCCGACATAGACGCTGCGCTGAAGTTGATCGCCGAGGCTCGGGACAACATCGATGCATGCATCGGGGAACTTGGAAGGATACTGGCATGACCGCGAAGGAGCCGTATAGCTACGTCGTTCTGCGCTACATTCACGATGTCCTGACGGGCGAGTTCGTAAATGTCGGCTTGGTCATGGTCGTCCCCGGCCGTCCACTTATCCTGACGAAATCCCGCAAGACATTCGGCCGTATAAAGAATGTTTTCCCGGATCTGGACAGTGAATCCTACAAGCGCGCGATCGAGGCCATCGATCGCGGGATGAAGAGCGTTCAGCGTAGTCTGAAAAGTGAGGGCCTTTTCAAAGGTGACAGGACCGCTGGTGACTATGCGCGGGTCGCGCTACCGCTCGACGACAGCTCGTTGCAGTGGTCACCAGTTGGCGCCGGTCTGACTGCGGACCCTCAGAAAACCTTCGATCAGCTCTATCTGCGCTTTGTCTCGAGGTATGACCGACCGTCTGAGCGCCGACGGAGTGATGACGACGTATGGCGTCCCGTCGAAGCGAAGCTCAAGGAACATGGCATAAACGTTGAGCTGGAGCCCAAGCGAATCCAAGGGAATACGGACGCTGTCGAGTTTCGTCATGCGTGGAAAAACGGGCGCTGGCACGTCTACGAGCCACTTTCATTCGACCTGTCTGACGCAGACAATATCAAGGATAAGGCACGCCGCTGGCTGGGGCACCTTTCAGCCGTAAAGATTGGCACAACCGAGGATGTTCAGGTTCATTTCATAGTTGGGCGTCCACAGAACACCTCATTGGTGCCAGCGTACCGGAATGCCGTCGAGATCCTTCGTCAGGTGCCGTTCGACAACAAGGTGTTTGACGAGGAGCAGATCGAAGACTTCGTGAATCAGATTGAGGACGAAGTGCGGCACCACGAAGGGCGCACTCTGCAGTAGGGCGCGCCCCTCGCGCGTGCTCAGTTCGAGGACAGTGGCGTCCTCATGCCAAGCGCCAATTCGAACAGCGATCATCGCTCGGTACCGATTATTCCTCTGAGGATCAATGGTTTGAGAGCTGTTCACCGGAAGCGCAGCGGTTAACAGGTCCGGAGAATATCGGCCCGGAGAGAACGCCTGTGCGCCTTTCGGGGCGTGGGCCGGTTAACAGCCCCTCCCGCATAACCCTCAAAAACAACGAGAAAATCCGGCCGCAGCCGGATCGGGAGAAGGCTTTCGCGAGGGCAAGTGGCGGAGAGACAGGGATTCGAACCCTGGGAACCCTCTCAGGCTCAACGGTTTTCGAGACCGCCCCGTTCGACCACTCCGGCACCTCTCCGCGCTTGGGTGGGGGTCAGTGGGCGCGCATGTACCGAGCATGGGCCGGGCGCGCAAGGGGGCATTGCGAGATTGGCGCGGGACGGGTGGCAGGCGCGCGCCGGGCGGGCGATGGGCGGGGCTTCGCTCACGATTGCGCAAGAGGACCGGGGTGGCGGTGGAAATCGCGCGCGGACCGCGCCATGTAGGTGGCAATACCGTCCTTGAGATCGGAGCCCAGATGCGATTCCCCCTCATCCTCGCCGCGCCGCTGGCGCTTTGGCCTGTCCTTGCCACCCCGGCGCTGGCTCAGACCTCCAACGATGCGCAGCTGATCGCGCCGGAGACGCGACTGGCCGAAACCGCGCCCGAGATCCGCACGTTGCTGGAAGACATGGGCTTTTACGCCGTGCTCGAGGTGATGGCGGCCGAAGGCACGGATGCCGCGCCCGATGTCGAGGCCGACATGTTCCCCGGCCGGGGCGGCAGCGCCTGGGCTGCGGTGGTGTCCAACATCTACGCCACCGACCGCATAGTGGCCGATTTTGAGGCGGCGCTGCCGCTGGAGATGCTGACCCCCGAGATCGTGGCCGAGTTGCAGGCCTTCTACGACACCGAGCTTGGCGCGCGCGTCGCGGCGGGCGAACTGGCGGCGCGGCAATCGCTGATGGAGCCGGGGATCGAGGAGGGGGCCGAGGAACTGGCGCGTCAACGCGCCGAACAGGACCACCCGCGCATCGGGCTGCTGACCGAGTTCATCGCCGTGAACGACCTGGTCGAACACAATGTCTCGGGCGCGCTGAATTCCAACTTCGCCTTCTATCGCGGGCTGTCGGACGGCGGCGCCTTTGCCGCCGAGATCCCGGAACAGCTGATGCTGGCCGAGGTCTGGGCGCAGGAAGCCGAGATCAGGACCGAGACGACGGAATGGCTCTACGCCTATCAGACGCTCGCCTACGAGGATCTGAGCGACGAGGAGATGCGGGCCTACATCGACCTTACCGCGACCGAGGCCGGGCAGGTGCTGAACACGGTGCTGTTCCGCGCCTTCGCCGAGATGTTCGACGCGATCAGCTACGACCTTGGCGTGGCGGCGGCGCATTTCATCTCGGGCGAGGAAACCTGAGCGAACCTGCGCGATTTCGGCCCGGTCCACGCTTGACAGGCGGGCGGCGTTGAGGCAAACGCAGGCCTCCATCGCCGCCCTCATCGGGGCGGCTTTGGGTTTTTCTTGACCAACCGCCCCGATCCGGGGGCGCGCAGCCCGAGGCGGGGACAGATCCCCGAGAACATCTGCAGCGCAGGGGCCACAGGGCGCGGGAACAAAAAGGAACCGATTGCGATGTTCGCAGTCCTCAAGACAGGCGGGAAGCAGTACCGCGTTCAGTCAGGCGATGTCCTGCGCGTGGAAAAGCTGGCTGCAGCGGCGGGTGACACCGTCCAGTTCAACGACATCCTGATGCTCGGCGGGGATACCCCGACGGTGGGCAGCCCGATGATCACCGGCGCGGCGGTCCAGGCCACCGTGATCGACCAGATCAAGGGCGAAAAGCTGATCCACTACGTCAAGCGCCGCCGCAAGCACTCGTCGCAGCGCAAGAAGGGTCACCGCCAGAAGCTGACGCTGGTGCGCATCACCGACATTCTCGCCGATGGCGCGGACAAGACCGGCGTGATGGCAGCCCTCGGCGCTGGCTCCGCGCCGCGCGACGCCGAAGCCGCCCCGGCTCCGAAGGCCGCCGCCAAGCCGAAAGCGGAAGCCAAGCCGAAGGCAGAGGCGACGCCCAAGGCAGAAGCCAAGCCGAAGGTCGAGAAAGCCGCCGCCGCCGGTGGCGATGACCTCAAGCAGCTGTCGGGCGTCGGCCCGGCGCTGGAGAAGAAGCTGCACGAGGCCGGCGTGACGACCTTCGCGCAGATCGCCGCGTGGAACGAAGACGACATCGCCGCAATGGACGAAAAACTGTCCTTCAAGGGCCGGATCGAGCGTGAAGGCTGGGTCGAACAGGCCAAGACGCTGGCTCAAGGCTAAGGAGAGAGACACATGGCACATAAAAAAGCAGGTGGTAGCTCCCGCAACGGTCGCGACTCCGCTGGTCGCCGCCTCGGCGTGAAGAAGTTCGGTGGCCAGGAAGTCATTCCCGGCAACATCATCGTGCGCCAGCGCGGCACAACCTGGCACCCCGGTGCCGGCGTCGGCATCGGCAAGGATCACACGATCTTTGCCGTCGTCGAAGGCCGCGTGACCTACGCCAAGGGCTTCAAGGGACGCACCTTCGTATCGGTCATGCCGGCAGCCGAGGCCGCCGAGTAACGCCGCATCCCGCATCGGATCACACATTCGAAGGGGCCGGCGGATCAGCCGGCCCCTTCGCGTTTTCGTCATCGTCTTGTGCCGGATGCCCGCGCAACCCACCTCGGGGACAGGGCAGGAGACGACGCGGTTCGGAGGAGGAGCCGTCACATGAAACAGGATACCATCGTGGCACAGGCCGTGATCGAGGCGCCGCGGATGCTGCTGCGCCCGCTCCGGGTTTCGGATGCCGGGCTGCTCGCCATGTATGCCGGCGACCGGCGCGTGGCCGAGATGACCAGCACCATCCCGCATCCCTATCCGCCGGGCGCGGCCGAGGGCTTCATCGCGCGCACGCTCGTCGCCGGCCGGGCCGAGGTGGTCTGGGCCATGGACGCGACCGAGATGGGCGGCGCGGAGCTGATGGGCGTCATCACGCTGCGCCAGATGGACCGCGACCAGTCCGAGATCGGCTACTGGGTCGCGCCCGCGATGTGGAACACCGGGTTCGCCTCGGAAGCGGTGCGCGCGCTGGTCGCGGCCAACCCCTTGGCCAACAAGACGATCTTTGCCAGCGTGTTCCAGGACAACCCCGGCTCGGCGCGCGTGCTGACCAATGCGGGCTTCGACTACCTGGGCGACGCCGAGAGCTTTTCGGTGGCGCGCAACGCCAAGGTGGCGACATGGACCTATTTGAAACGGCTCGCCTGAGCGCGTATGGCTGACGGCGGGACAGCCGGGGGTTTTGCACCCCCGGACCCCCGCAGGATATTTGTGAAACAGAGAAGGCGCGGACCGGGCAACCGGCGCGGTCGGTGACGCGATGAAATTCCTCGACCTCGCCAAGGTCTACATCCGCTCCGGAGGCGGCGGCGGCGGCTGCGTGTCGTTCCGGCGCGAGAAATTCGTCGAGTACGGCGGCCCCGACGGCGGCGACGGCGGGCGTGGCGGCGATGTCTGGGCCGAGGCGGTGGACGGGCTGAACACGCTCATCGATTTCCGCTACCAGCAGCATTTCTTCGCCAGGAACGGTCAGCCCGGCATGGGGCGGCAACGCTCGGGCAAGGATGGCGACGACATCATCCTGCGGGTGCCGGCGGGTACCGAGATCCTCGACGAGGACCAGGAAACGGTCGTGGCCGACCTGACCGAGGTGGGCCAGCGCGTGCTGCTGGCCAAGGGCGGCAACGGCGGCTGGGGCAATCTGCAGTTCAAGACCTCCACCAACCAGGCGCCGCGCCGCGCCAATCCGGGGCAGGAGGGGGTGGAGCGCACGCTCTGGCTGCGGCTGAAGCTGATCGCGGACGTTGGCCTGCTGGGGCTGCCGAACGCGGGGAAATCGACCTTCCTCGCCGCGACCTCCAACGCGCGGCCGAAGATCGCGGATTACCCCTTCACCACGCTGCACCCGAATCTCGGCGTCGTCGGCGTGGACAACGCGGAATTCGTGGTGGCGGATATTCCCGGCCTGATCGAGGGTGCGCACGAGGGCAGGGGACTTGGCGACCTCTTCCTCGGTCATGTCGAGCGCTGCGCACTGTTGCTGCACCTGGTCGACGGCACGTCGGAAGATGTGACGGGCGATTACCACACCATCATCACGGAGCTTGAAGCCTATGCCGCGTCGCTTGCCGACAAGCCGCGGCTGACGGTGCTGAACAAGATCGACGCGCTGACCGACGAGGAAATCGCCGAGAAGCGCTCCGCGCTTGAGGAGGCCTCGGGCGGGACGGTGATGACGATGTCGGGGGTCGCGCGCACCGGGCTGATCGAGGTGCTGCGGACGCTCCGCGCGAATATCGACGCCGACCGGCTGCGCCTGCGCGCCGACAAGGAGGAGCCGGAGCCGTGGCGACCCTGACCGAGGCGCGCGTGCCGCAGCTGGCCCAGATCCGGCGGCTGGTGGTCAAGATCGGATCGGCGCTGCTGGTCGACGCGGGCACCGGCGCGCTCAAGGCCGACTGGCTGCGGGCGCTGGCGCTCGACGTCGCGATGCTGAAGGCGCGGGGCATGGACGTGATCCTCGTCTCCTCCGGCTCGATCGCGCTGGGGCGCGGCGTGCTGGCGCTGGGGCAGGGCGCGCTGTCGCTCGACGAGGCGCAGGCGGCCGCCGCCGTGGGCCAGATCCGGCTCGCGCGCGCCTACGAGGAAGCCTTGGCGCCGCATGGCATCGTCACCGCGCAGATCCTTCTGACGCTCGACGACAGCGCCGACCGGCGGCGCTATCTCAACACGCGGGCGACCTTTGCGGCGCTCCTCAGCCGCGGCGCGGTCCCGATCGTGAACGAGAACGACACCATTGCCACCGACGAGATCCGCTACGGCGACAACGACCGGCTCGCCGCGAACGTGGCGGTGATGGCGGGGGCCGAGGGGTGTGTGCTGCTGTCCGATGTCGACGGGCTCTACACCGCGAACCCGCGCACGGACGCTGGCGCGCGGCACCTTCCCGTGGTCCCGGCGATCACGCCCGAGATCGAGGCGATGGCGGGCGATGCCGGGACTGGGCTCAGCAAAGGCGGGATGAAGACCAAGGTGATGGCCGCGCGCACCGCGACGGCGGCGGGCTGCGCGATGGCGATCGCCGAAGGCTCGATCCTGCGGCCGCTCTCGGCCATCGAGGCCGGCGCGCGGGTGACCTGGTTCACCGCGACGCTCGACCCGCAGACGGCGCGCAAGCAGTGGATTTCCGCGATGAAGCCCAAGGGCGCGCTGCGCCTCGACGCGGGCGCGGTGCAGGCGCTTGGCGCGGGCAAGTCGCTGCTGCCCGCCGGCGTCACCGCCATCTCGGGCGCGTTCGGGCGCGGAGACCCGGTGACGCTGGAGGGGCCGGACGGCGCGCGCCTGGGCCTTGGCCTGTCGCGTTATACCGCCGCCGAGGCGCGCGCCATCGCCGGCCACCGCTCCGACGAGATCGCGGCGATCCTGGGCTATCCCGGCCGCGCGGCGCTGGTCCACCGCGACGACATGGCCTTCTGATGCTGGGCCTGTTCTTCGACGTGCAGCCGAAACCGGGGCACATGGTTCATTACTTCGAGCATGTCGCGCGGCTGAAACCTGCGCTGGCGAAGCACGAGGGCATGCTGTTTCTCGACCGCTACCGCCCTTTGGACGACCCCGATGCGCTGCTGTCGCACCAGCTCTGGGCCGATGCCGCTGCGCTGGAGGGCTGGCGCGCGGACCCGGAGCACAGGATCAGCCAGGCGGCGGGGCGGCGGGTGCATTTCGACGATTACCGGATTCGCGTGGGAGCGGAGGTGTCGCCCGAGACCGCGACGGGGCAGGGCCGGTTCCTGTTGGCGGCCTATGGCGACGCACCCGTCGCACTGGAGGGCGCGCGCGCCTATGAAAGCGTGAACCGTGCCGGGCAGTTCGTGACGCTCTGCGCGACCAGCGATGCCGCCGAAGCGCGGGCAGCCTGTGCGCAGGCCGCCGGGTCCGCGACCGTCCGCCTCTTTTCCGTCACCCGCGACTACACGCTGACCGACCGAGCAGAGGCACCAGGCTGAGGCCCCTTCATCTTTCCGAAAAACATCCTATCCTGACCGCCGCACCACCGACGAGGCCCGCCATGAACGACCTGACCCCCGACGAGACGCAGGATATTCCCGCGCTGATGGCGGGCATCGGGCGGCGGGCGAAGGACGCGGCGGCGGAGCTGGCTTTCGCGGCACCCCAGGCCAAGCGCCGGGCGCTTGAGGCCGCGGCGGAGGCCGTGGAGGCGCGGGCACCCGAGATCCTGGAGGCCAATGCGCGCGACATGGATTTCGGCCGCGACAAGGGGCTGTCCGACGCGATGCTCGACCGGCTGAAGCTGGACGAGACGCGCATCAAGGGAATCGTCGAGGGCATTCGCGCGGTGGCGGCGCAGGACGACCCGGTCGGCGCGGTGATCGCGGAATGGGACCGGCCCAATGGCCTCCACATCCAGCGCGTGCGCACACCGCTGGGCGTCGTGGGCGTGATCTACGAAAGCCGGCCCAACGTGACGGCGGACGCCGGCGCGCTCTGCCTGAAATCGGGCAACGCGGTGATCCTGCGCGGCGGGTCGGAGAGCTTTCATTCCTCCGGCGTGCTGGTCGATTGTCTGCGTGCGGGGCTGCGGGCCGCAGACCTTCCCGAAGATGCGATCCAGCTGGTGCCGACGCGCGACCGCGCCGCGGTGCGCGAATTGCTGGGGATGACCGAGTTCGTCGACGTGATCGTGCCGCGCGGCGGCAAGGGGCTGGTGGGCCTGGTGCAGAAGGAGGCGCGGGTGCCGGTCTTCGCCCATCTCGAGGGCATCTGCCACATCTACATCGACGCGGCCGCCGATGCGCAGATGGCGCTCGAGGTGGTGGTGAACGCGAAAACCCGGCGTACCGGCATCTGCGGCGCGGCCGAATGCCTGCTGATCCACCGCGACGTGGTCGACACGATCGGGCAGGGCGTGATCCGCGCGCTGATCGACGCGGGCGTCGAGGTGCGCGGCGACGCGGAACTGCAGAAGATCGCGGGCGTGGTTCCGGCCGGCGAGGACGACTGGGGCCGCGAATACCTCGACATGATCATCGCCGCGCGCGTGGTCGATGATATCGACGACGCCATCGCGCATATCCGGCACTACGGTTCCAGCCACACCGAAAGCATCCTGACCGAGGACGATGCCGCCGCGGCACGGTTCTTCCAGCGGCTCGATTCTGCGATCCTGATGCGCAACGCCTCGACCCAGTTCGCCGATGGCGGCGAGTTCGGGATGGGTGCGGAGATCGGCATCGCCACCGGCAAGATGCACGCGCGCGGCCCGGTGGGCGCGGAGCAGCTGACCTCGTTCAAGTATCTCGTAACGGGGCAGGGCACGACCCGGCCCTGACCTCCCGTCCTCAACCGCTTGTCCCGCCGGATGTCCTCGACCCTCCGGCCTCGTCCTGATGGAGACCCCATGACCGACCGCCGTAACGACCGCCCGCAGACCCTCGTGCGCCGGATGCCGCTGAAAGAGGGCGTCAGCCGCGCCGTGGTCACGCCGATCCAGCCCTCGGTGGTCTATGCCTCGCCCTCCATCGACATGCTGCACGCGCAATACGAGGGCCGCGCGCAGGGCTACACCTACGCCCGCGAAGGCCATCCGAACGCGACACTGCTGGCCGCCAAGATCGACATGCTGGAAGGCGCCGAGGGTGGCATCATCACCGGCTCGGGCATGGCGGCCGTGACGGCGGCGATCATGGGGCTGCTCGGGGCAGGGGACCACATCATCGGGGCCGACCAGCTCTATGGCCGGTCGCTGCGCCTGATGCACCAGGACCTCGCGCGGTTCGGCATCGCGACGAGCGTGGTGGACCCGACGGATGCGCAGGCGCTGAAGGCCGCGATCCGGCCCGAGACCAAGATGATCCTGATCGAGGTGGTGTCGAACCCGACGCTGCGGATCGCGGACATGGACGGCATACTCGCCGTCGCGAAGGAGGCCGGCGTGCGGGTCGCCGTCGACAACACCTTCACCACGCCGCTCGCCTACCGCCCGTTCGATCATGGCGCCGATATCGTGATCCACTCGGTGACGAAACTGCTTGCCGGCCATTCCGACGTGACGCTGGGCTATGTCGCGGCGCAGGACCCGGCGGATCGCAAGGCGATCTACGACTTCGCCGTCACCACCGGCCTCACGCCCAGTCCCTATGACTGCTGGCTGGCCGAGCGCGGGCTCTACACCTTTCCGCTGCGCTTCGACCGGGCCGAGGCGAATGCGGCAGCACTGGCCGACTGGCTGGCCGAACAACCCAAGGTGGCGCAAGTGCTTTATCCCGGCCGTGCCGACCACCCGGATCACGCGCAGGCGCAGAAACTCTTGGGCGGGCGGCCCGGCAACATGCTGAGCTTCCGCATCGACGGCGACGAGGCGGCGGCGAACCGGATGATCATGGCGATGCCCGAGATGGCTTTTGCCCCCACGCTGGGCGATGTCGGAACCACGGTCAGCCACCCGCCGTCCTCCTCGCACCGGGGGCTCACGCCCGAGGGGCGCGCGGCGCTTGGCATCACCGACGGGTTTTTCCGCGTCTCGGTGGGGATCGAGGACGTGGGCCTGCTGATCGCGGATTTCGAGGCCGGTCTGGCCGCGGTCTGAGCCTCAGAGCGTGTGCAGCGGCGGCGATCCGTCCAGCACGACCACGTCAAAATTCAGGTCGGGAGATTGCAGCGCAACCTCGCGGCGCACCAGGTTGGCGCTCGGCAGACGAGCGACGAGCGCGAGGTAGCGCCCGCGAAAGCCGCGCTCCGACAGGATCTCGGCCAGATCGAGCGCGTCGAATTGCGGCGTCAGCAGCGGCGAGAGGATCAGCGCCGGCGCCTCGGGCCCGGTCAACGGCTCATCGGGCAATTGGCCGAGGGCGATGCTGCGCAGACGGGCGGCCGGGGGCAGGACGTGGCGGGGCAAGGCGCGCAGCACCGCGTCGCTCAGCGCCAGAGACACCACGTGAAGGGGCGCGGTCCTCGTACTGAGGTCCAGGTGGCGCCTCTGCGCGCCCATGCGCGTGAGTTTCTCGTCCGTCATGACAACAATTTTGACAGGAATGCCCGCCCGGCGAAAGGTTGACTGCAGGGCAATGGCACGCGGCCGCGCCGACTTGCCGACCACAATCGTTGCCAAGGTCGCGAAAGTGCGGCACTTCCTAGCGCAGGACTGGGCCGGGGAGCGGGGACCGGGGCATCAAGATGAGACATGGCATGATCGACATCCAGGTGACCGAGGTGATGAACGCGGTGCCCGAGCCGATGCTCTACCTGTCCGGCGCGGGACTCGTGGAGGCGGCGAATGCGGCGGCCCGCGCGCTGCTCGGCGACTGGATCGAGGGCCGCAGCTGCGCCACGGTGCTGCGCCAGCCAAGCCTGCTGAGCCGGATCGAGGCGGTGCAGGCGGGCGCGCCCGCCGGCGAGGCGCGGATGCAGATCACCGACCAGACCGGCGAGACGCAGTACCGCGTGCGCATCACGCCGCTGGGCGAGGGCGGGGCCCGGTCGGGCGGGCAGGCGCTGCTGCTGCATTTCACCGACATCACCCATCTGCGCGAGGCCGAGGAAATGCGCCGCGATTTCGTCGCGAACGTCAGCCACGAGCTGCGCACGCCGCTGACCGCCGTGCTGGGCTTCATCGAGACGCTGCGCGGGCCCGCGCGCGAGGATACCGCCGCGCGCGAGCGGTTCCTGGGCATCATGGAGGGCGAGGCGCGGCGGATGAACCGGCTGGTGTCCGACCTGCTGTCGCTCAGCCGGGTCGAGGCGCAGGAGCGTCAACGCCCCTCGGGTGAGGTCGATCTGAAGGCGGTGATGGAGGGCGTGATCGCGGCGCTGCGCCCGAGCGCCGAGGATCAGGACTGCACGATCGAGCTGGAAACTGTTCCGGCCGATCCGGCGCTGCTGCTGGGCGGCGCGGGCGAGACCTTCCGCATGCGGGGCGACCGCGACCAGCTGATGCAGGTGTTCCTGAACCTGACCGAGAACGCACTGAAATACGGCGGCACGGGCAAGCCGGTGACGTTGCGGCTGGGCTGGCAGGAGGGCTCGGGCAATCTCAAGGGGCCGGTGCTGCGGGCCGAGGTCGTGGACCGCGGCGACGGCATCGACCCGCTGCATCTGCCGCGCCTGACCGAACGCTTCTACCGCGTCGACACGCACCGCAGCCGCGCCATGGGCGGCACCGGGCTGGGGCTGGCAATCGTGAAGCATATCGTCAACCGGCACCGGGGCCGTCTGCGCATCGAATCCGTTCCGGGCAAGGGCAGCACGTTTTCGGTGCTGTTGCCGCCAGAATAGGCGCGACGGGGCGGGTCTGGCCGCGTCTGGTTATCCTGTAATCATGATTATGTTAAACATGGGAGCCCCACGTGTTGCACATGGCGCGCGGACGCCCCTCTGATCTGCCCGCCAAGCCAGGCGTCATCCTCAAGGACCAAAGCGGCCCGTTAGCCGCTCCGACCTATGGTCAACGTTCGCGCACTTGGGCGACATGCTCCCCGTAAGTGCTCAGGTGGCGAATTCCACCCGTGCCACCGCGTTGGGAGGATCCGATGGACTACCGGGAAATCGACCAGGTGACCGTCTTCAACCGTGTTCGTTTCCTGAATGCGGACCGGCGACCGGCCGAAGCGCCGCACCCTCGGGAACGGCGCACCTCGGCCCTGCCGATCAATCCACTGGGCGTGATGGGACTTGTTTTCTCCGTCGGCGTGTCTTTCGGCATGATCGTTCTCTGAACGCCGCGATGCGTGTGCAGCGCATCCATCACATCAGGAAATCCCCGTAAATACCTGTATCTGCATGTATTCCCTGCCATCGCCTCCGCTCGCCTGCCGCCGCCCGACAGCACCCTCGCACCCCTGTTCTGCCGGCAAGTGCTTGACGATACGTCACTTCTCCCCCTTCCGCCGGGCGCAAAGCCGCGTATAGTGCCGCGCAAGGGGATAGCGACATGAACATTCTGGTCCTGAACGGCCCGAACCTGAACCTGCTCGGCACGCGGGAACCCGGTATCTACGGCCACACGACCCTGCACGATATCGAGGAGGCCTGCGTTGCGCATGGCCGCAGCCTTGGCGTCGGCGTCACCTGTGCGCAATCCAATGTCGAAGGCGTCCTGATCGACCACCTGCACGCCGCGCGCGACACCATGGCGGGCGTCGTGCTGAATGCGGGCGCCTATACCCACACCTCCGTCGCGCTGCGCGATGCGATCACGGCGATCGAGCTGCCGGTGATCGAGCTGCACCTGTCCAACACCCATGCGCGCGAGGCGTTTCGCCATGTCTCGCTGATCGCACCGGTCTGCATCGGCGTGATCCAGGGTTTCGGCGCGCGCGGCTATCCGCTGGCGCTGACGGCCCTGCACGGTCATCTGAACGGAGATAAGGCATGAACAGGCTTCGCCCCTATCTCGACATGACCTCGGTCGAGGATCTGTGGTCGCACCACACCGCCGTGATGGCGAGTTACGGGTTCGACCGGTTGTTCTACGCCTTCAACGCCTTCCGCGGCGCAGGTCTCTACGACAACCCCGAGGATGCGCTGCTGCTGACCAACATGCCGACCGACTACATCGACGCCTATGTGACCGGCGGCATGTTCCGCGACGGCGTGATGATGCGATGGGCGATCCGCAACACCGGCAGCGCGTCCTGGCATCGGGTCTACACCGAGATGGCCGACCAGCCGATGACCGACGGCGAACGCGCGATGCGCGCCCTGAACGAGCGGCATTCCATCGTCGCGGGCTACACGATCAGCTTTCCCATGGGCATCAAGAACGCCAACGCCGGCATCGGCATGGCCGTGCGCAAGGGCATGAGCCAATCCGACGCCGACGCGATCTGGGCCGAGCATGGCGAGGATATCGAGACGATCAACCATGTCGCGCACCTGTGCATCCTGCAACTGCCCGCCACGGGCCAACGCACGCTGCTAACGCCGCGCCAGTCCGAGGTGCTGGAGCTAGTCGCCGACGGCAAGACGATGCAGGACATCGCGCTAATCCTCGAGCGCAACGTGGCGACGGTAGAAAAGCACCTGCGCGGCGCGCGTGACGCGCTCGGCGTCGAGACGACGGCGCAGGCGGTACGCAAGGCCTCGATCCTGAACCAGATCTTCCGGATCGAGGAGTCGGGCCGGAACGAGGCCGGAACCCCTCCGCACATGGCCGGAACCGTCGCGCAGCGGCGCTGAGGCGCCCTTTCCCCGCTCCGGGTAAGGATTCCCACCGTTTCGCGGAACCGCCTGCCGGGGCAGTGTGTTCGTGTTCCAGAGTGATGGCAATTAGCCAGGAACTGGGGGATCGCGGCGGTTTAGTCCCGTCTCACCGATCTTCCGCCGGGAAACCGGGAAGGCACGTGCCGGTGCGCAATTACGCACACGGCACGGGTCGAATAATTGGGTCGGCGTGCTATCCCCATGTCCCCGCGCCCGACCTTATACGGCGACGTCGCCCCGTCCCTGGGCGGCGTCGCCACCTTTTTTGGGTTTCACGACAGAACCGATCAGGCGTTCGATATCCACAGCGCGGGCGAGTTGCGCACGAAACGGGTCGTGAGCGCCTTCTCGCCCGCATAGGCAATTCCTGAGCATCAACTGATGGAGATGGAAATGCTACTGGATGGAAAGACAATCATCGTGACCGGCGCGAGCAGTGGGATCGGAGCGGCAGCTGCCAGGATCTTCGCGGCCGAGGGCGCAAGGTTGGTCCTCGGCGCACGACGATCGGACATGCTTGAGGAGGTCGCCAGGGACATCGAGGCCAAGGGTGGAGAAGCCGTTTTCATTGCCGGGAACGTCGAACATAGTCATTACGCCGCAGAGATGGTGACCCTTGCAGAGTCGCACTTCGGCGGCTTGGACGGCGCCTTCAACAACGCCGGGACCACAGGCGATCTGAGCCCGGTCCCGGACATGGACGAGGCCAACTGGCGCAAGGTGTTGGCGGTCAATCTCGACAGCGCCTTTCACGCTGCAAGGCACCAGGTCCCGGCATTGCAGAGGCGCGGCGGCGGATCCATCGTCTTCACCTCCTCATTCGTCGGACACACGATCGGGTTGCCCGGAATGGGCGCCTATGCCGCGTCAAAGGCCGGTTTGATCGGGCTGGCGCAGGTGCTGGCTGTGGAACACGGACCGGAGAACATTCGGGTAAACGCACTCCTGCCGGGCGGCACGATGACCGCGATGGCCGGCGATGACGCTGGTTTCCACGAGGTCGTGCGGGGCTTTCATGCGCTGAAGCGGTTGGCCGAGCCGGCAGAAATCGCGCGGGCGGCCTTGTTCCTGCTATCGGATCACGGGTCCTTCGTCACGGGAAGCGCGATGATCGCGGATGGTGGGAACTCCGTCACCAAGGCGTAACGCGCGCGCCCGAGGATTCCCGCCACGGAAAAGGGGCAGAGGTTGCCCCCTGCCCCTGTCCTGATCCAGCCTTGGCGTGGCTCAGCCCTTGACGGCCTTGGCCACTTCCTCGGCGAAGTTCTCTTCCTTCTTCTCGATGCCCTCGCCGACCTCGATCCGGACGAAGCCGGTGATCTCGGCGCCGGCTTCGGCCGCGGCGGCGCCGACGGTCAGGTCGGGGTTCACCACGAAGGCCTGGTTCACCAGCGTGATGTCGGCCAGGAATTTTTTCATCCGGCCTTCGATCATCTTCTCGATCACGGCGTCGGGCTTACCCGATTCGCGCGCGATGTCGATCTGGATCTGGCGTTCCTTCTCGAGCAGCGCGGGGTCGACGGATTTGTCGTCCAGCGCGGCCGGGTTCACGGCGGCGACATGCATCGCGACCTGGCGCGCGAAGGCTTCGTCGCCGCCCTTGGTCGCGACCAACACGCCGATCTTGCCCATGCCGGGGGCCGCCGCGTTGTGGACGTAGGACACGACGCTGTCGCCGGTCAGCGTCGCCATGCGGCGCACGCCCATGTTCTCGCCGATGGTCGTGACCTTGGCGGTCACCGTGTCGGCGACCGACTTGCCGTTGATCTCGGCGGCCAGCAGCGCGTCGATGTCGTCGACGGCGAGGGCCGCCTCGGCGATCGCGGCGACCATGGTCTGGAATTCGGCGTTCTTGGCGACGAAGTCGGTTTCCGAGTTCACCTCGACGGCAACGCCCTTGCCGCCCTCGACGGCGACAGCGACGAGACCTTCGGCGGCGGTGCGGCCGGATTTCTTGGCGGCCTTGGCCAGACCCTTGGTGCGCAGCCAGTCGACGGCGGCTTCGAAATCGCCGTCGGTCTCGGTCAGCGCCTTCTTGGCGTCCATCATGCCTGCGCCTGTGGACTCGCGCAGTTCTTTCACCTGTGCAGCGGTAATCGCCATAGCGTTCTCCTGGTATCTCGGGACTGCGCGCGAGGCATGCCCCGCGCGCGTATCAATTGGATGACAGAGCGATCAGCCCTCGGCCGTCTCGGTGGCTTCGGTCGCCTCGGCAGCCGGTGCCTCGTCCTCCAGCGCCTCTTCGGAGACGGCGTCCTCGAACTCGCCGATGTCGACGCCGGCGGTGCGCATCTGGGCGGTCATGCCGTCCAGCGCGGCGCGGCTGATGAGGTCGCAGTAGAGCGCGATGGCGCGGGCCGCGTCATCGTTGCCGGGGATGATGTAATCGACGCCATCGGGCGGGCAGTTGGTGTCGACCACGGCCACGACGGGAATGCCGAGCTTTTTCGCCTCGAGGATGGCGAGGTCTTCCTTGTTGACGTCGATGACGAACAGCAGGTCGGGAAGGCCGCCCATCTCGCGGATGCCGCCGAGCGAGGCCTGCAGCTTGACCTGGTCCCGCTCCATGCCGAGGCGTTCCTTCTTGGTCAGCCCCTCGAGACCCTGGGACATCTGCTCGTCGATCTGCTTGAGCCGCGAGATCGAGTTCGAGACGGTCTTCCAGTTGGTCAGCGTGCCGCCGAGCCAGCGGTGGTTCATGTAATACTGTGCGCAGCGCTCGGCCGCGTCGGCGACGGGCTTCTGCGCCTGGCGCTTGGTGCCGACGAAGAGGATGCGGCCGCCCTTGGCCACCGTGTCGCGCACGACCTGAAGCGCCTGCTCGAGCATGTCGACGGTCTGCGTGAGGTCGATGATGTGGATGCCGTTGCGGTCGCCGTAGATATACGGGGCCATCCGCGGGTTCCAGCGCTGGGTCTGGTGGCCGTAGTGAACGCCAGCTTCGAGAAGCTGACGCATCGAGAAATCAGGAAGCGCCATACGTATGGATCCTTTCCGGTTTGCGCCTGGGCGGAGGTTTCACGGCATGTGCCGCAACCGGTGGACATTGCAGGGATGTCTCCCCTGCAGGCCCGCCTCCGCCTGTGAAGTGTGCGAGCGCGTAGACGCTTCGGCGGGGAATGGCAACCCCCCTGTCCTGTCGCGGCGGCGTTTGGGGGCTCTGCCCCCGCCGCGTTCCGCGGCTCCCCCGGGATATTTGGGAAACAGAGAAGCGGGATGGACGATCGGCACCCGCACCGCTAGAGCCACGCCCATGACGCGGACACCTGACATCCTGTGCATCGGTTCGGTCCTTTGGGACATCATCGGGCGCACCGACCTGACGCTGGCCATGGGGCAGGACAAGCCGGGGCGGATCTTGCGGGTTCCGGGCGGCGTGGCGCTGAACATCGCGATGACGCTGAGGCGGTTCGATCTGACCCCGGCGCTCCTGTCGGTGGTGGGCGACGACGTGGCGGGGCGCGACCTGGTGGCGGCCTGCGCGGCGATGGGCCTCGATTGCGGGGCGCTGCTGGTCGACGCGGATCTGCCGACGGATCAGTACATGGCGATCGAGGCGCAAGGGACGCTGGTGGCGGCCTTGGCCGATGCGCGGTCTCTGGAGGCGGCGGGCGACCGGATCCTGGCGCCGCTGGCGGACGGGCGGCTGGGATCGGCGGACGCACCCTGGGCCGGGCCGGTGGCGATCGACGGCAACCTGACCGAGACACTGTTGGCCGAGATCGCGGTAAGCCCGCTCTTTGCCGCTGCCGATCTTCGCATCGCGCCGGCCTCGCCCGGCAAGGCGGAGCGGCTGCGGCCCTTGCTGCGGCACCCGCGCGCGACCTTCTACGTGAACCGCGAGGAAGCGGGGCTGCTGACCGGCACGCGTCCCGCCAATGCCGCCGCCGCCGCCGAGGCGCTGGTCGCCGCAGGCGCGCGCCGGGTTCTGGTGACGGCGGGCGCCGAGATGGCGGTGGAGGCGACGGCGTCCCGCACCCTGACCGCCGTGCCGCCGCCGGTCGAGGCGCGGCGGATCACCGGGGCGGGCGACACCTTCATGGCGGCGCATATCGCCGCGGAACTAGGCGGCGCGGGCGCGGAAGAGGCGCTTCACCGTGCCGTCGCGGCGGCCGCCGCTTATGTCTCGGGAGAGAGCTCATGACTGCCCTGCCCCTCCGCCTGTCCGCCGAGGTCGCCGCGGCCAGTTCCTCCGGCGCGCCGATCGTCGCGCTCGAATCCACCATCATCACGCACGGGATGCCCTACCCGCAGAACCTCGCCACCGCCCGCGCGGTCGAGGCCGAGGTGCGGGCCGCCGGCGCGGTGCCCGCCACCATCGCGGTGATCGCGGGCGAGATCCGTGTGGGGATGGAGCCCGAGGCGCTGGACGGGTTGGCGCAGGCTACGGGCGTCGCCAAGCTCAGCCGCGCCGATCTCGCCGCCTGTCTTGCCGAGGGTGGTACCGGAGCCACCACGGTCGCGGCAACGATGATCTGCGCCGCGCGGGCGGGCATCGCGGTTTTCGCCACCGGCGGCATCGGCGGCGTGCATCGCGGGGCCGAGCAGAGCTTCGACATCTCCGCCGACCTGCAGGAACTGGCGCAGACGCCCGTGACAGTTGTGGCGGCGGGCGCCAAGGCGATCCTCGACATCCCCAAGACGCTGGAGGTGCTGGAAACCCTCGGCGTGCCGGTGATCGCGGTGGGGCAATCCGGCTTTCCGGCGTTCTGGAGCCGCGAGAGCGGGCTGGCCGCACCGCTGCGCATGGACGCGCCCGAGGCGATCGCGCGCGCCCACAAGATGCGCGCGGCGCTCGGCCTGCCCGGCGGGCAGCTGGTGGCCAACCCGATCCCGCAAGCTGACGAGATCGCGGCCGAAACGCTCGCGCCCCTGATCGCACAGGCGCAGCGCGACGCCGATGCGCAGGGCATCAGCGGCAAGGCGGTCACGCCCTACCTGCTGCAACGGCTCTTCGAGCTGACCAAGGGGCGGACGCTGACCGCGAACATCGCCCTCGTTCTGAACAACGCGCGTCTGGCGGCGCGGATTGCGCAGGCGATGGTGCCGGGCGCCTGAGCTTCCCCGTTACCCGGCTTGTGCCGATTTCCGTGGTTGCTTACATACAGGAGACAAAGGAGGCGACGACGCCTCCCCGTCTGGCCGGATCCCGAAGCGCATGCAACTGCCCGAAACGCCCCCGCCGCCGCGTCGCGGATTTTTCGCATCCCTGCGATCGAATTTCCTGACCGGGCTCATCGTGATCATGCCGATCGGCATCACGATCTGGCTGTTGTGGACGCTTCTGGGCTGGATCGACAGCTGGGTGCTGCCGCTGATCCCCAGCGCCTACAATCCCGCGCTGCTGATCCAGCATTACACCGGGCTTCAGGTCGACATCCGCGGCATCGGCGTGGCGACCTTCCTGGTCTTCACCTTCATCGTCGGCTGGATCGCCAAGGGGCTGATCGGGCGGTCGCTGATCCGCTGGGCGGAAAGCCTGGTGCTGTCGATCCCGCTGATCCGCACGCTCTATTCCGGGCTGAAGCAGATCGTGGAGACGGTGCTGCAGCAGGGCCAACAGAATTTCGAGAAGGCCTGCATGGTCGAATACCCGCGCACGGGCGTCTGGGCCATCGCCTTCATCTCGACCCATGCCAAGGGCGAGATCGCGCGCCGCCACGGGCCGGAGGACATGGTGTCTGTCTTCCTGCCGACCACGCCGAACCCGACCTCGGGCTTCCTGCTCTATGTCCCGCGCAAGGACGTGATCCTGCTCGACATGTCGGTGGAGGATGCGGCCAAGCTGATCATCTCGGCCGGCCTCGTCTATCCGAACGGCGAGGACGTGACGAAGGCGCCGGAACGCCTGCCCGACGCCGCCGAGTAGCGCCGGCTCACTCCTCCACCCACCAGACGTCGGGCTGCCAGCCGATCCAGTCGCCGTAGATCGGGATCGTGTCGGGGTAGCGCAGTTCGGCGTCATGGGCGACGCGGCTGACCGGGTTGTGCCAGAACGGCACCACATAGCGCATCGAGGTCAGCACCCGGTCGAGCGCGCGGACGGCGGCGACGTAATCCTCCTGGCTGTCCGAGGTCAGCATCTGGTCGATCATCGCCTCGATCGCCGGGTTGCAGGCCCCCATCAGGTTGCGCGAGCCGGTGGTGTCGACCATCTCGCAGCCCCAGTAGGTGTATTGCTCGTTGCCTGGGGACAGCGACAGGCCGTAGCGCTCGTAGATCATGTCGAAATCGAACCCGTCGCGACGCTCGCGGAACTGCGCCGCGTCGATGCGCGCGACCGAGACGGCGATGCCCAGACGCTGCAGCGCCTCGGTGTAGATGTTCACGATGGCGTCGTTTTCGGACGACCCGGTCTGGAGCATGATCTCGAACGTGAAGGGCGCGCCCTCGGGCGTCATCATCACGCCGTTCTCCACGGTGTAGCCCGCCTCTTCCAGCGCGGCGAGCGCCGCCCGGATGCCGCCGCGGTTGCGCTCGGTGCCGTCGGAGACCGGCACCTCGTAGCCTTCGATCGCGCCGGGCAGAAGGTCGGCCTCGAACGGCGCCAGGTACTCCGCCACCCGGCCTTCGGCGGGGCCAGACGCCATCGCGAGGGGCGAGTTGGCGAAGTAGGAGGTGATGCGCGGGTCGACGCCGCCGTTCAGCGTCTGGTTGATGAACTCGGCCGGAAACGCCTGGATCATGGCCTCGCGCACCCGCCAGTCGGCGAATGCCCCCTCCCGCGTGTTCATCACGAAGCCGGTCATGCCCGACGGGCGCTGGTGCGGGATTTCCGAGAGTACCACCTCGCCCGATCGCACGCGCGGGAAATCGTAGCGCTCTGCCCAGGATTGCGCCGAGGTTTCGCGCATCGTGGACAGGATGCCCGAGGTGAAGGCCTCGAACATCGCGGTTCCGTCGGCGAAGAACTCCATCCGAAGCTCGTCGATCACGTTGGTGCCGCGCCGGAACGGCAGGTCGGCGCCCCAGTAGTCGGGATCGCGCCGCAGCGAGACGAAGCGCCCGGCCTCGAAATCGTCGATGACATAGGGCCCGGTCGCGACCGGGATCACGTCGAGACCGGAGCGGGTGAAATCGCTGTCCTGCCACTGCGACGCCTGCAGGATCGGGCGCAGGCCCATGATCATCGCAAGCTCGCGGTCGGGATCGGAGAAGGTGATGCGCACGGTGTCCTCGTCCACCGCCGCGATCCCCTCGACCCGCGTCCAGGCACCGAGGTAGCGCGGGTGGCCGACGGTGCCGAGCGTCTCGAAGGACCAGATCACGTCCTCCACCGTCACCGGGCTGCCGTCGGAAAACCGCGCCTCGGGGCGGAGGGTGAACTCGACCCAGGAATTATCCTCGGCCACCTCGACCGATTCGGCGAGCAGACCGTAGAGCGTGAACGGCTCGTCCCAGGACCGGCCGAGAAGCGATTCGTAGACCATGTAGCGCAGCTGCCAGGGCACGGAGCCTTCGCGGATATGCGGATTGAGACTGTCGAAACTGCCTGTCTCGCCGGTCACGATGCGCCCGCCGGTGGGGGCGTCGGGGTTGGCGTAGGGCAGATGGGTGTAGTCGGGCGGCAGCGCCGGCTCCCCATACATTGCGATGCCGTGCATCGGTTGCGCGATACCTGCCCCTGAGACGCATAGCGACAGCCCCACCACGGCCAGCGCCTGCACGAAACATACCGTTCTCATCTGCGGACAATCCTTCCTGCCTCAAGCCTTGTTGCGTTGACGCTATCCGCCGCCCCGGGGGTTTTCAAACTTTTCGGTTGGACAAGACCCAACCCATTGCTTATAAAGGGGTCACTGCTCGATAGGTTTCTTGCCTGTATGAAACCTGCCTCAATAACTGAACGCCGGCCTTGTGCCGGCGTTTTTTTTGGGCAGTCCCTGACTCCGATCCTGTTCATGTCGCACATGCAGCATTAGGTTGCGCGCAAGCACAGCAACAGGAGCGCCAGACATGGCCATCACCACTGATCTTTCGGGCAAGACCGCCGTCATCACCGGCTCCAACTCCGGCATCGGCCTCGGCATCGCGTGGGAACTGGCCAGGGCCGGGGCGGATGTCGTCCTGAACTCCTTCACCGACAGCGAGGATGACCACGCGCTGGCCAAGGAGATCGCCGAGACCTGCGGCGTCACCGCGACCTACATCAAGGCCGACATGTCCAAGGGCGAGGAGTGCCGCGCGCTTGTCGCACAGGCGGGCGCCTGCGACATCCTGATCAACAACGCGGGCATCCAGCATGTCGCGCCGATCGACGAATTCCCGATAGCGAAATGGGACGCGATCATCTCGATAAACCTGTCCTCGGCCTTTCACACCACCGCGGCCGCCCTGCCCCTGATGCGCAAGGCCGGCTGGGGCCGCGTGATCAATGTCGCCTCCGCCCATGGCCTGACCGCCAGCCCGTTCAAATCCGCCTATGTCGCCGCCAAGCACGGGATCATCGGGCTGACCAAGACCACGGCGCTGGAAACCGCGGGCCAGTCGATCACCGCCAATGCCATTTGCCCCGGCTACGTGCTGACGCCGCTGGTCGAGGCGCAGATCCCCGACCAGATGAAGACGCACAACATGGACCGCGACACCGTGGTGCGCGAGGTCATGCTGGCCCGCCAGCCCTCGCGCGAATTCGCCACCGTCGAGCAACTGGGCGGCACGGCCGTCTTCCTGTGCTCGGACGCGGGCGCACAGATCACCGGGACGGCGATCAGCGTGGACGGCGGCTGGACGGCCATGTGATCGATGTGGCGGGGGCTCTGCCCCCGTCGCTGACGCGACTCCCCCGGGATATTTTCGAAACAGAGAAGGGCAAGGCCTGTGACAGCCCCCAAGCGGATCAACCTCGCCCTGCAGGGCGGCGGCGCGCATGGCGCCTATACTTGGGGCGTGCTCGACCGGCTGCTCGAGACCCCCGAGGTCGAGATCGCTGGCATGTCCGGCACCTCGGCGGGCGCGCTGAACGGGGCGGCCGTAAAGGCCGGGCTGGCGCTTGGCAGCAAGGAGGCGGCGCGCGAGAACCTCGCCTGGCTCTGGGAACAGGTCGGCGCGGTGACGGACCCCAGCTTCGCGCCCTGGCTCGGCATGGTCGCGCCGGTGGCGCTGAGCGCGATGGTCGAGGCCTCGCTGCCCTTCATGCTGGGCGACGGGTTCGGGCGCATGGTCAGCCCCTATGCCACCGGCCCCTTCTACCACAACCCGCTGGAACGGATCGTCGAGCGGTTCCACTACGACCGCGTCTGCAACCCCGAGGGTCCGGTCTTCGCGATCTGCGCCACCAATGTGCGCACCGGCAAGATCCGCGTGTTCCAGGGGGCGGAGATCACGCCCGACGCGATCATGGCCTCGGCCTGCCTGCCGACGCTGTTTCGCGCGGTCGAGATCGAGGACCCCGGCACCGGCGAGACCGAAGCCTATTGGGATGGCGGCTATACCGGCAACCCGGCGCTGTTCCCGCTCTTCGCGCCGGGCCTGCCGCGCGACATCGTGGTGGTGAACATCAATCCGCTGGTGCGCGAGGAGGTGCCGACCTCGGCCCGCGCGATCCAGAACCGGATCAACGAGATCAGCTTCAACGCCTCGCTCCTGCGGGAATTGCGGGCGATCGACTTCGTGCAGCGGCTGATCGCGCAGGGTCGGATGGACGCGGGCACGATGAAGCCGGTGCTGATCCACCTGATCGCGGATGACGAGTTGATGCGGCAGTTGTCGCTGGCGACCAAGACCGTTCCGATCCCCGCCGTGCTCCATCAGCTCTTCGAGGCCGGGCGCAGGGCGGCGGAGGCGTTTCTCGACACGCATCTGGACCGGATCGGCGAGACCAGCAGCATCAGGTTGGCGACGACCGAGAACAGCATCGCGCCCCGGAAATAGGGCACCAGCGGACCTTCGCCGCGGATCATCGCACCGATAATCGACGCGCCCGCCCCATTTTCACGCGTTTGTGACATGGCCCCCGCAGCTTACCCGAACTAGACGCCTCCGAAGTCGTAGGCCCCGCTATCGATAGGCAGGGTAACCGGCGGCTGGAATTTCCCGTCGAGAACACCTTGGTCGAGAAGGTCAGCAAGTGCAACAGGTTGGTCGAATGCGATTAACTCGTCGGCGCCAGGCACGACCGCGAAGTCCGCGACGTCAGGCATGATTGAAACCGCTGCCGGATCGCTGCTCAGGTCGAGATCGATACCCGCTTCGGTCGACAGGCTTTCGCCCAGCTCGAACAGGTTTGCCTCGGCAGCATGATCGCTGATCGACGTCAGGCGAGAGAGGCCTGCGGGTCCATTCGAGTCGTTCAGGAACGCGCCGTCGCCCGGCAAGTCGACCAAGCCATCGATGCTAGTCACATCGAAGACCGCATCGTCGCCGAGAATATCGAGGTGCGGCGCAACCCCGAGCACCGGCCCCGGCGAGCTTGCTGCCAGCGGCGTGTCCTCGGGCTCGGCGGGATCGAAACGCCCGGGCAAGAGCTGCTCGAAACGACCATCGCCATCCCGCTCGCCGAGGTGCCATTGCGGAGCCTCGAAACGGATCGAAGGGCCCGGCTGCTGGATCGAAAGCCCGACGCTGCCGGAATCGCCATCGAATGGTACGAAGCCGCCCAATGATGGCATGTCTTCGCCATCTTCACCGATGAACACCGAGCTGGCTGGGGCGAACGAGTTCGCCACGCTGGCACCCGAACCGCCTCCGCCGAGAGGCTGTGTGCTGACGTTGATACCCACCTCGAACAGGACTCTCGCGTTACCGCTCGTGTAGACATTGTAGGTCACGCCATCGATCACTTCGGTGGTGCTCGTATCGGTGAAATCCAACGCGGTCCCGATATCATTATTGGTGCCGCGAACCAGCAGCGTGGCGGTGCCGCCCGAACGCTGCTCGGTGATTTCGTAGACCGCCTGCTCGTCGAGCGTGACGACGGCACCTTCGGGATCAAGGGCCGAGACAAGTTCGGCTCGGAAGTGGTTCACGACATCGGCGGCGAACGCTGCGGCGTCAAGAGTTGGACCCAAGGGTCCGACGGGAAGCACTTCATCCCCCCCACCGGTGCGGGCGGCACGGGTGATCCGAAGCTTGGCGGGTCGGGCGGGCCCTCCGGCGGGACGGAGGTCTCTGGAGAGGCCATCGTCGCGAACCTCCTTTCTCGGGCGCGATAGAGCGCCCAACCCTCGACTTCAACCCTCCGGAGCCTGACACATGGCCGCCACCGCCCTCTCGGACGTTTCCGCCGCGCTCTCGCTGGTCTACCGGCGCAAGCTGCAGACCCAGATCAACAGCGTTGCTGTTCTCCCCTTCCTGCTGCCCGTCCTGCCCGGCGAAGGCAAGGCCTGCTACTGGACGGCCGAGTTCACCGGCGCGGCCGACGCTGCCGCCAGCGCTGAGGGCGTCGCCCGCTCCAGCAGCGACGCGGACGACGAGGTCGAGGTCGGCGCGACCCTCGGTTGGGCGCAGTACGACAAGGTCAGCAGCGTGACGGGCCTCGCCCAGGCCGCTGCCGGCTCCAACTTCAACCCCGAGAGCATCGGCGCCAAGCAGCGCGACTTGCTCATGGGGCGCGTGGAGCGCCAGTCGCGCCGCCTGGCCCTCGGCGTCGCCGGGGACATGTACGCCGGCGACGAGACCGCCAGCCCGACGGAGATCGCCGGCGCGGCCCGCTACATCGACAGCAGCGGCACCTTCGCCAGCATCGACCCCGCCACCTACAGCGAGTGGGCCGCGGCCGAGAACACCGACGCCCTCGCGTCGCTCAGCTTCGACATGGTGCGGACGAAGCTCTTCACCCCCATCTACGACAACTGCGGCGAGCTGCCCGAGTTCGTGACCTGCCCGAGCAACGTCTTCGACGCGCTCCGCGGCCTGTTCAACGACAACCAGCAGCACAACGTCCGAGAGATCAGCATGGGCCGCGGCGGCGGCGACAACGGCAGCGAAGCCCGCGTGGTCAAGCTGGCGGCTGGCAGGCAGTGCATCGAGATCGACGGGATCCCCTTCATCCGCGACCGCCACTGCACCGCGAACACCCTCTACG
>CAKZPN010000045.1 GCA_937139335.1 uncultured Roseicyclus sp. | reverse complement strand
ATCACCTGCTTCAGCTCGCCCCACAGCGCGATGCCCTCCAGCAGAGTGCCGGACGCGTTGATCCGCGGCAGGCCGTAGCTGAGCGTGGCGTCCATGTGAAAATGCGGATCGACGAAGGGCGGGCTGACCAGATCTCCCGAGGCGTCGATCACCTCACCCGCTTCCACTGAGTCGTCCAGCCGCTCGACAGCGACAATACGACCGTCGCGGATGCCGATATCGGCGACCCGCCCGTCCGGCAGGGTGCCGCCCTTCACGACGATGTCGAACATCTCAGCGCTCTCCCCTGTTGAACGGCACCATCAGCGCCGCCGGTACTTCCGCCCGGCGCGACATCACCACGAGCGCCAGGATCGACAGCAGATACGGCATCATCAGGAAGATCTGGTAGGGAATATCGGCCCCCAGCGAGGTCTGCTGCAGCCGGATCTGCATCGCATCGAAGGCGGCGAACAGCAGCGCGCCGAGCAGCGCCTTGCCCGGCTTCCAGGCGCCGAACACCACCAGGGCGATGCAGATCCAGCCGCGTCCGTTGACCATCTCGAAGAAGAACGAGTTGAAGGCGGACATGGTCAGGAACGCCCCGCCGACGCCCATCAATCCGGAGCCGACCACCACCGCGCCCATGCGCAGCGCCGTCACCGAGAGGCCCTGGGCCTCCACCGAGTGCGGGTTCTCGCCCACCGCCCGCACCGCCAGGCCGAGCGGCGTACGGTACAGCACGAAGGCGACGACGGCGGCGGTGACGAAGGCGAGATAGGTCAGCGGTGTCTGCGCGAACAGAGCCTGCCCGACGATCGGGATGTCCGACAGCACCGGGATCGGCAGTTCCTTGAACGCCTCGATGCGCGGCGGGTTGGTGACCTGCGGCAGGGCGACCCGGTAGGCGAAATAGGTTGAGGCCGTCGCCAGCAGGGTGATGCCGAGGCCGACCACGTGCTGGCTGAGCCCGAACGGCACCGACAGGATCGCGTGCAGCAGCCCGAACAGCATCCCCGCCGCCATGGCCACCCCGACCCCGACCCAGAGATCGGCGCCGGAATAGACCGCCATCCAGCCGGCGAAGGCGCCGACCACCATGATGCCCTCGA
Source organism: uncultured Roseicyclus sp. (assembly GCA_937139335.1). Classification (GTDB taxonomy): domain Bacteria; phylum Pseudomonadota; class Alphaproteobacteria; order Rhodobacterales; family Rhodobacteraceae; genus Roseicyclus. The sequence continues at coordinate 3,942 of CAKZPN010000045.1, read as the reverse complement.
TGCCGAGGTTCAGCACACCGGCGCGCTCGCAGATCAGCTCGCCCAGGGTGGCGAAGATCAGCGGGCTGGCGATGCGCACGGCCGCCGCCCAGAAGCTGGCCGAGATCAGGATGTCGAGGATCTCCACCGCCTACCCCCTCACCACGCGAAAGCGCGTCAGCATGATCGCCAGCACCATCAGCAGCAGGGCCGTGGCGAGCAGGATGTCGGCGATATAGGTGGGCACGGCCGCCGCCCGGCTCATGCTGTCGGCGCCGACGAAGACACCCGCCACGAACAGGGCAGAGACGACCACGCCCAGCGGGTTCAGCAGGGCCAGCATGGCGACGATGATGCCGGTGTAGCCGAAGCCCGGGCTCAGATCCAAGGTCAGGCTGCCCTTCAGCCCGGCCACCTCGGAGAAGCCGGCGAGACCGGCGAGGCCGCCGGAAATCAACGCGGTCTTGATCACCACCTTGGTCACCGGGATGCCGGCGAAGGCGGCGGCGCGCTGGTTCAGGCCGACCGCGCGGATCTCGTAGCCGAGCGTCGTGCGGGTCTGCATCACCCAGACCAAGAGCGCGCAGATCAGTGCCAGGCCGAAGCCCCAGTGCAGCCGCAGCCCGTCGACGATGCGCGGCAGCCGCGCCTCGGCGACCAGCCGCTCCGATTTCGGCCAGCCCATGCCCATGGGGTCCTTCAGCGGTCCCTCCAGCAGCATGGACACGAACAGGATCATCACGAAGTTCAGCAGCAGCGTGGTCACCACCTCGTCCACCCCGAGCCGAGTCTTCAGGAAGGCCGGGCCGAGCAGCATCAGCGCCCCGCCGGCGATGGCGGCCAGCATCAGGATCGGCAGCAGCAGGGCTGCGGGCAGCGGCAGCAGCCCGGTGCCCAGCACCACCGCCAGCAGCGCCCCCATGTAGAGCTGCGCCTCCGCCCCGATGTTCCAGAGTTTGGCGCGGAAGGCGACCGCCACGGCAAGGCCGGTGAAGATCAGCGGTGTGGCCCGGTTCAGGGTCTCCAGCAGCGCGAATTTGGAGCCCACGGCGCCCTTGACGATCAGGCCGAGCACGGCGAGCGGGTTGGAGCCCGCCACCAGAGCGAGCGCCATGGCGATGGCCACCGTCCCGCCCAGCGCCAGGGCCGGCAGTCCGAGGGTCCGGGACCAGCCGGGATCGGCGACGGGCTCAAGCCGCATGGCTGTCCTCTCCATCGAAGCCTTGACCCGCCATCCACACACCCAGCTCCGCCGGGGTCTTCGTGCCCCGGGCAAAGGCGGGCGACAGGCGACCCTCGGAGATCACATGGATCACATCGGCCAGGGTCAGGATCTCGTCCAGGTCCTCCGAAATCAGCAGCACCGCCGCCCCGGCATCCCGCGCCTCGATCAGCCGGTTCTGCACATAGGTGACAGCGCCGATATCGAGGCCCCGCACCGGCTGGACGGCGAGAATGATCTTCGGCTCGGCCTCAAGCGCGCGGCCCAGGATCAGCTTCTGCATGTTACCGCCGGACAGCAGTCGGATGCGCGCATCGGGTCCGGGGCAACGGACGTCGTAGCGCTCGATGATCGCCCGCGTGTGCCGGTCGACCGCCGTCCAGTCGAACCATCCGCGCCTGGAAAAGGGTTCTTTTTCATAGGCTTCCAGGACTGCGTTCTCGGACAGCGTAAAATCAGAGATCGTGCCCGTGCGGTGCCGGTCTTCGGGGATGCGGCCGATCCTGGCGTCCAGGGCGGCGCGAGGGGTCCAGGCCCCCACGCCCTCGCCGGCCACCTCGAAGACGCCCGAGTCCGGCACGGTCTCGCCGGCGATCAGGTCGGCCAGCGCCGCCTGCCCGTTGCCCGACACGCCCGCCAGCCCGGTGATCTGCCCCGCCCGCAGGTCAAGGGACAGGGACCGCAGCCCGACCGCGTTGCCGACCGGCGTGGTGGACACCTCGCGCAGCCGCATCAGCACCGCGCCGGGTGCCGCCCCGCCGACCTCGGGCGCTACGATCTCCGAGCCCACCATCAGGTGCGCGAGCTGGTGCCGGTCGGTGTCGGCCGTCGCCGCCTCGCCCACCAGCTTGCCGTGGCGCAGCACGAGCACCCGGGACGAGATCGCCAGCACCTCGTGCATCTTGTGGGAGATGAAGATGATCGACAGGCCGCGCGCCACCGCCTTGCGCAGGGTGGCGAAAAGGTCGTCGGTCTCCTGCGGGGTCAGGACGGCGGTCGGCTCGTCGAGGATCAGGATGCGGGCGTCGCGGTACAGCGCCTTCAGGATCTCCACCCGCTGGCGCTCGCCAACGCTGAGCGCCCCGGCTCTGGCGTCGGGATGCACGGCCAGGCCGAAATCGCGGCTGAGCTGCTCGATCCGCGCCCGCGCCGCCGCCCGTCCGGTGCCCAGCCGCCACAGCGGCTCGGTGCCCAGGATGATATTGTCCAGGACCGAGAGGTTGTCGGCGAGAGTGAAGTGCTGGTGCACCATGCCCACACCCGCCTCCAGGGCGGCACGCGGGTTGCCCGGCGGCAGGGCGTGGCCGAAAACCTCGATGTCGCCCGCGTCGGCCGTGTAATGGCCGAACAGGATGTTCATCAGGGTGGTCTTGCCGGCCCCATTCTCGCCGAGCAGCGCGATCACCTCGCCCTCGTGCAGGTCGAAGGTGATCGCATCGTTGGCGGTCAGCGGGCCGAACCGCTTGGTGATGTTGCGGAGGCGCAGGACAGCCCGCGCCCCCGGATCGGTCGGCATCAGCTCGACTTCGGTTCTTCGTCGTTGATCTCGACGGTGTACTCGCCGGCCTTGATCGCCGCCTCGCGCTTCTCGACCAGGGCCATGGCCTCGGCCGGAACCTTGCCCTCGAAGGTGCCGAGCGGCGCCAGCGAGCAGCCGCCCTCCTTCATGAAGGAATACTTGCCGTAGTTGTCGGCCTTGAACGTGCCGTCCTGCACCTTCGCCAGCGCGGCGTTGAAGGTCGGCTCGAAATGCCAGAGCGCCGAGGCGACCACCGTGTTCGGATAGTCCGGCTGGGTGTCGATCACGTTGCCGATGGCCAGGATGCCCTTCTCCTTCGCCGCGTCCGAGACGCCGAAGCGTTCGGCATAAAGCACGTCGGCCCCGTTCTCGATCATGGCGAAGGCGGTTTCCTTGGCCTTCGGGGGATCGAACCACGAGCCGATGAAGCTGACCTGGAATGTCGCGTCAGGCTTCATCTCGCGGACGCCGGCCCTGAAGGCGTGCATCAGCCGGTTGACCTCGGGGATGGGGAACCCGCCGACCATGCCGATGTTCCCGGTCTCGGACATCGCGCCCGCGATGATGCCGGTCAGGTACGAGGCGTCCTGGATGTAGTTGTCAAAGACAGCGAGGTTCGGCAGCGCCGGGTCATCCTTGAAGGACGAACCCAGCAGGAACGCGGTGTCGGGATAGTCGGCCACCACCTCGCGCGCCTCGGATTCGGCGCCGAAGATTTCGCCCACGATCAGGCCGTAGCCCTGCTCGGCGTATTCGCGCATTACCCGCGGGTAATCCGTGTTCGAGGTGTTCTCGGAATAGGTGTACTCGATGTCGCCCCGTTCCTCGGCGGCAAGCGCGGCCTTGTGGATGCGGCTGACCCATTGCTGCTCGACCGGGACGGTGTAGATTCCGGCGACCTTGAGCTTGTCCTGCGCGGCGGCGTCCCCGGCACCAAGACCGAGCACCAGGACCGAGGCCGCGGCGGCGGCGAGTGACAGCATCGCGCGGCGCGTGATCGGCCGGCTGAAACGTGGTGTTGGCATGTGAGAAACCCCCAGTTGGTGACGCTTTCGCGTTCATCGCCGAACCGTCCGTAGAGCGCGACGGCCAGTCCAAGACTTCTCGCTCCGGCCCGGACAGGCGGCGCGCAGGTGCCAGTTTTTCATGCAATGGGCTGTGGTCAAGCCCAAAACCCGAGCATCGGGCGGCAATGGAGGGTTGGAATCAAGGATAGGCGGAG
>CAKZPN010000044.1 GCA_937139335.1 uncultured Roseicyclus sp. | reverse complement strand
AGACGTGATCGACAGCGCCGACATCTTCATCACCACCACCGGCAACAAGGACGTGATCCGCATCGAGCACATGCGCGCGATGAAGGACATGGCGATCGTCGGCAACATCGGCCACTTCGACAACGAGATCCAGGTCGCGGCGCTGCGCAACCACAAGTGGACCAACATCAAGGACCAGGTGGACATGATCGAGATGCCCTCGGGCAGCCGGATCATCCTCTTGTCCGAGGGGCGTCTGCTGAACCTCGGCAATGCCACCGGCCACCCGTCCTTCGTGATGTCGGCCAGCTTCACCAACCAGGTTCTGGCGCAGATCGAGCTCTGGACGCGGGGCGAGGCCTACGAGAACCAGGTCTATGTCCTGCCCAAGAAGCTGGACGAAAAGGTCGCGCGGCTGCATCTGGCCAAGATCGGCGTGAAGCTGACCGAACTGTCCCGCGAACAGGCCGATTACATCGGCGTGGCGCAGGACGGGCCGTTCAAGCCGGAGCATTATCGCTACTGACGGAGTGCCGTCGATGCGCACGATCATCTACGGGGTTGGCGCCATCGGCGGCGTCGTCGCGGCGGCGCTGACGGAGGCCGGTCACGACGTGATCGGCATCGCGCGCGGCGCGCAGCTGGCGGCGCTGCAGGCCGGGCCGCTTCGGCTGCGCGCGCCCGGCGTGGAGATCGAGGCGCGCCTGCCCTGCGTCGCGGATCCGACCGAGATCGCGTTTCGCCCCGACGACATGATCCTGCTGACCATGAAGACGCAGGATTGTCTGGACGCGCTGCACCGCCTGCGGCTGGCCGGGCTCCGCGACCAGCCGATCTTCTGCCTGCAGAACGGCATCGCGAACGAGCCGACGGCGCTGCGGCTGTTTCCCAACGTGCATGGCGTGACGGTGATGATGCCGGCCGCCTACACCGAGCCGGGCGAGGTGCTGTGCCATGGAACGCCCAAGCTCGGGGTGTTCGATACCGGACGGTTTCCAAAAGGTTCGGACGCGGATGATGCGCGGCTGGCGGCGCTGTTCGACGGCGCGCGCATGGCGGGCTTCGTGCAGGACGACGTGATGGCGAGCAAGCGCGGCAAGCTGCTGCTGAACCTTTCCAATTGTCTGGAGGCAGCCGTCGGGCGCGGCGCGGATCGCGGCGATTTCCCGCAGCGCGTCCGGGCCGAGGCGGAGGCGGTGTTTCGCGCCGCTGGCCTTAGCTGGGACGAGGTCGGCATGGACCACCCGCAGCGCAAGCACCTGATGCAGACCGGCGATATTCCCGGCACGCCACGCTTTGGCGGCTCGACATCGCAAAGCCTGCTGCGCGGCACGGGGCGCGTGGAAACGGATTACCTGAATGGCGAGATCGCCTATCTTGGCCGGCTGCACGGGGTGGATGTGCCGCTCAACGCGTTCCTGACCTGGCTTGGCGCGGCGCTGGCCGAGGCGCGGGCGCAACCCGGCCATCTCGATCTCGCGCGCCTGGGCGCGTTGTTCGAGGATTGGACCGCTGGGCGCCGGGTCGACCTGCCGGCGTGAACCGCCGCCGGGAAGCGACGAAATGTTCCAAAATAAAGCCTTTGGCGGGGCCGCGCGCTCGGCTAACGTCCTCGAGGGCCGGGACAAGATGCGGCCTGACCGAGAAAAATTCATACTGGGAGAGGGATTGAAATGGGCAAACGGGACGATCTGATCGCGCAATATGCCGATGATCTGCGCAACAAGTGCAACATGCAGCCGGACATGGCGCTTCTGACCAAGGTGACCATCGGCTGCGGACCGGCAATTTACGATGCCGACGCCTCGACCGTTGCGGGCAGCCAGCCGGGCGAGATCGAAACGGTGAAGAAGAATTTCCTGATGAAGAAGCTGGGCCTGAGCGACGGGCCGGAGCTTGACGCGGCGATTGCCAGCGTCATCGAGACCTACGGCAGATCGGAGCGCAACAAGTATCGCGCGGTGGTCTATTACATGCTGACCAAGCATTTCGGGAAGGAAAGCGTCTACGGCTGAGGCCAGGCGCGTCCGACCAGCGAGGGCCCGCGCCGGGGGATCCGGCTGCGGGCTCCGTGCCTTTCGGACATCCCCGCGAGTTTGCCGAAAATGCCTGTCGAATGCGCCGCGCTAAGGTTTTGCCTGAGCGCCGACGATCGGCTATCCAGAGAGCGCGCCTGACCAGGACGGACGGGCCCGACATATCAACACGCGGAGCGAGTGAGCGTGTGGGTGGTGGAGGGTCCCGAGGGGTCGGGGCCCTCCGTTTTTCTCGCGGGTCAGAGCCCGCCCATTTCGCGGATGATCCGCCATTCCGCGTCCGTCACCGGCTGCACCGACAGGCGGGAGTTCTTGACCAGAACCATCTCGGCCAGGTCCTCGCGCGCCTTGATGTCGTCGAGCGTCACCGGGGTGGCCAAGGGCTCCAGCGCCTTGATGTCCACGCACTCCCAGCGCGCGTCGTCGGTGGTGCTGTCAGGGTGGGCCGTGGCGATCACCTCGACGGTGCCGACCACCGCCTTTTCCGTCTGCGAGTGGTAGAAGAACCCGCGGTCGCCCACCGCCATGTCGCGCATGAAGTTGCGCGCCTGGTAGTTGCGCACGCCGCTCCATTCCTCGCCCGCATCGCCCTTGGCGACCTGCTGGTCCCAGGACCATGTCGAGGCTTCGGATTTGAATAGCCAGTAGCGCATCGCGTCACTCCGGTTTCAGGGGGCGGTTGAGCAGGGTGTCGGCGATCTGCGCCACGCTCGCGCGGCCATCGGCCAGTGCCGCCACGGCGGCCGCGATGGGGGTGTCGAGACCGCGGCGGGCGGCGATCTGGCGGGCGGTGTGCAGCCCCTCGATCGTGACGTCGGCGCCCAGGCTCTCGCCCCGGGCCAGCGCCACGCCATAGCGGAAGTTGCGCGATTTCTCGGAACCGCAGGTGAGGATCAGGTCGCCGAGGCCAGAGAGGCCGGTGAGCGTCGCCTCCTCCGCGCCAGCGTCCACCGCCACGCGCGTCATTTCGGCAAAACCGCGCGCGATCAGCGCCGCCCGCGCACTGTCGCCAAGGCCCGCGCCGATCACCGCTCCGGCGGCGATGGCGACGACATTCTTCAGCGCGCCGCCGAGTTCCGCGCCGATCACGTCGGTGGTGCGGTAGAGCCGGAGTAGCGGCGTCGACAGCCGGTCCTGCAGCGCCGCGCCGATGGCGTCGTCGGCGCAGGCCAGCGTCAGCGCGGTGGGCAGGCCGGCGGCAATATCGACGGCGAAGCTGGGCCCGGTGAGTTGGGCGGGCGTCGCGCGGGAATGGCGCGCGATGAGCGCTGTGGGGCCGAGGCCGGTGGCCATGTCGATGCCCTTGGCGCAGGAGACCAGCGTGTCGGCAGGAAGCGGCACATCGCTCAGGAAGGCTCCGAGGCTTTGGGTGGGCAGCGCGAGCAGCGCGACATCGGCGGTCAGATCAGCCACGTCACCCGTCACCTTCAAGCCGTCGGGAAAGGCGTACCCCGGCAGGCGCCGCGTGTTTTCGCGCGCGGTCTGCATCGCCGCGGCCCCCTCTCGTGCCCAGAGCGTGACGCTGTGCCCCGCCGTGGCATAGGTGATCGCGAGCGCCGTGCCGAAGGCGCCCGCGCCGATGATGTCGATGCGGTCATTCATGCCTTCGCCCCCTTCTTGCCCGAGCCGATCATCGGCGCGGCGGCGGCATCGAGCGGCCAGCGCGGCCGCGCCGACAGCGTCAGGTCATCGCGCTGTCCCGCCTCGTAGGTCAGGAGCCCGGCGAAGGCGATCATCGCGGCGTTGTCGGTGCAAAGTGCCAGCGGTGGCGCGACGAAGGGCAGGCCCGCGCGCGCCGCGACTGCCTCCAGCCGCGCGCGGAGGGTCCGGTTGGCGGCGACACCGCCCGCGACGGCAAAGCCGGTGAGATCCGTTTGCCCGGCCAGCGCGCGCGCGGATTTCCCGGCCAGCACATCCGCAACGGCTGCCTGGAAGCTGGCGCAGAGATCGGCGCGATCCTGTTCGCCGAGCCCGCCCTGCGCGGCGATCAGCCCGTCGCGGGCGCGCAGCACGGCGGTCTTCAGGCCCGAGAAGCTCAGGTCGCAGCCCGGACGGTCCAGCAGCGGGCGCGGCAGGAGAAAGCGCGCCGGGTCGCCCGACCGCGCCATCGCCTCCACCACCGGCCCGCCCGGCTGCGACAGGCCCAGCAGCCGCGCAACCTTGTCGAAGGCCTCGCCCGGTGCGTCGTCGATGGTGCCGCCGAGGCGGTGGAACGCCTGCGGACCGTCGACGCGGAGGAACTGGCAATGGCCGCCGGAGACCAGCAGCATGAGGTAGGGAAAGGCTAGCCCGTCGGTCAGCACCGGCGTCAGCGCGTGCCCGGCGAGATGGTTCACGCCCACCAGCGGGCGGCCCAGCCCCATCGCCAGCCCCTTGGCCGCCATCACGCCCGACAGCACACCGCCGATCAGCCCCGGCCCGGCGGTGACGGCGACCGCGTCGATCTCCGCCAATGCCACCCCGGCCTCTTCCAGCGCCTGTTCCACCATCAGGTCGAGCTTTTCGGCATGGGCGCGGGCCGCGATCTCCGGCACGACGCCGCCGAAGGCCGCGTGCAGGTCGGTCTGGCTTGCCACCACGTTCGCCAGGATCGCGGCCTGCCCTTCCGCGCCGCGCAGGATCGCGGCGCCGGTGTCGTCGCAGCTCGATTCAAGGCCGAGGATGGTCAAGGGGGCGGTCATGGGACGGGTCAGGGCGCTCGTTGCAGGCTCACCCAAGGGCAGGTAACACTCGCCCCCATGTCTGACAATCCTGCCCCCCCGGCCCCCCTCGTGATCCTGACCCGGCCCCGCGCCGCCTCCGAACGCTTTGCCGAGGCGCTGCGCGCCGAGGTCGGGCCGGTCCGCGTCGCGATCCTGCCGCTGTTGGAGATCGCGCCTCTGATCGACCGGCTCGACCTCGACGGGGTCGCGGCGTTGATCTTCACCTCGGCCGCGGGGGTCGAGGTCTTTGCCGGCCTCACGCCCGACCGCGACCTGCCCGCCTGGTGCGTCGGCGACCGCACTGCGGAGGCCGCGCGCCAGATCGGGCTCAAGGCGACCTCGGCCGGGGGCGACGCCGGGGCGCTGGTGACGCTGATGGCGCAGGCGATGCCCGCCGGGCGGCTCTTGCACCTGCACGGCGCCCACACCCGCGGCGACGTGGCCGAGCGGTTGAGCCGCAAAGGCCTGCGCGCGGAGGCGCGTGCGATCTACGACCAGGTCACGGTGACGCCGGGTGACGCCTTTGCCGCCGCGCTGGCGCATGACGGGCCGGTCATCGTGCCGCTGTTCTCGCCGCGCAGCGCGCGGGTGTATGCGGAGGTTGCGGGATCGGATGCAACCGCTGTGCAGCCGGTCGCGTTGAGCCCTGCGGTGCGCGCGGCGTTGCCCGAGCCGCTGGCCGCCCGCACGGTCGTCGCGGCGGCGCCGGACGCGCCTGCGATGATCCGCGCAGTGCGTACGCTGATTTCTCCCTAGCCGCGACGGGTGACGCTGGTCTAGGCTTGATGGGGCGCAACTGTCAGGTGCGCTAGACAGTTTTTAAGTTGACAGATGGGGAACGGCTCAGGTGGCACGCGGAAGCTCCAAAAGCTCAGGCAGCACACGAAATCAACGCGGTGGCGCGACGAACGGCAAGTCGACGCCCTCGTCGGTGTCGGGCGAGCCGGCCGAGACCCTCGGCGCAACGGTCGATTCGGTCACGACCGGCGACGACACGCTGCAAGTCGGCACCGAGCCGAGCGTTTCGGGAGAGGCGGTGCCGGACCTGTCCGACAGCCCCGCCCCCGGCGACGACAGCATCGTGATCCCCGAAAGCGACACGCCGGTGGGCGCGGCGGGCGACGACAGCCTTGCCGGCGGCGACCCGAACCATGACGCCGACCTCGACACGCTGTCGACCGGCGGAGACGAGACCATCACGCTGCGCGAGGTCGAGGAGGCCGAGCTGGTGCCCGGCGACGAAACCGCGACCCCGCCACCGACGCCGACACCGCCGCCGGCCCCGCGCCGCAGCGGCGGTTTCGTTGCCTTGGTGCTCGGGGGCGTGATCGCCGCTGGCATCGGCTATGGCGCGGCCTACCTGGGCCTTCTGCCCATTCCCGGCGACGCCGAGCAGGACGCCGCCACCACGGCCGAACTGCAGTCGCAGGCCGACGCGCTGGCATCCCTGCGGGCGCAGGTCACCGACCTTGCGGCGACGCCCGAGGCGCCCATGGTCGACATCGCGCCCCTGCAGGAGCAGATCGCCGGCCTGGCCGAGCGGGTCGATGGCTTGGCGGGCAGCTTCGAAGACCTGACCGCCCGCCTGAGCACGCTGGAAAACCGCCCGATCCTGAGCGGTGAGACCGACGCGGATACCGCCGCGGCCCTTGAATCCGCCAGCCGGCTCGAGGAAGAGCTGCAGCAGGAGCGCGCAGCCGCCGCCGCCCGCGCCGAGGAGTTGCAGGCCGAGGCCGACGCAGCCGCGAGCGCCGCCGCCGAAGCCGAGGAAGCAGCCGCCGCCGCGATTGCCGAGGCCGAGCAGCAGGCCGCCGCTGTCGCCGCCCGCGCCGAGGCCGAGGCGGCCCTGGGACAGGTGCAGGTGGCGCTGGAAACCGGCGAACCCTTCGCCGAACCGTTGGCCACGATCTCCGGGACGACAGAGGTGCCCGAGGGGCTTGCCTCCGTCGCCGACACCGGTGTGGCCACGCTGGAGACCCTGCAGGACGCGTTTCCGCCGCTGGCCCGCGCCGCCCTTCCCGTCGCCCTGCAGGAAACCGCGGGCGAGGGCATGGGCGACCGGTTCGGCGCCTTCGTCATGGGGCAGATCGGCGGCCGCTCGGTCGAGCCGCGCGAAGGCTCCGACCCCGACGCGGTGCTGAGCCGGATCGAGGCCGCGGTGCAGGCGGGCGATCTGGAAACGGCGCTGGCCGAATACGCCGCGCTGCCCGAGGGCGCGCAGGCCGAACTGGCCGCCTGGGCCGCAGAAGTCGAAGCTCGCGCCGAGGCAGAGGCGGGTTATGCCGCGCTCTCCACCGCGCTGGCGGGCAACGGAAACTGAAAGGGCGCTGAGATGCTTTGGTCCTTGCTGAAGGTTCTGATCTTCATCGCGCTGGTCGCGGGCCTCACCTGGGGTGCGAGCCTCCTGCTCGAGATGGGGCACCTGGCGACCCTCACGGTGCTGGGGCGGGAGTTCATCCTGACGCCGCTTCTCGCCGTGCTGGGCGCCGTGGTGCTGCTGCTGGCGGTCTGGCTGCTGTTCCGGCTGGTGGGCCTGCTGGTCGCCACACTGCGGTTCCTGAACGGCGACGAGACCGCGATCAGCCGCTATTTCAACCGCCGCGCCGAGCGTCGCGGTTACGAGGCGCTGGCCGAGGGCATGATGGCTCTGGCGGCGGGCGAAGGCCGGCTGGCGATCCGCAAAGCGGAACGGGCCGAGAAATTCCTCGGCCGGCCCGAGCTGACCAAGCTGGTGGTGGCGCAGGGCGCCGAGATGGTCGGCGATACCGCGCTGGCCACCCAGACCTTCAAGGCGCTGGTGACCGATGAGCGCACGCGCTTCGTCGGCGTGCGCGGCCTGATGAAGCAGAAACTGGCCCAGGGCGACACCGAGACCGCGCTGAAGCTGGCGGAAAAGGCGATGGCTATCCGCCCGCGCAACGAAGAGGTGCAGACCACGCTGTTGCAGCTTCAGGCCCGGCACGAGGACTGGGCCGGCGCGCGCGAAACGCTGTCTGCCGCGCTGAAATCCGGCAACCTGCCGCGCGACGTGCACAAGCGGCGCGACGCGGTGCTGGCGCTGGCCCATGCCCGCGACGCGATGGCCGCGGGCAAGATCGCCGACGCGATCCGCGACGCCGGACAGGCGCAGCGCATGGCGCCGGGCCTCGTGCCCGCTGCGGTGATGGCCGCGCGGCTGGAGATTGCCGACAACAAGCCGCGGAACGCGACCCGCATCCTGAAATCGGCCTGGGACACGGACCCGCACCCCGACATCGCCGCCGCCTTCGCCGAGATCGAGCCGCGCGAGACGCCCGCCGACCGGCTCAAGCGGTTCCGCCCGCTGATCGCCAAGCACCCGGGCCACCCCGAGGCGCGGATGCTGGAGGCCGAGTTGCAGATCGCGGCCGAGGATTTCCCGGCCGCCCGCCGCGCCTTGGGCGACCTGGCGGAAACCGCGCCCACCGCCCGCTCGCTCACCATCATGGCGGCGATCGAACGCGGCGCCGGGGCCGAGGACCGCGTGGTGCGCGCCTGGCTCGCCCGCGCCGTCACCGCGCCGCGCGGCATGCAATGGGTCTGCGACGCCTGCGGCCACATCCACGCCGAATGGCGCCCGGTCTGCGCACATTGCAACAGCTTCGACCGGTTGAGCTGGCAGGAGGTGACGCAAAGCGACGCCGCCCTGATGGGCCCGGCGCAGATGCTGCCGCTGATCGTGGGCTCGGTGGAGGACACCCGCGCGCGCGAGACGGACGAGGCCGAGGTGATGGACGAGCCCGAGGCCGACACCACCGACACGGCGCCCGGCACCCCACCCTCGGCGGAACCGGAGCCGGCCGAGGCGCGAAATTAGGGGCTAGGAAACGCCTGCGCGGCTTGTTAATAGCCCGCGGATCGCAGCACATTCGCAGCCCCGCAAGGGCACCGGACACCGCCGCGACCGAGAAGAATGCCGCTGTAGCTCAGCTGGTAGAGCACGTCATTCGTAATGATGGGGTCGGGGGTTCGAGTCCCTTCAGCGGCACCATTCTTCTCGCACCGCCTCTGCCCCCGCATGTCTGCGGAGCAGTTGTTCACCAAGGCCCCGCGCATGTGCCTAGACACGGGCCGCGCGATACCCTAGCAGCGCAGACTTTGGCGCGCCACGCTGGCGCCTGACCGCACGGATGTCCCTGTCATGATCCCCACCCTGTCCGAAGCCCTCGCCGATCGCGGCTATGACACGCTGACCGACGTGCAGCAGGCCGTCACCGCGCCTGAACTGGCCGAGGCGGATCTGCTGGTTTCCGCGCAGACCGGCTCGGGCAAGACGGTGGGTTTCGGCCTTGCCATCGCACAGACGCTGATGGGCGGGGAGGAGCGGTTCAGCCCCCCCGCGGCGCCGCTGGCGCTGGTCATCGCGCCGACGCGGGAGCTGGCGCTCCAGGTGCAGCGCGAGCTGGAATGGCTCTACGCCAAGGCCGGCGCGCGGGTCGTCTCCTGCATCGGCGGTATGGACGCGCGCGACGAGCGCCGCGCGCTCGACCGCGGCGCGCATATCGTCGTCGGCACGCCGGGGCGGCTGCGCGACCACATCACGCGCCGG
>CAKZPN010000043.1 GCA_937139335.1 uncultured Roseicyclus sp. | reverse complement strand
AGCTTCTCGCGCGTCATTTCGGCCGCGATCATCCGCATCGGCAGGTCGGCGATCTGGTCCTCGGGGTAGAGCCACGGCCCTTCGGGCATCGCCTCGGCCAGCCAGGCCCGCAGATCCTCCACGCCGTAGCCCTTTTCCGCCGAGATCATGAAAGTCTTCTCGAAGGCAAAGCCCGCGTTCATGTCCTCGGTCAGCTTCAGCAGCACCGGCGCCTCGACCCGGTCGATCTTGTTGATCGCCAACACCACGCGCCGCCCGGTCGCGCGCTCCGCCAGCGACTCCAGGATCGCCTTGACCCCGTCCGTCATCCCGCGATGCGCCTCGATCAGCAGGACGATCACGTCGGCATCGGCCGCGCCGCCCCAGGCCGCCGCCACCATCGCCCGGTCGAGCCTGCGCCGCGGCTTGAACAGGCCGGGCGTGTCGACGAAGATGATCTGGCTCTCGCCCGCCATCGTGACGCCTCGGATGCGCGCGCGCGTCGTCTGCACCTTGTGCGTGACGATCGACACCTTCGCCCCCACCATGCGATTCAGCAGGGTGGACTTGCCGGCGTTCGGCTCTCCGATCAGGGCTGTGAAACCGGCGCGGGTGGTCATGGGCGGATCCTCGGGGGCGTATCTGGCCTGTGGCCTTAGCCGATCGCGGCCGCCATGGCCACAGTACAGAATGGTGTTGGGGCGACCCTCATCACCATACGTGATGACCCCCCTTCCGAAACACCTGTTGCAGCACCGCCGTGTTAGCCGCTATTTGACCCCCTGTACCCATGAAAGGGCGGGACCATGACGGCAAGGGTGTTCATCGACGGCGAGGTTGGAACGACGGGTCTGCAGATCCGCGCGCGCCTCGGGCGTCGCGACGACATCGCCCTCATCTCGCTCTCCGAGGAGAACCGCAAGTCGCGCGAGGCCCGGCTTGCGGCCTTCGCCGAAGCCGACGTGGCGATCCTGTGCCTGCCCGACGCGGCGGTGCATGACATCGCGCCGGACCTGCGCGAGCTGCCCTGCCGGGTGATCGACGCCTCGACCGCGCACCGCACCGACCCCGAGTGGGTCTTCGGGTTTCCCGAGCTGGATGCCGAGGCGCGCGGCAAGATCGCCGCCGCCAAGCGGGTTTCGAACCCCGGCTGCTATTCCACCGGCGCGATCGCGCTCCTGAAGCCGCTGATCGACGCCGGCATGATCGCGGCCGACCACCCGGTCACGATCAACGCGCTCTCGGGCTATTCCGGCGGCGGCAAGGCGATGATCGCCGAGTTCGAGAGCGGCGCGGTCAGCGGCGGCTTCGTCTATGCCACCTCGCAGCGCCACAAGCATCTGCCCGAGATCGTCGCGCACGCGGACCTGACCCGCAAGCCGATCTTCGTGCCGCAGGTGGGCGCCTTCGCACAGGGTATGATCGTGCAGGTTCCGCTGCACCTCGACCCCGGCAGCCCAGAGCGGGCGCTGGCGACGCTCCGCGCGCATTACGCGGGTCAACGCTTCGTGCAGGTCGTCGACCGCGCCGCGCTTGGTGATCGGATCGACCCGCAGCGCCTGAACGGCACCAACATGATGGAGCTGACGGTGGACGGCGACGCCGAGACCGGGGCGACCGTCCTGATCGCGGTGCTCGACAACCTCGGCAAGGGCGCGTCCGGCGCTGCTGTGCAGTCGCTCAACATCCTGCTCGGGATCGACGAGGCGACCGGCCTCTAGTCAGGGAACGGTCGTCCCCTTCTTCGTTTCAAAAATATCCTGGGGGGTCCGGGGGGCAAAGCCCCCCGGCGGGTCGCCGCCGGCAGGCGGCGAAACCCCGGCCGTCATTCCGCGCCGAACTGGTCCAGCAGCGCGCGGGCCGCCGCCTGTTCTGCCTGCCGCTTAACGCGCCCCTCGGCCTCGGCCACGGTGCCGTCGCCCAGCCGCGCCTCGACGCGGAAGACCGGCGCGTGGTCCGGGCCGCTGCGCGCGATCTCGCTGTAGACGGGCGGCGCCATGCCGCGCGCCTGCGCCCATTCCTGCAGCGCGGTCTTGGCATCGCGCGCATCCTCGGCCACGCCCGCCACCCGGTCGCCCCAGAGACGCAGGACCACTCCGCGCGCTGCGTCGTAGCCGCCATCGAGGTAGACCGCCGCGATCACCGCTTCCATCGCGTCGCCCAGAAGGGCTGTCTTGCGCCGCCCGCCGGTCGACATCTCGGACTTGCCGAGCCGCAGCACTGCGCCAAGCTCGATCTCGCGGGCAACGTCGGCGCAGGTTTCCTTGCGCACCAGCGCGTTGAACCGGGGGGCAAGTTGCCCCTCCTTCGCCTCGCCGTCCTGCGCCAGCACTGCGTCGGCCATCACCAGACCCAGCACCCGGTCGCCCAGAAACTCGAGCCGCTGGTTGTCGGGGCGCGTGGCGGAGCTGAGCGAGGAATGGGTGAGCGCGCGGGTGATCAACTCGGGCCGGGCGAACTCGTGGCCCAGCCGGGTGCAGAACTCGGTCAATTCCCGCGACAGTTTCACTCGACCGCCCGGAAGAACCGATCCGACCGCCAGGTCCAGAAATAGATCATCCGCGCCCCGGCCGACGAGAACATGATCCGGTCCGCGCGGCCGAGGATGTTTTCCATCGGCACGAAGCCGACGCCGCCCACCGATTGCGGAAAGCGCGAGTCGACCGAGTTGTCGCGGTTGTCGCCCATCACGAAGACATGGCCTTCGGGGACGATGTATTCGGGCGTGTTGTCGGCCCGGCCGCCGTCGGAAATGTTCAGGATCGAATGGGTGACGCCGTTCGGCAGCGTTTCGGTGAAGCGTTCCTTTTCGCAGATGCCGCCCTCGCCCACCGGACCGTTGGAGCAGCGCGGCGGCAGCTGCTGCGGCCCCTGGCGCTCGTAGGTCTCGAGGAAGGGCTCCTCGGGCGTCATCTCCACCGGCTCGCCGTTGATGTGCAGCACGCCCTCGATCACCTGGATCCGGTCGCCGGGCAGGCCGATCACCCGCTTGATGAAATCCGTGCCCTCGGTCGGGTGGCGGAAGACCACGACATCGCCGCGCTCGGGCATGCTGCCGAAGATGCGGCCGTCGAAGGGGCACATCGAGAACGGGCAGGAGTGGCGCGAGTAGCCGTAGGCCATCTTGTTGACGAACAGGAAGTCGCCGATCAGCAGCGTGTCCTTCATCGACCCCGACGGGATCCAGAACGGCTGGAAGAACAGCGTGCGGAACACGCCCGCGATCAACAGGGCGTAGACGATGGTTTTCACCGTCTCCCAAATGCCGTCCGACTTGGCCGCTGCCGCCATGTTCTGCCCTGCCTCTGTGCGTTTCGCCTCTTGGCCGCGGTCTTGGGCCAGCCCCGCGGCCGAGTCAAGAAAGCTGGGGCAAATCGCCGGGTGCCGCGCGCGTCAGCTCATCGAGCGCGGTGGCGCGCTGGCGATCCCCGGCCGCAGGGCTTCCTCGGCATCGGGCAGCGCCTCGATCACCACCTGCGCCTGCGCCCAGGGGTGGTCGTCGGTGAGGCTGACGTGGATCACGGCGGTGTAGCCCTCGGGCGTCATCTGCTGCAGCCGGTCGCGTGCCCAGCCCGTCACCTGCATCACCGGCTGGCCGGTCGGCAGGTTCGACACCGCCATGTCCTTCCAGGCGATCCCCATACGCAAGCCGGTGCCGAGCGCCTTGGAACACGCCTCCTTCGCGGCCCAGCGTTTCGCGTAGACGGCGGCGGGCGCGGTCATGCGTTCGGCACGGCGCTGCTCGGTCTCGGTGAACACGCGGTTGCGAAAGCGGTCGCCGAACCGGTCGAGCGTGGCCTTGATGCGGTCGATATTCGCCAGGTCGATGCCGGTGCCGAGGATCATGGGGCTCAGTCGTGCCGCGCGGTGACCGTGCCGGTGGCGCGGTTGATCGTGACGTGCAGCGGCGACATCACGCTGCCGATCCCGTCGAAACGCCCGGCGGGAAGCGTCAGGGTCAAGCCGGTGGCCGGGTCGTAGCTCGCCGTCAGGTCGGCCATCCTGAACCCGGAGAAGCCTGAGCCATTGCCGGCCGACACCAGCGCACAGCTGGGAAAAGGTTCGGAGGCGACGAAGAAATCCACCATCAGATGCGCCGAACAGCAGGCCGGTTCCGAGGTATCGAGGCCGATGGCGCGGACCTCGCCATTGGCGAAGGTGCGCACCGACACCTCGGGCGGCATCATCAGGTTGCGGGCATTCGACTCGTAGCCCTCGCAGGGGCGGACGGTAGTCTGGGCGTGCAGGGACGTGGCCAGCAGCACCCCGACGGTGAAGCTCGCAAGGCAGGACGGGACGCGCATGGGGTATCTCCTCGATCGGAGGGGTGAAGCGATGCAGAACCTGCGGCAAATCTCGCCCATTCCTCGGGGCATCGCAACGAAAACGCGTCTCAGGCGCGCGCGGCGTCCATCGCCTCCCGCATCCGGGCAATGGTCGCAGGCAAGCCCACGAATACCGCTTCACCGATCAGGAAATGGCCGATGTTCAACTCTGCCACTTCGGGCAGGCAGGCCACCGGGCCGACGGTCTCGTAGCAAAGCCCGTGGCCCATGTGCACCTCCAGCCCCAGGTCGGCGGCGCGTTTTGCCCCCGCGACCAGGCGGGCCAGTTCGCCGTCGCGGGCGGCGGCATCGCCCTCGGCATGGTGGTCGCAATAGGCGCCGGTGTGCAGCTCGATCACCGGGGCGCCGACGCGGTGGGCGGCGTCGATCTGCGCCGGGTCGGCAGCGATGAACAGCGACACGCGGATGCCGGCGTCACGCAGGGGCGCGATGAAATCGGCCAGCCGGTTCTGGTCGGCGGCCACTTCCAGCCCGCCCTCGGTCGTGCGTTCCTCGCGTCGTTCGGGAACGATGCAGGCGGCGTGTGGCAGGTGGCCAAGCGCGATGCGCTGCATCTCGTCGGTCGCGGCCATCTCGAAATTCAGCGGAATGTTGATCGCCTGCAGGATCGCGTCGATATCGGCGTCGCGGATGTGGCGGCGGTCTTCGCGCAGATGCGCGGTGATGCCGTCGGCCCCGGCCTGTTCGGCCATCACCGCCGCGCGCACCGGGTCGGGCAACGCGCCGCCGCGCGCATTCCTGAGCGTTGCCACGTGGTCGATGTTCACGCCGAGCCGCAGACGGTCTGCCATGTCCAAGATCTCCCTGCCGTTTCCGCGGGCAGACTAGCGGTTCGCCGCCGCCGCGCCAGCCTGTGCGCGCAGCTTTTCCATCTTCTTTCGCAATCGGGCAGATCGGCTTTTTTGATAAGCCCGGATCAGCGGCACGCTGACGTAATATCCGATTGCCCCGCACAGGATGCCCGGCAGCAGGCAGCCCACCATCCAGGGGAAGAAGACGCCGTCGTAGAACAGCGCCAGATCGGCCCAATGCGCCTGTTCCGGCGTGAAGATGGCGAGAAAGTTGTGCCACAGGTCGCCCGCCGCGGCGCTGAAGCGGTGAAAGATGGAATCGTTGAGCTGGCCGCGAATGGTGGTGCCCAGCAACCAGTGGCCAGTCTGAAGCGAGATATAGGCGATCGGCACATAGGTCAGCGGATTGCCGAGGAAGGTCGCCAGGAGCGCCGCCAGGATCGACCCGCGCATGATCTTGGCCAGGATCGCCGCGACCACGAAATGCAGCCCGAAGAACGGTGTGAAGACGGTGAAGATCCCGGCAAAGACACCGCGGGCGATCTGTTCGGGGGTGCCGGGCAGGCGGTGCATGCGATGCTTGACGTAATAGGCTGCACGCACCCAGCCGCCGCGCGGCCAGAAGGCTTCGGCGACGACGCGCAGGATGGGCCGGGAATCGCGCCGCTTGAACACGAGGCTTGCCTTTTCTTTCCCTTTTCGGCCGGTCCCGCGAGAATCTCTCGCGGTTTGCGGCGTGTCGTCTTGGCCGCGAGCCCGACCAGCCGCCAGTCAGGGGCGGCGTTCCAGATCCCGAAACCGCTGCAGGCTTGCCACGTCGCTGTCCAGCTCGACCGCCATCATGACCGCGTGCAGGTGTTCCGCGTTGCGCACATCCACATCGATCAGCAGGCGAAAGAAATCCGGTTTCCTGTCAATGAAATGCAGGTCAGAGATATTGGCGTTCTGTTCGCCGATCAATGTGCAGATGCGTCCCAGTGCGCCGTTCTCGTTCGACAGCGTGACATCGACCGTGACGTTGTGGACGGCGGCATGGCGACCGTCGGTCCAGTGCAGGTCGATCCAGCGTTCCGGTGTCGCGTCGAAGGCCGCCAGCGCGCCGCAGTCGATGGCATGCACGATGGGTCCGCGACCGGCGTAGGTGATGCCGACGATACGTTCGCCCGGCACCGGCTGGCAGCATTGCGCGCGGCGGATCTCCGCACCCGGCGGCAGGCCAATGACGGCGCGCACCGCCTCGACCTCTGAATCGGCGGTCTTCTTCGCCAGTTCCGGATAGATGCGTGCGACGACCGAGCGCGCGGACAGTTCCGCCGACCCGATCCGCGACAGCATCTCGTCGCCGTCCTTCAGACCGATGGCGCGCGCGGCGGTATCGAGCGCCTTGTCCGTCGCGCGCTTGCCGACCTGCTCGAAGGCCACGCGCGACAGTTCGCGTCCCAGCTTGATGTAGCGTTCGCGGTCTTCCTCGCGCAGCATCCGGCGGATCGCCGCCTTGGCGCGGCCGGTGACGGCGATGTCGATCCACGTGGCCTGCGGGGTCTGCCCCTCGGCGGTGATGATCTCGATCGACTGGCCGTTCTTCAGCCGCGTCCACAGCGGCACGCGCAGCCCGTCGACCTTGGCGCCGACGCAGGAATGGCCGATCCGGGTGTGGATCGAATAGGCGAAGTCGATGGGGGTCGCCCCCTTGGGAAGCTTCACCACGTCGCCCTTGGGCGTGAAGCAGAACACCTGGTCGGAATACATCTCGAGCTTCACATGCTCGAGAAACTCGTCGTGATCCTCGGCGTTCTCAAAGCGTTCGGTCAGCCCGGCCAGCCATTTCGCAGGGTCGACGGCAAAGGGGTTCTGCACCCGCACCCCGTCACGGTAGGACCAGTGCGCGGCGACACCGCTTTCGGCCACGTCATGCATCTGCCGGGTGCGGATCTGCACCTCGACCCGCTTGCCGTCGCGCCCCGACACCGTGGTGTGGATCGAGCGGTAGCCGTTCGATTTCGGCTGGCTGATGTAATCCTTGAACCGCCCCGGCACCGCGCGCCAACGCTGGTGGATCGCGCCGAGGATGCGGTAGCAGTCATCCTCGGTCCGGGTCAGGACGCGAAAGCCGTAGATGTCCGACAGCCGCGAAAAGGCGAGGTCCTTTTCCTGCATCTTGCGCCAGATCGAGAACGGCTTTTTCGCGCGGCCAAACACGTCGGCTTTCAGCCCGTGCTTTTCCAGCACCGTCTCGATATCCTCGGTGATGCGCGGGATGACGTCGCCGGATTCCTTCTGCAGCGTCACGAAGCGGCGCATGATCGAGGTGCGCGCCTCGGGGTTAAGCACCCGGAAACTCAGGTCTTCAAGTTCCTCGCGCATCCACTGCATGCCCATCCGGCCGGCCAGCGGCGCGTAGATGTCCATGGTCTCATGCGCCTTCTTGGTCTGCTTTTCAGGCGCCATGTGGCGGATCGTGCGCATGTTGTGCAGTCGGTCGGCCAGCTTCACCAGGATCACCCGCAGATCCTTGGACATCGCCATCAGGAGCTTGCGGAAGTTCTCGGCCTGCTTCGATTCGCGGCTCGACAGCTCGAGGTTGGTCAGCTTCGTGACCCCGTCGACCAGTTCGGCCACGTCGGCGCCGAACAGCTCCGCAATCTCGGTGTAGGTGCCCTTGGTATCCTCGATCGTATCGTGCAGCAGGGCGGTCGCGATGGTCGCATCATCCAGCCGCTGCTCGGTCAGGATCGCGGCGACCGAGACGGGATGGGTGAAATACGGCTCACCCGAATGGCGGGTCTGGCCCTCGTGCATGCGCTGCGCATAGGCATAGGCGCCCCGCAGGAGCGCCTCGTTTGTCTTCGGATTGTAGTTGCGAACGAGGGACAGGAGGTCGTCGGCGTCGATCATTCCTGTCCCAGCCTGCCCTGTAACCAGCGCGCTTAACGCTGCCCTTGTGCTTCCATGAGGGCGCGCAGCATCTGCTCTTCGCTCATGTCGTTCTGCGCCGGCCGGTCGGCCTCGACACCTTGCAGAAGCGCCATCGCGTCTTCCTCGGGCTCGTCGACCTCGATCTGGGTCTGGTGGCTTTCGATCAGCCGCTCGCGCAGGTCATCGGCGCCCTGGGTTTCCTCGGCGATTTCGCGCAGGGCAACGACCGGGTTCTTGTCGTTGTCGCGGTCGATGGTCAGCGGTCCGCCGGACGCGATTTCGCGTGCGCGGTGGGCGGCGAGCATGACAAGCTCGAACCGGTTCGGAACCTTGTCGACGCAATCTTCTACGGTGACGCGGGCCATACGGAGGCACCTCCAGATGCTGCTCGGGAGAATTAGAAAGGCCTCATGTATCTCCGGACGGGCTGATTGACAAGGGCGAAGGCGCCGCTGCGCCGGGCCATGCCACAGGCGTGATCTCGGCGCGTTCCGCCTCCGGGCGGGCCATCAGCATCTCGGACACGCTCAGGCCTGTCAGTGGGTGGCACCAGTCCGGCGCGATATCGGCCAGCGGCACCAGCACGAAGCTGCGCTCGGTCAGGCGCGGATGCGGCAAGATCAAGGTGTCGGGCGTTTCCACCGACGCCAAGGACAGCGGCAACCCGGCCCAGTGCCGCTGCGTCCGGGCGTCGGGCCGCACATCGGGGCCGTGCGCGATCAGGTCGAGGTCGATGATCCGCGCCTCCCACCGTGCGCCACGGGTGCGGCCCAGCGCCCTTTCCACCTGATTCAGCAGGGTCAGAAGCGCCTCCGGCCCCCCGGACCAGCGGAAACCCGCCGCCGCGTTCAGGTAATCGGGTCCGGCCCCCGGCGGGAAGGCCGGGGTGCGGTACAGGCGGCTCGCCGCAACCCTGTCGCCAAGGCCCTTGGAAATCAAACTGATAGACTCCAGCAGGGTCTCGGCGGGCTCGCGCGCGCCGCTCGGCAGGTTCGCTCCAAGCGCGATCAGTGCCTGCGACGCGGTGTCTGAGGGTGTGGATGCTTGCACCTGATCTGCAAATCCTTATTTTAGCCCATTCTGGCGAGGCCCGACGATAGGCGCACTCCCTATCATTTCCGCACGGTGTCGGCAGCTTACAAGGGACTATTTCTCATGTTTTATCGGGACGAACGATTGGCGCTGTTTATTGACGGGTCCAATCTCTACGCGGCGGCGAAGGCGCTGGCCTTCGACATCGACTACAAGCTGCTGCGGCAGGAATTCATGCAGCGGGGCAAGCTGCTGAGGGCCTTCTACTATACCGCCTTGCTGGAGAATGACGATTATTCTCCAATCCGACCGCTGGTCGACTGGCTGCACTACAACGGCTTCACCATGGTGACCAAACCCGCCAAGGAGTTCACCGACAGCCAGGGGCGGCGCAAGATCAAGGGCAACATGGATATCGAGCTGACGGTCGATGCCATGCAGATGGCCGATCACGTCGATCATATCGTGCTGTTCTCGGGCGACGGCGATTTCCGCCCGCTGGTCGAGGCGTTGCAGCGCAAGGGTTGCCGGGTTTCGGTGGTCTCGACCATCCGCTCGCAGCCGCCGATGATCGCGGACGATCTGCGCCGCCAGGCCGACAACTTCATCGAGCTGGACGAGCTGCGCGAGGTCATCGGCCGCCCGCCGCGCGAACCGCGCGAGCTGCGCGAGGACCGCGTGCGCCAGACCGAGGAAGCCGAGGACTGACCGCCGGTCAGACGCGACGCAGCACGGTGAGATGAAACGTCTGCGCCGCCCCTTTTCGGGCGGGCGGTGCAGGCGTTGTCGTGTCCCACCGTCGGGCGCCGACGGCGTCCGCGATCAGGCCGCCGACGGGCGCCAGCCCTCTGCGGTCATTGCAGCGCCGACCGCGCGTTGATCTGGTCGTGCGTCGCTATGACCTCGGCGGGCCAGGTCGACTTGATGAAGCTCAGCACCGCGATGATCTCTTCCGCGCCGAGCACATCGCCAAAACCCGCCATGTCGCTTTCATAGCCGCCGCCGACGATCGCCGCGGTGCCGCGTGTCGTGATGTCGATCAACTGGGCATCCGGGTGATGCCAGGTGTGCCCGGTCTCGTCATGGGGCGGCGCGGGCAGGCGGCCGGTGTCGAGCCGCACCTGCCAGTCCGGCTGCCCGGCGAGATCGGCACCATGGCAGCTGGCGCAGGCGTCTGCGTAGATCCGGGCGCCCTGCGCGACCACCTCCGCGTCCTGCCAGCGCAGCATCTGCCCTGGCGCTTGCGCCACCCCTGCGGACCACAGCGCGACGCCCAGCCCGGCCAGCCCCACGGCCACGACACCGCCGATCATCACCCCAGATTGTCGCATGCGCCGAATCCTTTCATGGTCGTGGCGCCGTCCGTGCCACCTTCCCCCAACCGGAAGGCAAGTGCCGCCACTGGACGCCTGCGCCCGAAGCCCCTACCTCTGGGGGACATTCGCAGGACACGTCCCCGCCGAGGCCCGCCATGACCAAACCGCCCCTGACCATCCATCTTGCCGCACCGCGCGGGTTCTGCGCGGGTGTGGACCGGGCGATCAAGATCGTGGAGATGGCGCTCGAGAAATGGGGCGCGCCGGTCTATGTGCGGCACGAGATCGTGCACAACAAGTATGTCGTCCATGACCTGCGCGCCAAGGGTGCCGTGTTCGTCGAGGAGCTGGACGAATGCCCCGAGGACCGGCCGGTGATCT
Organism: uncultured Roseicyclus sp.; assembly: GCA_937139335.1. GTDB lineage: Bacteria > Pseudomonadota > Alphaproteobacteria > Rhodobacterales > Rhodobacteraceae > Roseicyclus. The sequence goes on along the minus strand of CAKZPN010000043.1, from coordinate 16,385 downwards.
TCTCGGCGCATGGCGTACCTCGGTCCGTCCCCGCCGAGGCCGCGCGGCGGCAGATGCTCTATGTTGACGCGACCTGCCCGCTGGTCTCGAAGGTGCATATCGAGGCGGCGCGCCATCACGAGACCGGCCTGCAGATGATCATGATCGGCCATGCCGGCCACCCCGAGACGATCGGCACCATGGGGCAACTGCCCGAGGGCGAGGTGCTGCTGGTCGAAACGGTGGAGGACGTGGCGAAGGTCGCGGTGCGCGATCCCGAACGTCTCGCCTTCGTCACGCAGACCACGCTCAGCATCGACGACACGTCGGACATCGTCGCGGCGCTGAAGGCGCGGTTCCCGGCCATCGTCGGCCCGCACAAGGAAGACATCTGCTACGCCACCACCAACAGGCAGGAGGCGGTGAAGGTCATGGCCCCCATGGCCGACGCGATGCTGGTCGTGGGCGCGCCGAATTCCTCCAACTCCAAGCGGCTGGTCGAGGTCGGCGCGCGCGCCGGCTGCCGCTACGCCCAGCTTGTCCAGCGCGCCACCGACATCGACTGGCGCGCGCTCGAAGGCATCCGCAGCCTCGGCATCACCGCCGGTGCCAGCGCGCCGGAGCTGCTGGTGAACGAGGTGGTCGACGCCTTCCGCGAGCGCTTCGAGGTGACGGTGCAACCGGTCGTGACGGCCGAGGAAAACGTCGAGTTCAAGGTCCCGCGGGTGTTGCGCGAACCGGCCTGAGGCAGGCGTCGTGCGACTTCCCCTTGCGCGCGATCCAGTCCTCTCGCACCATCCGCTGGGGGCCATGCCTCGTCATCACATGAGGTCCGCCCGATGCTCTCCACGCAATTCCTGCTCACCGCCTTCGTCGTCGTCCTCGCCCCCGGCACCGGGGTGATCTACACGCTCGCCGTCGGCCTCGGGCGCGGGCGCGGACCCGCTGCATGGGCCGCGCTTGGCTGCACCTTCGGCATCGTGCCACACCTGCTGGCCGCGACGCTGGGGCTGGCTGCCGTTCTGCACACCTCCGCGCTCCTCTTCACCGTGGTGAAATTCGCCGGTGTCGCCTACCTGCTCTACCTCGCGTGGTCCGCGCTCCGCTCCGGCGGCGCGCTCCGGGTGGAGCCGCGCACCAATGTCGAGCCCGGCCTTGCCGTCGCCCGCCGCGGCGCGCTCATCAACATCCTGAACCCCAAGCTCTCGATCTTCTTCCTGTCGCTGCTGACGCCGTTCCTGTCCGGCAACCCCGAGACGGTGACGCAGGAAACCCTGCTCCTCGGCGGCGTCTTCATGGCGATGACCTGCGCGGTCTTTCTCGTCTACGGCGCCTTCGCTGCCGCCGCGCGCGACTGGATCCTGGGATCGGCGCGGGTGATGGTCTGGCTCAACCGCTCCTTCGCCGCGATCTTTGCGCTGCTGGCGGGGCGGCTCGCGCTGGAACGCGCCTGAACCCTTGCCGCGCCGCGTCAGGCGGGGCAGATAGCGGGACATGTCGCGCATTCCCACACCGGCTCTGATCCTCGGCCTCGCCGGCCTTCTGCCGTTCCTCTACGGCGCGATCGGCGTGCTGGTGCCCGCAACCGCGGCCCTCGGCTGGCGCTGGAGCCCGAACCACACCGGCATCGCCCTGCTGCAGATCTACGGCGTCGTGATCCTGTGCTTCATGTCGGGTGTGATCTGGGGCTTTGCCGCCAAGGCGGAGGGGCGGCTGGCGACGCTCTACTACGCGCTGTCGGTCCTGCCCGCGATCTTCGTGTTCCTGACCGCCTTCGCCGACCCGCGGTCGAGCCTGGTCATGCTGATCCTGGGCTTCGTCGCCCTTCTGGCCATCGACGCCTCGGCCGCGCGCCAGGGCCTTGCGCCGGGCTGGTGGATGCGGCTGCGGCTGCTGCTGACGGGGGTGGTGGTGATCTGCCTGGGTGTCGGGGTCATTGCATGAGGGGTGCGCATGCCTGATCTCTTCGCCTTCACCGACGGCGCCTGTTCCGGCAACCCCGGTCCCGGTGGCTGGGGCGCGCTGTTGCAGGCGCGCGAGGGCGAGGCCGTGCTGAAGGAACGCGCGCTGAGCGGCGGCGAGAAGGCCACCACCAACAACCGGATGGAGCTGATGGCCTCCATCGCGGCCCTCGAGGCGCTGGAGCGGCCGTCTTCCATCACCATCGTCACCGACAGCGCCTATGTGAAGAACGGCGTCACCGGCTGGATCCACGGCTGGAAGCGGAACGGCTGGAAGACCTCGACCCGCAAGCCGGTGAAGAACGAGGATCTGTGGCGCCGGCTGGACGAGGCGCAGGCGCGCCACCGCGTGACCTGGGAATGGGTCAAGGGCCATGCCGGCCACCCCGAGAACGAGCGCGCGGACGAGTTGGCGCGCGCGGGCATGAAGCCGTTCAAATGACCGTGCTGACAGTTCTCGACTACGCCTCGGTGCTGGTCTTCGCGCTGTCGGGCGGGCTGGCGGCGTCGCGCGCGCAGCTCGACCTCGTCGGCTTCGCCTTTCTCGCCAGCCTCACGGCGGTCGGCGGCGGCACCGTCCGCGACCTGCTGCTCGACCGCAACCCGGTGTTCTGGATCGCCGATCCGGTGCCGCTCGCCATCGCCTGCGGCGCGGCTGTGGTGGTGTTCTTCACCGCCCATCTGCTCGAAAGCCGCCAGACCGTGCTGACATGGCTCGACGCGCTGGCCCTGCCCATCGCGGTCGCGGCCGGCGTGCGGGCGGCCACCGAGACCGGGCAGAGCGTGCCGATCATCCTGATCATGGGGATCGCGACGGGCTGTTTCGGGGGCCTGTTGCGCGACATCGTCGCGAACGAGGTGCCGCTCCTGATCCGCACCGGCAAGCTCTACGTCACCGCCGCGCTGGCGGGGAGTGGTGCTGCGGTCGTCGCGGGCATGCTCTGGGCGTCGGAGCCGCTGGCGCTGACGGCCTGTATCGTGACGTGTTTCACACTCCGCGCCGGATCGCTGCTTTATGGGTGGCAATTGCCGGTCTACAAGGCGCGCCCGCCCCGGAACTGAGCGGTCAGCGCCGCCGCCGACGCTCCCGCCGCCGGTTGGCGTATTCGGTGGGGATGAGGATCAGCGCCGCGGCCGAGCCGACCAGAGCGGTGACGCCGGGCGAGCCGATGCCGATGCCGAAGAGTGCGCGCAGAAAATACAGGATCAGCACAGCGCCGAAGGCGATGAGGACCGAGGGGACGATGCCGTTATGCGTCCAGCCTTGCCTCTCGAACACGATGGCGACGATGCCGGCCAGCATCAGCGAGCCGAAGAACGAGAACAGGATCATGCGTCATCTCCCAACACCATGCCCGCGGGGATCCGCGCGCCTCTCAGATAGGCCTCTGCGCTCATCCGCGGCTTGCCCTCGGGCTGCACCTCGGTGATCTCCACCGCGCGGGAGTCGCAGGCCACCACCAGCCCCGCCAGCACCGCGCCCGGCGCGCCGGAGCCCTCGGCCATCCTGCTGCGGACCAGCTTGACCCGCGCGCCGCCGATCATGGTCCAGGCGCCCGGAAAAGGCGAGAGGCCGCGGATCTGCCGGTCGATGACGGCGGCATCCTGTGACCAGTCCACCCGCGCCTCGGCCTTGTCGATCTTCTCGGCATAGGTGACGCCGGCCTCCGGCTGAACCTCCGGCACCAGCTCGTCCAATCGCGCCAGCGCCTCCACGATGGCCTCGGCGCCAAGCACGCTCAGCCGGTCGTGCAGGTCGCCCGCCGTCTCCTCCGCGCCGATGGGGATCGCGCGGCGCAGCAGCACCGGCCCGGTGTCCAGCCCCGCCTCCATCTGCATGATGCAGACGCCGGTTTCCGCGTCGCCCGCCATGATCGCCCGCTGGATCGGCGCGGCGCCGCGCCAGCGCGGCAGGAGGCTCGCGTGGATGTTCAGGCAGCCGCGCGCGGGCGCGTCCAGCACCGCTGGCGGAAGGATCAGGCCATAGGCGACGACGACGGCGATGTCGGCGTTCAGCGCAGCGAATTCCGCCTGCGCCTCGGGGGTGCGCAGGCTCTTCGGATGACGAACCTCCAGCCCCATCGCCTCGGCCCGGGCCTGCACCGGGCTCGGCCGGTCCTTCTTGCCGCGTCCGGCGGGGCGGGGGGCTCGTGTATAGACGCAGGCGATCTCGTGGCCGGCGCCAACCAGCGCGTCCAGCACCCCCACGGAAAACTCCGGTGTCCCCATGAACACGATCCGCATCACCGCACCCCTTTCAGCGCGCGCTTCAGCAGCATCTCGCGCTTCATCTTCGACAGGCGGTCGAAATACATCCGCCCGGCCAGATGGTCGATCTGGTGCTGGACGCTCGTCGCCCAGAGCCCGGTGAATTCCTGTCGTACGCGCATCCCGTTGTGGTCGGTGAAGGCGACGGTCACGGTGGCGGGCCGCGTTACCTTGGCCCAGACTCCGGGCAGGTTGGGGCTCGCTTCCTCGTGGTCGTTGGTCGCCTCCGACGCCGTGATGACCTCCGGGTTCGCCATGCGGATCGCGCGGCCACGGGTGTCGCTGGCATCGACAACCGCCAGCCGCAGCATCACGCCGATCTGCGGCGCGGCAAGGCCCACGCCCGGCATCGCGTCCATCGTCTCGATCATGTCGTCCCAGGTTGCGCGGATTTGATCCGTGATCTCGCCCACATCCGCCGCGGCGGTCTTCAACCGCTTGTCCGGCCACATCACGAAGTCGCGCCGGGTGCCGCTCACGCCTTTTCCCGCGCGCGGTCCTTCTTCAGCTTGACCATCTTGCGGGTGATCAGCTGGCGCTTCAGCGGCGTGAGGTAGTCGATGAACAGAATGCCGTTCAGGTGGTCGATCTCGTGCTGCACGCAGGTCGCCCAGAGGCCGTCGAAATCCTCCTGCTGCTCGGCGCCGTTGCGATCGATCCAGCGCACCGTGACCTCTGCGGGGCGTTCGACGTCGGCGTAAATGTCGGGGATCGACAGGCAGCCCTCGTCGTAGATGTTCCGCTCGTCCGATTTCGCCACCACCTCGGGGTTGAACATGGCGAGCGGTCGGGGCGCTGCGCCCTCCTCCTTCACGCAGTCGAGCACGATCAGCCGCGTGTCGACGCCCACCTGCGGCGCGGCCAGCCCGATGCCCGGCGCGGCATACATCGTCTCGAGCATGTCGTCGGCCAGCCGGCGCAGATCGTCCGACAGGTCGGGCAGCTGCGGCGCGGTTTTCTTCAGCCGCGGGTCGGGGTGAATGAGGATCGGGCGTTTCATGGCGACGCATGTAAGGGAAGCGTGGGCCCGCCGCAATAAGCGCGGCCATGGCTTGCGCCCGCCGTCCGCTGGGATAGCCTGCGCCCGACCAGCACAGAACGGAGCCTCTCATGTCCTTCGACGAAATCATCGACCGCCGCGGAACCCATTGCGTGAAATGGGACATGATGGAGGCGTTGTACGGCGTGTCCGCCGACGAGGGGCTGTCGATGTGGGTCGCCGACATGGAGTTCCGGCCACCGGCCTGCGTGCAGGACGCGCTGCAAGCCATGCTCGACCATGGCATCTACGGCTATTTCGGCGATGACAGCGCCTACAAGGCCGCGATCTGCTGGTGGCTGGAAAACCGCCACGGCTGGACGGTCGACCCGGCCTGGATCTTCACCACCCATGGCCTCGTGAACGGCACCGCGATGTGTCTCGACGCCTTCACGAAAGAAGGCGATGGCGTCGTCCTCTTCACGCCGGTCTACCACGCCTTCGCCAAGGTGATCCGCGCCGCGAACCGCAACCTCGTGGAATGCGAGATGCCGATCGAGGGCGGCCGCTACGTGCTCGACTTCGACGCGTGGGATGCGCAGATGAAGGGCCACGAGAAGCTGCTGGTGCTGTGCTCGCCGCACAATCCCGGCGGGCGCGTCTGGACGAGGGAAGAGCTTGAAGGCATCGCCGCCTTCGCGAAGCGCCACGACCTGATCCTCGTCTCCGACGAGATTCACTGCGACCTCGTGATGCCCGGCCAGAAACACACGCCGATGGCGCTGATCGACGGCATCGCCGACCGGCTGGTGATGATGACGGGCGCGACCAAAACCTTCAACCTCGCCGGCGCGCATGTCGGCAACGTGACGATCCAGGACGAGGGGCTGCGCGCGCGCTTCGGGGCGCGGATGATGGCGCTGGGCCTGTCGCCCAACTCCTTCGGCCTGCACATGGTGACCGCCGCCTATTCGCCCGAGGGCGCGCAATGGGTCGACGACCTCTGCGCCTACGTAGCCGAGAACGCGCGGATCTTTGACGCGGGCATCAACGCGATCCCCGGATTGCAGTCGATGCCGCTGGAAGCCACCTACCTGGCCTGGGTCGATTTCGCCGGCACCGGCATGACGCGGGAGGAGTTCACGACCCGCGTCGAGAAGGAGGCGAGGATCGCCGCCAACCACGGTCCGAGTTTCGGCAAGGGCGGCGACAGCTTCCTGCGCTTCAACATCGCGGCGCCGCGCGCCACGGTCGAAGATGCCGTGGCGCGGATGCAGCGGGCCTTTGCCGACCTGCAATGACTGCTCCTTAGGGTGGGCAATCTGCCCAGCTGACGTCGCGTGCCGGGCAGATTGCCCGGACGCCGCGGCGCAGCACTTGCGCGCCGCGGCGCAATATCCTATCCGCAGGGGTGACACAGGCGAAACATCCTTGCGCGAGAGAGATTGCACATGAGCTTCCGCATCCAGCCCCAGCCCGTCGCCCGCCCGAACCGCTGCCAGCTTTTCGGCCCCGGCTCGCGCCCCGCGATCTTCCAGAAGATGGCGGCTTCGGAGGCCGACGTGATCAACCTCGACCTCGAGGATTCCGTCTCTCCCGACGACAAGCCGCAGGCGCGGACAAACGTGATCGAGGCCATCGGCGGCCTCGACTGGGGCAAGAAGACGCTGAGCGTGCGGATCAACGGGCTGGACAGCGCCTACTGGTATCGCGACGTGGTCGACCTGCTGGAACAGGCCTCCGAACGGCTCGACCTCATCATGATCCCCAAGGTCGGCTGCGCCGCCGACATCTACGCGGTTGACGCGCTGGTCACCTCGATCGAGGCCGCGATGGGCCGCACCAAGCGGATCGGCTTCGAGGTCATCATCGAATCGGCCGCCGGCATCAGCCATGTCGAGGAGATCGCCGCCGCCTCGCCCCGCCTGCAGGCCATGAGCCTCGGCGCGGCCGATTTCGCGGCCTCCATGGGCATGCAGACCACCGGCATCGGCGGTACGCAGGAAGATTACTACATGCACCGCGAGGGGGCGAAATACTGGTCCGACCCGTGGCACTGGGCGCAGGCCGCCATCGTCGCCGCCTGCCGCACCCATGGCGTGCTGCCGGTCGACGGGCCCTTCGGCGACTTCTCGGACGACGAGGGCTTCCGCGCGCAGGCGCGCCGGTCGGCCACGCTTGGCATGGTCGGCAAATGGGCGATCCACCCCAAGCAGGTCGCGCTGTCGAACGAGGTCTTCACCCCGTCGGAGGCCGCGGTGGCCGAGGCGCGCGAGATCCTCGCCGCGATGGAAGAGGCCAAGGCGAGCGGGCAGGGTGCGACCGTCTACAAGGGACGGCTGGTCGACATCGCCTCGATCAAGCAGGCCGAGGTGATCGTAAAGCAGTCCGAGATGATCGCGGGCTGACCCCGGTGTTCAAAATTTGAACCTTAAGCCTGGGTTAATCCTTTCGCTTCAAGGCTCTTCCCATCTTGGTGGGAGACCCGGATGCGTTTCGATTTCGCCCTTGCGCTCGATGTCCTGAGCCCGCTGGCGCTCATCGCGCTCCTGTCCTGGAGCTACGGGCTGATCCGGCATCGCTTTGCCGGGGCGGCAGTGGCGCCCGTCCTGATGGGGGTGATGTTCGGGATCGTCGCGGCGATCCAGATGCGCACGCCACTGGAACCCGTGGCCGGCCTGATCGTCGATCTGCGCACCATTCCCGTTGCGCTGGCCGGGGCCTATCTGGGACGGCGCGGGCTGGCCGCCTGCGGCATCGTGGCGCTGTCGGCGCGCCATGACATCGGCGGGGTCGGCATGGCGGCCGACATCGTCGGGATCGTGGTCGCCGGGTTTGCCGGGCTCGCTTGGGACCGGGCCACCCGCGCCCAAATACCCCGCGGGTTTCGCCACCTGCTGGCTCTGGGCGTCGCGATGTCGGCTGCGCTTCTGACCGGACTGATGCTGCCGGCGCCGCTGCGGGGCTGGTTCATGGGGTCTGCCGTGCCGGTCCTGCTGCCGTTGAACCTTTTCCTCGTGCCCGCGCTCGCGGTGCTGTTGGAACGCGAGCGCGCGCTGTTGCTGCTGGAGGTGTTGCTCGCGGCAGGCGCGCATCCCGACGCGCAGGGCGGCATGCTGACGCGACGCGGGTTTGCGCAGGCACTCGCCGAACGGGTGGCCGGGCCAAATGCGACCGATCCGCCGAGGGCGATCCTGCTCGTCGAGATCCGCCTTCATCACTGGCTGACCGCCCATTGGGCCGCTGCGATCACCGGCCATATCCTCGGCGGTCTGCGCCCCGCGATCCGCGAACTTGTCCGGCATGGCGACCTGATCGGCGCGCCGGGTCCGGGGCGCCTGGTGGTCGCCCTGTCCACCGCCGAGGTCAGGCGCGCCGGCCGGCTGTCGGAGGCTTTTCGCCGCGCCGTCGCCGAGCGCGCAATTTCCCTGCCCGACGGGGACGCGGCGCGGGTCAGCGTCGTGTTCCGGCTGGTGCCGCTGGGTGGCGCCGTGACGGCCGATGAAATCGATGCGCGGCTGGAGGCCGCCGGCCCGGCCCGGCGATCCGCCATGCAGGTCGCGCGGCGGGCCAAGACCCCGGTCCGGTCCGACCCGCTGGCGCGGTCGCATCCGGCCCTGTTCGCCAAAAGCTCCGAATTGCTGGCTCGTCGCGGGCTTTAGCCAAGCGGGCCGGTTCAGACGATCGGCACCCAGATCTCGGTCACGTTATCCTCGGGCCGGGTGGTCCCGGGGTCGGTCACGTAGACCTCGAACGGCACTGCCGGGCGCAGCTCGTGGCCGCCTTCGGGCAAGGCGCGGGCATAGGTCCAGGACCAGGCCTCGGGCAGGTTCGTAAAGGGCCCAGTGCACGTGCAGACCAGAAAGCGCCCGCCGGGCAGCACGACACGGTCGAAGTCGTCGGGAACCTCCTTGCCGGGCGCCAGCTTCTGGGCGGCGTGGGCGCGCAACTCCTCGACCGGTGTCTCCGACGGGTCGTCGTAGTAGAGGCCGAAGGACGGGCCCGACCCTTCCCACAGGCCCGCGGCCTGCAGCCGGGTGGCCAGCGAATCGAATGTGGGGCCGATTTCCTGGTAGGCGCCCTTGTGCGGCACTGCCGCCAGAACCGTCTCTTCGGCAGTGCGGATTTCGGTCGGGAACATCGTGAAAACTCCTTTTTCGGGGCTGAGAATGGGTTTGGGCAGGTGCCCGCCCCGGCGCAGTTGCAGGGGCGTCGCGCCGAAGGCGGCGCAGAAGGCGCGCTCGAAACTGCCGCGATGACCGAATCCGCAGCGCGCGCCGATCCGCGCCACCGGATACTGCGTCGCAACGATCAGCAGCGCCGCGCGGTTCAGCCGCTTGCGCCGCACCGCCTCGGCGACGCCTTCGCCGGTCTGGGCGCGGAACACGCGCGAAAAGTGGAATCGCGACAGGGCCGCCACATCGGCCAACGCATCGAGGCTCAAATCGCCGCCTAGGTTCGCGTCGATATGCCGGACCGTCCGCGTGATGCGGGCGTCGTGATCGGTGCGGGGGGCGGCGGTGTCATCCATGGCCGAAGGCATATCACCGGCCCCACCACAAATCTTGCCGAGTTGCATCCGCGCGCCCGCCCGGCCATATACCGGCCAGAGACCGACCGGAGGGACACGCCCCGCATGACCTATCTCGACTTCGAAAAACCCCTCGCCGAGATCGAGGGAAAGGCCGAGGAACTGCGTGCGCTCGCGCGTCGGAACGAGGAGATGGATGTCGAATCGGAGGCCGCCGCCCTCGACAAGAAGGCCGCGGACATGCTCCGCGATCTCTACAAGGACCTGTCGCCCTGGCGCAAATGCCAGGTCGCCCGCCACCCCGACCGGCCGCATTGCCGCGACTACATCCGCGCGCTGTTCACCGAATACACGCCGCTGGCCGGCGACCGGAACTTCGCCGACGATCACGCGGTGATGGGCGGCCTCGCCCGGTTCGAGGATCGGCCGGTGGTCGTCATCGGCCATGAGAAGGGCCACGACACCAAGACCCGGATCGAGCGCAATTTCGGCATGGCCAGGCCCGAGGGCTACCGCAAGGCGGTGCGCCTGATGGACATGGCCGACCGCTTCGGTCTGCCGGTCATCAGCCTGGTCGACACGCCCGGCGCCTACCCCGGCAAGGGCGCCGAGGAACGCGGCCAGTCCGAGGCCATCGCGCGCTCCACCGAGAAATGCCTGACGATCGGCGTGCCGCTGGTCTCGGTCATCATCGGCGAGGGCGGGTCCGGCGGGGCCGTGGCCTTCGCCACCGCGGACCGGCTCGCGATGCTGGAACACTCCGTCTACTCGGTCATCTCGCCCGAAGGCTGCGCCTCGATCCTGTGGAAGGATTCCGAGAAGATGCGCGAGGCCGCCGAGGCGCTGCGCCTGACCGCGCAGGATCTGCACAAGCTGGGCGTCTGCGACCGTGTCATCGCCGAACCGCTGGGCGGCGCGCAACGCGACCCTGCGGCGACGATCACGGCGGTGGGGGCCGCGCTGTCCAAGATGCTCGGGCAGCTCTCGGGCACCGGGCGGGCCGCGCTGGTGAAGGGGCGGCGGCGCAAGTATCTCGACATGGGGTCGAAGGGCCTGGCGGCGTAAGCGTCAGAGCGCGGCGAACAGGTCGGTCAGCCGCGCGGCCTCTTCCGCAAGCCCCCAAGGCGGGTTCACGACGAAGATGCCTGAGCCGATCATGCCATGTCCGGGCCGCGCGGGCGCGAAGCGGACCTCGTGCGCAAGCGCCTCGGGGAACGCCCGGCGCAGCGCGCGCGCCATTCCGGCCTCTGCGCCGCTGGCGAGGATCGGATACCAAAGCATCACCACCCCCACGTTCCATTTCCGGTGCAGCTGCTCGAGCACCTCGGGAATGCGGTCGTAGTCGGATTTCACCTCGTAGCTCGGGTCGATCAGCATCAGGCCCCGGCGCGGCTCGGGCGGGGTGCGCGAGAGCGCCATGGCAAAGCCATCCTCCTGCAGCACCTGCGCGCGCTGGCGCGGCACCGCCTCGCGCAGCGCCGCGACCTCGGCCGGGTGCAGCTCGGCCAGCGTCATCGTATCGAACCCTCGCAACAGCGCCGCCGCGATCAGGGGGGAGCCGGGATAGGCCGCAGCGCCGTGTTCGGTCGTCACGGCGGCCCGCGCTTGGGCAAAGGGATGATCGGGCGCGAACCAGCCCGAGACCCGCCCGATGCCCTGCGCCGCCTCGCCGGTCTTGGCGGCCTCTGCCCCGTCGAGTCGGTAGAGCCCGCGCCCGGCATGCGTCTCGAAATAGCTGAGCGGCTTGTCCTTCTGCGTCAGGTAGGCCAGCGCCGAGGACAGCAGCGCGTGCTTGTGGACGTCCGCGAGGTTACCGGCGTGGTAGGCGTGCTGGTAGGACAGCATGCGCTACCACATCCGCTTGGGCGCTTCGGTCGGATAGGTCTGGTCATAGGTCTCGGCGTCGAACTCCGCCTGCTGTTCCTTGATGCAGTCGCCCGCGCTGGGCAGGCCGGCGCTGTCGTCGCGGGTCCAGAGGCCTGCGCGCATCACTGCCTTGGCGCATTGAAAATAGACTTCGCCCACCGTGATGACGACCACCGTCTTCGGGTGCTTGCCCTGCTGTTCGAAGCTCTGCGTCACCGCCGGATCGTCCGACACGACCGCCCGCGCGTTCACCCGGATCACGTTCAGCGAGCCCGGCACCATCACCATCAGCGACACCCGCCCGTCGGTGACGATGTTGCGCAGGCAATCGAGCCGGTTGTTGCCGCGCCAGTCGGGCAGCCACAGGGTGCGGTCGTCGATGATGCGCAGCACCGGGCCGTCGTCGCCGCGCGGGCTGGCGTCGGTCCCCTCGGGGCCGACCGTGGCCAGCACGCAGAACCGCGCGGCCTCGATCCACCGCCGGTAAAGCGGCGTCAGCCGCGTCGTGACCTTGGTCAGCGCGATGGGCACCGGCGGCTCGTAAAGCGCCTCGAGCGCCGTGATATCCTCAACGATCCGCATGGAACCCCGCCTCCGCCATCAGTCGGTTCGATGTGGTTTCGATATCTGCCTGCAACCGGGACATGAAGCGGTCGCGCGGCAGGCCCGGCGCGATCTCGGGCAGGAATTCCACCACCGCCAGCCCCGGCTTGCGCAAGATCCCGTGGCGCGGCCAGAACACGCCGACATTCGTCGCGACCGGCACGCAGGGCTGAGCCAACTGCTCGTAAAGCGCCCCGGTGCCCACCTTGTAAGGCGGTTCCGCGCCGGGCGCGACGCGGGTGCCTTGCGGATAGATGATCAGCTGCCCGCTCTCCTGCCGGCCGGTTTTCACATCGGTCAGCATCTTGGCGATCGCCGCGCCGCGCTTGCCACGGTTCACCGGCACGCAGCCGATGCGCAGCGCGTACTGGCCGAGGAGGGGGGCGAACATCAGCTCGCGCTTCATGATGAACTTGCCCCGCGGGACGGCGTTGTAGATCAGCATGATGTCGAGAAAGCTCTGGTGCTTGGCGGCGATCATCACCTCGCCCACGGGCGGCGTGCCGCGCACCTCGCAGCGCAGGCCGGTCATCCAACCGAGCGTCCAGATCACCCATCGGCAATAGGCGTGGCAGGCCGCATGGGCACCCGCGGGCGAGACGACCGCCCAGGGGAAATAGATCACGGCGATGACCAGCATGGCGACATACATCTGCCCGACGAACACGAGGGACCGCAGCCACTGGATCATCTGAGGCCCCTGAGCGTGCGGAAGGCGGCGATGCGCGTGGCCCAAAAGGCGGTGAAGGCTGCGAGCGCCGGAATGGTGAGCGGCCAGAGCCACGCGACCCCTTGGAAGCCGAGGCCGGTGAGGAAGGCGCCTTCGTCCGCCGCGCGGGGCAGAAGCGCGATGGCGATCGTGCCCAGCGCTGCGCCCGCAAGCGCGCCGGTCAGCGCGCGCCGGGTGAAGCGCCGCACGAAGGCCCGCGCGATATAGGCATCGCGGGCGCCGACCAGCCGCATCACGCGGATCACCTGTTCGTTCGAGGCCAGCGCCGCCTGCGCCGCCAGCGTGATCATCGCCGCGGTGGAGGCGAGGATGAGGCCCAGCGACACCCAGCCAAGCAGGCGCAGCCGGTCCGCCGCCGCGACCAGCGGGCGGCGCCAGCGGGTGTGATCGTCCAGCACCGCGCCGGGCGCCTCGGCGGCGAGCCGTTGCCTGAGGCCGGCGCTGTCATAGCCCTCGGGCGTCTCGATCACCTCGATCAGGCGCGGCACCGGCAGGTCGGCCACCGGCAGATCGGGGCCAAACCACGGCTCCAGCAGCGCGCGCTGTTCGTCGTCGCTGAGCGCGCGGGCGCTGTCGACGCCCGGCGTCTGTTCCAGAACGGTCAGCACCGCCCAGGTCTGCGCCTCGATCTCGGCCTCGGGGGCGGAGAGGCGGATGGTGGAGCTTTGCGCCAACGCCGCCGACCAGCGATCGGCCAGCCGACCCGACGCCAGCGACAGCGCCAGCGCGAAGACCGCGAGAAAGGCCATCGCGCCCGAGACCGCGAGTGTCAGCTTTGCCGCCTGACCCGAGCGCGGCACCACGCGATCGGCCTGCGGCTCGCCCCTCAACAGACCGACTAGGTCGCCCCAAACGCTCACAGGTCCGCCCCCGCCGCGCTGATGTGCCCGCCAGCCAGCCGCAACACGCGCGCCTGCACCTGCGCCTTGGCGGCGCGGATCAGCGCCATGTCATGCGTGGCAATCAGCACCGTCTTGCCCATCTTGTTCAGCTCGGCCAGCAGTTGCAGCAGGCGCAGCGACATCTCCCAGTCGACGTTGCCGGTGGGCTCGTCAGCCAGGATCAGGTCGGGGTCCATGATGATCGCGCGTGCCAGCGCAGCGCGCTGCCGTTCGCCCCCCGACAGTTCCGGCGGGCGGGCATGGGCGCGGGCCGAGAGGCCGACCCAAGCTATCAGCTCGTCGAGATTTGCCTCGTTTCCCTGCACGTCGCGGCCTGCGACGGTGAGCGGCAGGGCGATGTTCTCGCGGATCGGCAGGTGGTCGAGGAACTCGCAATCCTGGTGCACAACGCCGATCCGTTGCCGCGTCAACGCGATGCGGTCGCGGTCGAGCGTCGCGGCATCCTCGCCGAAGATCGTCACCGAGCCCGCGGTGGCGACCAGCTCGGCATAGCAGAGCTTGAGGAAGGTGGTCTTGCCCGCGCCCGAGGGGCCGGTCAGGAAATGGAACGATCCCGGCGCCAGCCGCAGGCTGAGCGCCGACAGGATCGGCTCGGCCCCGTAGCCAAAGGCGGCATCCTGCATGTCGATCACGGGTGGCGCCCTTTCCCCAGCAACGGCCGTTCCTGTCTTGCAACGGATGGAACCCGGTTGCAATCGCGTGCCTTGTGAAACCCTTGGAAAGATGAGGGGTCGTTGTTACAAGATATGTGAACAAGTTGCGGCGGGCGGCCCTTATCTTGGGTCTGGCTCGCCGGTTTCGGGGGCGAGACGGTATTGAGATGCGGCTGACCTGTCCGAACTGCAGCGCACGCTACGAGGTGGCCGACACGATGGTGCCGCCCGAAGGGCGCGATGTGCAATGCTCCAACTGCTCGACAACCTGGTTCCAGCCCGGCCGCAGGACCGACGCGCCGGCCTCCGTCACCGTCGACCGCTCGGCGCGCGTTGAGCCGGTCGCGCCGCCTGTTGAGGCATCGCCTCCGGCGCCCGTGCCGGAACCGGCCGCGGAACCCGTGCCGGAGCCGGTGGCAGAGCCTGCTTTGGCCGAGGCCGAGGCGGGGCCGCGCCGGCGGACGCTGGACCCGGAGCTGCGCACCATCTTGCAGGAAGAGGCCGAACGTGAAGCGCGTCTGCGTCGCGCTGAGGCCGATCCTGTCGAGACCCAGGGCGAAATGCCGCTGGGCCAGGAGCCCGAGGACGCGCACCGCGCCCGCCGCCGCGCCGAGCTGGACGGCGCGCGCGACGCCTTTGACACCGAGGGGGAGCCCGAAAGCGAGGAAGCCACTGGAGTCGCGCAGGCCGCGCGCACGCTCTTTCCCGACATCGACGAGATCAACTCCACCCTGCGCGACACCGGCGACCGCTCCGGCGCGGAGGCCGACGCGAGCGACATCGACACGCTAGACGCGCTGCCGCGGCGTCGGCGGGGCACGCGGATCGGGTTCTTCGCGGTGTTGCTGATCGCGGCGGGTGCCGCCGCCGTCTACGCCAATGCCGGGCGCCTCGCGTCTGCCGTCCCGACGCTGGCGCCGGCGCTTGTCAGCTACGTGGATACCGTGAACCAGACCCGGTTCTGGCTCGATGAACTGGCGCAGACCTTGGCCAGCGACACGACGGACCGCTAAGCCGCCGGACGCGCTTCAGAACTGGTCGAGCAGCCGCCGCAGGTAGTCGCGCTCGATATCGGGCCGGTCCTGTTCGGCGGAGCGGCGGCGCAACTCTTCCAGCAACTCGCGCGACCTGCGGAACGCTTCCTCGCGGTCGGCCAGCGCCTCGTCCGAGCCGAAGGAGCCGGAGTTGCCGGCCTGCCGCCCGAGCGGATCCTGAAGCTGGCGATCTGGCGCCATGTTGCCTTCGGCCATGCCTTGCCCCGGTTGCTCGCCGGTCTGTTCCTGCGCCAGCGCGCGTCCCAGTTCCGACATCCCCTCGCGCAGCGCCTCGAGCGCGTCGGATTGCGCGCCGAGCGCCCCGGCGAGGTCGCCGCGGTCCAGCATCCCCTCGGCCTCGTCCATCGCGCGGGCGGCATCGTCGAGCCGCCGCAGCGCGCGGTCGCCCGCCTCGGTGCCCGCGCCCGGCAGGCGGCCCTGCTGTTCCTCCAGCATCCGGCGCAGCGCATCCTGCCGCTCAGCCAGCGTCATGCCCTCGCCGTTCTCGCCGCCCTGGCCTTGGCCTTGCTGCGATCCGTCCTGACCCGGTTGCTGGCCATTCTGCGCCTGACCGTCGGGCGCGGGCTGTCCCTGCTGGCCCTGGCCCGGCTGTTGACCCTGCTGCCCTTGCTGACCCTGTTGGCCCTGCTGCATCTCGCCCTGTTGGCCCTGGCCTTGCTGGTCCTGCTGCGGGCGGTTCGGGTTCAGCCGGTCCTGCAATTCGCGAAAGGCGTCGTCCGACAGGTCCTGTTGTCCGCGAAGTGTGTCCTGCAGGTCTTCCATTGCCTGCTGGCCCGGCGTCCGCGGCCCGTCGCTGCCTTCGCCGCCCTGCACCATCTCCATGTTTTCCAGCATCTGCTGCAGCGCGTTCAGCATCTC
>CAKZPN010000042.1 GCA_937139335.1 uncultured Roseicyclus sp. | reverse complement strand
GTCCACAACATCGAGCTGAAGCCCGGCAAGGGCGGCCAGATCGCGCGCGCCGCGGGCACCTATGCCCAGTTCGTCGGTCGCGATGGCGGCTACGCCCAGATCCGCCTGTCCTCGGGCGAGCTGCGTTTGGTGCGTCAGGAATGCATGGCCACCGTCGGTGCCGTGTCGAACCCCGACAACTCGAACCAGAACATCGGCAAGGCCGGCCGCACCCGTCACATGGGCAAGCGCCCGTCGGTGCGCGGTGTCGCGATGAACCCGATCGACCACCCCCATGGTGGTGGCGAGGGTCGCACCTCGGGTGGCCGGACGCCGGTTACCCCCTGGGGCAAGGACACCAAGGGCCGCCGCACGCGGAACAAGAACAAGGCGAGCCAGAAGCTGATCATCCGCTCGCGCCACGCCAAGAAGAAGGGGCGCTAACAGATGTCGCGTTCTGTCTGGAAAGGGCCTTTTGTCGACGCACACGTCCTCAAGAAGGCCGAGAAATCCCGTGAGTCGGGCCGCAACGAGGTCATCAAGATCTGGTCGCGCCGCTCCACCATCCTGCCCCAGTTCGTGGGCCTCACCTTCGGGGTCTACAATGGCCGCAAGCATGTTCCGGTGAACGTTTCCGAGGACATGATCGGCCAGAAGTTCGGGGAATACTCGCCGACACGGACCTACACGGGTCACGCCGCTGACAAGAAAGCCAAGAGGAAGTAAGCCATGGGCAAGGAGAAGAATCCCCGCCGCGTGGCGGACAACGAGGCGATGGCGAAGCTGCGCATGCTCAAGACGAGCCCGCAAAAGCTGAACCTGCTGGCACAGCTGATCCGCGGCAAGAAGGTCGAGCGCGCTCTCACCGACCTGACCTTCTCGAAGAAGCGCATCGCGCTCGACGTGAAGAAATGCCTGCAGTCGGCCATTGCCAACGCCGAGAACAACCACGGTCTCGACGTCGACGAGCTTGTCGTCGCCGAAGCCTGGGTCGGCAAGAACCTGGTGCTCAAGCGCGGCCGTCCGCGGGCGCGTGGCCGTTTCGGCCGCATCCAGAAGCCGTTCAGCGAGCTGACCATCAAGGTCCGCCAAGTCGAGGAGACTGCCTGATGGGACACAAGGTCAACCCGATCGGCATGCGCCTGCAGGTGAACCGCACCTGGGACAGCCGCTGGTATGCCGACACCAAGGAGTACGGCAAGCTTCTGCTCGAGGATCTCAAGATCCGCGAGTTCATCAAGGAAGAGGCCAAGCAGGCCGGCGTCAGCCGCGTGATCATCGAGCGCCCGCACCGCAAGTGCCGGGTGACGATCCACACCGCGCGTCCGGGCGTGATCATCGGCAAAAAAGGCGCCGATATCGAAACCCTGCGCAAGAAGCTGGCCAACCTGACCGCGTCGGAATTGCACCTGAACATCGTCGAGGTCCGCAAGCCGGAGCTTGACGCCGCTCTGGTCGCGGAATCGATCGCCCAGCAGCTCGAGCGCCGGGTATCGTTCCGCCGCGCGATGAAGCGGGCGGTTCAGAACGCCATGCGCATGGGTGCCCTCGGCATCCGGGTGAACGTCGCGGGCCGCCTCGGCGGCGCCGAGATCGCCCGGACGGAGTGGTATCGCGAGGGCCGGGTGCCGCTGCACACGCTCCGCGCCGATATCGACTACGCGCTTTGTGAAGCGACGACGCCCTACGGGATCATCGGCATCAAGGTGTGGATCTTCAAAGGCGAGATCATGGAGCACGACCCCGCGGCACGCGATCGCCGCCAGGCCGAGCTTCAGGAAGGCGGGGGCCCGCGCCCGCGCCGTGACCGGTAAGGAGCACCAGAGATGCTGCAACCCAAACGCACAAAGTTCCGCAAGATGCACAAGGGCCGCATCAGCGGCGAAGCCAAGGGCGGGTCCGACCTGACCTTTGGCACCTTTGGTCTCAAGGCGCTCCAGCCCGAACGCGTCACCGCGCGCCAGATCGAAGCCGCCCGCCGGGCCATGACGCGCCACATGAAGCGTCAGGGCCGGGTCTGGATCCGGATCTTCCCGGATACGCCCGTCACCTCCAAGCCGGTTGAAGTCCGGATGGGTAAAGGTAAGGGTTCGGTCGATTACTGGGCCTGCAAGGTCAAGCCGGGCCGGATCATGTTCGAGATCGACGGCGTGACCGAAGCAACCGCGCGCGAGGCCCTTCGCCTCGCCGCGATGAAGCTGCCGATCAAGACCCGAACCGTGGTCCGCGAAGACTGGTAAACCCGGTCCGCTGCCACGGCACGAGACAAAAAAGCCCCCGCCGGAAACCCGGCGGGGGCTTTTTCTTTTGGGATAGGCGCTATTGCCCCAGCGCGATCCCCTCGCGGCGCGGATCGGCGCCGCCCGAAAGGCCCTCCCCGCCGATGGCGATGGCGTGCAGGCCGGAATTCAGCTCGGTCACGTTCACCTCGTAGCCAAGCGCGGCCAGCGCCTCCTCCAGTCCGGCGACGTCGGTTCCTTCCTCGAGGTCGAAGGTCCCGCTCCGGTTCACCGCGTGGCCCATCGCCATCGCCTGTTGCACATCCATCCCCCAGTCCAGATGCGCGATCACGGCCTGCGCGACATAGCCGATGATCCGGCTGCCGCCCGGCGAGCCGATGACCAGCACCGGCGCCCCGTCGCGCAGCACGATGGTCGGCGCCATCGAGGACCGCGGCCGTTTGCCCGGCTCCACCCGGTTCGCGATCGGCACGCCGTCTTCGTGGCTGGAAAAAGAGAAATCCGTGAGCTCGTTGTTGAGCAGGAAGCCCCCGGGCGCCATCAAGCGCGAGCCAAAGCCGTTCTCGATCGTCGTCGTCATCGACAGCGCGTTGCCGTAGCTGTCGACGATGGAGATATGCGAGGTCGAGGGCAGCTCGACCGGCACGTTGTCGGCCCAGAGCATCGCGTGATCCCAGACCGGGTTGCCCGGCTCCACCGCCTCCAGCGCCTGCTCGCCGCTCAGCGCCGTGGCGCGGACGCTCAGGTAGGCCGGGTCGATCAGCCCCTCGGTCGGCATCGGCACGAAATCGCTGTCGGCCATGTAGCGCCCGCGGTCGGCAAAGGCCTGGCGCGAGGCATCGCCGATCAGCCGCCAACTTTGCGGGTCGTCCGCCCCCATCGCGCCGAGGTCGAAACCTTCGAGCTGCCCGAGGATCTGGCCGACGGTCAGCCCGCCCGAGGACGGCGGCCCCATGCCGCAGACATCATGCGCGCGGTAGGTGACGCAGACCGCCGGGCGTTCCACGACCTCGTAGGCGGCGAAGTCGATCATCGCCAGCCGTCCGGGGTTGCCGGCGGCGTTCTGCACCGTGTCGACGATCCCCTGCGCGATGTCGCCGCGGTAGAACACGTCCGCCCCGTCCTCGGCCAACCGCCGGAGCGTTGCCGCGTAGGGATGGTTGCGCAGGGTCGCGCCCTCGGCCACCGGCTCGCCACCGGGCAGGAAGTACTCCGCGGTCCGGGGCGAGATCGACAAGCGATCGGCGTCATCGGCGACAGCGCCCGCCAGGCGCGGCGACACTGCAAAGCCGTCCTCGGCCAGCGCGATGGCCGGCTCGAACAGGACCGCCCACTCCTGGCTGCCCCAGCGGTCATGCGCTTCTTGCAGCAGGCGCGGCGTGCCCGGTGTGCCGACCGACCGTCCACCGACGACCGCATCCCAGAACCCCATGGTCTCGCCGTCCACCTGGAACAGCGTCGGGTCGGCGGCCAGCGGCGCGGTCTCGCGCCCGTCGAGCGTGGTGAGATCCCCGCTCGCAGCATCGTACCAGACCAGGAAAGCCCCACCGCCGAGGCCCGAGCTTTGCGGCTCCACCAGCCCCAGCACCGTCTGGACGGCGATCATGGCGTCGGCCGCCGTGCCGCCGTCGGCCAGCACATCGGCCCCGGCCTCGACGGCCAGCGGGTTGGCGGCGACTACCATCCAGTCCTGCGCCATCACGGGTCGGCCGGCATCGCGCGTGTCCAGCGCAGCCTCGACACGGGCGCTGACCGGGCCCGCCGTTCCGACCGCGGTGGCGCCTTCCGGCGCGACGGTTTCGGACGTTGTCTGCGCAGACGCGCCGAGACCCAGGGCCAGCAAGGCGGGCAGCGTGGCGGCGAACATCAGTTTCATGTCGGGTCCTCCCTGGTGGCGCGAACAGCCGATCCCTCCGCGCGGTCTGTCCCTCCACCCTACGCAGCAGACCCCGGATCGCAAACCTCCCGCTCCGTCGTCGGCACAGACCTGCCCACTTTGCAACGCGCGGCCGGTCGGCTAAGCGTGGCGCATGGCCAGCATCAAATCGCTCTTCGTCACCCGTCTCTACCACGCCAAGCTCGCCGAGCTTGGCCCCGCCGTCGACCCCGACGAGATGGAGGCGTCGTGCTTTTCCATCGCCGAGGATGACGAGGCCGGCCAAGCCTGGTGCGAGGAGAACGGCTATCCCGGCTACACCTCCTATGCTTCGCTCACCGACCTGCCCTGGCGCTTCCCGATCTTCGAGACGCTGGTGACGGCGCTCGACGCGCATGTCGCCGCCTTCGCCGAGGATCTGGAGTTCGACCTCGAGGGCCGAAAGCTGGTGCTGGAGGATATCTGGATCAACATCCTGCCCGAGGGCGGCATCCACACCAGCCACATCCACCCGCATTCGGTGATCTCCGGCACGACCTACGTGACCGTCCCGCCGGGCGCGAAGTCGATCAAGCTGGAGGACCCCCGCCACGCGATGATGATGGCGGCCCCCAACCGCAAAAAGGACTGCCGCGAGGAGCTGCGCGCCTTCATCTACCCCGGCCCACAGGCCGGCGACGTGCTGCTGTGGGAAAGCTGGCTCAGGCACGAGGTGCCGATGAACATGGACGAGGACGACCGGGTGAGCGTGAGCTTCAATTACCGGTGGGAGTGATCAGAGCGGGCGCGTCTGCCGCGTCAGCCACTCCGCAAAACCCGATTCCATCACGTCTCCCGCGGCGAGGTCTTCCATCATCCGCACGCCCTCGACCGCATCGGGGCGCATCTGCAGTCCGTTCAGACGCAGGAATGTCAGCGTGGTGACGAAGGCGGTGCGCTTGTTACCGTCGACGAAGGCATGGGCCTTGGCGATGCCAAAAGCATAAGCGGCCGCGAGGACGTGCAGGTCGGCCTCGCCATAGGCCGCGCGGTTCACCGGTCGGGCGCAGGCCGCTTCCAGCAGGGCCGGATCGCGCAGGCCGGGTGCACCACCGTGGCGGGCAATCTGTCGGTCATGAAAGGTGAGAACGGCGGACAGCGGCACCCAGGTCGGCGCGGTCACGCCAGTGCCTGGAGCAGGTCCCTGTTCTCGTCCATCACGGCCTCGCCCGCGTCGAGCGCTGCAGCAAGCGTCGGATCGTTGGCCATGATCCTGAGCGACCCGTCATCGCCCCGGACGACGAACAGCGTATCCCCTTCCTTGGCGTCGAGAATAGCCAGCATCTCGGCGGTGAGGGTCATGACGGCGGAGTTGCCGACCTTGCGGATTTTGGACTCGATCACGGTATCATCTCCTGCACATACGGATGTATATACCGTGACCCCCCAACAGGGCAAGGAATATGGGCTTGCGGCGTTGCTGCTTTGCGCCTAAGCGCGCCCTCTACTCACCGACCTACACGGGAATCGGCGTGACCCTGCTTTGCAGGGGCGTCCCCGTGATGTTGAAAGGACAAAGGCGATGAACGTCACAGACCTTCGCGAGAAGACGCCGGACCGGGTGAGCGTCAGCTTCAACTACCGGTGGGAGTGAGATCATGCCGGTCCTCTTGATGCCTGCCGACACTCTAGCGAAGACCGTTTCGAGTGATCCTGCAACATATCAATTGCATGACCTCTTTGGAGCGTACATCCGGGTCGGCGAGGAGATCGAAACACGGCTCAGGACGCTAAATATCCAATGGCCTCTGATTGGGCTCGAGCCGCGTATTGAAACGGGAGAGATCACTGAAGGTCAGTTTCTGCTATATGTAACAACGTGTTGGCACGGGCAGTTGTTGAACGGTGGCGTGTTCGGGTTCTTGGAGAATTGCCCCGGACTCGTGCGTGATGCACGAAGTGCTTTGCGACGTTTTGCGCCCCCGGCTTTCCGGACCCAGTGGGAGGCTCTGGTAGAGCCGGCACATCGCGTTCTGGATGAATCAGCCGGGTACGACGGCAATCCAACTGACCCGGAGATCGCCGCTGTATGGGCGAACTACGAAGCCGCTCTGGATGAAATGGATGAAGACAGAGTGAAGCAGTTCGAAGACTCGATCTACGCAGAAGGCGCCAAGGACAATGCGGAACATCCAGTAAACGTCTTCGCTCAAGGAATCGTCGATTTCGTGGTTGCCAATCCGGGCCAGCTCAAGCTGCTTTAGATGCGCGGTGGGTGCTGCCTTCCGTTCCGCGCCAAGATACCGCTTGCAGTTCTCGCCCATCACGGATATCCGCGCCCTCTATTCACCGACCTCCACGGGAATCGGCGTGACCCTGCGTTGCAGGGGCGTCCCCGTGATGTTGAAAGGACCAAGGCGATGAACGCCACCGAACTTCGCGAGAAGACGCCGGATCAGCTGCGCGATCAGCTCGTCCAGCTCAAGAAGGAGGCCTTCAACCTCCGCTTCCAGCAGGCCACCGGCCAGCTCGAGAACACCGCGCGCATGCGTGTCGTCAAGCGTGACGCCGCCCGCGTGCTGACGATTCTGAACGAAAAAGCGACTGCCGCAGCAGGGGAGGCCAACTGATGCCCAAGCGTATCCTGCAAGGCACCGTCACGTCGAACGCCAACGCCCAGACCGTCACCGTATCGGTCGAGCGTCGCTTCAAGCACCCGGTTCTGCAAAAGACGATCCGGAAGTCCAAGAAGTACCGCGCGCACGACGAGACCAACCAGTTCAACGTGGGTGACATGGTCCGTATCCAGGAATGTGCCCCCAAGTCGAAATCCAAGCGCTGGGAGGTGGTCGAGCGCGTCTGACGCGATCCATCACATCTCGGTTTGATCGAAACCCCGGGGTCAATGTCCTGACAAGGCGGCCCCGGACGTCGGGAGAAACCAAATGATCCAGATGCAGACCAATCTGGATGTGGCTGACAATTCCGGTGCCCGGAAAGTTCAGTGCATCAAGGTCCTCGGCGGCTCGCATCGCCGCTACGCCTCGGTCGGCGACATCATCGTGGTGTCGGTGAAAGAGGCCATTCCGCGTGGCCGCGTTAAGAAGGGCGACGTCCGCAAGGCCGTCGTCGTGCGCACTGCCAAGGAAGTGCGCCGCGACGATGGCACCGCCATCCGCTTCGACCGCAACGCCGCCGTCATCCTCAACAACAACAACGAGCCGGTCGGCACCCGTATCTTCGGGCCGGTGGTTCGTGAGCTGCGCGCGAAGAACTTCATGAAGATCATCTCGCTCGCGCCGGAGGTGCTGTAATGGCTGCAAAGCTGAAGAAGGGCGACAAGGTCGTCGTCTTGGCCGGCAAGGACAAGGGCAAGCAGGGTGAGATCACCCGCGTCATGCCCACCGACGGCAAGGCCATCGTCGACGGCGTGAACATCGCCATCCGCCACACCAAGCAGAGCCAGACCAGCCAGGGCGGCCGCGTTCCGCAGCCGATGCCCATCGCGCTGTCGAACCTCGCGCTGCTCGACAAGAACGGCAAACCGACCCGCGTCGGCTTCAAGGTCGAAGACGGCAAGAAGCTGCGCGTCGCCAAGACCACGGGGGACGTGATCGATGCTTGATACCGCAACCTACTCCCCGCGCCTCAAATCCATCTACCGCGAGACGATCAAGCCCGCGCTGAAGGAAGAGTTCGGCTACAAGAACGACATGCAGATCCCTCGGCTCGAGAAGATCGTGCTGAACATCGGCTGTGGTGCTGAATCGGTGCGCGACTCGAAGAAGGCGAAATCCGCCGTCGACGACCTGTCGACCATCGCCGGCCAGCAGGCCGTGGCGACGATCGCCAAGAAATCCATCGCCGGCTTCCGCGTTCGCGAAGGCATGACGCTGGGTGCCAAGGTCACGCTGCGCGGCGACCGGATGTACGACTTTCTCGACCGTCTGATCACCGTCGCGATGCCTCGCATCCGCGACTTCCGGGGTGTGAAGCCGGCTTTCGACGGCCGCGGCAACTTTGCGATGGGGATCAAGGAACACATCGTGTTCCCCGAGATCAACTTTGACAAGGTCGACGAGGTCTGGGGCATCGACGTGATCATCGTCACCAATTCGGCATCCGACGCCGAGGCGAAATCGCTGCTCAAGCACTTCAACATGCCGTTCAACGCCTGACGCGAGAGGGAACAGACACATGGCAAAAGTTTCCATGGTGGAACGCGAACTCAAGCGTCAGAAGCTGGTGGCGAAATACGCCGCCAAGCGTGCTGCGCTGAAAGAGATCGCAAACGACGAACAGAAGCCGATGGAAGAGCGCTTCAAGGCCCGCCTCAAACTGGCGAAGCTGCCGCGCAATTCCTCGCCGACCCGGCTTCACAACCGTTGCCAGCTGACCGGACGCCCCAAGGCGTATTACCGCAAGCTGAGAATGTCGCGGATCATGCTGCGTGACCTGGCCTCGATCGGCCAGATCCCCGGCATGGTCAAGTCGAGCTGGTGAGGAGATCGCAAGATGAATGATCCTATCGGCGATATGCTGACCCGCATCCGCAACTCGCAGATGCGCGGGAAGTCCACGGTCCTGACCCCGGCCTCCAAACAGCGCGCCCGCGTGCTCGATGTTCTGGTCGACGAAGGCTACATCCGCGGTTATGAGCCCGCGACCGACGTCAAGGGCCACCCGGCCTTTGAAATCAGCCTGAAATACTACGAAGGCACCCCGGTCATCCGCGAGCTCAAGCGCGTCTCGAAACCCGGCCGCCGCGTCTATCTGGGCGTTGGCGACATCTCGCAGGTCCGTCAGGGCCTGGGCGTTTCCATCGTCTCCACGTCCAAGGGCGTGATGACCGATGCCACCGCCCGCGCGCAGAATGTCGGCGGCGAAGTGCTCTGCACCGTGTTCTGAGGAGGAACGGCTAATGTCTCGTATTGGAAAAAGACCGGTCGAGCTGCCGTCGGGGGTCACTGCCTCCGTCTCCGGCCAGACCATCGAAGTGAAGGGGCCGAAAGGCACCCGCAGCTTCACCGCAACCGACGACGTCACGCTGGCGCTCGACGACAAATCCGTGTCGGTCACCCCGCGCGGCAAGTCCAAGCGCGCCCGGCAGCAGTGGGGCATGTCGCGCACCATGGTTCAGAACCTGGTGACCGGCGTGACCAACGGCTTCCGCAAGGAGCTTGAGATCCAGGGCGTCGGCTACCGTGCCAACGCGCAGGGCAATGTCCTGAAACTGGCGCTCGGCTACAGCCACGACGTCGATTTCGCCGTTCCGGCCGGCGTCACCGTGACCACGCCCAAGAACACCGAAGTGGTGGTCGAGGGCACCGACGAGCAACTCGTCGGTCAGGTGGCCGCCAACATCCGCGAGTGGCGTGCGCCCGAGCCCTACAAGGGCAAAGGCATTCGCTACAAGGGCGAGTATATCTTCCGCAAGGAAGGCAAGAAGAAGTAAGGGCGACGCACATGGCACTGAGCACCAGAGACCTGTTTCAGAAGCGCCGCCAGCGCAACCGGAACAAACTGCGCGCGATGGCGAACGGGCGTCCCCGCCTGTCCGTCCACCGCTCGAACAAGAACATCAGCGTCCAGCTGATCGACGACGCAAGCGGGGTCACTCTGGCCGCCGCCTCGTCGCTCGAGAAGGATCTGGGCGTCGTCGGCAAGAACAACGTGGAGGCTGCCGGCAAGGTGGGCGCCGCGATTGCCGAGCGGGCCAAGAAGGCCGGCGTGGAAGAAGTCTACTTCGACCGCGGCGGCTTCCTGTTCCACGGCAAGGTGAAGGCCCTGGCCGACGCCGCGCGCGAGGGCGGCCTGAAGTTCTGAGCTGAAGGGTGGGCCGCCTGGCGCACCCTCGATGATCTGGGAGAGGCCCGCGCGGCCTCTCACCGCGATCGAGACAACCGGCGCCCGCGGGCGTCACCGAATGAAGGAATTGCCAGATGGCAGAACGTGAACAAAGAGGTCGGGGACGTCGTCGCGAAGAGCGCGAGGAAACCCCGGAATTTGCAGAACGCCTGGTTGCGATCAACCGCGTCTCCAAGACCGTGAAGGGCGGCAAGCGCTTCGGCTTTGCAGCTCTCGTCGTGGTCGGTGACCAGCGCGGCCGCGTCGGCTTCGGCAAGGGCAAGGCGAAAGAGGTGCCCGAGGCGATCCGCAAGGCGACCGAGCAGGCCCGCCGCCAGCTGATCCGCGTGCCGCTGCGCGAAGGCCGCACCCTGCACCACGACATGGAAGGCCATCATGGCGCCGGCCGCGTGGTGATGCGCTCGGCCGCGGAAGGTACCGGCATCATCGCCGGCGGCCCGATGCGCGCCGTGTTCGAGATGCTCGGCATCAAGGATGTCGTGGCCAAGTCGACCGGGTCGCAGAACCCCTACAACATGATCCGCGCCACCCTCGACGGGTTGACCAAGGAAACCTCGCCCCGCCAGATCGCCGCCCGCCGCGGCAAGAAAGTGGCCGACATCCTGCCCAAGCGCGAAAACGCCCCGGCCGAGTCGAGCCAGGTAGCAGAGGAGGCCTGAGATCATGGCAAAGACCATCATCGTCAAACAGATCGGCTCGCCGATCCGCCGCCCGGCCGACCAGCGCGCAACGCTGATCGGGCTCGGCCTGAACAAGATGCAGAAAACCCGCGAGCTGGAGGATACCCCCTCGGTCCGCGGCATGATCCGCAAGATCCCGCATCTGGTCGAAATCGTGGAAGAGCGCGGCTGAACGCGCTCGGCCGGGCGACCCTTCGCGGGGCCGCCTGGCACGGTCCAGTACATATGCCGAGGTTGGCCCGTGCGTCGCATGCGGGTCACATCCGGTCAAAAGGAGAAGCGACATGAAACTGCATGAATTGCGGGACAATCCCGGCGCGGCCAAGAAAGCCAAGCGCGTTGGTCGTGGCCCCGGCTCCGGCAAGGGCAAGATGGCCGGCCGCGGCATCAAGGGTCAGAAATCCCGCTCGGGCGTTGCGATCAATGCCTACGAGGGCGGCCAGATGCCGCTCTACCAGCGTCTGCCCAAGCGCGGCTTCACCAAGCCGAACCGCAAGGAATACGCCGTGGTGAACCTGGGCATGATCCAGAAATTCATCGAAGCCGGCAAGATCGACGGCAAGGCCGAGATCACCGAGGATGCGCTGGTCGCGTCCGGTCTCGTGCGCCGCAAGCTCGACGGCATCCGCGTGCTCGCCAAGGGCGACGTTACCACGAAGCTGACGCTCGCCGTCACCGGTGCGTCGAAATCGGCCATCGAGGCGGTCGAGAAGGCGGGCGGAACGCTCACGGTCGCACAGGCGGCTGCGGCGGAGTGATCCGGGCTGGGGGGCCACGGCCCCCCGACGCTTGCGGGCAGCCCGTTCCCGGCTTACATGTCCGACAGGAATTCCCGCGCCGCAGGACCGCTTGACCGGTCCGGCGGCGCATTGCACATCAGAGAGGCGGCATGGCATCAGCAGCGGAGCAAATGGCCGCGAACATGAGTTGGCGTGCGTTCGGCAAGGCGACCGAACTGCGCCAGCGCATCTGGTTCACCCTTGGCCTGTTGATCATCTATCGCATCGGCACCTACATCCCGGTCCCCGGCATCGACGGCGTCGAACTTCGCGCCTTCTTCGATCAGGCGGCGGCGGGCCTCGGTGGCGTTCTGAACATGTTCACCGGCGGCGCGCTCAGCCGGATGGGCGTCTTCGCCCTCGGCATCATGCCCTACATCTCGGCCTCGATCATCATCCAGCTCATGGCGGCGATGGTTCCCGCGCTGGAGCAGCTGAAGAAAGAGGGTGAGCAGGGCCGCAAGAAGCTCAACCAGTACACCCGCTACGGCACCGTCCTGCTGGCCACCGCGCAGGCTTACGGCCTTGCGGTCAGCATGGAAACCGGCGGCCTCGCTTCCGATCCCGGCTGGTTCTTCCGCGCCGCCTGCGTCGTGACGCTGGTCGGCGGCACGATGTTCCTGATGTGGCTCGGCGAACAGATCACCCAGCGCGGCATCGGCAACGGCATCTCGCTGATCATCTTCGTCGGCATCATCGCGGAAATTCCCGCGGCACTGGCGCAGTTCTTCGAATCCGGTCGCTCCGGCTCTCTGTCCACGGCGGCGGTGCTTGGCGTGATCGCCATGCTCTTCGCGACGCTGCTCTTCGTCGTGTTCATGGAACGCAGCCTGCGCAAGATCCACATCCAGTATCCGCGCCGCCAGGTCGGGATGAAGGTCTATGACGGCGGCTCCTCGCACCTGCCGGTCAAGGTGAACCCGGCGGGCGTCATCCCCGCGATCTTCGCGTCGTCGCTGCTGTTGCTGCCGACCACGCTCACCACCTTCTCGGGTGGCGCGTCGGCCGGGCCGGTGATGTCCTGGGTGCTGGCGAACTTCGGTCCCGGCCAGCCGCTCTACCTGCTGTTCTTCGCCTCGATGATCGTGTTCTTCACCTACTTCTACACGCTCAACGTCTCGTTCAAGACCGATGACGTGGCCGACAACCTCAAGAACCAGAACGGCTTCATCCCCGGTATCCGCCCCGGCAAGAAGACCTCCGAGTATCTCGAATACGTGGTGAACCGCATCCTCGTGCTCGGCTCCGCCTACCTGGCGCTGGTGGTCCTCTTGCCCGAGATCGTGCGCACGAACCTCGCCATCACGGCTTATTTCGGCGGCACCTCGATCCTGATCATCGTGTCGGTCGGGATGGACACCGTGCAGCAGATCCAGTCGCATCTTCTGGCCCACCAGTACGAGGGCCTGATCGAGAAATCGCAGCTGCGCGGCCGCAAATCCGGCACGCGCAAGCCGCGCGGGGGGCCGGCGCGTCGATGAGCCTGAACATCATCCTTCTCGGCCCGCCCGGTGCGGGCAAGGGCACCCAGGCCCGCATCCTGACCGAGCGGCGCGGCCTGGTGCAGCTCTCCACCGGCGACATGCTCCGGGAGGCCCAGGCCTCGGGCAGCGAGATGGGCAAACTCGTGGCCGATGTCATGGCCAAGGGCCAGCTCGTCACCGACGAGATCGTCATCGGCCTGATCCGCGAGAAACTGGCCAAGGGCGGCTCCGGCTTCATCTTCGACGGCTTCCCGCGCACGCTGGCGCAGGCCGACGCACTCGGCGATCTGCTGGCCGAGACCGGCGAAAGCCTCGACGCCGTGATCGAGATGCAGGTCGACGACGAGACGCTGGTGCGCCGCATCGTCAACCGCGCCGACGAGGCCCGCGCGGCCGGCCAACCCGTCCGCGCCGACGACAACGCGGAAAGCGTGGGCGTCCGGCTGATGGCCTATTACAAGCAGACCTCGCCGCTGATCGGCTACTACTACGCCAAGGGGCTGCTCCGGGGCGTGAACGGCCTGGCCGAAATCGACGCCGTGGCGGCAGAGATCGCCGCCATTCTCGACTGATCCGGGCCGCCGTCGATTTCTCTTGACACGAGGGCTGCTGCGCCCTTGACGCTCCGGTCAAATGCGCCTAAACGGCGGCTTCCCTCCGGGAATCATGAGCGGCGGTCGGCCTATGCCTTTCGCTGCCAGACTTGAAATGAAGGGTCCTTCGGCCGTCCCGGCCAAGGGCCTGCTGTTGTGAAAAAAGGGCCTGGCATTACGGGCTCGCAACCTAAAGGACCAAACGACCTTGGCACGTATCGCAGGGGTGAACATCCCCACGTCCAAGCGCGTTCCCATCGCGCTGACATACATCACCGGCATCGGCCAATCTTCGGCCAAGCAGATCTGCGACGCCGTCGGCATCGACCACGCCCGCCGTGTGAACGAACTCTCCGACGCCGAAGTGCTCCAGATCCGCGAGCATATCGACGCCAACGTCACCGTCGAGGGTGACCTGCGCCGCGAGACGCAGATGAACATCAAGCGCCTGATGGACCTTGGCTGCTACCGCGGCCTGCGCCATCGCCGCAACCTGCCGGTCCGTGGCCAGCGGACCCACACCAACGCACGCACGCGCAAGGGCCCCGCAAAGGCCATTGCCGGCAAGAAGAAATAAGGGAGGGCTGGTTCAATGGCACGCGACCGTCGTCCCGCCAAGCGCAAGGTTTCCAAGAACATCGCCGCCGGCGTTGCTCACGTGAACTCCTCGTTCAACAACACCAAGATTCTCATCTCCGACGTGCAGGGCAACGCGATCGCCTGGTCCTCGTCGGGCACGATGGGCTTCAAGGGCAGCCGCAAGTCGACCCCCTTCGCAGCCCAGATGGCCGCAGAGGATGCCGGCAAGAAAGCCCAGGAGCATGGCGTCAAGACCCTCGAGGTCGAGGTGCAGGGCCCCGGCTCCGGCCGCGAATCCGCGCTGCGCGCGCTCGCTGCCGCCGGCTTCCAGATCACGTCGATCCGCGACGTGACGCCCATGGCCCACAACGGCTGCCGTCCGCCCAAGCGCCGCCGCGTCTGAGGCAACCCGATTTACCCCGGCGGGCTGCGCGAGCTTTTGCGCGGCCCGCTGACGTCATTTTGATCCTCGAGCGTGCCGAGGCTGGATCGCCAAGGCACAAGAATGGAGGCGACGCATGATCCATAAGAATTGGCAGGAACTCATCAAACCGGGCCAGCTGGTTGTCCAGCCCGGTACCGACCCTGCGAAAAAGGCCACGGTGGTGGCAGAGCCGTTGGAGCGGGGCTTTGGCCTGACGCTCGGCAACGCATTGCGCCGGGTGCTGATGAGCTCGCTTCAGGGCGCGGCCATCACCTCGGTCCAGATCGACGGTGTGCTGCACGAGTTTTCCAGCGTCGCGGGCGTCCGCGAGGATGTCACCGACATCGTGCTGAACCTCAAGGGCGTCGCCATCCGCATGGAGGCCGACGGCCCCAAGCGCCTGTCGGTCTCCGCCAAGGGCCCCAAGGTCGTCACTGCCGGTGACATCTCTGAATCTGCCGGCATCGAGATCCTCAACAAGGATCACGTGGTCTGCCACCTCGATGACGGCGCCGACCTCTACATGGAACTGACGGTGAACACCGGCAAGGGCTATGTCTCGGCCGACAAGAACCGCCCCGAGGATGCGCCGATCGGCCTGATGTCGATCGACGCGATCTATTCGCCGGTCAAGAAGGTGTCCTACGACGTGCAGCCGACCCGCGAGGGGCAGGTGCTCGACTACGACAAGCTGACGCTGAAGCTGGAAACCGACGGCTCGATCTCGCCCGATGACGCGGTGGCCTATGCCGCGCGCATCCTGCAGGACCAGCTGTCGATCTTCGTGAACTTCGACGAGCCCGAGGCCGCCGGCCGCGCGGATGACGACGACGATCTCGAATTCAACCCGCTTCTGCTCAAGAAGGTGGACGAGCTCGAATTGTCGGTGCGGTCTGCGAATTGCCTGAAGAACGACAATATCGTCTATATCGGCGACCTGATCCAGAAGACCGAGGCGGAAATGCTCCGCACTCCGAACTTCGGCCGCAAGTCGCTGAACGAGATCAAGGAAGTGCTTTCGGGCATGGGGCTGCATCTCGGAATGGATATCGTGGATTGGCCGCCAGACAATATCGAGGATCTGGCCAAGAAATACGAAGACAACTTCTGATGGGGCGGGGGCCTTCGTTGGCCTCCGATCCGCTTCCGGGCAATGATGCCCCAATAGGTGAGAGGCCTGCACGCACGGGCCTCCGGACAAAGCAAAATGAATGGAGATTGACCCATGCGTCACGCCCGCGGATACCGCCGCCTGAACCGGACCCACGAACATCGCAAGGCGATGTTTGCCAACATGTCCGGCTCGCTCATCGAACATGAACAGATCAAGACGACCCTGCCCAAGGCCAAGGAATTGCGCCGCGTGGTCGAAAAGCTGGTGACGCTCGCCAAGCGTGGCGACCTGCACGCCCGCCGCATGGCCGCGGCGCAGCTGAAGCAGGACACCCATGTCGCCAAGCTTTTCGAGGTGCTGGGCCCCCGCTACGCCGAGCGTCAGGGCGGCTACGTCCGCGTCCTGAAGGCGGGCTTCCGCTACGGCGACATGGCGCCCATGGCAATCATCGAGTTTGTCGACCGCGATGTCGACGCCAAGGGCGCGGGCGACCGTGCTCGTGTCGAGGCCGAAGAATTCGACGAGTGATCTGCGCCCGTCACGGGCTGTCGGTTAGAAACGCCTCCGGTCCGGCCGGGGGCGTTTTGCATTTCGGGCTGGCCTAGCGCGGCGGTTCGGACGCGTCGGAGCGGGCGCAGTCCGGCCGGGCGGAATCCCGCCCGAAATCGCTCCCGTTCAGGAGCGATTCCGCCGATACGGGGCCTTGCCCCAGATATTCCAGCAGGTCCTTGCGCGCGGGTGCAGACAACTGCATGAGACGCGCAAAAAGACCTGGCTCGATCTTTTCGTCCATTTGTCTCACCGCCACAAATCCTTGAAAAGAATACGGTTGACCGGTTTTCAGACAACCTGTCTAAAAGGGCATGTCCTTTCGGGTAGGGTTTTGATGTCCAAGGCGCCGGTGCTTGACCTTATGCTGCACGAGTTGTCGCTCGCCGCGCCTGGGGGCTTTGCAGTCGGGCTGCATATTCGCTATGTATCACCCCTCATCATGGTGAACACCTACCCTGACCAGTGGCAGGAGGTCTACACCGCCAAACTCTACGGCCTGCGTGATCCGACGCTGGCCTGGGGGCTCAGCCATACCGGCACCCGGAGGTGGTCGCAGATCGGTCTTCCCGATCCGTTCGGCATCCTGCCAGAGGCGGCTGGTTACGGTCTCGTATTCGGAATGATTGCGTCTATCGGTCCAATGTCGTCGCGGACGATCACCGGTGCGTCGCGGGCGGACAGAGAGTTCACCGACGACGAGATGGATCATATCCACAGGATCGTGCAGCGCATGCACGACATGTCCGAACCGCCCGCCCGTCTTTCCCGGGCACAGGCGGATGCTTTGAGATGCATCGCGGATGGGGACCGCCATGCAGCTGCCGCCGCTCGTCTTGGCATTTCCGAAAGCGCCTTCAAGGCGCGCCTGACCTCTGCCAGGCAAAAGCTCATGGCCCGGACCACGGCGGAAGCCGTCCAGCGGGCCAAGGAATACGGATTGATCTGAGACGGGACTGACAGCTGAGGATCAGGGGTGCCCCCCGCGGCGCGGTATGTTTTCACAACCGGCCAACCTAGGGGGTATAGCCAATGGAAATGACGACTCTGTCCTTCACGAACTTTCACCAGCACGGGGTGTTGTTCTCGAACATGTTGAAGGCGCGGCACCGCACCTTCATCCAGGAGATGAACTGGGAACTTCCAAGCGCCGACGGCATGGAATTCGACCAGTACGACACCGCGCAAAGCCGCTGGGTCTGCGTCCATGACGGCGACCGGGTGCTCGCCGGTGTCCGGCTCACGCCCACCACCGCGCGCTGCGGGGTCTATTCCTACATGGTGCGCGATGCCCAGCGCGGGCTGCTGGACTCGATCCCGTCCAACCTGCTCGACAACCCCGCTCCGGTGGCCGAGCACATCTGGGACGCCAACCGGCTCTTCGTCGCCGAGGGCGTCGAGACCGAGATCCGGCATGCCGTCCAGCTTTCGCTGATGGGCCACATGGTCCGCTCTGCCCGCGACCTCGGCGCGTCGATCCTGATCGGGCTCCTGCCCATCGCGATCCCGCGTCTGGGTCGGCGTCTCGGCATCGACATGGTCCCGGCCGGCCCGGTCATGAAGATCGGCGGCGTCGCACACCGCTGCTTCTTCGTCTCGATGGCGTCCAAGATGCACTGAAACATTGTGCGCCGCGTCCGGATCGGGCACATCCCGATCCGGGCGCCGTCCTTGCGTCCTGCAAGACGGATCATCGATGCCAGACCTGCTTCCCGGCGCCGTGTTCATCGGTCTCCTGACGGTGCTTTCCGTCATCATCCTGCGCGCCCGCGCCCTAAAGCCTCGCCTGTCGCTGTGGAAGCTGGCGCTGATCGGCGTCGCTTCCGCCTATATCCTCCCGCCGACCTTCGTGTTTCTGGCGCGCGTCTGGCAGGCCACGCCCTGGCTGCCCGCATTGCCGGTCGTCACCTCCGGCCAGGTCTTTCTCGGCGCCTGGGCGACCGTCGCAGCCCTGACCCTCACCCAGCGCCGCGGCCAGCCGCCGCGCCTGCCGCTCTGGGCCGGGCTGCTCATCGGGGTGGCCGTCGCCGCGCTGCTGCCGCCGCTGATCGACCGGGCGACCGGCAGCTTCCAGAACGCCTCCCTGCGTCCCGATGTGACCCGCTGCACCCGTGGCATGATGGGCCAGGTGCAGCCGCGCGAGGTGGCCAATACCTGCGATTTCGCGATCACCGTGGGCCTGTGCCTGCCGGGCGAGATGAACCCGGCCCCCTGCGCGCAGAGTGTCACCCTGCAACCCGGCGAAAGCGTCACCTTCGACCCCGGCGAGGTGCGCCTGTCGAGCGTTCCCGGCAACCCCGACGGCCTGACCGTGGTGGCCTGCCGCCCGCCTGACCGTCCGTCGCGCTGGGGCAATGTCTCCGGACGCGGCTATCGGGGCGTCTGCCTGCCACCCGGTTGATCTGGCGCCCGGCCCTGCGTGCGCCTACCTTGGGGCCATGGACCTTTTCGACTCCGCCACGCCCGACGCCGGCGACACGCCCAAGGGCCCCCGCCCGCTCGCCGACCGGCTGCGCCCCGCGCGGCTGGCCGATGTCATCGGGCAGGACCACCTGCTCGGCCCCGAGGGGTCTTTGCGCGTCATGCTCGACAGCGGCGCGCTGTCGTCGCTGATCCTCTGGGGGCCGCCGGGCGTCGGCAAGACCACCATCGCGCGGCTGCTGGCTCAGGAAAGCAGCCTGCATTTCGTCCAGATCAGCGCGATCTTCACCGGCGTCCCGGACCTGCGAAAGGTGTTCGAGGCCGCGCGCCACCGCCATGCCAACGGGCAGGGCACGCTGCTCTTCGTCGACGAGATCCACCGGTTCAACAAGGCGCAGCAGGACGGCTTCCTGCCGCATATGGAGGACGGCACGATCCTCCTCGTCGGCGCCACCACCGAGAACCCGAGTTTCGAGCTGAACGCCGCCCTGATGAGCCGCGCGCAGGTGCTGGTGCTGAACCGGCTCGACGATGCCGCGCTGGAAAAGCTCATCGCCCATGCCGAGCTGGAGCTGCACCACCCCCTCCCGCTCCGCCCAGAGGCGCGCGAGGCGTTGATCTCCATGGCCGACGGTGACGGTCGCGCGCTCCTGAACCTCGTGGAACAGGTCGCGGCCTGGAAGGTCGAGGGGCAGTTGACCCGCGAGCAATTGTCGACCCGCCTGCAACGCCGCGCGGCGCAATACGACAAGTCGGGTGAGGGGCACTACAACCTGATCTCGGCGCTGCACAAATCCGTCCGCGGCTCCGATCCCGACGCGGCGCTCTACTGGCTGGCGCGGATGCTGGAGGGTGGCGAGGATCCGCGCTTTCTCGCGCGGCGCATCACCCGCATGGCGGTCGAGGATATCGGCCTCGCCGACCCCGCCGCGCAGCGCCACTGCCTCGACGCCTGGGCCACCTATGAACGGCTGGGTTCCCCCGAGGGCGAGCTGGCGCTGGCGCAGGCCGTGCTCTACCTCGCGCTCGCGCCGAAATCGAACGCCACCTACGTCGCCTACAAGGCCGCGCGCGCCTCGGCGAAAACCACCGGTTCCGAGCCGCCGCCCAAGCACATCCTGAACGCGCCGACGAAGATGATGAAGGAGCAGGGCTACGGCGCCGGCTACGCCTACGACCACGACGCCGAGGACGGGTTTTCGGGACAGAACTACTTTCCCGACACCATGTCGCGCGCGTCCTTCTACCAGCCCGTCGAACGCGGCTACGAGCGCGACCTGAAAAAGCGCCTCGACTGGTTCGAGGGGCTGCGGGCCAAGCGAAAACCCAAGGCCTGACGCGCCGCTCCTCAGCCCAGCCCCATTGACTCCCCCAGCGCCCCGACACATCACCCCGCCATGATCGCCGTCCTGCAAATCGCCCTCGGCGGCGCCCTTGGCGCCGTGCTCCGATACCTCACCGGCATCGGCCTCGTGCGGCTGCTCGGGCACACGACGATGCCGCTCGGCGTGCTCACGGTGAACATCCTCGGCTCGTTCCTCATGGGCCTCTTCGTCATCGCCGCCGCGCAGCGCGGGCTGACGCATCTGTCGCCGCTCGTCGCCACCGGCATCCTCGGCGGCTTCACCACCTTTTCCGCCTTCTCGCTCGAGGCCGTCACGCTCTACGAACGCGGCGCGCTGGGGCTGGCGGCGGTCTATGTGCTGGCCAACGTCACCCTTTCCATCGCGGCCCTCTTTCTCGGCCTAGCCCTCGGCAGGAGCTTCGCATGACCGGCGTCCAGACCCTCACCGTCGGACCGGGCGACGGCGACCAGCGCCTCGACCGCTGGTTCCGCCGCCAGTTCCCGCACATCCCGCAGGGCCGCATCGAAAAGATGTGCCGCAAGGGTGAAATCCGCGTCGACGGCGCGCGCGCCAAGCCCGCAACACGGGTTGAGGCCGGGCAGACCATCCGCATCCCGCCGCTGCCCGACAGCGACGCCCCCGCGCCGCCGGTACAGGCCCGCGTTTCGGACGCTGACGCCGCGATGATCCGCGCCGCTGTCCTTTACCGCGACGACCACCTGATCGCGATCAACAAGCCGCCGGGTCTGCCGACGCAGGGCGGCTCGGGCCACACCCGCCACGTCGACGGGCTGGCCGAGGCGCTGATCTTCGACGGCATCGACAAGCCGCGTCTCGTCCATCGTCTCGACAAGGACACCTCGGGCGTGTTGTTGCTCGCGCGCACCCGCCAGGCCGCGCAGGCATTGACAGAGGCGTTGCGCGCCAAGGCCACCCGCAAGATCTACTGGGCCGCGACCGCCGGCGTGCCGCACCCGCGCATGGGCACGATCAAGACCGGGCTGGTGAAGGCGCCGGGCCACGGCGCGGCGGGCGAGGGGGAAAAGATGCTCACCATCCCCACCGACGCCGTCGACAAGACCGACGGCGCCAAGCGCGCCGTCACCGATTACGCCACGCTGTCGGCGCTCGGCACCCGCACTGCCTGGGTTGCGCTGGTGCCCGTCACCGGCCGCACGCACCAGTTGCGCGCCCACATGGCCGCCATCGGCCACCCGATCGTGGGCGACGGCAAGTATGGTGGCTCTGGGCAGGAGAACCTCGGCGACGGCTGGGGCGCGCAACTGGGCGGCGAGATCAGCCGCAAACTGCACCTGCATGCCCGCTCGCTCAGCCTGACCCACCCGATCACCGGCGCACGGCTGAACATCACCGCGCCCTTGCCCCAGCACATGCAGAAAACCTGGGACGCGCTGGAATGGCACGCCGCCGACGTGCCCGTGGACCCGTTCGAGGACGAGGCATGAGCGATCTGCGCCTCGTCATCTTCGACGTCGACGGCACGCTGATCGACAGCCAGGGCCACATCCTCGCCGCGATGGCGGCCGCATTTTCCGCCAACGCGCTGCCGCCGCCCAGCCGCGCCGCTACGCTCGCCATCGTCGGTCTGTCGCTCCCCGTCGCCATGGCCCGCCTCGCCCCCGACCACCCGGAGGCGCAGGACGATCTCGTCGCCGCCTACAAGGACGCCTTCGCCTCCCTCCGCCGCGCCCCCGACGGCGCGAAACTCTCCCCGCTCTTCCCCGGTGCGCGCGCAGCCCTGGAACTGCTGGCGTCCGAGGATCACACCCTGCTCGCCATCGCCACCGGCAAGTCGCGCCGCGGGATGGAGCATATCTTCGACCTCCACGATCTCCGCGGCTTCTTCCAGTCGGTGCAGGTGGCCGACGACCACCCGTCGAAACCCCACCCCTCGATGGTGGGGGCATGCCTGCGTGACACTGGCGTCGCCGCGACCCGCGCCGTCATCATTGGCGACACCACATTCGACATCGACATGGGCTTTGCCGCCGGCATCCACACCCTCGGCGTCACCTGGGGCTATCACCCGCCCGAGGCGCTGACCCGCGCCGGCGCAGCCGGATTGCTCACCGGCTTCGACGCCTTGCCAGCCGCCCTCGAACGCATATGTGCCCCGGCATGATCGGCGGGTGGAAGGCAAAGCGGTTCTGGACCGACGTCTCGGTGCGCGAGGCCGAGGGCGGCTTTGCCGTCTTCCTCGACGCGCGCCAGGTTATGACCCCGGGCAAGCTGCCCCTCGTCGTTCCGACCCGTGCCATGGCCGAGGCCATCGCCGAGGAATGGCAGGCGCAACAGGACGAGATCCAGCCGCTCACCATGCCCGTCACCCGCGCCGCCAACTCCGCCATCGAGCGTGTCCGCCCGCAACAGCCCGAAGTGGCCGCGATGCTCGCGGCCTATGCCGAGACCGACCTCACCTGCCACCGCGCCGAAACCCCGCCCGAACTGGTCGAGCGTCAGGCGCGGGCCTGGGATCCGCTCCTCGACTGGGCCGCCGCGGCGCATGGCGCCCGCCTGACGCCGACCAGGGGCGTCCTGCCCGTGGACCAGCCGCCAGCCAGCCTTGCCGCCCTGTCGGCCCGTGTGGCGGCGCTGGACCCCTTCCAGCTCACCGCGCTGCACGACCTCGTCACGCTCTCGGGATCGCTGATCCTGGGTCTCGCCGTGGCCGAGCGGCACCTCGATCCGGAAACGGCCTGGGCAATGTCGCGAATCGATGAGGAGTGGCAGATCGAACAGTGGGGCCGCGACGAAGAGGCCGATGAGGCCATGGAAATAAAGCGCGCGCAGTTCCTGCAGGCCGACCGCTTCTGGGCCCTGTCCACGGGCGCCTGACCCGTCCTGTGGAATAAGGGCCGCTTGCTGCCGAAATATCAGGCGACACGGTGAGGTTTTGGGCGTTTCATTGGCGTGACCCGCCGGAAAGCGCGCCCGTTGCCCTTGACCTATTGCGCCAGATTTGCCCAATTTGGCATCGGTGCAGAGGCAATTGTCTCTCACGGACTTTTACCAAGGCCCTTGGGGCAACCAAAACACAGCCCAAAGGGCGGTCCATCAGGAAGAGGTTAACATGAACAAATCCGTATTTCTCGGCACGCTCGCGGTTGCCGGCCTTGCGGCCGGCATCGCGTCGGCGCAGTCGACCCTGGAGCAAGTCCAGTCCCGTGGCGCGCTGAACTGTGGTGTGACGACCGGTCTGACCGGCTTCGCGGCACCCGACGCCAGCGGTGAATGGCAGGGCTTCGACGTGGCCGTCTGCCGCGCCGTCGCCGCCGCCGTTCTCGGCGATGCCAGCGCTGTCGAATTCGTCCCCACCACAGGCCAGACCCGCTTCACCGCGCTGTCCTCGGGCGAGATCGACATGCTGGCCCGCAACACCACCTGGACGTTCAGCCGCGACACCGACCTCGCGTTCGAATTCGTCGGCGTGAACTACTA
The DNA here is from genome assembly GCA_937139335.1 of uncultured Roseicyclus sp. Lineage (GTDB taxonomy): Bacteria > Pseudomonadota > Alphaproteobacteria > Rhodobacterales > Rhodobacteraceae > Roseicyclus. The sequence goes on along the minus strand of CAKZPN010000042.1, from coordinate 57,644 downwards.
CGACGGCCAGGGCTTCATGGCACCGCGCGAACTCGGCGTGTCCTCGGCGCTGGAACTCGACGGCGCGACCGTCTGCATCCAGACCGGCACCACGACCGAACTGAACCTCGCCGACTTCTTCGCCTCGAACAACATGAGCTACGAGCCCGTGCCGATCGAGACGAACGCCGAGGCGCAGCAGCAGTACCTTGCCGGTGCCTGCGACGTCTACACCACCGATGCCTCGGGCCTGGCCGCAACGCGCGCCACCTTCGAGGATCCCTCGGCACATGTCATCCTGCCCGAGATCATCTCGAAAGAACCGCTCGGCCCGCTCGTGCGTCATGGCGACAACGAATGGGGTGACATCGTTCGCTGGACCCTCAACGGCCTGATCGCCGCTGAAGAATACGGCATCACCTCGGCCAACGTCGGCGAGCTTGCTGCCGGCACCGAGAACCCCGAGGTCAACCGGATCCTCGGCACCGAGGGCGACCTCGGCGCGATGATCGGCCTCGACGCCGACTGGATGCAGCGCGCGATCGCGGCCGTCGGCAACTACGGCGAGATCTTCGAAGGCAACATCGGTGAATCCACTCCGATCGGGCTCGCACGCGGCCTGAACGCCCAGTGGACCGACGGCGGCCTGCTCTACGCACCGCCGTTCCGGTAACTCTCTGATCCTGAAAGGGCGCGGCATTGTCCGCGCCCTTTCTCACTGCGCTTTCACGCCAATACAACAAGCGGCCGGGTTGCCCTGTTCAGGTGCACCACGAAACAGCCGCATCCGGCGCATCCACAGGGGGATGACATGGCGACGATGACCGACCCGCCCAGCGAAGGCTTCCGCCTGAGCCAGCTGATCTACGACACCCGGTATCGCTCCATGACGATCCAGGTCGTGGCCTTCATCCTGATCATGTCGGCCTTCTACTGGCTGGCCAACAACACGGCGCAGAACCTCGCTGCGTTGGGCAAACCGATCAATTTCGGCTTTCTCGGCACGCGGGCGGGGTATGACATCAACCAGCGCCTCGTCGAATACAGTAACAATTCCACCCATGCGCGGGCGGCCTTCGTCGGCATCCTGAACACGCTGCTTGTCGCGGCCCTCGGCTGCATCCTCGCCACCGTGCTGGGCGTGATCGCCGGTGTCCTGCGGCTGTCGAACAACTGGATCGTGGCGCGCCTGATGGGCGTCTACGTCGAAGGTTTCCGTAACATCCCCCTGCTTCTGTGGATCCTCGTCATCTTCGCCGTGATGACCGAGTCGATGCCGCAGCCCCGCGATTTCCGCGAGGATGGAAGCGCGCGGATGATCCTGTTCGACAGCGTGGCCGTGACCAACCGCGGCATCTACGTGCCGAATGTCGTGTTCAGCCGCTCGCTTGGCGGCAACGAGATCGAACAGGCGCCCGTCGAGGCCCCGGTCGAGGCCGCGCCGCGCACCAACGCGGTCGGCACCTACGGCAGCAGCCGCATCGCCACCGGCGGTGCCGGCGTCGACGCCGATGCCGAACAGTCCGGCGGCCCCGGCGCCACGCAGACCTCCGGCGGCAATCTGGCCGAGGGCGACATCATCCCCACCTCCTCCGGGCTCGACTGGCTGGTGATCCTCGGCGTCTTCGTGGCCGGTGTGGTCGGCGCTCGGTTCATCTCGCGCTGGGCCACCGTCAAGCAGGAGGCGACGGGCGTCCGCCCCACCGGCTCGTTCTGGATGCAGGTCGGCGCGATCTTCCTGCCGGTCATCGCGGTCCTTGTCGTGCTCGGGGCGCAGTTCCAGTACCCGCAGTTGCAGGGCTTCAACTTCGGCGAGGGCATTCACCTGCGCAACTCGCTGGTCGCGCTGTGGTTCGCGCTGGCGCTCTACACCGGCGCCTTCATCGCCGAGATCGTGCGCGGCGGCATCCTCGCCATCTCCAAGGGACAGAGCGAGGCCGCCTTCGCGCTCGGCCTGCGCCCCAGCCGCACGATGAACCTGGTGATCTTGCCGCAGGCCCTGCGAGTGATCATCCCGCCGCTGATCTCGCAATACCTGAACCTGACCAAGAACTCCTCGCTGGCCATAGCCGTGGGCTACATGGACGTCCGCGCGACCCTGGGCGGCATCACCATCAACCAGACCGGCCGCGAGCTCGAGGGGATGCTGCTTCTGGGTACCTTCTACCTCATCACGTCGCTGATCATCTCCAGCGTGATGAACTTCTACAACTCCTCCGTGAAACTGAAGGAGCGCTGAGATGAGCGAAGTTCACGCCCAGACCGTCGCCTATGTCCGCGACACCATGCTCCCCGAAGAATCCCCGCCGATTACCGAGGCGGGCGCCGTCAAATGGCTGCGCGACAACCTGTTCTCGTCCTGGCTCAATGCGCTGCTCACGATCGCGTCGCTGTTCATCATCTACTGGGTGCTGAGCCACATCCTCGGCTGGATCGTCTACGGCATCTGGGACGCGGACAGCTTGACCGAATGCCGCGCGATCCGCGACAGCCTCTATGGCGAGGGCGCCAACGTCGCGTGCTGGGCCGTGCTGGGTGATCGCTGGGAACAGCTCCTCTTCGGCTTCTACCCGCCGCAGGTCTACTGGCGCCCGGTCGCGGCGCTCCTCGTGTTCTTCCTCGCCGTTGCGCCGGTCATGTTCCAGCGCGCGCCGAAACAGCTGCTCTATCTCACCGCAGCCGCCCCCTTCCTGTGCTACTGGCTGCTCTGGGGCGGCTCGATCTGGGGCCCGGTCCTGGTCGCGGCAGGCTTCGGCATCGGCTACGCGGTGCTGAAATTCGCCACGCCCGTCATCGGCAACCTCGGCGGCATGATCGCGACCGTCCTCGTGCCGCTGATATACTGGGTCGTCCTCGTCGGTCCGCTGGCCGGCGCGCTCGACAACATCCTGCCCATCGGCATACGGTCCATCGCCTCCAACCAGTTCGGCGGCTTCATGCTGGCGCTGGTGATCGGCATCTCCGGCATCGTCATGTCACTGCCGCTGGGCATCCTGCTGGCGCTCGGCCGGCAATCGGACCTCTTCATCATCAACAAGTTCAGCGTGATCTTCATCGAGGTGATCCGCGGCGTGCCGCTGATCGTGTGGCTCTTCACCGCTTCGCTGCTCCTGAACTACTTCCTGCCGCCCGGCACCAGTTTCGACCTGATGCTGCGCGTCATCATCATGGTCACGCTCTTCGCCTCCGCCTACATGGCCGAGGTGATCCGCGGCGGTCTCGCGGCGCTGCCGCGCGGCCAGTACGAGGGCGCCGACAGTCTCGGCCTCGACTACTGGCAATCCATGCGCCTGATCATCCTGCCGCAGGCGCTGAAGATCTCCATCCCCGGCATCGTCAACACCTTCATCGGCCTGTTCAAGGACACGACGCTGGTGGTGTTCATCGGGCTTCTCGACCCGATCGGCCTGTCCAACTCGATCCGGGCGACCACCGACTGGAACGGCATCTACTGGGAGCTGTTCATCTTCATCGGGCTGTGCTTCTTCGTCTGCTGCTTCGCGATGAGCCGCTATTCGCAATTCCTCGAGCGCAAGCTCGCCACCGACCGCCGCTGAGGAGGACCTGACCATGGCTGAAGCTCACACGAACACCGCGCAGGAGCGCCAGATCAACCGGTCGCAGATGAAGGTCTCGGACGAGATCGCCATCGACATCACCGGCATGAACAAGTGGTTCGGCACCTTCCACGTGCTGCGCGACATCAACCTGACGGTGAACCGCGGCGAACGCATCGTGGTCTGCGGCCCTTCCGGTTCGGGCAAATCCACCCTGATCCGCTGCATCAACGCGCTGGAGGAACACCAGAAGGGCCAGATCACCGTCGACGGCACGCTGCTGTCCAACGACATCAAGAACATCGACCGCATCCGGTCCGAGGTCGGGATGGTGTTCCAGCACTTCAACCTGTTCCCGCATCTGACCATCCTCGAGAACTGCACCCTCGCGCCGATCTGGGTCCGCAAGACGCCCAAGCGCGAGGCCGAGGAAACCGCGATGTATTTCCTCGAAAAGGTGAAGATCCCCGAGCAGGCTCACAAGTATCCGGGCCAGCTCTCCGGCGGTCAGCAGCAGCGCGTCGCCATAGCGCGGTCGCTGTGCATGCGGCCGCGCATCATGCTCTTCGACGAACCCACCTCCGCCCTCGACCCCGAGATGATCAAGGAGGTGCTCGACACCATGATCGCGCTCGCCGAGGAAGGCATGACGATGATCTGCGTGACCCACGAGATGGGTTTCGCCCGCCAGGTCGCGAACCGCGTGATCTTCATGGACCAGGGCCAGATCGTCGAACAGAACGAGCCCGAGCCGTTCTTCACCAACCCGCAGAACGAGCGTACCAAGCTGTTCCTGAGCCAGATTCTCGGGCACTGACCCGGCGGCGGCGGGGGCAGCCCTGCCGCTCAGAGGTCGCGCGGCACCACGAAATCCACCACCCGGCCCGACCACCAGTCGACGGCACCCCAGTCGTCGCCCGCGAACTCCGCCACCAGGGTGGCGCAGGTCGGGTAGTCGATGAACCTTGGGTGGGCGGCCGGCGCATCCACGATCCGGTGCGCGAACTCGCCGATCCCCGGATTGTGCCCAATCACCATCACCACCGGCGCCGTCGCCGCGCGAAGATGCGTCAGGATATCCCCGGCCTCGGCATGATACAGCCCCGGCACCACAGTCATCGGCACATCGCGCCCCAGCTCCGGCGAAAGCAACTCCCAGGTCTCCTGCGTCCGCCGGGCCGAAGACACCAGCGCCGCGTCCGGCAGATGCCCCTGCGCCGATAGCCACGCCCCGACCCGCGGCGCGTCGCGCTTGCCCCGCGCGTTCAGCGTCCGGTCATGGTCGCTCAGGCGCGGGTCGTCCCAATCCGATTTCGCGTGCCGGGTCAGGATCAGGGTGAGGGTCATGGGTGAAAGCTCCGCATGTGAAAGGCCGATTGTGCCGGCAGGCGCCCGTATCCGTCGCTGACCGGGCAGGCCCGCCGCACGCGGCAGCCCTGCTCGAGGCAGTCACGTCCCGCCGACGTCTCGAGAAAGGCATGGCAGGCCCCGGTGTCATAGCCGTCGGCGGTCAGCGCGCCAACGGGACACGCCGTCTCGCAGGGGCGGGGGCAGGGCGCGCAGGGGGACCGCGGCGGGGGTGGCAGGTCGATCTGCTCCCGCAAGGCCAGCGCGCCGCGGTAGGACACCATCAGCCCGGCCGCGTCATGGACCAGCAGGCTCACCGGGCTGGCATGGGCGCGCCCGGTCCGTTTTGCCCAGGCGATGAAGGGACGCCAGGGCGGCCCGCCGAAGGGAAAGAGCGCCTTGGCCCCGAGGTCGCAGGCCAACCGCCCGATCACCCGCCGTGACCAGCGGTCCATCGGGTCGGGCTTTTCGTCCGCGAATTCCGGCTCGGCGCTCACATGCGCCCAGAACCCCGGCTCGGCCGGCCCCAGCATCAGCAGCGTGGCGCAGCCTTCGGGCGCGCCGTCCTCGGGCACCGGGTGGAAGCCGCCGAAGACCGACAGGTGGTGCGCCATGAGGCGGCTCTCGATTTCCTCCAGATGCCGCATCGCGGATCCTTCCGTCGGGCGCGTCCGGTGCACGCGCTGTGTACGGGGTGTGTACGCGCTGTGACCCGCTCAGGCCCGGATCATGGAGCCCGCGCCATGCTCGGTGAACAGCTCCAGCAGCACCGCGTTGGGCACCCGGCCGTCGACGATGGTGCAGGCCCTGACGCCGCCCCGGACAGCCTGAAGCGCGGTTTCCGTCTTCGGGATCATCCCGCCCGAAATCACGCCCGCCCGCGTCATCTCCTCGACCTCGGCGGCGCGCAGTTCCGTCACCAGCTCACCCGCGGAATTCTTCACTCCGGCGACATTCGTGAGCAATAACAACCGGTCAGCCTTCAGCGCCGCGGCAATCGCGCCCGCCGCCGTGTCGCCGTTCACGTTGAAGGTCTCGCCGTTCCGGCCCATTCCCAGCGGCGCGATCACCGGGATCATGTCATCCTCGAAGAGGTTGTTGATGACCGCGGGGTCGACCTCGACCGGCTCGCCCACGAAGCCGAACTTCGGGTCCGCCGGCTCGCAGATCATCATCGAGGCGTCCTTGCCCGACAGCCCCACCGCCTTGCCCCCCTGCGCGTTGATCGCCTGCACGATCCGCTTGTTTACAAGGCCCGAAAGCACCATTTCCACGACCTCGACCGTCGCGGCATCGGTGACGCGCTTGCCGTCGATGAACTCGGACTTGATCCCGAGCTTGTCCAGCAACTCGTTGATCATCGGCCCGCCGCCATGGACCACGACGGGGTTCACGCCGACCTGCCGGAGCAGCACGATGTCGCGGGCGAAGCTTTCCATCGTCTCGTCATCGCCCATCGCGTTGCCGCCGAACTTCACCACGACGACCGCGTCGTTGAAGCGTTGCAGGTAGGGCAAGGCCTCGCTCAGGGTGCGGGCGGTGGCGATGTTGTCGCGGGTCATGTCTCGGGGTTTCATCCTGCGCCTCGTTTGCCGTCAGACCTGAATAGGCGACCGCCGCGCCGCTGTGAAGCGGCGGGTTCGCAGTTTCGGGGAAAGATGCCGCCGCCCGGTCAGCCGATGGCGGCGATCGTGGCGCGCAGGGTGGCGATCCCCTCGCCCTTCTCGGACGAGGTCAGGATCAGTTCCGGATAGGCCGCCGGGTGTTTCGCCAGCGCCGCGCGGGTCCGGGTCAGCGCCGCCTCGAGATCGTTGCCCTTCACCTTGTCGGCCTTGGTCACGACCACCTGGAACGGCACCGCGGACTTGTCGAGCAGGGTCATGATCTCCTGGTCGACCTCCTTCGCGCCGTGGCGCGCGTCGATCAGCACGAAGGCGCGGCGCAGCGTGGCGCGCCCTGAGAGGTAGGCGCGCAAGAGCGTCTGCCATTTCCGCACCACGTCGACCGGCGCCTCGGCGTAGCCGTAGCCCGGAAGGTCGACGAGGTAGTGGCTCTCTCCCAGCGTGAAGTAGTTGATCTCCTGCGTGCGGCCCGGCGTGTTCGAGGCGCGGGCGAGCGCGCGGCGCCCGGTCAGCGCGTTGATCAACGTGGATTTTCCCACGTTGGAGCGGCCTGCGAAACAGACCTCGGGCCGGTCGGCGGGCGGCAAGCCATCCATCGCGACGACGCCCTTGAGGAACTCGGCGCCCCCGGCAAAGAGCTTGCGACCGACCTCCGCGGTGGCCTCGTCAGGCTCGGGGGCGAGGGGGAAGGGCAGGGCCGTCATGTGCGGATCACCTCATCACCGACCGCGACACGGCCTGCGCGCCGGACCATCGCGTAGACGCCGAACCGCGTGTGTCCCCAGCCGTCCTGCAGGGCCGCCAGCGTGCCCGCGTCGCGCCGGCCGGTATCCGGGTTCGCCTCGGTCGCGCGGCAGCGGCCGATGGGCTCTATGATCTCCAGCTCGGCCGCGCCGATCTTCAGGCGCTTGCCCACGAGATCGAATTCCTCCCACGGCGCCAGCCCGTCGAGCCACAGGTTGCCGCGAAAGCGCCGCGGCTCGAGGTCCTGGCCCAGCTTTTGCGACAGCGCCCTGAGCGAGGCGAGGTTCAGCACCGAGACCGAGGCGAAGGGCGCGTCGCTCATCCCCTCCTCGGGCGCCTTCACCAGCGCGGCGGGGCCGCGCCGGTCGGCGGGGTAGATCGGCTTTACCCAGGCGCAGAGCGCGCGGCTCGCTTCCTGCGAGCCGGGGGTGATGGCGAGGTCGGGCAGGTCCGGGTGCGACAGATGGATCACCTCATCCGCGACGCGCGCGGTGACGGCCATCAGCGACGGCCCCTTGGCCCCGCGCAGAAAGTTGCGGCACGATCGCCAGCCATCGGCCGCCTCGCCGCCCTCTTCCAGCACCGCCCAGGCGCGGTCCATCGGCAGCGGCCGGTCGATGTGCAGGCCCACGTGGTCCAGCCGTTCCGCGCCGACGCCCTTGATCGGATGCCGCCAGATCTGGGCGAGCGACCAGGTCATTTGTCCTGCGGGGTCTTCCGCTTGAAGCTCGAGCGGATGTTGCCGAACAGGTCCGGTTTGTAGCCGTGGCTGCGCATGATGATGTATTGCTGGGTGAAGGTGATCGTGTTGTTCGCGATCCAGTAGACCAGCAAGCCGCTGGCGAAACTGCCCAGCATGAACATGAACACCCAGGGCAGCCAGGCGAAGATCGCCGCCTGAGTCGGGTCGGTCGGTTGCGGGTTCAGCTTCTGCTGCAACCACATCGAGATGCCGAGCAGGATCGGCAGAACCCCGATGAAGATCAGCGCGAGGATGCTGGTCGGATCCGGCGCGTCCCAGGGCAGGAGCCCGAAGAGGTTGAAGATCGACGACGGGTCGGGCGTGGACAGGTCGTTGAGCCAGCCGAAGAAGGGCGCGTGACGCAGTTCCAGCGTGACGAAGATCACCTTGTAAAGCGAGAAGAAGATCGGGATCTGCAACAGGATCGGCAGGCAGCCGGAGGCCGGGTTCACCTTTTCGCGCTTGTAGAGCTCCATCATCTCCTGCTGGAGCTTCTGACGGTCGTCGCCGGCGCGTTCCTTGAGCTTCTCCATCTGCGGCTGCAACTCGCGCATCCGCGCCATCGAGGCGTAGGATTTGTAGGCCAGCGGGAACAGCACGGCCTTCACGATGATCGTGAGCGCGATGATCGCGATGCCCATGTTGCCGATCAGCATGTTCAGGTTGTGCAGCAGCCAGAACATCGGCTTGGTGATGAAGAAGAACCAGCCCCAGTCGATCGAGTCGATGAAGCGGTCGATCCCCGCCTCCTGGTAGTTGCGGATGGTTTCCCATTCCTTGGCGCCGGCAAAAAGCTGCGTCGTCACCTGCGCCGTCTGGCCCGCCTCGACGGTCATCGCGGGGAGGCGTGCCTCGGTCTGGTAGATGTCCGAGGCCTCGACGTATTTCGTCACCGAGGTGAAGGGCTGGTCGGCGCCGGGGATGAGCGTGGTCATCCAGTATTTGTCAGTGAAGCCGATCCAGCCGTTCTCGGCGACCTCGACCACCTCGGCGGCGGCAGCTTCGCGCTGCACGAAATCAAGGTCGGGGATGTCGTTGTATCCGATCTCGTCGAGCTCACCGTCGACCTTGCGCACCACACCTTCGTGCAGGATGAAGAAGTTCTGCAGGTCGTCGGGCAGGCCGTGGCGGGCCACGATCCCGTAGGGGGCGAGCCGCACCGAGCCTTCGCCGGTGTTCTCGACCGATTGCGTGACCGTGAACATGAAATTCGCGTCGATCGCGATGGTGCGGCGGAAGATCAGGCCCGCGCCGTTGTCCCAAGACAGCGTGACCGGGGTTTCGGGGGTCAGCGTCTCGCCCTCTTCGACGCTCCACTCGGTGTTGGCACCGGGGACTTCCTCGAAGCTCAACTCGCCGCCGGGTGCCCAGCCGTAGAGCGCGTAATAGGGCTCGTCGCTGCCAACGGGCGACAGCAGGCGGACGTTCGGGCTGTCATCCTCGAGGGTCTCGAAATAGCCGCGCAGCAACAGGTCGTCGATCCGGCCGCCGATGAGCGAGATCGAGCCTTCCAGTTCCGGCGTCTCGATCGGCAGGCGCGCGGCCCCAGTCAGGGCGACCTCGGTCGCGGTGTCGGCGTCGGGGGTGGCGGCGGTGCCGTCCGTCGCCGCCGGCGGCAACACCGCCATGTCGGTGCCGGTGGCGCTGGGCTGCTGCTCGACGATGGCCGGGGCGTTGGGGTCGGTTTCCGGCTCGGGCGGCGGGAAGAGGACGAACCAGACGAGAATGACCACGAAGCTCAGCGCCGTGGCCAGGATCAGGTTTCTGTTCTGATCGTCCATGAGTGTTTGGGTCCCGCCATTGATAGTCACGCGGGTTCAACAGATCGGGGGGCGAAAGGTCAAGGGGCGTTTTCCGCGCGGGGGGCGGGGTGTATGGGCTCATCCGGCTCGCAGGCTGATCATGGGCGGCTGAAGGCCGGATGCGGCCTGCCCCGCCGCCCAGGCGAGGGTGTCCTCCAGCGGCATCGGGCGCGCGAGGTGAAAGCCTTGCATGTGGTCACAGCCCATCTGGGCCAGCATCCGGTGAACCGCCTGGGTTTCCACACCTTCGGCCAGGGTGCCGACGCCGAGATGGCGTGCCATCGACAAGATCGCGGCGACCATCGCCTGCTGGTCCGGGTCGCGGTCGAGGCCGAGGATGAAGGAGCGGTCGATCTTGATCCGCGTCACGCCGAAGCGCCGGATCGCCGACAGCGAGGTCTGGCCGACCCCGAAGTCATCAAGATCGAGCGAGATGCCCTGCGCGCGCAGCGCGGCGATCGTGGCAAGCACCTGCGCATCCGCGCTGCTGGCCGCCACCGTCTCGAGGATTTCGACGGTCAGACGATCCGGCGCGACATCGAAACGGTCCAGCTCCGTGCGGGCATGATCGGCCAGTGCGGGGTTGCGCAATTCCGTTGCCGAAAAATTCACCGACACCCTCGGCACATCCAGCCCGGCCCTGTCCCAGTGGCGCAGCGCATCCAGCGCCTGGCCAAGGATGGTCTGGCCAAGCGCGGACATCCGACCCGCCTCCTCGACGGCGGGCAGGAATTCGGCGGGGCAAAGCACGCCACGCGCGGGGTGGTTCCAGCGCGCCAGCGCCTCGAACCCGGAAAGGGCGCCGCTGCGGATACAGATCTGCGGCTGGAACCAGGCCCGGATCTCGCCGCGGTCAAGCGCGGCCTCGACCGCATCGACCAGGTCGGTCTGTTCAGCGCGGTGATGCATCAGCCCCGGCGCGTAGGTGCGCACCGCGTTCGGTCCGTGGCGCAGCGCCTCGGCCAATGCGGCCTCGGCGGCGGAAAAGGTTGCGCCCGCGACATCGCCCTGCTCGCGTATCAGCCCGGTGTGCCCGGCCGACGCGCTGAGCCGGATTGCGGTGCCGCCGACGGCAAGCGGTTCGCCGAGAGCCGCCCGCAGCCGGTCGGTGATCGCCTCGCGCGTGGCGAGACGCACCGGGCGGGCGGAGTGCAGCACGACGCAGAACCGCGCATCACCCAGCCTTGCAACCAGATCGTGGTGGCGCAGCGCCGCGCAGAGCCGGTCGCCGCAGCGCGACAACAGGTCTTCGGCGGTCTCGTTGCCCCAGCGGTCCACCAGCCGGTCCCAGTCGTCGACCTGGATCAGGATGCAGGCGCCATCATCGCCGGGCTCGCGCGCAAGACGGTCGAGCGTCGCCAAAAGCGCATCGCGCCCCACCAGTCCGCCGGAGTGCGGGACAAAGCCTCGACCCGCCGCCGCTGTCGGTGCGCCGCCAAGGGCCAGGCAGATGGCGCGAAACGCCAAAAGTGCCGGCAGCAGAAAGGCGGTCAGCACCACCATGTCGCTCAGCCCCAGCCAGATCGCCGCCAGCGTCGCCAGGGGAAACAGGGCCAGCACGTCGAGCCGGGCCAGCGCGCGGCCGGTTGCCTCGGCCAGCCGTGCGGGAAGGGTGCTGCGTCCCGGGGGCATCTCTGTGACTCCTCAATCAACCGGACAGATCGGTCGCAGACCTGCAACCCGCTGTCCGGCCTAGAGGCCAAGACCTGACGCCCGCTTAACGCGCGGCACCTCAGTCCGTCGAATTGTCGCCAGTTGCCGCCCGCGCCAGACCCGCGAAATCGAACAGCTCGGGGTCGAGCAGATGCGAGGGCCGCGCGTTCATCAGCGCCGAGAACATCTTGCCGCGCCGACCGGGCGCCCGGGTTTCCCACTCGTCGAGCATGCGCTTGATGACCTGCCGTTGCAGCCCGTCTTGCGACCCGCAAAGGTCGCAGGGGATGATCGGGTAGCCCATCGCCTGGGCGAAAGCCTCGCAATCTTCCTCGGCCACATGGGCAAGCGGGCGGTGCACGAACAGATCGCCCTCGTCGTTCAACAGCCGCGGCGGCATGGTGGCGAGCTTGCCGCCATGGAACAGGTTGAGGAAAAATGTCTCGAGAATGTCGTCGCGGTGGTGGCCGAGAACCACGGCGGAACAGCCTTCCTCCCGCGCGATGCGGTAGAGGTTGCCGCGCCGGAGCCGCGAGCAGAGCGCGCAATAGGTGCGCCCCTGCGGGACCTTGTCCTTCACGATGGAATAGGTGTCGGCGTATTCGATCCGGTGCGGCACGCCCATCCGCGCGAGGAACTCCGGCAACACGGTCGCGGGAAAGCCGGGCTGGCCCTGGTCGAGGTTGCAGGCCAGCAGGTCGACCGGCAACAGCCCGCGCCATTGCAGCTCGGTCAGGATCGCGAGCAGGGTATAGCTGTCCTTGCCGCCCGACAGGCAGACCAGCCATCTCGCGCGCGGCCCTACCCGGTCGATCATGCCGTAGCGGTCGATTGCCTCGCGCGTCTCGCGGACCAGCCGCTTGCGCAGCTTGCGGAACGCCGTGGTCTTCGGCGCGCCGTGGAACAGCGGGTGGATGTCGTCGGCCTCGGTCGCATCGGCCTCGTCGGCGTCAAGCATGTCTGCCTCCTGTCACGCCGGGCGGGCATAGGGCCGGGGGCCCGCAGACGTCAAGCGCGCTGGCGGGAAACCCCACTGTGCGGTTCGCTCCAAGCAGGGCATGATCTCGTGATCCTGCCTGACCGAGGTCTGCCCATGCCCCTCTTCGTCACCCGCCGCAGCTACAACGCCTCGACGCGCCGTTTCACGCACAACCGCGCCACCATCACGCGCCATGTCTCGGTGCCCGAGGGGGTGTCGCCCGACGGGGACCATATCGTCGACCAGGCGACATGGCTCAGCCTCGTGAAGCAGCAGGCGCAGGGCGGCGAGGTGCTGGTCTACGTGCACGGCTTCAACACCGAGCAGTCCGAGATGCTGGAGCGGCGGCGCAAGATCGAACTGGGGCTGGCCGCCGCTGGATGGTCCGGACTGGTCGTGGCCTACGACTGGCCTAGCGATGGCACGATCTGGTCCTACCTGAGCGACCGCAACGATGCCAAGCACACCGCACCTTACCTCATCATCGACCTGATCGGGCCGCTGTTGAATCTGCGGCCGCAGCCGCGGGTGCACCTGATCTGCCATTCCATGGGCGCCTACCTGACGCTTCGCGGGTTTTCCGGCGTGGGCGATGGCGGTTCGCCGGGCACCGTGCCCTGGGGCGTGGGCGAGGTGGCCTTTGTCGCCGCCGATGCCGACAAGCCCTGGATGGAAAGCGGGGCCTGGGGCGCGCTGGTGATGGACCTGCGCAGCGAGCGGTTGACGAATTACTATTCCACCTTCGACAAGGTGCTGGATCTGTCCGAGGGCATCGTGCACGGCCAGCAACGGGCGGGGCGGAACGGCTTGCCGGTGGCGATCCCGGCGCGGTTCCACGACGTCTACTGCGGCGCGCAATACGAGGCCAAGGTGCCGCCGGCGGGCAAGACGCTGCGCGGCTCGCACCTTTGGTATTTCAACGATCAGGGGTTCTACACCGATCTTGCGCTCACGCTGGGCGGCGCCGATCCGGCGTTGATGCCGACCCGGCGGCCGACGGTGGGCTCGTCCGACCTGGCGCTGCTGACCTGAGCCTCAGTCCGGCACGTTGTCCACGCCCGATCCGCCCCAGGGGTGGCAGCGGGCGATGCGGCGGGCGGCGAGCCAGCTTCCCTTCAGTGCGCCGTGTTTCTCCAGCGCCTCCATCGCGTAGGCGGAGCAGGTCGGGTGATAGCGGCAGCCGTGCCCGACCCAGGGGCTGAAGACGAGGCGGTAGAACCGCACCGGCAGGGACACGACATAGGCGAGCGGGCTCATCGGTGGAGCTTTCCCAGGGCGGCCGAGAGGTCGGACTTGAGCTGGGCGAAGGGAAGCTCGGCCGTGGCCCCCGCGCGCCCGACGAGAACGTAATCCCAGCCGGGCCGCCCGTCCACGGGCAGAACCGCGCGGGCGATCTCGCGCAGGCGGCGCTTGGCGCGGTTGCGGGCGACGGCGTTGCCCACTTTTTTGGAACAGGTGTAGCCGACGCGGATCGGCGTCTCGGCGGGTTCGTCCGCGGCGCGCTCGCGGGCCTGCAGCAGGAACCCCGGCATCGGCTGCCGCTTGGCGCGGGCGGCGCGCAGGAAATCGGCGCGCTGGTTCAGGACGGAGAGTTTCACGACAGAAAAAGCCCCCGGCGGGCCATCACCCGGCGGAGGCGTCTGGTCGTGCATCACGCTGGCCCGGATCAGGCGCTCAGCGACTTCCGGCCGATGGCGCGGCGGGCGTTGAGGATCTTGCGACCTGCCTTGGTGGCCATGCGTGCACGGAACCCGTGGCGCCGCTTGCGCACGAGGTTCGAGGGCTGAAAAGTACGCTTCGACATTGTCTTCTCCGTCGCTCTACCGGGCCGGGTCGCTACAGGAGCGCGCCTCTTCGACCCAAGGGAATCTCCGATGAAGCCCGGCTACTAAGGAAAGCCGCGGGGGCTGTCAATGAATCTTGGGCGCGGGACCGGCGATTTTCGCAGTCAGCCTTCGCGCGGTCGCCGCTTCTGCAATACTTCCCGCCCGATGTTACGGGGTCGGCTCCTGTCCGTCACGAAAACCGGTGCTCCCGTCACGGTGCATCAACCACCCGTGAGACCCCTGTCGCATCCTCGCCCGCTGGCGCATTTAGATGCTACCAGCCAAGGACAGTGAGCCAGATGACCGATATCGTGACAGAAACCAGACGTTCCCCCCTCGGCCGCAACTTGCCGCTGATCGCCATCGCGGTCGGCGCGGCGCTGGGCTGGTGGCTTCTGGGCGATCGCATCAGTTTCCAGGCGCTGGCCGACAACCGCGAGGCGTTGATCGCGTTTCGCGACGCGAATTATGCGGTCGCCGCGCTGGGCTTCATCGCGGTCTACGTGCTGATCGTGGCCTTTTCCCTGCCCGGCGCGACCATCGCCACGCTGACCGGCGGGTTTCTCTTCGCGACCTTTCCGGGCGCGCTCTTCAACGTTATCGCGGCCACGCTCGGCGCGAGCGCGATCTTCCTTGCCGCCCGCTCCGGCATCGGCGCGCACATGGGGGCGCGGCTGGAAGGATCGGAGGGGCTGGTGAAACGCATCAAGGCCGGCATCGACGAGAACCAGTGGTCGATGCTGTTCCTGATGCGGCTTCTGCCGGTGGTTCCGTTCTTCGTCGCGAACCTGATCCCCGCCTTCCTCGACGTGCCGCTGCGGCGCTTTGTGATCTCCACCTTCTTCGGCATCATGCCGGGCGCCGTCGTCTACACCTCGGTGGGCGCCGGGTTGTCGGAGGTCTTCGCCCGCGGCGAGACACCCGACCTCGGCATCATCTTCGAGCCGAAGATCCTGTTGCCCCTGCTGGGTCTCTGCGCGCTGGCGCTGCTGCCCATCGTCCTCAAGATTTTTCGAGGCCGATCCGGGCTTTGACGCGTTCCAGTCCTGACGCCACCGTTTGAAAGGCCGCCCCATGAGCCGCATCGAGACCGACATCTGCATCATCGGCGCCGGGTCCGGCGGGCTTTCGGTCGCGGCGGGGGCGGTGCAGATGGGCGCCGACGTGGTCCTGATCGAAGGCCACAAGATGGGCGGCGATTGCCTGAACTATGGCTGCGTTCCGTCCAAGGCGCTGCTGGCCGCCGCCCACAAGGCGCATCAGACGGCGCAGGCTGCCTTCGGCACCGAGGGCCACGCCGCCGCCCCCGATTTCGCCGCCGCGAAGGATCACGTGCGCGCCGCCATCGAGACCATCGCGCCGGTCGACAGCCAGGAACGGTTCGAGGGGCTGGGCGTTCGCGTCATCCGCGCGCAGGCGCGGTTCCTGTCGGACACCGAGCTTCAGGCGGGCGAGCATGTGATCACCGCCCGCCGCTTCGTGATCGCCACGGGCTCGCGCCCGCTTGTGCCGCCGATCCCGGGCCTCGATGCCACGCCGCACTACACCAACGAGACCATATTCGCCCTGCGCGAGCGGCCCGAACACCTCATCATCATCGGCGGCGGTCCCATCGGGCTGGAACTGGCGCAGGCGCATCGCAGGCTGGGCTGCCGCGTCACGGTGCTGGAGGGGCATAAGGCGCTGGGCAAGGATGACCCAGAGGCCGTGGCGCTGGTGCTGGATCATCTGCGCGGCGAGGGAATCGAGATCGTCGAGGGGGCGGAGGTCTCGGCGACCTCGGGCAGTGAGGGCGCGATCCGGGTCGAGACGAAGGAGGGCGAGGTCTTCGACGGCACGCATCTGCTGGTGGCGGTGGGGCGGCAGGTGAATGTCGACGCCCTCGACCTCGACAAGGCTCATGTCGGGCACGCGCGCACGGGCGTGACCGTCGACAGCGGCCTGCGCTCCACCAACAAGCGGGTCTACGCGGTGGGTGACGCGGCTGGCGGGATGCAGTTCACCCATGTCGCAGGCTACCATGCCGGCGTGATCATCCGCCCGATGCTGTTCGGCCTGCCGGCGAAGGCGCGCACCGATCACATTCCGCGGGCCACCTACACCGACCCGGAACTGGCACAGGTTGGCCTGACCGAGGTCGAGGCGCGCAAGCAGCATGGCAGCCGCCTGTTCGTCGCCCGCGCCGAGTTCGCCCACAACGACCGCGCCATCGCCACCGCACAGACCACGGGCTTTGCCAAGGTGATGGTGGTCCGGGGCCGTCCGGTGGGGGCGACGATTGTCGGGCCGCAGGCCGGCGAATTGATCCAGATCTGGGCGCTTGCGATCGCAAATCGCCTCAAGATGTCGGCCGTCGCGGGCATGGTCGCGCCCTATCCGACACTGGGAGAGATTAACAAACGCGCCGCGGGGGCCTATTTCTCTCCAAAGCTGTTCGACAGCCCCATGGTCAAACACGTCGTGCGCTTCGTACAACGCTGGCTGTGAGGACCGGGTGGTGCAAGTAGAGGTAAGGGCCAGGGCCGCGTGACGAAAACCCTTTCAGGGCGATTTTTGATCCTCACCATCATCTTCGTGATGCTGGCCGAGATCTTCATCTTTCTGCCGTCGATCGCCCGCTTCCGCGAGGATTACCTGCTGGCGCGGCTGGAGCGGGCGCAGATCGCCTCGCTCGCGCTGCTGGCGACCGAGGGAATGATCTCGGACGAGCTCGAGGACGAGTTGCTGCGCAACGCCGAGGTGCTGAACGTCGTGTTGCGCCGCGACGCGGTGCGCCAGCTGATCTTGTCGAGCGACGGGATGCCCGCCATCGCCGCCAGCTTCGATCTGCGTGACCCCTCCGCCTTCGTCCTGATGCGCGATGCGCTGGCGCGCCTGGCCGACCCGGAGCCGCAGGTGATCCGCGTGATCGGCGAGCCGGTGCGCGAGGCGGGGCTGCTGATCGAGATCACCATCCCGACCGAGCCGCTGCGCATGGCGATGATCGACTACGGGCTGCGCATCCTCGCGCTGTCGGCCGTCATCTCGATCTTCACCGCGGTGCTCTTGTTCGTCGCCGTGCGCCGCCTGATGGTCACGCCGATTCGCCGGCTGGTCGCCGCGATGACGCGCTATGCCGAGGCGCCGTCGGAGTCCGCCCGCATCATCCGCCCGCAGGGCCGCGTGCACGAGCTGCGCACGGCCGAGGAGGCGCTGCAGTCGCTGCAGACGGACCTGACCAGCGCGCTGAAGCAGCGCGAAAGACTGGCGCAGCTGGGCGAGGCCGTTGCCAAGATCAGCCACGATCTGCGCAACATGCTTTCGGTCGCCACGCTGGTCGCCGACCGGCTGGAATCATCGCAGGACCCGACCGTGCAGCGCATCGCGCCGCGGCTCGTCAGCTCGCTGAACCGGGCGATCAACCTGACCGAGGCGACGCTGGCCTTCGGCCGCGCCGAAGAGCCCGCGCCCAAGCTCGACCGCGTCGGGCTGCGCGGATTGGTCGAGGACGTGATCGAGAATGACCAGTTGGCCGCCGAGAAGGCCGAGATCACCTACACCTGCAAGGTGCCGGCCGACCTCACGGTGCGCGCGGACGCCGAGCAGCTGCACCGGGTGTTGTCCAACCTCGTGCGCAACGCGCGCCAGGCGATCGGCGCCACGGGCCGCGACGGAACCATCGAGATCGTGGGCTGCGAGACCGCGGAGGGCTGGGTGATCGAGATCGCCGACACCGGCCCCGGCCTGCCGAAGAAGGCGCAGGACCATCTGTTCAAGGCGTTTCATGGTGGCGCGCGCAAGGGCGGCTCGGGCCTCGGCCTCGCGATCTGCGCCGAGCTCGTCCGCGGTCATGGCGGCAGCCTCGACCTCGCCCGCACCGGTCCGGAGGGGACCTGCTTTCGCCTGATCCTGCCGGCCGGTCTCGCCGTCTGATCGCGCCGGGATTTCCCCTTGCAAGCCAGAACCCACGGCGCTAAACCCCCGCCTCACGCACCGGTAGCTCAGTTGGATAGAGTACTTGACTACGAATCAAGGGGTCGGGGGTTCGAATCCTCCCCGGTGCGCCATTCCCCGATAATTTGCTTAGCTGGACGATTCGCTTTCGCGCGCCGCCATCGCGGCCTGACGCGCTAGGCGCAGAGGTCCCGCACCGGGATGATCTTGAAGAACGTGCCACCCGACCAGACGCCGAACCACGGCTCCCCCGAAACATCCTGCGCCTCGCCGATGTCGACGAGCCGGTAGAAGCTCTTGCGGTCGATCAGCGCCTCGAGCCCGGCGCGGACGTGGACATAGGGGCTGGGCTCGCCGCTGGCGTCGCGTTCCACCCGGATCTGGTGGTCGGGGCCGGCTGCGACGGTGTCGCCCACATTGGTGGTGAAGGTCACGACCTGCGCCGCACCCTTGCCCTCGCTCTCAACCTCGAAATCCTGCGCAACGAAGGGCGCGTCCTCGACCCGGATGCCGACCTTTTCGACCGGGGTGACGAGGAAATGCTGGCCGTCTTCCTTCTTAAGAATGGTCGAGAACAGCCGCACCATCGCCGGCCGGCCGATGGGCGTGCCCTCGTAGAACCACGTCCCGTCGCGGCGGATCTCCATGTCGATGTCGCCGCAGAAGGGCGGGTTCCACAGATGCACCGGCGGAAGGCCGCCGCCCTTGGCGGCTTTCTGGGTCGCCCGCATCAGGCTCTCCATGCCTGTGCCTTGGGCACCCGTCACGATCTTTTGTGGTGTGTCTGGCTTTGCCATTTGTGGTCCAAGGAATAGGTCTGTTACCACTGTCCTACATAATCATCATGCGGAGCATTGCCATGTCTGATCCCGATGCCCTCGTCGCCGAGATCGAAGCGCTTGGCGTCAAGCTGGGTGAGGCAAAGGCCTCCATCGCCACCCGGATCATCGGGCAGGACGAGGTCGTGAACCTGGCGCTGGCGGCGATGCTGTCGGGCGGGCACGCGTTGCTGATGGGCCTGCCGGGGCTGGGCAAGACGCTGTTGGTCGACACGCTGTCGACGGTCATGGGCCTCAGCGCCAACCGCATCCAGTTCACGCCCGACCTGATGCCGGCCGATATCCTCGGGTCCGAGGTGCTGGAAACCGCGCAGGACGGCAGCCGCAGCTTTCGCTTCATCCAGGGGCCGATCTTCTGCCAGCTCCTGATGGCCGACGAGATCAACCGCGCCTCGCCGCGGACGCAATCGGCGCTGCTGCAGGCGATGCAGGAGCGCGAGGTGACCATAGCGGGCGACCACAAACCCTTGCCGCGCCCGTTCCACGTCCTCGCGACCCAGAACCCGATCGAGCAGGAGGGGACTTACCCGCTGCCCGAGGCGCAGCTTGACAGGTTCCTGGTGAAAATCGACGTGGATTATCCCGACCGCGAGACCGAGCGCGGCATTCTGCTGGCCACCACCGGCACGGCGGAGGCCGAGGCGCACGAGGTCTTCACCCCCGAGGCGCTGATCCAGGCGCAGTCGGTCGTGCGGCAGATGCCGGTTGGCGAGGCGGTGGTGGAACTGATCCTCGATCTTGTCCGTGCCTGCCGTCCCGATAGCGCCGAGGCGCCCGAGATCGTGAAACGCGCCGTGTCCTGGGGCCCCGGCCCGCGGGCGGCGCAGGCGCTGATGTTGACGGCGCGGGCGCGCGCGCTGCTCGACGGCCGGCTTGCGCCCTCGCCCGAGGATGTGGCGGCGCTGGCCCGTCCGGTTCTCAGCCACCGCATGGCGCTCAGCTTCGCCGCGCGCGCCGAGGGGGCGGTTTTGGAACAGGTCATCGACGAAGTCACGGCCCGCATCACCCGCATCGGCCTCGCGGCTTGAGCGACACGTCGCTCCATACGCCCGAAACGCTCCGCTCGCGGTCCGAGGCGGCGGCGGCGGCGCTGCCGGCGCTGATGGTCGACGCGCAGCACCTTGCGGCGACGGTTCTGTTCGGCGTCCACGGCCGCAAGCGGGCCGGCACGGGTGACGAATTCTGGCAATACCGCCCGGCGCAGGCGGGCGACGGCTACCGGCAGGTCGACTGGCGCCGCTCGGCCCGGTCGGACGGGCACTTCATCCGCCAGACCGAATGGCAGGCGGCTCAATCGGTGATCCTTGGGGTGGATGACGCCGCCTCGATGACCTTCACCGGGCACCGCGACCGGCCCTCGAAACTGCGCCGGGCACAGACGCTGGCGATGGCGCTGGCGATCGTGGCCGTGCGGGGTGGCGAGCGGGTGGGGCTGACCCACATGCCCGAGCCGCCGCGCGGGGGCTCGGCACAGCTGATGCGGCTGGCGCAGGCGCTGATGGATCGGCACGAGCCGGGCGACTACGGCGCGCCGCGGCCGCAGATGATGCCGGTGGGCAGCCGCGCGGTGTTCTTCTCGGATTTCTTCGGCGATCTTGCCGCGATCGAGGCCGTTCTGGGCCGCGCCGCCGACCGCGAGGTGCGCGGCGCGCTGGTGCAGGTGCTCGACCCCGACGAGGAAGTCTTTCCCTACGACGGCCGCACCGTGTTCGAATCCATGTCCGGCGCGATCCGGTTCGAGACGCTGAAGGCGCGCGGGCTGCGTGATGCCTACCTGTCGCGGCTGGCCGAGCGTAAGGCGCGGCTGAAGGATCTGTGCCGGCGCACCGGCTGGCGCTACCATCTGCACCACACCGACCACGCGGCGGAGCCGACACTGCTCTGGCTTTATCAGGCGCTGGAGAAGGTTCGCTGATGATCGGCAATCTCGCCTTCGCAACTCCCCTGCTGCTTGTCGCGCTGATCGCGCTGCCGGTGCTGTGGTGGATTCTGCGCGCGGTGCCGCCCGCGCCGATCCGGCGGCGGTTTCCGGGCGTGGCGCTGTTGCTGGGTCTGAAGGACGACGACAGCCAGACCGACAAGACGCCGTGGTGGCTGTTGCTTCTGCGGATGGCGGCTTTGGCGGCGGCGATCATCGGTTTCGCCGGCCCGGTGCTGAACCCGCAGACTGCGCGCACCGGCACGGGGCCGCTGCTGATCCTGATGGACGCCTCCTGGGCCTCGGCCCGCGACTGGTCGGACCGGGTGGAGCGCGCGGGCCTGCTGCTCGAGGAAGCCTCGCGCGCCGGGCGACCGGTGGCGCTGGTGCAGCTGACCGACCTGCCGCCCGGCGACTTGCCGTTGCAGTCGGCCAACGCCTGGGAGCCCCGTCTGCCCTCGCTGGCGCCCGCGCCCTACGCCCCCGACCTTGCCGCGGCGACCGACTGGGCCGAGGGACTGGAGGGGCCGCTGGAAACCTACTGGATCGCTGATGGCCTCGACCATGACGGGCGCGACGACCTGACTGCGGCGCTGAGGGACCTCGGGCCGCTCTCCGTGTTCCAGGGCGCGCGCGACATCCTCGCGCTGGCGCCGCCGCGCTACGAGGATGGCTTGGTGCGGGCCACCCTGACGCGGTTGGGCGCAGATACACCGCTATCCCTCGAGGTCATCGCCCACGGCCTCGACCCCGCCGGCATCCCGCGCGACCTCGCCCGCGCCGATGCCGTGTTCGAGGCCGGCGCGACGGAAGCGGAGGCCGAGTTCGACCTCCCGCCCGAGTTGCGCAACCGCATCACCCGGTTCGAGGTCGCGGGCATCCGTGGCGCGGGCACCGTCACCCTGACCGACGACGCGCTGCAACGGCGGCAGGTCGCGCTGATCGCGGGCGGGGCCAGCGACGAGCAGCAGGCGCTGCTGTCGCCATTGCACTACCTGCGCCAGGCGTTGGAGCCGACCGCCGACCTGATGGAAGGCGCGCTGACCGACATGCTGCTGGCCAGCCCCGATGTCATCATCCTCGCCGATATCGCGACGCTTTCGCCGGAAGAGGAAGAGGGGCTGACAGACTGGGTCGATCGTGGCGGGCTTCTGGTGCGCTTCGCCGGGCCGCGGCTTGCAGCCTCGGACACAGCGCGCGATGCGGCAGGCCCACTGATGCCGGTGCGACTGCGCGAAGGTGGCCGCAGCGTCGGCGGCGCGATGAGCTGGGGCGAGCCGAAACAGCTTCGACCGTTCCCCGACAGCTCGCCCTTTTTCGGCCTCGCCATCCCCGAGGACGTGCAGATCAGCGCGCAGGTGATGGCGCAGCCCGACCCGGAGCTTGCGGCGCGCACCATCGCCTCGCTCACCGACGGCACGCCGCTGGTCACGCGCGCGGCGCATGGGCAGGGGTCGGTCGTGCTGTTCCACGTCACGGCGAACGCCGACTGGTCGAGCCTGCCGCTCTCGGGGCTCTTCGTGCAGATGCTGGAGCGGTTGGCCGTCTCCACCCGTCCGTCCACGCCAGATGCCGAGGATCTCGAAGGCACGGTCTGGACGCCGGACGAGGTGCTGGACGGCTTCGGCACCCTGCGAGACGCCGGCACGCGGCCGGGGGTCGAGGGCGCGCTGCTGGCCGAGGCGCCGCTGTCGGCGGACCTGTTGCCGGGTCTCTACGAAGGAGGCGACCGGCGGATCGCGCGCAATGTCATCACCGCCGAAACGGTGCTGACCCCCGCAAGCTGGCCCGCCAGCGTGCCGGTCGAGGGGATGAGCGTGATCGCTCCCACCGACCTGATGGCGGCGTTCCTGACAGCCGCGCTGGTTCTGCTGCTGATCGACGCGCTCGCCGCTCTCTGGCTCGCCGGTCGGTTGTCGGGCCTCACGCGCGGCGCGGCGATCCTCGCCCTCGTCCTGACCCTGCCGCAGGGGGCGGAGGCGCAGGTGAACACCACACTCAGCCCGGAGGACGCGCGCGCGCTGCTCGCGACCTCCGAGGTGACGCTGGCCTATGTCCTGACCGGCGACGCGCAGATCGACGAGATCTCGCGCGCCGGGCTTCAGGGCCTGTCGAACACGCTCTGGCAACGCACCTCGGTGGAGCCTGCCCCGCCCATCGGCGTCGACCTGGAACAGGACGAGCTGGCGTTCTTCCCGTTGCTCTACTGGCCCGTCACCGCCGACCAGCCGATGCCGTCCTCCGCCGCCTATCGCCGCCTCAACGACTACCTGCGGTCGGGCGGAATGATCGTGTTCGACACCCGCGACGCACATATCGGCGGCTTCGGCTCTGGCACGCCCGAGGGACGGCGGCTGCGCGCGCTGGCAGCCCCGCTCGACATCCCGCCGCTCGAACCGATCCCGCCGGATCACATCGTCACGCGCACCTTCTACCTGCTCCAGGATTTCCCCGGTCGCCACCTCAGCCGCGATGTCTGGGTCGAGGCTGCGCCGCCGGACGCCGAGATGGTCGAGGGGATGCCGTTCCGCAACCTCAACGACGGCGTCACCCCGGTGCTGATCGGCGGCAACGACTGGGCCGCCGCCTGGGCGCAGGACGAGGCCGGCCGCCCCGTGCTGCCCGTGGGTCGCGGCGCCACCGGCGAACGCCAGCGCGAGATCGCGCTGCGCTTCGGCATCAACCTCGTGATGTACGTGCTGTCGGGCAACTACAAATCCGACCAGGTGCACGTGCCCGACCTGCTCGACCGGCTGGGGCAGTAGCATGGAACAGACCATCCTCTTCGATCCGCTCCTGCCGATGGCCGTTATCTGGGCGCTGGGCGCGGCGACGCTGATGATCGTGGCGCTGGCACTCTGGCGCAGGCTATCCGGCTGGCCGTTCCGCCTGCTGGCCTCCGCGGCGTTGCTGGCCGCGCTGCTGAACCCCTCGCTCCAGTCCGAAGAACGCGAGCCGATGACCGACATCGTGCTGGTCGTGACTGACGCCTCGGCCAGCCAGCGCATCTCGGACCGTCCCGACCAGACGGCGGAGGCGCTCGAGGCGCTGGAGACCGAGATCGCGGCGCTGGGGATGGAAATGCGCGTCTCCACCGTGGCCGACGCGCCCGACAACGCCGGCACGCTCCTGATGGCGGAGCTGAACCGGATGCTGGCCGAGGAACCGCGCGCGCGCATCGCCGGCGCCATCCTCGTCACCGACGGGCAGTTGCACGACGCGCAACTGGTGCCCGACCTGCCCGCGCCGCTGCACGCGCTGATCACCGGGCGCGACAGCGACTGGGACCGGCGGCTGGTGATCGAGACAGCGCCGGCCTTCGGGATTATCGGCGAAGAGCTGATGATGACGCTGAGGATCGAGGACCAGGGCGCGGTGCCCGCGGGCCTTTCCGGTCGGGCCGAGATCGCGATCGCGATCGACGGCGGCGTGTCGATGACCTTCACCGTGCCCACGAACGAGACACTGCAACTGCCACTGACGCTGGACCATGCGGGCCAGAACGTGGTGCAGTTCACCGTGCCCGAGGCCGAAGATGAGCTGACCGACCGCAACAATGCCGCCGTGGTGCAGATCAACGGTATCCGCGACCGGCTGTCGGTGCTGCTGGTGTCGGGCGAGCCGCATCCGGGCCAGCGCACCTGGCGCAACCTGCTGAAATCCGACCCGTCCGTCGATCTTGTGCATTTCACCATCCTGCGCCCGCCGGACCGGCAGGACGGCGTGCCGGTGACCGAGCTGTCGCTGATCGCCTTCCCGACCCGCGAGCTGTTCATGGAATCGGTCGATGATTTCGACCTGATCATCTTCGACCGCTACCAGCGCCGCGGCATCCTGCCGATGCTCTACATCGACAACATCCGCCGCTACGTCGAGGATGGGGGGGCGCTGCTCCTGGCGGCGGGGCCGGATTATGCTTCGGCCGCCTCGCTCTACCGCACGCCGCTGGCCGATATCCTGCCGGGCCGGCCTACCGCGCGGGTGATCGAGGCGCCGTTCCTGCCCGAGATCTCGGACCTCGGCCAACGCCACCCGGTGACGGCGGGGCTGGCCGACGCCCATGAGCCGCTGGCCGACAGCGACCAGCCCTGGGGCCGCTGGATGCGCCAGATCGAGGTGACGCCGCAATCTGGCCAGACCGTGATGACCGGCAACGGCGGTGCGCCGCTGTTGATGCTCGACCGCGTGGGGCAGGGGCGCGTGGCGCTGCTGGCCTCCGACCACGCCTGGCTCTGGGATCGCGGCTACGAGGGCGGCGGCCCGCAGCTGGAACTGCTGCGACGGCTGGCGCACTGGATGATGGGCGAGCCCGACCTGGAGGAAGAGGCGCTGGTGGCCACGGCCGACGGCCAGACCATCCGCGTGACCCGGCGCACGTTGGGCGATGGCGTCGGCGCGCTCCGCGTCACCGCGCCCGACGGCACCGAGAGCGAAATGGTGCTGGAGGAAACCGCGCCGGGCCGCTTCACCGCCGAGATCGACGGGACCGAGCAGGGTCTCTACCGGCTGGCCGAGGGCGATCTGGAAACCGTCATCGCGCTGGGGCCGGCCGCGCCGCGCGAGTTCGAGGAAACCATCGCCTCGATCGACCGGCTGGCGCCGTTGGCCGACCCGCTGGGCGGGGCCGTGATGCGGCTGGAGGATGGCATGCCCGATATCCGTCGGGTGGCCGAAGGTCGCAATGCCTCGGGCCGTGGATGGATCGGGCTGACCGCGCGCGAGGCTTACCTCACGACCGACGTCACCGTGACGCCGCTGATCGCGACCTGGCTGTTCCTGCTTCTGGCGGCGGCGCTGACGCTCGCAGGCTGGCTGCGCGAAGGGCGGCGCTGACGGAGGGGCGCCCTTGAGAGGCGCACCCAACGGGCTACACGAAGAGCTGGCCGTTGCAGGTTTGGCAGCGGACCATCTTGCGTCCGAAACAGCCTTCGCACTGGCCGAAGAGCGGATGCCCGTTCGGGTCCGCTCCGCGCATCAGCTTGCCTGATCCGCCGCAGACGCGGCAGGGCGCCTGGCCGGTGCCGTTGCAGCGGTGACACCGGCGGGGTGCCTCCACGGGTTTGGCCTTCCGATAGGTCTGGTGCACGGGCATCGCGGCAGCACCCTCTGATGGTTGAAGAGAGCGAGGTTGCCAGCGCAAGGCGGCGAATGCGTGGCGATTGTGGGGCGCGCACGCGGCGGACGCCGCTGAGCTACCTCGAAATCGCCACCGGCGCGGAGGTGGCGTCCGACCATCCCTCCACGTTGGTCCGGGCGCGGATCACGACCTCGGACAGACCCGCGGGAATGGTCACTCCCGCAAGCGACCGGGTGAAGGGCTGCTCGTCGACATGGGGATGCAGCAGCGGGCGCTCGCCCAGGATCGTGCCGTCGGCGGTTTCGACCCGCCAGCCGTCGGCGTAGTCGTCCCAGCCGGTATCGGCGTGTTCCAGCGTCACGTGGAAGGTCCAGCCGGTTCGGGACGGCACGGCCTCGACCGCGACGACGCGGGCGGGGTCGGCCAGCGCGGGACCGGGCAGGACGAGGGCGGCGGCGAGGAGTGCGTATCTCATGCGCCTCAGCCTAGCCGCCCTGCGCCTGGTCGTGCGTCACAGCTTGGTGAGCGGTCAGAACGGCTTGAACACCACGATGAACAGTACCGCGACGGCGCCCAGCACGCTGACCTCGTTGAAGATGCGCAGCCAGAGGTCGCTTTCGGTGAAGACGCCCCTGCGGGCGCGCAGCACCAGCCGCCCGGTCCAGCCGTAATGCGCGGCCAGCAACGCCACCACGCCTGCCTTTGTCCAGACCCAGAGCGGATAGCCCCAGAACCAGCCGAGCCAGAGGCCTGTCAGAATGGCGATGACGCCGAGCCCGAGCGAGAAGCGGTAGAGGCGGATGGTCAGGTCGCCGGTCGGCCCGACCTCGCCCAGCCGGGCGTGTTCGCGCTTCCAGAAGATGATCGCGCGCGGCACCGAAAAGATGCCGGTCATCCAGCCGAGCACGGCGAGCAGGTGCAGAACCTTGATCCAATCCATGCCGGCACTTGCGCCCGCTGGCTCCCTCTTCGCAAGGTGCGCGAATGTCTCAGGCGGAAATTCGTTGCAAAACACCCATATTGGTTATATTTCTTTACCAATTGGCGCGAGAGAGGAGATCGCGACATGGAGATGCCGGAACCTGACGCCGCGATTTTATCGCGCAAAAGCAAGATCGTGGACCGCCTCCGCGCAGCGCTGCCCGCTGCGGCGGTGATTCACGACGAGGCGGAGCTGCGCGCCTACGAATGCGACGCGCTGACCGCCTACCGCTGCCCGCCGCTGGCCGTCACGCTGCCCGCCTCGACCGAGGAAGTCGCGGCGGTGCTGCGGATCTGCCACGCCGAGGGGGTGCCGGTGGTGCCGCGCGGCTCGGGCACGTCGCTGGCGGGCGGCGCGCTGCCGACAGCCGACAGCGTCATCCTCGGCGTCTCGCGCCTGACCCGCGTGCTGGAGGTCGACTACGACAACCGCCTGATCCGGGTGCAGACCGGACGCACCAACCTGAGCGTCACCGGCGCGGTCGAGCAGGAGGATTTCTTCTACGCCCCCGACCCGTCCTCGCAGCTGGCCTGCGCCATCGCGGGCAACATCGCGATGAACTCGGGTGGCGCGCATTGCCTGAAATACGGGGTGACGACGAACAACCTGCTGGGCGTCACGATGGTGACGATGGCAGGCGAGGTGATGGAGATCGGCGGCGCGCATCTCGACGCGGCGGGCTATGACCTGCTGGGCGTGATCTGCGGCTCCGAGGGGCAGCTGGGCGTGGTGACGGAAGCCACGCTGCGCATCCTGCGCAAGCCTGAGGGCGCGCGGCCCGTGCTGATGGGCTTCGACGCCAACGAAGTCGCGGGCGCCTGCGTCTCGGACATCATCAAGGCGGGCGTGCTGCCGGTCGCGATCGAGTTCATGGACCGCCCCTGCATCGAGGCCTGCGAGGCCTTCGCCAAGGCCGGCTACCCGATGTGCGAGGCGCTGCTCATCGTGGAGGTGGAGGGCTCGCCCGCCGAGATCGACGCGCAGCTGGGCCTGATCACGCAGATCGCGCGCCGCCACAATCCGGTCGAGCTGCGCGAGGCGCAGTCGGAGGACGAGGCCAGGCGGATCTGGCTGGGGCGGAAATCGGCCTTCGGGGCGATGGGGCAGATCAACGATTACATGTGCCTCGACGGAACGATCCCGGTGTCGGAACTGCCCTACGTGCTGAAGCGCATCGGCGAGATGTCGAAGGAGTACGGGCTGGGCGTAGCGAACGTGTTCCATGCGGGCGACGGCAACATGCATCCGCTGATCCTGTTCGACGCCAACAAGCCGGGCGACCTGGAGTTGTGCGAGGCATTCGGGGCCGACATCCTGAAGCTCTGCGTCGAGGTGGGCGGGTGCCTCACCGGCGAGCACGGTGTGGGGATCGAGAAGCGCGACCTGATGACGACGCAGTTCGCGCCCGAGGATCTGGAGGCGCAGATGCGGGTGAAGGACGTGTTCGACCCGGCGTGGCTCCTGAACCCCGCCAAGGTGTTTCCGCTGGCGGCATCGCGGGCGCGGCGCGAGAGGGCTTTCGCCGCCTGACGGCGCCGACCCGTGCGAGGGGGCTGTCTGCCCCCTCGCGCTCCCCCGAGGATACTTGTGAAACAGAGAAGGAGCGGGCCGAATGCTGAGTCCTGCGACCGAGACGGAGCTGAGCGAGATCGTGGCGGGGGCCGCGGGACCGCTGCGCGTGGTCGGCGGCGGCACACGGCCCGTCGGCCGGCCGGTGCCGGGGGAGGCGCTGTCGGTCGCGGGGCTGTCGGGCGTGGTGTTGCACGACCCCGGCGCATTGACGCTGGTGGTGCAGGCTGGAACGCGGCTTGACGAGGTGGAGGCGGTGCTGGCCAGCGAAGGGCAGCGCCTGCCGTTCGAGCCGATGGATCATCGCGCGCTGCTCGGCACCGGGGGGGAGCCGACGATCGGTGGCGTGGTGGCGGCCAATGTCTCGGGTCCGCGGCGCATCCAGGCGGGAGCGGCGCGCGACAGCCTCATCGGGGTGCGCTTCGTGGACGGGCGCGGGACCGTGGTGAAGAACGGCGGTCGGGTGATGAAGAATGTCACCGGCTATGACCTCGTGAAACTGCTGGCGGGGTCCTGGGGGACGCTGGGGGTGCTGACCGAGGTGGCGTTCAAGGTGCTGCCCACGCCCGAAACGGCGGCCTGCGTGCGGATCGCGGGATTGAGCGACTACCAGGCGGTCGAGGCGATGGCGACGGCGCTGGGCTCGCCCTTCGAGGTGACGGGGGCGGCGCATGTGCCGGGCGCGGCGCCGGTGACGCTGCTGCGGATCGAGGGGTTCGCCGCCAGCGTGGCCTACCGCGCCGGGCGGCTGGCCGAGGTGATGGCGCCGTTCGGGTCGGTCTCGGTGCAGGAGGATGCCGGGGCGGTCGCGGAGGAGTGGCGGCGCATTCGCGACGTGACAGCGTTCGCGGAGCGGTCCGGCGACGTCTGGCGGATTTCGGTGAAGCCTTCGGACGGGCCAGATATCGCCAAGCGCACCGGCGGCGACGTGGTCTACGACTGGGGCGGCGGGCTGATCTGGGCCCTGGTGCCCGAGGGCACAGACCTGCGCGCGAAACTGGGGCCTTTCGCGGGCCACGCCACGCTGATCCGCGCGTCGGAAGAGACGCGGGCGCGGATCGCGCCGTTCCAGCCGGAAGCGGCGCCGATCGCGGCCCTGTCGGCGGGGCTGCGCGCGCAGTTCGACCCGCGCGGCATCCTGAACCCCGGACTGATGGGATAGGCGATGCAGACGAATTTCACAGCGGATCAACTGGCTGACCCCGCCACCGCGCGCGCGAACGAGGTGCTGCGGTCCTGCGTTCATTGCGGGTTCTGCACCGCGACCTGCCCGACCTATCAGATCTTGGGCGATGAGTTGGACAGCCCGCGGGGGCGGATCTATCTTATAAAAGATATGCTCGAAAAAGGCCGCCCCGCCGATGCGAAGACGGTGCAGCACATCGACCGCTGCCTGTCGTGCCTGGCCTGCATGACCACCTGCCCCTCGGGCGTACATTACATGCACCTGGTGGACCATGCCCGCGAGTATATTGAGCAAACCTATCGACGGCCGGTCTTCGAGCGGATGCTGCGCTGGGTGCTCGCCAAGACCTTGCCCTATCCCGGCCGGTTCCGGCTCGCGCTCTGGGGCGCGCGGATCGGGCGGCCGCTGTCGTTCCTGATGCCGGACGCGCGGCTGAAGGCGATGCTGGCGATGGCGCCGAAGGTAATCCCGGCCCCGTCCCCCAACGACGCGCCGCAGGTATTTCGCGCCGAGGGTCCGCGCAAGATGCGCGTGGCGCTGATGACCGGCTGCGCGCAGCGGGCGCTGAACACCGACATCAACGACGCCACGATCCGGCTGCTGACGCGGCTGGGGTGCGACGTGGTGATCGCCGAAGGGCAGGGGTGTTGCGGGGCGCTTACGCATCACATGGGCAAGACGGCGGAAAGCCACGCCTCGGCCGCCAAGAACATCCGGGCCTGGACAGGCGAGATCGCGGGCGAGGGGCTGGATGCCATCGTCATCAACACCAGCGGCTGCGGCACGACGGTGAAGGATTACGGGCACATGTTCCGCAATGAAGCACTCGCTTCAGAGGCCGCGGCGGTGGCCGAGATCGCCATGGACGTGTCCGAAGTGCTGATGAAACTCGAGCTGCCCGCGGGCGCGATGACGGCGAGGGTCGCCTATCACGCCGCCTGTTCCTTGCAGCACGGCCAGCAGATCA
Organism: uncultured Roseicyclus sp.; assembly: GCA_937139335.1. Taxonomy (GTDB): domain Bacteria; phylum Pseudomonadota; class Alphaproteobacteria; order Rhodobacterales; family Rhodobacteraceae; genus Roseicyclus. Next base: position 26,922 of record CAKZPN010000042.1, on the reverse strand, counting down.
AGACCTATCCCAAGGACCTGCTGAAGCGCGCCGGCTTCAAGGTGGTGGAGCCGGTGGACAGTCACCTCTGCTGCGGCTCGGCAGGCACATACAACCTGATGCAGCCCGAGATTTCCGGGCAGTTGAAGGCGCGCAAGGTAGAGACGCTGGAGGCGACACGCCCCGACATCATCGCGGCGGGCAACATCGGCTGCATGATGCAGATCGGGTCGGGCACCGACATTCCGATCGTGCACACGGTGGAGTTGCTGGACTGGGCGACCGGCGGGCCGCGGCCCGCGGGCCTCGACGCGGCGGGCAAGCGCGCGGTGCCGGTGCCGATCCTGCGCTGAGGGGGCGAGGGGCGGGCCATAATTCTGCCCGGTTGCACTGCGATCAGGGACCACCCTGTCCGCGATGATCCGGAATCGATGCGCCGTCCTGTCCTTGTTCTCGCGCTGGTCGCGCTGGTTCCTCTGAGCCTGCCCCTGTCTGGGCAGGAGGTTGGCGGGGCGTCCGAGCCGCCCCTGCGCGCGATGCACACGGCCGATGAGGCGCGCGACTGGGAGGCGGTGGGGCGCCTCGACACCGGGATTTCGTTCTGCACGGCAACGCTGATCGCGCCCGACCTGGCGCTGACCGCCGCGCATTGCCTGTATTCGCCCGAGGGTCGGCGCCTGCCTGACGCCGATTTGAGCTTTTCCGCCGGGCTTCGCCATGGCCGGTCGGAGGCGACGCGCGGCGTGGTCCAGAGCAGCGTGCCCGCAGGCTACGTGCGGTCCGCCGGCCTTGCCGATTTCGCGTCGATCGCTGCCGATGTCGCCCTGTTGCGCCTTGACCAGCCTGTCCCGGAAAGCAGCGTGCCGCCGATGGTGGTCGGACGACCCGCGATGCTGCGCCGCGAGGTGACGCTCGTGTCCTACGGCGCCGACCGCGAAGCGTTCCCCTCGATCGAGGAAGGCTGCCGGATCCTTTCGCGAGAGGGCAGCGTGATGCTGTTGACCTGCAGCATCGAGGCGGGAAGTTCGGGGGCGCCAGTCATCTCCGTCGGGCCCGGCGGGCCGGAGATCGTGGCGATTGTCTCGGGCGGGGCCGAAGTGGAGGGCGAGGCGGTCAGCGTTGCGGTCGTGCCGGAAACCCTGCTGCCGGACCTCCTCGCGTCGCAACCGCGTGCGGGCGTGCGGGCCACGCAAGGCGGCAGCGTCACCTTCCGGTCGGTGGGCGACGGCGGCCTGGCGCGCGACGGCATCGGCGCGCGCTTCCTGCGCCCCTGATCGCCCCATGCCCGAGGTCTTGACAGGCCCCGCACCGCTTCCCAAATTTCTGATGCGCGAGGGTGCCGCCAGCCGGGCCGTCGCGCTTCACCCCAGGACCGTGCCCGCAGACGGGGCGGTCCGACATTTCAGTTGTCGCTCAATGGAGGATGACAGATGCGGAACTATGACCTTTCCCCGCTGTACCGTGCCAGTGTCGGTTTCGACCGGATGGCAGACATGCTTGACCGCGTGATGTCGCAAGACAGCACCGTCCCGACCTACCCGCCCTACAACATCGAAAAGACCGACGAGAGCGCCTATCGCATCTCGATCGCCGTGGCCGGCTTCAGCGAGGCCGACCTGAGCGTCGAGCAGCGCGAGCAGGAACTGATCGTCGCCGCCCGCAAGGCGCAGGAGGAGGCAAGCCGCACCTACCTGCATCGCGGCATCGCCACCCGCGCCTTCGAAAAGCGGTTCCAGCTGGCCGACCACGTCCGCGTGACCGGCGCTCTGCATGAGAACGGCATGCTGCACATCGACCTCGTGCGCGAAGTGCCCGAAGCCCTGAAGCCGCGCCAGATCGAGATCGCGCGCTCCGGCCGCAAGGTGATCGAGGCGGAAACCGCCTGATCCCGATTGCAGTGCGAATGTCGAAGGGCGGTCCCGCGGGGCCGCCCTTTGCTCATGGGGCAGGGGCGAAGCGCGCCAGGAGCACCGCGCCGGCCAGCGGGGCCGCGACGCAAAGGGCGATGACCGCGCCGTAGCCGAACAGGTCGGCGAGCACCGCGCCCAGCGTCGGGGCGAGCGCGAAGGCGTAGAGCGACAACCGTGCCACCGCGCCGGCGCTTTCGCCATAGCCCGCCTCGCCCATTACCTCGCGCGTGACGACCGGGCGCAGGATGGAGATGACGCCGTTGCCCACGCCCTGCGCGACGGCGAAGACGAGGGCCAGCGCGGGCAGGGCGGCGGCAGCCCCCAGCACGGCGGCGGCCACGGCCAGCACCACGAAAGCGCCGATCGACACGCGCTGCGCTGCAACGCGGGCGCCGGCGAGGATCAGCAGGATCCGGCCCGCCACCTGCGCCGGACCGATGATGGACGCGGCGAGGATCGCCAGCCCGTCCGGCACGCCCAAAGACGCCATCAGCGGCAGGAGGTTCGAGAGCAACACCCCCACGCCGAGCGCGGTCAGGGCAAAGCCACCCGCCAGCGGCCAGTAGCCGGGCCGCCTGTTGGCGCGCAGCCGGGACGTGGCGGGGTCGAGCGCAACGGCGGTCCGCGCCCGCGCCTCGGCCTCCAGCTTTCGCGCGGCGAAGGCGACCAGCGGCAACACACAGACCGCGACCAGTGCGGCCAACACCCAGACCGCCGCGCGCCAGCCTGCGGCCTCTGTCACCCAGGCCGTGAGCGGGAAGGCGAGGGTCGAGGCGAAACCTGCCGCCAGCGTGATCGCGGTGATCGCCGACCTTGCCCCGGCGCCCCGCGCCCGCGTCACCACCGAGAAGGTCGCGTCGTAGAGCGTGAAGCCCATCATCAGGCCGATCCAGGCCCAGGCGGCGTAGAAGGCGCCCACCGACTGCACCTGCGTCAGCGTCGCCAGCCCCGCCACGGCCCCGACGGTGCCCAGCACAAAGCCCAAGGGTGCAAAGCCGCTGTCGATGGCCCGCCCGACCGAGGGCGCGGCCAGCCCCTGCACCGCCAGCGCCAGGCTGAAGGCCCCCATCGCCACCGTCGCGGACCAGCCGAATTCGCCCTGCCAGTGCAGCACCAGAGCCGGGAAACTGTAGAAGATCGCGGCCCAGATCACCGTTTCGGCGACCATGAAGGCCAGCACGGGCCGGTCCCGCCAAGCCGGGGGCGGGGGTGTCATCGCCTCAGAACCATTGCCCCGGTTCCATCAGCCCCAGCTCCATCAGTTGCAGCGACGACCAGTGGAATGGGGTCGAGCGGTGCCAGCGGAAATCCGAGATGTCATGGCGCGAGCCGGGGTTGGTGCGCAGCGCCTTGGCGACCCGGAACGAACAGATCGCCGCCGTCAGCGAATGGTGCCACGGGCAGGTGTAGGTGTTCATTTCCTCGTCGGACAGCGTGTGATCGTCGCGCAGCCGCAGGCCCGGCCGGGCCTGGAACAGGCCGACGCGGTCGATCTTGCGCTTGGGCTTGGCGACATGTTCCTCGAACCGCCAGCGCAGCCCGCCGTAGAAATCCAGTTGCCGCTCGCGCGGGTGTCCATTCTCGTCCGGCCGCCCCTCGGCGTAGTAGCCCGAGCTGTCCAGCATCGCGGAATCGAGCGCGACGGCATCGGGGTAGGCGCGCAGGTCGGGGGCATAGAGGTCGATCACGTAGGTCAGGACCGCGCTGCGCCGCTCCTCCATAACCCAGGTGACCATCTCGCCCACGCTGCGATCTTCGCAGAACGGGTAGAACAGGAACTCGCCGTTGTAGCAGTAGTGCAGCCATTCGCCCGGCATCTTGTCGATCAGCGTGTTCACCGCCTGCTGGGTGGCACCGGGCGCACGGCTGCGGGCGCGGATCACGTGCTGTTCCACCTTCGACCCATCGGGCGCGGGAGGCACGCGCAGGTCCGGCGGGGCCAGCACGAAGACATGCCGGAACCCCAGCGAGCGGACATGGTCGAGCGTCGCGCCGACCTCGACCCGGTCCTCGGCCACGACCATCGCCGCCGGTCCCTTGCCGAAGGAGCCGGGCCGCGCCGCGGCGAACTGGTCGAGACTGTCGAAATCCATCGGGGCGGCCTTGCCGGTCTGTTGTGTCTGCCTCGGCGCGCAGTCTGGCCCGGCGCCGGCGGGAATTCAATCGCGCCGATCGGTTGAAGCGGCGTCTGCGGCGCTGTACATGCGGCGGATCGGGATTTCCTGACCCAGAAGGCCGGATGCGCGCGATGACCGAGGCAAAGAAGCTCTACGTCAAGACCTATGGCTGTCAGATGAACGTCTATGACAGCGAACGCATGGCCGAGACGCTGGGCGCGCAGGGCTATGTGCAGGTCGACACGCCCGAAGCGGCGGACATGATCCTGCTCAACACCTGCCACATCCGCGAGAAGGCCGCGGAAAAGCTCTATTCCGATCTCGGCCGCCTGCGCCCGCTGCACGACGCCAAGCCCGAGCTGAAGATCGGGGTGGCCGGTTGCGTCGCGCAGGCCGAGGGCGGCGAGATCATGCGCCGCATGCCGATCGTCGATCTTGTCGTCGGGCCGCAGACCTATCACCGCCTGCCGGCGATGATGGAGGCGGTGGAGCGGGGCGAAACCGCGCTCGACACCGAGTTTCCCGAGGAAGACAAGTTCGCCCATCTGCCCAAGGGGCGCGGCACCAACCGGGGGCCGGCGGCGTTCCTGACCGTGCAGGAAGGCTGCGACAAGTTCTGTTCCTTCTGCGTCGTGCCCTACACCCGTGGCGCCGAGGTCAGCCGCCCGGCGGAGCGTCTGCTGCGCGAGGCGCGTGACCTGGTGGAGCGTGGCGTGCGCGAGATCACGCTTCTGGGTCAGAACGTGAATGCCTACCACGGGCCGGGGCCGCAGGGGGGCGAATGGGGGCTGGCGCGGCTGGTGCGCGAACTGGCCGAGATCGACGGGCTCGACCGCATCCGCTACACCACCTCGCACCCCAACGACATGGAAGACGACCTGATCGCCGCCCATGGCGACTGCGCCAAGCTGATGCCCTATCTGCACCTGCCAGTGCAGTCGGGGTCGGACCGCATCCTGAAGGCGATGAACCGGAAGCACACGGCGGAGTGCTACCTGCGCCTGATAGAGCGGATCCGCGCCGCGCGGCCCGATCTCGTGCTGTCCGGCGATTTCATCGTGGGCTTTCCGGGCGAGACCGCGGCGGATTTCGAGGCGACCCTCGATCTGGTGCGCAGCGTCGGCTACGGCAGCGCCTATTCGTTCAAGTATTCCCCGCGCCCCGGCACGCCCGCCGCCGAGCGCGAACAGGTCGACGCCGCCGAGGCAGACGAGCGGTTGCAGCGGTTGCAGGCGCTGGTGACGGACCAGCAGCGCGCGACGCAACAGGGCATGGTCGGTCGCAGGTTGCAGGTCCTGTTCGAAAAGTCGGGGCGGATGGCGGGGCAGATCACCGGGAAATCCGACTACCTGCACGCGGTCCATGTCGACGGCCCCGAGTCGCTTTTGGGCGACATAGCGGCCGTCGAGATCGTCGGGTCGAACACCAATTCACTGGCCGGGCGGCTGCTGGCCTAGGCCAGCAATCGCGCCGACGGTTCAGCGCCGGGGCGGCGACTCGCGCAGGATTGAGGTCATCGTCGCGAGCAGGACGTTGGGCTGACCCACAGCGCCCGGATCGCGACAGACACGTTCGCCGATCGCGTGAGCCTCCGGGAACGAGTAGCCGGCGCTGACCAGGCTGTCGGTGAACTCCGGGTTGGGCCGGTCCCAGATCACGTCCTGCCACGGGCCGCGGTAGCAGCTGACCGTGATGACGTGGGTGGCGCCGCCGTGGCGGTAGCCGTAGTTGTCCGCGCTGGCCGATGTGACCGGCGCAAGCCACGCCGCACCGGCGAGTGCAGCCGCAGAGAGAGCCTTCAAAGCTGTCATGGTGGTGTCCTTCCCCCAAAGGAATGATGGAATGAGGACCGGATGGCAGCCCGGACCGTCGGGACAAGTCTAGCACGACCGTCGCCACAATGTGGTCACATTTCCACAGAAATGCGCTCGGCTTGTCGCCAGTCGGTGAACAATGCAGCGTTCGGCAAGGGATTGGCTCCGGCCTTGCCGAGACACGCGGACGCAGGCGGCGCGCCCCCCGCCCCAGGGTCGGAACAATCCGATGCGATTCCACGCCAAAAGAGCGATTCGCGTTCAGGTTGTTTCCGATCCGTCGACACTCTCGGCAAAAATGTTCTTTCCTTGTCAGGGCATGCTGCTATCGTGCCGAAATCAAAGATGTTTTCGTGCGGCTCCTGCCAGGCCACATCGGGCGCGAGAACGGACCGGTTACATTTTGGGGGATGTTGATGTGATGACCCGACTGTCACGCATATTTGTTCGCATTTTGGGCGCTGCGGCGATGGCCGCGGCGACGGTGCTGCTGGCGCCGGTCGCTGCCATGGCCCAGGAGACGGTCACGATCACCGGAACGGTGCGTCCGGGCATCTGGATCGACCCGGATGGCTGCATGCACTGGGTCGCCGATGGCGGCGTCGAAGGCTACATGGAGGGCCGCGTCAACCCCGAAAACGGCATGCCCGTCTGTCTCGACGTGAACACCTGCGCCGTCACCAACACCGACGTTCTGTTCCATACCGACAGCTCGCGGTTGACCACCTCGGGCCGGGCGCAGCTGGAGCAGTTCTTCAGCTCGGCCGGCGCCTTTGCCTACGCGATCTACGGACATACCGACAGCCGCGCCTCGGACGAATACAACATGGGCCTCAGCCAGCGCCGCGCGGCCTCGGTTGCAGGCGTCGCCCGGTCGGTCGGCGCGCGGGTCGCGCGCGAGATCGGCTATGGCGAACGCCGCCCGGTGGCGCCGAACACCAGCGCCGCGAACATGCAGCAGAACCGCCGCGTCGAAATCGTGTGCTACCGTTGAGCGAGGGAAAGATCATGATCTTGAAACTGACAAAACTCGCAGCGCTGACCGGTGCCGCCCTGCTGATGGCAGGCTGCGTCGGCGTGGGTGCAGGGCCGGGTGTGCGCGCGATCGACCGGGACACCGGATTTGACGCCGGGTCGCTGTCGCAGCTTGAGGCGGGCATCTACATCGACCCCGACGGATGCCACATCTGGATGATCGACGACGGCCTCGAAGGCTACTGGTCGCGCCGCCGCGATCCGGTGTCGGGCCTGCCGGTGTGTACCAACGTCGCCCCGCCCAATTCGATCATCGGCACGATCGACCGGAATCCCGGCGTTGCGGATTACGTCCCCCGCGGCTAGGCCCCGGACAAGACAGCAGAATGAGGAGACCGGGCCGCAGGACTGCGGCCCGTTTTCATTCTGGCCGCCGACCACCGTATGAAGAAACTTTGGTAACAGGTGACACAACCTGTTGCGTTGCGCCCCGCGCCTCGCCAGACTTGACACAGTCGAAACACCAAACCGGAGCGTGATTTGGCAATCACCCCACTGGCCACCATCGAAGGCACCCCGGTCGAGCTGGCGCTCGAATTTCCAGACAACCGGCTTCTGATCGAGCTGTGCGGCGAATTCGACCGCAACCTCGCCCAGATCGAACATCTCCTCTCCGTCCATGTCTTGCGCCGCGGCAATCTGCTGGTCGTCCTCGGCGATGCGCGCAGCGAAGCGGCCGAGGTTCTGAAGAAGCTCTACGCGCGGCTCGAGGCCGGCCGGGGGATCGAACCCGGCGACATCGACGCCGCCGTGCGCCTGCGCGGCTCGAACGAAGGCACCGGTACGCGGTCGGGCGACCAGATCGAGATGTTCAAGCCGGGCTCGCTGGAGATCGGCACGCGGAAGAAGACGGTCGAGCCGCGGACCGAGGCGCAGCAGGCCTATGTCCGCGCGCTCTACGCCAATGAACTGGCCTTCGGCATCGGTCCGGCGGGCACCGGCAAGACCTATCTCGCGGTCGCGGTCGCGGTGAACCAGCTGATTCACGGCCGCGTCGACAAGATCATACTCAGCCGTCCCGCCGTGGAGGCGGGTGAGCGCCTGGGCTTCCTGCCCGGCGACATGAAGGACAAGGTCGACCCCTACATGCAGCCGCTCTACGACGCGCTGAACGATTTCCTGCCGGGCAAGCAGCTGCAGAAGCTGATGGAGGAAAAGACCATCGAGATCGCGCCGCTGGCGTTCATGCGCGGCCGCACGCTGTCGAGCGCCTATGTGGTGCTGGACGAGGCGCAGAACGCCACCTCGATGCAGATGAAGATGTTCCTGACCCGCCTCGGGCGCGGCTCGCGCATGGTCATCACCGGCGACCGCAGCCAGGTCGACCTGCCGCGCGGCGTGACCAGCGGGCTGTCGGACGCGGAGCGGATCCTCAAGGATGTCTCCGGCATCTCGTTCAACTACTTCACCTCCAAGGACGTCGTGCGCCACCCGATGGTCGCCAAGATCATCGAGGCCTATGGCGCGGACGAGCCGATCGGGTAGGGCCCCGGCCGCCGCTTGACCTGCCCCGCGCCCCGGTGCATGGCGCGGGCCATGGAGATCGACATTCTCATCGAGGACGACGGCTGGGACGCCGATGTGCTGGAGACCGTTGCCACCACGGCCTGCGCGGCGGCGCTGGCGGAGCTTGGCCTCGATCCGGATCGCTTCGCCGTCTCGATCCTGGCCTGCGACGATACCCGCATCGCCACGCTGAACGCCGAGTTTCGCGGCAAACCTGCCCCTACCAACGTGCTCTCCTGGCCGTCCGAGGATCGCGCGGCGGAAGCGCCCGGCGATATGCCGCATCTGCCCGAACCCGCCGCTGATGGACCGCCGGAGGAGCTTGGTGACATCGCGCTGGCGCTGGGCGTGCTGACGCGCGAGGCCGCAGGGGCTGGCAAACCCTTCGATCACCACCTGATGCACCTGATCGTGCACGGTCTGCTGCACCTGTTGGGTTTCGATCACACAACCGACCCCGACGCCGCCCTGATGGAAGGTCTGGAGAGCCGCATCCTTGCAAGTCTGGGTATCCCTGACCCATATTGAGGGCGTGGGGCCGACCGAGGCCCGGTAATCTCTGGAAAGGAGCCATGAGCTCGAACCCTGATCCCTCGTCTCCGGCGTCGCTCGACGCGCAGGACGAGGATGACGACTCTGGGCCTAACAGGCAGGGGTTTTTCTCACGATTGTTCGGCACGGGCGACGACGCCGAGGCCGAAGTTTCCGAAGCTGTCGAACATCCGGCATCGGGCGGGGCCAATGGCAGCGCTCCGCCGGCCTTTGGCATGTCGAACCTGCGCCGCATGCGGGTCGAGGACGTGTCGATCCCACGGGCCGAGATCGAATCGGTCTCCTGCGACGTCGATCTTGCGGGGCTGGTCGAGGTGTTTCGCGACAGCGGCATGACCCGTCTGCCGGTCTACGAGGGCACGCTCGACAGCCCGCTGGGGCTGGTCCACCTGAAGGACGTGGCGCTGCGCTTCGGCTTCAACGGCGTGGGCGAGGAGTTTTCCCTGCGCACCATGCTGCGCCCGCTTCTCTACGTTCCGCCCTCGATGCCGATCGGCGTCTTGCTGACCAAGATGCAGACCGAGCGGACGCACATGGCGCTGGTGATCGACGAATACGGCGGGGTCGACGGGCTGGTGACGATCGAGGACCTGATCGAACAGGTCATCGGCGAGATCGAGGACGAGCACGACATCGAGGAGGCGCAGCCCTGGAGCCGCGAAAGCGAACGGCAGTGGCTGGCGCTGGCGCGTGCACCGCTTGACGAGTTCGAGGCGGAACTGGGCATCGCCCTTTCCGAGGTCGATGACGAGGAAGAGGTCGACACGCTGGGCGGTCTCGTCTTCCTGCTGTCCGGCCGGGTGCCGGCGCGCGGTGAGGTCGTGCCGCACCCCTCGGGCGTGGAATTCGAAGTGATCGAGGCAGACCCCCGGCGGATCAAGCGATTGCGGGTCCGGATCCCGAAAGGGGTGGCCGGGTGACACAACCCACGCTGGCGGCGCGCCGGGTCGCTGCCTTGTCCCCGCGCCAGAGACTGGGGGTGGCTGCGGGCTGCGGCGGTATGGCAGCGCTGGGGCTGGCGCCGTTCGATCTCTGGCCGCTGGGCTGGGCGGGGCTTGCGGGCCTCGTGCTGCTGGTGGCGGTGCCCGCCACCCCGCCCCGCGCGGCGCTTCTGGCCTGGGTGGGGGCGACGGCCTATTTCGCCGTGGCGTTGCACTGGATCGTGGAGCCGTTCTTCGTCGACGCGCCGCGTCACGGGTGGATGGCGCCCTTCGCGCTGGTCTTGCTGGCCGGTGGCCTTGCGCTGTTCTGGCTGCTGGCCGGGTGGCTTGCCGCGCGGCTGGTGCCGGTGACACGGCCCGTGCTGCGCATTGTCGCGCTGGCGGGCCTTCTGGTGCTGGCGGAGGCGGCGCGGGCCACCATCTTCACCGGCTTTCCCTGGGCGCATCCGGGCCACATCCTGATCGGTTCGCCGCTGCTGGCGCTGGCGCCGCTGGCGGGGCCGCACGGGCTGACACTGGTCGTGGTGGGGATTGCAGCGGGCATCGCCGCAGCACTCCTCAGCCGCCCGGTGTGGGCCATCGGTCTGGCCGCCGCGCCGGTTCTTGGCGCTGTCATCGTCCTGACCCTGGCACCGGCCGATGAGGCACCGGCACCCGATGCCCCCGTTGTCCGCCTGATCCAGCCCAACGCGCCGCAGCACCTGAAATGGCGCTCGGACATGGTGCCGGTGTTCTTCGAGCGCGGCCTCGACCTGACCGCCGCGGCGCCGGTCGAGGGCGGCCCGGTACCCGACCTGATCGTCTGGCCAGAGACCGCGCTGCCGGTGCTGTTGGAACGATCCGATGCCGCCCGTGCCCGGATCAGCGAAGCCGGTGGCGCGGCGCAGGTCCTGCTAGGCGGCCAGCGGTTCGAGGGGTTCCGCGCCCGCAACACCGCCGCCCTGCTGACGCCCAGGGGGCTGATCCGGCAGGTCTATGACAAGCACCACCTCGTGCCCTTCGGCGAATACATGCCCGGAGGTGTCCTTGCCGAGGCGCTGGATCTGCGCGGCCTTGCCGAGATCATGGGCGGCGGCTATTCGCCCGGTCCCGGACCGGAGGTCATCGACATCGGCGGCCCGCTTGGGCGCGCCTTTCCGATGATCTGCTACGAGGCGATCTTTCCGGGCTACATCCGGCAGGTTCCGCGCCCTGACTGGATGGTGCACCTGACCAACGACGCGTGGTTCGGCGCCTTTTCCGGCCCCTACCAGCATCTCGCCATCGCGCGGCTTCGCGCCGCCGAACAGGGGCTGCCGGTGCTGCGCGCCGCCAACACCGGCGTCTCGGCGGTGATCGACGCGCGCGGCCATGTGCGCGCCTCCCTGCCGCTGAACGAGGCGGGGTTCCTCGACGCCGCCTTGCCCGCCGCCCTGCCGCCCACGATCTACGCGCGAACCGGCGATCTGCCTGTCCTTGTGCTGGTGCTTCTGGCAACAGGCGCGGCCGTACTGGCGGGGCGACACCTGCGACCATTGCGCCCCGGCGCGTAACGGCGTAGTCCGCAGCATTACCCCACAACGGCTTCCTGGCGTGGGGACATTTTTCAATGGAGCACTCTCAGCACATGGCCCGCGAAAACTATCTCTTCACTTCCGAGTCCGTCTCGGAAGGACACCCCGACAAGGTCTGCGACCGTATCTCGGATGCCGTTCTCGACGCCTTCATCGCCGAGGAACCCGAGGCGCGCGTCGCCTGTGAAACCTTCGCCACCACCGGCATGGTGGTGATCGGCGGCGAAGTGGGCCTGAGCGACAAGGAACGCCTCAAGACCTACATGGGCAAGATCGGCGAGATCGCCCGCGACTGCATCAAGGACATCGGCTACGAGCAGGACAAGTTCCACTGGAACACCTGCCACGTCCTGAACTTCCTGCACGAGCAATCGGCCCATATCGCGCAGGGCGTCGACAACGACGGCGCCGGCGACCAGGGGATCATGTTCGGCTATGCCGTGGACGAGACGCCCGAGCTGATGCCGGCGCCGATCCAGTATTCCCACAAGATCCTGCGCCGTCTGGCCGAAGTGCGGAAATCGGGCCAGGAGCCAACGCTGGGGCCGGACGCGAAAAGCCAGCTCACGCTGCGCTACGAGGGCGGCAAGCCGGTCGAGGTCACGACCATCGTGCTGTCGACGCAGCATCTGGACGAGGCCATGACCTCGGACGATGTGCGCGCCGTGGTTGAGCCCTACATCCGCGAAGTCCTGCCCTCGGGCTGGATCACCGAGGCGACGAAGTGGTGGGTGAACCCGACCGGCAAGTTCGTGATCGGCGGCCCCGACGGCGACGCCGGCCTGACCGGCCGCAAGATCATCGTCGACACCTACGGCGGGGCCGCCCCGCACGGCGGCGGCGCGTTCTCGGGCAAGGATCCGACCAAGGTCGACCGCTCGGCCGCCTATGCCGCGCGCTACCTTGCCAAGAACGTCGTGGCCGCCGGGCTGGCCAGCCGCTGCACGCTGCAGGTCTCCTACGCCATCGGCGTGGCCGAGCCGCTGTCGGTCTATGTCGACACGCACGGCACCGCCGAGGTGGACGAGGAGCAGATCGAGAAGGCGATCCGGCACGTGATGGACCTGACGCCGCGCGGCATCCGCATGCATCTGGCGCTGAACCGCCCGATCTACCAGCGCACCGCCGCCTATGGCCATTTCGGGCGCGAGCCCGAGGTCGATGGCGGCTTCAGCTGGGAAAAGACAGACCTGGTCGATGCGCTGAAGGCGGCCGTCTGAGACTAGTCTTCGCGCCGGTCCCTCGGGGTCGGCGCGAACTCCGCCCAGACCGGCAGGTGATCGGACGCATGCCGCGCCGCCCCCTGCCGGATCACCCCCGAGCCCGTCACGTCCAGCGCCGCGCCATGCACGAACCGGTCCAGCGCCGCGACCGGGTAGGCCGCGTGAAAGCTGCGCCCGGGCGTCACCACCGACAGGCCCTCGCCGAAGGGCGTGGTGCCGCCATCGGGCGTCCAGTCGTTGAAATCACCCGCGATGATCGTGCGCGGCAGGTCGCCCGGTTCAAGATGCGCGCGGATCGCCTGCATCTGGAGCCGCCGCCAGCGCCTGAGCAGCGCGAGATGCGCGCCCACCAGCACCACCCGGCCCAAGCCCTGCGCCTCGACCTCCACCTGCACCGCGCCGCGCGGCTCCAGCCCCGGCAGGGTCAGGCGGCGCAGGCCCGTCACCGAGATGCCGGGTTTCACCAGCACCGCGTTGCCGTGCCAGCCGAGGCTCACGTCGGTGCCGCCCAGGTCCACCGCGTCATAGGCGCTGTGCAGGTCTATCAGGTGGCGCGGGATCGCCGAGGGGCGGGGGGCCAGCCGCCGGTCGGCCTCCTGCAGGATCACCACGTCGGCGCCGCTGTCGGCGATCACGCTCATCACCCGTTCCGGATTGCGACGGCCATCCAGTCCCACGGCCTTGCGGATATTGTAGCTGAGCACGCGCATCCCAGACCCCTACAGCACCGGCGCGAAGAGCCGCGCCAGCGGTGCGCCCAGACGGATCGGCAGAGGCTGGCCTGACAGGGGCGTGGTCAGTCGCTCGGCGCGGGCGAAATCGGCCTCAAGCATCCGCTCCATCCGCTCGCCGAGCTCGGGGTCGATGAACAGGCCCATGGTCTCGAAGTTCAGTCGGAAGGAACGGTTGTCGAAATTCGTGCTGCCGATCCCCGACAGCCGGTCGTCGATCAGCAGCGCCTTCTGGTGCAGAAACCCGGCGTTGTAGCGCCAGATTTCCACACCCGCCTCGACCAGCTCGTCGAAATAGGCGAAGGCCGCCAGCCAGGGCAGGACATGGTCGATGCCATCGGGGACGAGGATGCGCACCTCGCGCCCCTTCATCGCGGCGAGCTTGAGGGCCGCGATCAGCGCCGCGTCGGGCACGAAATAGGGCGTACTGATCCAGATCCGGCTCTGCGCCTGCGCGATTGCGGCGAAGAACATCGCGGCACCGCCGTCTTCGCCGTCGGTGGGGCCGGTCGGGACGATCAGCGCCTCGGTCGGGCCGGTGGGGGCGGGCGCGTCCCAGTCGAGCGCGTCGTGCAGCGCTTGGCCCGTGAGCCAGTGCCAATCCTCGGCGAAGACCAGTTGCAGCTGCTTGACCACGGGTCCGGTGATGCGGGCGAAGCTGTCGCGCCAAGGGCCGATCACCTTGTCGCGGCCCAGGTAGATGTCGGCCACGTTCAGCCCGCCGATATAGGCCTCCCGCCCGTCGACGATCAGCACCTTGCGATGATTGCGGAAGTTGATCTGCAAATGGCGCGAAAGCGGCACCCGCCAGCGGCGCCGGAAGCCCTCGATCCCCGCATCCTGCATCCGGCTGATCTCCGCCCGGCTCAGCCGCGAGGACCCGACCGCGTCGATCGAGAGTCGGACCGTGACGCCGCGTCCGGCGGCAGCGACCAGCCGGTCGATCATCTGCCGTCCGATCACGTCGTGGCGGAAGGTGTAGAACTGGATCATCACGTAGCGTTCGGCCCGGTCGATGGCGTCGACAAGCGCGGCAAAGGTCGCCTCGCCGTCGATCAGCAGATCTACCCGGTTGCCTGCAACGAAGCGGAGCCCGGCGATCCGCTCGAACGGGCGGCGGTCGATGCCGTCCTCCTCGCCCTGGCGGGTGATCGCGCTGCGGTCGGGGCGCCTGTTCTGGAACAGCAGCCGACTGGCCTGCCGGGCGCGGCTGCGGCGGCGGTAGCGGTGCGGCCCGAAGAGGGCGTAAAGGACGATGGCGACATAGGGTGTGGTCAGCAGGAACACGACCCAGCCCACGGCGCCCTGTGGCGTGCGCGCCGCGACCGCGGCCCGCCAGCTGAGCCAGACCGCCAGCGCGATGGCCAGCGCCGAGGCAACGGCAATCAGCAATCCGAACATCGCCGCGCCTGCGTTAACGTGGGCTCGCGCCGCGCCCGAGCGCCTGCACGACCCGGATATGGCCCATCAGGTCGCGCAGGCTGAGCACGCCGCGCAGCTGCCGCCCCTCGGCCACGATCAGCTTGCGGTGCGGCCCTTCGGCCAGCAGTTTCAGCGCCTCCTCCGCCGTCATTCGCGGCGGCACGACGCAGGCGTCGTCCAGCGGGGCCATGACATCGGCGACCGTTTGCGCCGGCCATTCCTCGCGCGGGATGGCGCGCATCAGCTGCGCGTCGACATATCCCACCGCGACGCCCCCCGCGACCACCGGCACGAAGCTGACGGCGTGGGCCAGCATGATGCGATCGGCGACATCGGCCAGCGTCATCTCGGGGCTGGCCGTCCAGGGGTCGGCGGTCATCAGTTCGGCCACTCGTCGGCCCTTGAGGCTTTCCTGCACCATCAGCCGCTGGTAGGCGCCGCGGCTGGCGTTCAGGACGAAGAAGCCGATCAGCACCAGCCAGGCGCCGCCGATCCCGCCGCCCGAGAGCGCGGAAAAGAGGCCAAGCGCCATCAGGCCGATGGCCAGAACCGTGCCCGCGCCGCTGGCCTTGCGCGTCGCCTCCAGCACGTTGCCCGAGCGCCGCCAGAGCCAGGCCCGCAACACGCGGCCGCCGTCGAGCGGAAACGCCGGGATCAGGTTGAACACCGCCAGCACGAGGTTGATCGTGGCGAGATAGGCCAGCACGATGCCGACCAGCCCGACGCCCCCGAAGGCCAGCGCGGCAAGGCCGAACAGCCCGGAAAGCAGGAAGCTCATTGCCGGGCCCGCGATGGCGATCCAGAATTCCGAGGCAGCGTCCCGCGGCTCCTCGACCAGTTCGGCCACGCCGCCGAACAGGAACAGCGTGATCCCCCCGATGCCCAGCCCATAGCGCCGCGCAACCAGCGAATGCGCCAGTTCGTGCAGGATCAGGCTGGCGAACAGACCCAGCATCGCCACCACGGACAGCGCGAGATAGGCGGTGGTGGTGAGATCGGGCAGCACCTGCGGGAAATAGCCCGACGACAGGCTCCAGACGATCAGCGCCGCGATCAGCAGCCAGCTTGCGTCGATCTTGATCTCGAAACCGAAGAGGTCGAACAGCTTGACGGAATGGCCGAACATGTGGGGCGCCCTTTCTGTGACCTCTCGAACCTAAGCATTTGCGCCGCAAAAGGAAGGCTGGGCAGGGGATTGAGGCGCGCGGCGCGCCGGGCTAGACCGCAGGCCCCGGACCAACCCCGAGACTGCCCCGATGACGCCTGACAGCCCTGCGCGCCCGCACCGCAATTTCTACGGCCGCCGCCGTGGCAAGCACCTGCGCGACAGCCAGGAGGTCTATCTGCAAGAAGACCTCGACGCGCTCAGCCCGGGCGCTGTCGACTGGGAGGTGAACCCGGAGCGGGTGCCGCTGGATCTCGGCGCGCTCTTCGGCGGTCGCGATACCTGGCTCGAGGTCGGGTTCGGCGGCGGCGAGCACATGGTGCACCAGGCCGCGCAGAACCCCGACGTCGGCATCATCGGCTGCGAGCCCTACATCAACGGGGTGGCGATGCTGCTGGGCAAGATCCGGCGCGCGGGCGTGGACAACCTCCGCGTCTTCCCCGGCGACGTGCGCGACATGTTCGACGTGCTGCCCGACGCCTCGATCGCGAAGGCCTTCCTGCTCTACCCCGACCCCTGGCCCAAGGTGCGCCACCACCGCCGCCGCTTCGTCACGCCCGAGCATCTGGAGCCTTTGGCCCGTGTCCTGAAACCGGGTGCCGAGTTCCGCGTGGCGACCGACATCCCCGACTACGTCCGCCAGACGCTCGAGGAGGTGCCGCGCGCGGGCTTCGACTGGCTGGCCGAGGGGCCGGAGGATTGGCGCAGGCCGTGGGGCGACTGGATCTCCACGCGCTACGAGGTGAAGGCCCTGCGCGAAGGGCGGGTGCCGCACTACCTGACGTTTCGCCGCCACGGCTAGGCGCGAGCAATGCGCCAGGCCGGGCGCTCGCCCCCGGCGATTCGCCCGGCCAGACCGGCGCTTCGCCGGCCGTGGGTTGCATCCTGCCCGTCCGCCCCGTTACCTGCGGGCAAGCCCTTCAGACAGGAGAGAGAGCCATGCTCACCAACGACCAGCTCGCGAAATGGGACCGCGATCACTTCTTGCATCCGTCGACCCACTTCGCCCAGCACGCCCGTGGCGAGGCGCCGGGCCGCGTGATCCAGACCGGTGAGGGCTGCTACATCACCGACCGCGACGGCAACCGCCTGCTCGACGCCTTCGCCGGGCTCTATTGCGTGAACATCGGCTACGGACGGCAGGAGGTGGCCGAGGCCATCGCCGAGCAGGCGCGCGAGCTGGCCTATTACCACGCCTATGTCGGCCACGGCACAGAGGCGTCAATCACGCTGTCGCGCATGGTCATGGAGCGCGCGCCCGACCACATGTCGAAGGTCTATTTCGGCCTTGGCGGGTCTGACGCGAACGAGACCAACATCAAGCTGGTCTGGTACTACAACAACATCCGCGGACTGCCGCGGAAGAAGAAGATCATTTCGCGCTGGCGCGGCTACCACGGTTCGGGCCTGATGTCGGGGTCGCTGACCGGGCTCACGCTGTTCCACCAGAAATTCGACCTGCCGCTCGACACGGTGCGCCACACCACCTCGCCCTACTACTACCGGCGGGCGGACGTGTCGCAGACCGAGGAGCAGTTCAGCGCGCAATGCGCCGCCGACCTCGAAGAGCTGATCGCGGCCGAGGGCGCGGACACCATCGCCGCCTTCATCGGCGAGCCGATGCTCGGCACCGGCGGCATCGTGCCCCCGCCCAAGGGCTACTGGGAGGCGATCACGCCGGTGCTGGAAAAGCACGACATCCTGCTGATCGCCGACGAGGTCGTGACCGGCTTCGGCCGCCTCGGCTCCATGTTCGGCTCGCCGCATTACGGGATCAAGCCCGACATCATGACCATCGCCAAGGGCCTGACCTCGGCCTATGCGCCGATGTCCGGCTCCATCGTGTCGGACAAGGTCTGGAAGGTGCTGGAGCAGGGCACCGACGAATTCGGCCCCTTCGGCCATGGCTGGACCTATTCGGCGCATCCCATCGGCGCGGCGGCTGGGGTCGCGAACCTCAAGCTCGTGGACAGCCTGAACCTGGTCGAGAACGCGGGCGAGGTCGGTCCCTACCTGACCCGCACCATGACCGAGGCGCTGGCCGAGCACGCGCATATCGGCGAGGTGCGCGGCGCGGGGATGCTGGCAGCGGTCGAACTGGTCAAGAACCGCGATACCCGCGAAGGCTTCGATGCCGCCGACAAGATCGTGCCGAAGATCGTGGGCGCCATGTCGCGGCGTGGCGTGATCGCGCGGGCGATGCCGCAGGGCGACATCCTGGGCTATGCGCCTCCGCTATGCCTGAGCCGCGCGGAGGCCGACGAGATCGTCACGGCCACCGTCGACAGCATCGCCGAGGTGCTCGGCTGACACCTGTCAAGGGGGGAGGGCCACCGGTGCCTTCCCCCTTTACGGGCCGGAGGACACACGTCTAGGGTGATCGGGATTTTTGATGACCTTACCGATTGTTCCGTGACGATGGCGTCTGCCCCGGTGTCCTGTCCCAATTGCGGCTACGGTTTCGACGCATTGCGGCGGTCGACCCGGATGTTCGATTGCCCCTCGTGCGGCACCACGCTGTTTCGCGAGGGCGACGCGCTGGCTCCCCTCGGCAACCACGGCGAGATGCACGACACCCCGATGCTCTTTGGCATCGGCGATACCGTCCATGCCGAGGAACGCGCCTACAGCGTGCTGGGCCACGTCCGCTACGACTATGGCCGCGGCTTCTGGGACGAGATGTGGGCCGAGGATCCGCAGGGCTACGGCGCGTGGATTTCCATTGACGAGGGCGACGTGGTGATCCAGCGTGCCCTGCCTGACGAGGCCGTTCGCGCCGGTCTGATGGGCGAATTGAGGCTCGGCGCGCAGGTCCGGGTCGAGAACCGGATCTACACCGTCACCGAGATGGACGCGGCAACGGCCGTGGCCTTCCGCGGCGAATTGCCCGAGCGGATCGAGCTGGGCGACACCCACCGTTTCGTCAACGCGAGCGGCGCTGCCGGCGCGCTCCTGTCGGGCGAGGTCTGGGACGGCGGCGAAAGCTGGTTCCTCGGCTCGTGGCTCGACCCGTTCGATCTGAACGTCGAAAGGCAGATCGGATGACGCGCGCGCCGGGCCTCGGTTCGATCAACTGCACGCAATGCGGCGCCGGCTTGTCGGTGCTGGGCGGCGGTCGCGTGCTGACGCAGGTTTGCGGCTATTGCGGCGCGATGCTGGACAGCCAGGACAACTACAAGATCCTGACCTCGATCGGCAAACGCGACCATCCGTCCAGCCCGGTCAGGATCGGCATGGAACTGACGGTCGAGGGCGTGATCTTCACCGTCATCGGCACCATCGGCAAGGTCGAACGCTGGTCGGGCGGCGTCGCGCGCTGGGTCGAACACCAGGTCTTTTCGCCCACCCACGGCTACGCCTGGCTGACGTGGGAAGACCAGCATTTCACCTTTTCGCGCAAGGTGCGCGATTTCGACGTCGGGCGCTGGTGGATCACCCCCGCGCAGGTGGAGGCCGCCGAAACCCCGCCCTGGCGCGTCTACCGGGGCGAGAATTACAAGTACTACGAGACTTCCATCTCCGAGATCGATTTCCTCGAGGGGGAGTTCAACTGGATCCCCGCAATCGGCGAGACCACGACGGCGGTGACGCTGCTGGGCCATTCCGCCATGCTGAGCCTCGTGGACGGCAAGACCGAGAAAGAGGTCGAACTGACCACCCTCTTGCCGCGCGAGGCCGTGGCGCGGGAGATGGGCGCCGACCTGCCCGCCGGGCCAGAGCCGCGCCATCCGCTGTCGCCCTACACGCCGCTGCCGGAAGAAGGGTTTGCCGCCCGCGTGCTGGGCTGGTCCGCGCTGGTGGCCTTCGTGCTGGCGCTGCTCTTTGCCGCCATCTCGGGGCCGCGCGTGCTGGATGTGCAGGATGTGGCGCTCAGCACCACGCCGGTCAGCTTTCCCTTCGAGATCACCAACGCCTCCCAGATCGCGCGGCTGCGTCTCGGCACTGATGTCACGAACAACTGGCTGGTGATCGGCACGCGGATCACCGGCCCGGATGGCGGATTGCTGGTCGAGGGCGAGCGGCTGGTCGAATATTACACCGGCCGCGATGCCGAGGGCACCTGGATCGAGGGCTACCGCAGCGCGACGCTCCGCTTCCGGCCCGAGGTCGCGGGGCCCCACCAGATCACCCTCGCGCTTGCCGAGGGCGGCAACGGCAACAGCCTGAGCGTGCAGATCGACGAGGGCAAGGTGACGTATTTCTGGTTGATCGTCATCGGCGGCTTGTTCGTCGCGGCATGGATCTTCCTCAAGGCGCGACGGGCCATCCACTGGAAGCGGCGCTTTGCCGGCAGCGACTGGAGCGAGGATTGACGCGATGAACCCCTTTCGCCTTGTCATCATCGCCGGCTGCGTGACCCTCCTGTTGGGGGCCGGCTACATGTCCTGGTACGGGATCGGGCGCGCAAGCAGCGACCTGTCCGCCACCGCGCCGTCGGTGCGCACCGGATCGACGGGAACGGGAACCACAGGCGGCTACGGATTTTTCGGGCGCGTCAAATGATCAGAAAGGAAACCTGATGCTGGACGGGATCATACTCTCCGAGGTCGTCTCGATGCTGTTCTACACGGGCATCGGCATGGGCCTCATGTATATCTGCTGGAAGGTGGTCGACATCGTGACCCCCTTCCCGATCATCAAGGAGATCGAGGAAGATCAGAACGTCGCTCTGGCGATCCTGATCGCGTCGATCTTCATCGCGATGGCGATCATCATCGCGGCCGTGGTGTTGTCGGACTGATCCGCCCGTGACCGCGGCCCCCTCCCCGGACCGCGCCGAGGTTACGCCCAAGGTCGCCTGGCTTCTGGCGGCGACCTTCGTCGTCGCCGTCGCGGGCCTGATCTACGAGCTGATCGCGGCGACCATCGCCAGCTACCTGCTGGGCGACAGCATCCGGCAGTTCAGCTTCGTCATCGGGGTGTTCCTGAGCGCGATGGGAGTCGGCGCCTATGTCTCGCGCTACGTCGGCGACGCGCTGTCGGGCTTCGTGCGCGCGCAGCTGGCGCTCGGCGTGATCGGCGGTGCGCTCGGGCCGCTCCTGTTCTTTTCCTACGCGTGGTACGGCACTGTGGGCCTGCCGCTCTACGGCGGGCTGATCGCCATCGGCGTGTTGTCGGGGATGGAGATCCCGCTCATCTCTCGCGTGATGAAGGGGATCGGGGCGGCCGAATTCCGGTTCGAGAACGTGCTGACAGCCGACTACATCGGCGCGCTGGCCGCCTCGCTGGCCTTTCCGCTGCTCATCATCCCCAACCTGTCGCTGATGGCCGCCTCGCTGGCCTTCGGCGCTCTGAATCTGATGGTGGCGGGGTTTTCGATCTGGCTGTTCCGCGACCGTCTCTCGCCGGTCTACTGGGTGCCTTGGGGCGGCTTCATGCTGGCGGCACTGCTGGGCCTCTTCGGGTCCGAACGGCTGGTTTCCATTGTCGACGCCCGGCTTTTCGAGGACCAGGTGATCCTGTCCGAAACGACTCCCTACCAGTCGATCATCCTGACCCGCTTCGACGAACGCTACCGCCTGTTCCTCGACCATTCGATCCAGTTCGACAGCCTGGACGAGCACCGCTACCACGAGGCGCTGGTGCACCCCGCGATGGGTCTCGCGCCGCGCCGCGCCTCGGTGCTGGTGCTGGGCGGTGGCGACGGCATGGCGGTGCGCGAGGTGCTGCGCCACGACGGCGTGGAGCGGGTGCGGCTGGTCGACCTCGACCCGCGCGTGACCGAGCTGTTTTCCGAGAACCCTGACCTGACGGCGCTCAATGCGAGTTCGCTGAACGACCCGAGGGTGGAGATCGTGAACGCCGACGCCTGGGCCTTCCTGGCCGAAGATCAGGACATCTACGACGTCATCATCGGCGACCTGCCCGACCCGAAGTCCCCCGCCTTGTCAAAGCTCTACTCGGTCGAATTCTACGCCATGATGGCCGAGCGGCTGAGCGGGCAGGGGATCTTCGTCACGCAGGCGGGCTCCCCCACCTTCTCGCCCGGCGCGTTCTGGACGGTCGAGGCGACGCTCGCTGACACCCGCAACCCGCTTGATCCCGGAGGCACGCTCGACACGCTGCCCTACCACGTCTACGTGCCCAGCTTCGGCGACTGGGGTTTCGTGATGGCCGCGCCCCTGTTGCCTGCCGCCGACCGCGACCCGTTCCTGCCGGACGGCCTGCGCCATCTGACACCCGAGGTCTGGCGCGCGTCGCAGGCCTTCGGTCCGGACCAGGGTCCGCGCGAGGTCGAGGTGAACTCGATCCAAGGCCATCCGCTGGTCGCGGAATACCAGCGCGGCTGGGATTTCTGGTTCCGCTGATCAGACGCTCGGCCTCGTCCCGCAGGCCTCGAACGCGGCGACCTCCGGCGCTGCGCCCGCGAGCGAGACGGAGAGCGTCTCTGTGCCCGCGAAGACCGTCGCGGCCGTGTTCGCCGCCAGCCCCCGCAGCACGTTGCCGAAGCCGCGGTCGGCCACGCTGATCGCGCGCCCGTCGGCGGAATTGCTGTGGCGCTCCGTGGTGATGGTGTTCTCCTCCCCGCCCAGGAAGGCGATGCCGAACAGATCGGCCACCGGCCAGGGCTCCGCTCGGGTGACGGTGATCGTGTAGAGCGGCCCGGCGGGGTCGTAGGTCAGCCGGATGTCGCCGGAAGCCTCGCTGTGGTCGAGGGTGCATATCGCGCCGTCCTGCCCGGCCTGCCAGGCATGGGCGGGCGCGGTCAAGCACAGGGCGAGGCAGGCGACGAGGATCGGATGCATGGGGTGAGGGTAGCACGGGCGCCCGGCAAGGAAAGGCGCCGCATTGCCCGCGCGCGACCAACCCGTGGTTGACTGCGCCAAGCATCCGCCCGAGGCTGGATGCGAGGAGAAACGGAGGATCCCATGCGTATCACAGTTCTAGCAGCCGCCCTGCTCAGCCTTCCCGGTCTGGCGCTCGCCGACCCGGTCGGCCTCACGCCCGACGCGATGTCGGTCACGGTCGAGACAGCCGCCGGCCCGGTCGAGATCACGCGCAACCAGGACAACGCGGCCCGGCTGGAGGGCGACTGGACGCTCACCTCGCGGCCCTGTCCGAACTTCTGCATCCAGCCGATGATCCCCGCCGAGGGCGTGACGCCGGTGGGCGAGCTCGAGGTTCTGGCGGGCCTGCAGGATCCCGGCACACTCGTGGTCGATGGCCGGATCGAGCCCGAGTTCGAGGCTGGCACCATCCCCGGCGCGATCTCCGTGCCCTATACCGAGGCCGCCGACCGGCTGGGCGAACTGGGCTGCGTCGTGGATTTCGACGGTTTCGTCTGTGAGGGCGACCTGCCGCAGGTGATCCTGTTCTGCAACGGCCCCTGGTGCGGCCAGTCGCCCACCGCGGCGCGACGGATGATCGAGGCGGGGTTCCCGGCCGAGAACATCAGCTACTACCGCGGCGGCATGCAGAACTGGCATATGCTCGGCCTGACCGTGGTGCCGGGCGATCCCTCGGTCGTGGCGGGGCAGTGACGCCGCAGTCCTGCGCGCAGACGTCTGCGACTGGTGCACGCCGAGCAAAGCAGGTTAGGCTGTCCGGATGTCACCCCTGCTCCTCGGATTTCTCGGAAGCCTCGCCGCCGGCTCGATGACGGCGGCGGGCGCGCTGCCGGTGCTTTTGGGGCGGCGGCCCGGCCGCGCCTTCCGCGACATGTCGCTCGGCTTCGCCGCAGGCGTCATGCTGGCCGCATCGTTCTTCTCGCTGATCATCCCGGCGCTCGACGCGGCGGCGGAGGATTTCGGCGGCGCGGTGCCCGCCGCAATCGTCTGCGCCGCAATCCTGCTCGGCATGGCGGCGGTGCACGTGATGAACGAGGTGCTGCCGCATGAGCACTTCCGGTCGGGACACGAGGGGCCGGAAGGTGCGGCGCTGCGGCGGGTCTGGCTCTTCATCATCGCGATCACAATCCACAACTTTCCCGAGGGGCTGGCCGTCGGCGTCGGCTTCGGGGCGGAGGGCTACGCAAGCGGCCTGCCGCTGGCCATCGGCATCGGCCTGCAGAACGCGCCCGAGGGGCTTGCGGTGGCGGTGGCGCTGCTGGGCGAGGGCTATCGGCGGGACCACGCCTGGGGCATCGCCGCGCTGACCGGCATGGTCGAGCCGCTCGGCGGGTTGCTGGGCGCGGGCGTGGTGTCGGTGTCGGAGCCGCTGCTGCCCTGGGGGCTGGCCTTCGCGGCCGGCGCGATGCTCTACGTCATCAGCCACGAGATCATCCCCGAGACGCACCGGGCGGGGCACCAGAAGCTCGCCACGCTGGGGCTGGCGGTGGGGCTCGTCCTCATGCTGTTCCTCGACGTCTGGCTGGGGGTCTGAGGCCGCCCCGCGTCGCGGGTCGTCGCGGCCGGGCGGAACCGCCGGCCCTTTCTTGCCGTTGTCTTACCTGACACGCCGGATGGAGAGACCCAATGGAAGCCTTGCTCGACGTGATCGGGGTCGTTGCCCTGATCTTCCTGATCCTGATCGGAGCCGCCGCAGGCTTCCTCGCCAGCCGCGTGGCCGAGGGCTCGACGGCGCTCTACGTGATCGTGGGCATCCTGGCCGCCGTCGCCGCGCCCTTCGTGCTGGCCGCGCTTGGGCTGACCGCGCTTGCGGCGGGCGGCGTGTTGCTGATCCTGATCGCCGGGGCGGTCTTTGCCGTGGTCGTGCTCGCGATCGTTGGCGCCGTCAGACGCAAGGCGCGGTAGCCATCGCTGGCACGCTGGCCTGGGTGTTACTCCACCCGCACCATCAGGCACATCGCGGTCAGCGCGCAGCCGATCCCGGCAACCTCGCGCAGCCCCAGCCGTTCACCGAAGACCGTGGCCCCGATGAGCGCGAGGGCCACGAGGGTGAGCATGGAATAGGCCACCCCCGCTTGCCCGAGCGTGATGTGGCGCATCGCCCCGAACCAGAGCAGCGCCGAGATGCCATAGAGCACGATCCCGAGCACCACGAGCGCGGAGACCGCCGTCAGCCCCCTGTCGGCAGCCATCTTGAGAAGAAGATCGCCGACGATCACGACGAGCGTGGTGACGGCGATGAAGCCGATTCCAAGTGAAATGCTTTGCATGAATGTCCCTGCAAGATGACGCAGGCCCCTGATAAATGGGGGCAAGGTGCGGGATGGTGGCAGGGCAGGACAATGGTGGATGTCCTTACTTGGCGGAGGCCCTGCCCGTAGGGTGGGCAATCCTGCCCACCAACCGCCGCCGCTACGTCGCGTCCCCGCGGCTACAGATTGTTAACCGATCTCCGGCAACCTTGCCGGCATGTCGTCCTATCGTCGCCTGCGCGTCCCCGGCGGGACCTATTTCTTCACGGTGGTCACCGCCAGTCGGGGCGAGCCTCTCTTGTCGGATCACGCCGACCTGCTGCGCGACGCCTATCGTCGGACAGTTCTGGAGCTTCCGGTGGTCTGTGATGCCATCGTGATCCTGCCTGATCATCTTCACGCGGTCTGGACCCTGCCGGCAGGTGATGCGGAATTCCCGGAGAGATGGCGACGCATCAAGGCGCGCTTCACGCACGGCCTTGGTGCGAGGCTTGCGCGATCCCGCTCGAAGGAGCGGAAACGCGAAGCCGGAGTCTGGCAGCGCCGCTACTGGGAGCATCTGGTGCGAGATCAGGAGGACTACCAGCGCCACGCGAGTACTGCTGGGCCAATCCGGTGCGGCACAGGTTGGTCGCGGCCCCGATGGACTGGACGCTGTCATCCATTCACCGCGATCATCGGGCAGGGCGAGTGCCGGACGGGTGGTCCGCGAGAGAGACGGAGGGAGACTTCGGCGAGTAGGGTGGGCAATCCTGCTCACGGTTGACCACGACCGATGTTGCGAGGTGGTGGGCAGAATTGCCCACCCTACCTCTTCCCCCCATACCGGCTCTTCCCGCCCCGCTGTCCCGGCCGGCCCGCCGTGCTCCTTCCGGCCATCTTCGTGGCGGCCTCGCTTGCCGCCTCCACCGCCGATTGGCGCGCCAGCGGGTCGTCCGCCACCGCAAGCTCCACGGCTTCCAGTCGCTTCACCTCGTCGCGCAGCCGGGCGGCTTCCTCGAACTCCAGGTTCTCTGCCGCCTTGCGCATCTGCGTGCGCAGACCGTCCAGGTGCGCCGCAAGGTTCGCGCCGACCAGCGGCTTGTCGACCTTCGCCGTCACGCTGAACGACTTGTTCTTGAGGTCCGGCGAGGAGGCCTCCGGCAGCCCCGCGAGCGGCCCCGGATAGGTGAACGTCGTGCGGTCGCCCGCCAGGTTCGGCTTGCCCGTGAACTCGGCGCTGAAGCGCTCCGCACCGCGCCAGTCGAGCGGCAGCGC
Organism: uncultured Roseicyclus sp.; assembly: GCA_937139335.1. Lineage (GTDB taxonomy): Bacteria > Pseudomonadota > Alphaproteobacteria > Rhodobacterales > Rhodobacteraceae > Roseicyclus. The sequence goes on along the minus strand of CAKZPN010000042.1, from coordinate 677 downwards.
CTTGTTGCGCGACGCCTCTGCCCACCACAGCGCCTTCAGCTCCTCCAGCCGGGCCGGGTTCTCCGCCGCGACGTCGCGGGCCTGGGTGAAATCCTCCTCCAGATTGTAGAGTTCCCAGGGCGCCGTCATCGGGTCGAACTCGCCCCGGATCGGGTCCCACGGCTCGAAGGCCAGCGAAGCGGCCCACCAGCCGTCCTTGTACATGCCGCGATTGACGACCATCTCGAAATACTGGCTGGTGCGCACCTCGTCCGCGTCGGCGCTGTCGAGCGTCGGCAGGAAACTCGTGCCCTGGATCGGGGTCTGCGCCGTGCCGTTGACGCTGCGCGGCTCGGCCACCCCCGCCGCGTCGAGGAGCGTCGGCGCAATGTCGATGACGTGCAGGAACTGGGTGCGCGTCTCGCCCCGGCCGGCGAAGCGCGCCGGCCACTTGACGATCATCGGGTTGCGCACGCCGCCGAGGTGGCTCGCCACCTGCTTGGTCCACTGGAAGGGGCTGTCCACGCCCCAGGCCCAGCCGGCCGGGAAGTGGTTGAAGTGCAGCTCGGTGCCGATCTCGTCGATGCGCGGCAGCATGTCGTCCGCCGTCATCAGGTAGGCGTTGAAGAACGCGTTCTCGTTCAGCGTCCCCTCGAAGCCCCCTTCGGCCGAGGCGCCGTTGTCGCATCCCGCCAGCG
>CAKZPN010000041.1 GCA_937139335.1 uncultured Roseicyclus sp. | reverse complement strand
GCCGACCAGGCGCAGCTCGGTGCCTTCACCCGATTCCGTCCAGGCCATGTCGGCCATCTGCACCACCAGCTCACCAACGAGGATTACGCCCGCATCGGCCGGCTCGACGTCCTGATCCCCTTCACCGGCTGGGCGATCGCCGTCGCGCCCGCCTCCGCCAGGACATCCACCCCATCACGGAACGGGAAGAACGCGTCCGACGCGACCACCGAGCCGATGGCCCAGCTTTCCGCGTCGCCTGCGACGCGGGCCGCGTCGGCTGCCTTCCACGCGGCGATGCGCGACGAGTTGACGCGGCTCATCTGTCCGGCACCGACGCCGACCGTGGCGCCGTCCTTGACGTAGATGATGGCGTTGGATTTGACATGCTTGCAGACCGTGAAGGCAAACAGCAGGTCCGCCATCTCGGCGTCGGTCGGCTGACGCTTGGTGACGACTTTCAGCTCATCCGAGGTCAGCATGGCGTCCCGGTTTTGCAGAAGATACCCGCCTGCCAGCGAGCGCACGGTCATCCCGGCAGCCCGGGCGTCCGGCAGTGCGCCGGTTTCCAGCACGCGCAGGTTCTTCTTGGCCTGGAAAACGGCTTTGGCGTCGTCGGCAATGGCGGGCGCGATGATCACTTCGGCGAACAGGTCGGCGCAAAGCGCCGCGGTCTCCGCATCGAGTTCGCGGTTGAAGGCTAGAATACCCCCGAACGCACTTTCGGTATCGCACGCCAGAGCGCGTTTATAGGCGCCGGCCAGATCGTCACCGATGGCGACACCGCACGGATTGGCATGCTTGACGATGACGCAGGCCGGGGTCGCGTCCTCGAACTCGCTGACCAGCTCCAGCGCCGCATCGGCATCGTTGAGGTTGTTGTAGGATAGCTCCTTGCCCTGCACCTGTTCGGCCTGGCCCACACCCTGCGCGCCCGGGCCGACGGGGACGTAGAGCGCGCCCATCTGGTGCGGGTTTTCGCCATAGCGCAGCGTCGAGACGCGGCGGACGGGGACCTGGAAGATTTCGGGGAAGGCCTCGTTCTGGTCGCCGAAGGAGAACCAGGTCGAGATCATGGCATCGTAAGTCGCGGTGAGCGAGAAGGCCTTTTCCGCGCATTTGCGGCGGAAGGCGAGGGTGGTGGCGCCGTCCGTCTCGTCCATCTGGTTCGTCAGCGTGTCGTAATCGGCGGGGTCGGTGACGATGGCGACATGCGCGTGGTTCTTCGCCGCCGAACGGACCATCGAAGGCCCGCCGATATCGATATTCTCGATAATGTCCGCGCGCCCTGCTCCGCTCGCAACCGTCTCGGCAAAGGGGTAGAGGTTGACCACGACGAGATCGATCGCGCCGATATCGTGTGCCTCCATCGCGGCTTTGTGCTCTTCATTGTCGCGCATCGCGAGCAGGCCGCCATGGACCTTGGGGTGCAGCGTCTTGACCCGCCCGTCCATCATCTCGGGAAAGCCGGTGAGATCGGAGACGTCGCGCACCTCGAGCCCCGCCTCGCGCAGCGCCTTCGCCGTGCCGCCGGTCGAGACGAGCTCGACGCCATGCTTCGCAAGCGCGGTGCCAAGATCGGCGAGCCCGGTCTTGTCGGAGACCGAGAGAAGCGCGCGGGTGATTTTGACGGGGCTGTCGGTGGGGGTGGGCATGGGGTGGTCCTGTTGTGTCTGACGGTTGTGGTTCGGAATGGCTATCGAAGCCCTCCCCCTTGATGGGGGAGGGTTTGGGTGGGGGTGACTTCACTACAAGCGATAGCATTTGCGGATGGCTCACCCCACCCCCGGCCCCTCCCCATCGAGGGGAGAGGAGAAAAGACGCGTCCCATATCCACTACCCCGCCCGCTTGAAAGACCAGCCGAGCGTCGCGCCGCCGGGCGGAGCGACGCCGCCCAGCACGAGCTGTTTCGACGGGCAGGCGCGGACCTTTTCGTCGATCCACACGCTGGCGTCGATCTGGACGCTCGCGCCGCGGCAGCGGAAGTGCCAGGCCGGGCCGCCGGGGATGCGGAGCAGCGCGCCCGTCCCCTCGCCCGCCGGCGTCACCTCGATATCGGGCGAGAGGTGGAACCGGACGGCGAAGCCGGTGTCGTCGGCCTGTTTCTTGCCTTCGGGTTCGAGGATGTCCTCGCCCTGCAGCTCGTCGCCTTCGGCGCTCAGCGCGATGCGGCGGCGGTGGATGAAGCCGTAGCGGCGGACATAGCCGTCATGGCTCGCCGCGATCCGCGCGATGCCGTCCCGGTCGCTGCGCTCCATCTCGACCTCGACGACGCCCTTGCCCAGCGACCCGTCCGGGTTGAGCGCGGTCGAATTGCTGTCTCCAACGACCAGCGTCGAATGCGCGGCCGTTGTGCGCAGCCGCTGGGCGAAATCCTGCGGGATCGCACTCCCCACCGCCCCGCCGCAATTGACGACGATCCGGTGCGGTCCGTGCGACAGCTCGAACGCCAGCGTCGAGGCGCAGCCGCCCGATTCGAGCCGCTGCGCCGGGGGCGGGGCGGCGTCCATCAGCACGATGCTGTCCCCCGACTGCAGCCGTTGATAGCCCCAGTCGCGCGCGTTCTTCAGCGGCAGCGCGCGCTGCCCCGATGCCTCGATCGCGGCGGCGACGCGGCGCGGATAGGAAGGCCCGCCGCCCTGCCAGCTCGATAGCCCGCCATCGCCCAGCGTCGCCCCCATCAGCGCGGGCACGGCATAGGAGAGCGCCGAGGCGAAGGGCGCGGGAAACTCGACGCGGCGCACATCATAGGCGGAACGGAGCATCGCCAGCGTCTCGACCAGCGCCAGCTGCGCCGCCGGGCTGCGGCACACCATCCCGCCGTCCGCCGTCAGCGTCTGCGAGAGCGCGCGCGCCAGCCCCGCCTCGCCGCGCGCCGTCCGCGCGTCGCCGCCCTGGACGAGCAGACCGGCGGCCACCACGCCCGACCAGGCGCGGACCTGATGGATGCCGATGGGCGCCTTCATCGCGGCGAGATCGAGATGCCGCGCGCCGCGTGCCAGCGTGTTGAGCACGTCCGATCGGTAGACGAGATCGCCGGACGAGAGGATC
>CAKZPN010000040.1 GCA_937139335.1 uncultured Roseicyclus sp. | reverse complement strand
GGGCTCACGCTTGAGACGGTGAGCCGACAGTTTGCCGACCTGCGCAGCGAGGGTCTGGTTGCGACCAGCGGGCGGAGCGGAGTGCGGCTTCCCGACCTTCACGCTTTGGCCCGCGAGGCGGGACAAAGGTTCAGTTAATTCCGGAAGTTCCGGAGTTTGATCGAGATCAATTACGCGAAACCGGTCGGCGCTTAGCGGGGGCTGACAGAAGGGATCAAAGCATGGAATCTGTAGTCGGACGTTTCGGGCTGTGGGCGATAGTCTCGCTCGCAGCAATTGCCGCCATCGCGGGGGCGCAAGATAGCGGTTTTGCCGTTCACATGGGGATCATTGCCGTCGTTGCGGCGCTGATGATGATCTTCACGCTGCGGAGTTTCGACCCGCTCGCAAAGGCGCAAACCCTGTTCAAAATGCCCACGGGCCCGGAAACCTACGATGACGATGTCATCCGCTGGGGCGTCATCGCGACGATGTTCTGGGGACTGGCCGGTCTGCTTGCCGGTGTCTTCATCGCCGCGCAAATGGCCTTTCCGCAGCTCAATATCGAGCCGTGGTTCAATTTCGGTCGGCTCCGTCCGCTACACACCAGCGCGGTGATTTTTGCCTTTGGCGGCAACGCGCTGCTCGCAACCAGTTTCTATGTCGTGCAGCGCACCTGCCGCACGCAGCTGGCGCTGCCCGGCATGGCCCGCTTCGTGTTCTGGGGCTACCAGCTGTTCATCGTGCTGGCGGCAACCGGCTATCTGCTCGGTGTCACCCAGTCGAAGGAATATGCCGAGCCTGAATGGTATGTCGATCTGTGGCTGACGATTGTCTGGGTCTGCTATCTGGTCGTCTTCGTCGCAACGATCCTGCGCCGTAACGAACCGCATATCTACGTCGCCAACTGGTTCTACCTCGCCTTCATCGTGACCATCGCCATGCTGCACGTGGTCAACAATCTCGCCATGCCGGTGAGCCTCTTGGGTTCGCGCAGCTACTCTGCCTTTGCAGGGGTGCAGGATGCGCTGACGCAGTGGTGGTACGGGCACAATGCGGTCGGGTTCTTCCTCACCGCAGGCTTCCTGGCGATGATGTATTACTTCGTCCCCAAGCAAGCCAACCGCCCGGTCTATTCCTACCGCCTGTCGATCATCCACTTCTGGTCGCTGATCTTCCTCTACATCTGGGCAGGTCCGCACCACCTCCACTACACCGCGCTGCCCGACTGGGCGCAGACGCTGGGCATGGTTTTCTCGATCATGCTGTGGATGCCGAGCTGGGGCGGGATGATCAACGGCCTGATGACGCTCAACGGCGCATGGGACAAGGTCCGCACCGACCCGATCATCCGCATGATGGTGATGGCGCTCGCCTTCTACGGCATGAGCACCTTCGAAGGGCCGATGCTGTCGATCAAGAGCGTCAACAGCCTGTCGCACTACACCGACTGGACCATCGGCCACGTGCATTCGGGCGCGCTCGGCTGGAACGGCATGATCACCTTCGCCTGCGTCTATTTCCTCGTGCCCCGGTTGTGGAAGCGCGAACGGATGTATTCGCTGCGCATGATCAACTGGCACTTCTGGCTCGCAACGATCGGCATCGTTTTCTACGCCGCGAGCATGTGGGTTGCGGGCATCATGCAGGGCTTGATGTGGCGCGAATACGGGCCTGACGGCTATCTGGTGTGGTCCTTTGCCGACAGCGTCGCCGCCATGTTCCCGATGTATGTCATGCGCGCCGCGGGTGGCCTGATGTACCTCGGCGGTGCCCTTATCATGTCCTACAATATCTGGATGACGCTGGCCGGAAAGCAGCGTGTCGAAAAACCGCTCAACGACGCTGTTTATGATCCCGAAGCGGACCGTCCGATCGTCAACCAGCCCAGTGCCGTTCCGGCCGAATAGGATCACGCAAGCCATGACCGATCCCGTCGTCGAAGAAACCGTCAAGGGCCACAAGCGGCTCGAGCGCAACATCACCCTGCTGGCCATCGGCACTTTCGTGACCGTCGCCATCGGCGGTCTCGTCCAGATCACGCCTTTGTTCTATCTCGACAATACCATCGAGGAGGTCGAGGGCGTGCGCCCGTACACCCCGCTCGAAC
>CAKZPN010000039.1 GCA_937139335.1 uncultured Roseicyclus sp. | reverse complement strand
GTGGTGATCGTGCGCGGTCAGGGCTTTATGTATCTGGGCGGACCGGAATTGACCTTTGCCGCAACCGGCGAAAAGGTCGAAGCCGAAGAACTGGGTGGCGGCAAGATGCATTCGTCCGTCTCCGGCGTGACCGACCATTTGGCTGAAGATGACGCCCATGCTCTGGCCATCACGCGCGAAATTGTCAGCCATCTTGGCGAAAAACCCCAACCCCGCAAGACGCCCGAAGCGCCCCGTGCGCCCGCCTACCCGGTCGAAGAGATTTATGGACTCATCAGCCGCGACCCCAAGGTACCGACCGACAACCGCGAAATCGTGGCTCGGTTGGTCGATGAGAGCGATTTTCACGAATTCAAACCGCTTTATGGCGACACGATCATGACCGGCTGGGGTCGCATCCACGGCCACGAGGTCGGTATTCTCGCCAATACAGGTGTGCTTTTCGTCGAAGCCGCGCTGAAGGCCACGCATTTCATCAATCTCTGCGTGCAGCGTGATATTCCGCTGCTGTTCCTGGCCGATGTGAACGGCTTCATGGTCGGGCGCGAGGTCGAGCAGATGGGCATCGCAAAAGCCGGTGCGAAGATGATCACGGCCATGTCTTCGGCCCGGGTGCCGAAATTCACAATCATCACCGGTGGCTCTTACGGGGCCGGATACCTGGCGATGCTGGGCCGCCCGTTCCAGCCGGACGCAATGTTCGCCTGGCCGACGGGACGGTCGGCGATCATGGGGCCGGAACAGGCCGCCAGCGTGCTGGCTCAGGTCCGCGCGCAGATCAACGAACGCGAAGGCAAAAGCTGGACCCCCGAGGAGGAGGAAGCCTTCAAGGCGCCGATCCGCAAGGAATACGAAGATTTTCAAGGAGCCTATAATTTCGCCTCCAACCTTTGGATCGACAGCGTGATCGAGCCCTGTGAGACCCGTGACGTCATGGCGCTGATGCTGGATGTGACATCGCGCAGACCCAAGGTCGATACCAACTTCGGCGTGTTCAGGATGTGAGGAGCGAACCGTGAAAATCAAAACGCTTCTGATCGCCAACCGCGGCGAAATTGCCTGCCGGATCGCGCGCACTGCGCGGGCCAGCGGTATCATTCCCGTCGGCGTGCATTCGCAGGCCGACGCCAATGCCCTGCATGTCCGCGAGATTGGCAAATCTGTCTGTATCGGCGCCGGACCTGCATCCGAGAGCTATCTGAAAATCGACGCGGTGATTGCCGCTGCGCAATCAGTGGGCGCGGATGCGATCCATCCCGGTTATGGCTTTCTGGCCGAAAACCCCGATTTTGCTCGTTCGGTCGAAGCCGCCGGCATGATCTTCATGGGGCCGACGCCGGAAACGCTTGAACGTTTCGGCGACAAGGCCAGCGCCAAAGAGGCCGCCGTGGCGGCCAGCGTCCCGGTGATTTCGGGCGCCGAAGGTGCGCGGTCCGATCCCGAGCAGATTGCCGAGGAGGTGCGCCAAATGGGCCTGCCGGTGCTGCTCAAGGCTGTCGGCGGCGGTGGTGGGCGAGGGCAACGGCTCGTCACCGACGAAACCACGCTGGTCGAGGACATCGAAGGCGCGCTGCGCGAAGCAAAATCCACCTTCGGTTCCGAAGGGCTGCTGTTGGAGCGTTTCCTGCCCGAGGCGCGCCATGTCGAAGTGCAGATCGCAGGTGACGGCAAGGGCCATGTGGTGCACCTGTTCGAACGCGATTGCACGCTTCAGCGCCGTCACCAGAAGGTCATCGAGGAAGCCCCGGCCTGGGGATTGCCGCGCACGCTTCTGGACGACATCGCGCGCGACGCGGTGCGCCTCGGTGAAACGCTGGACTATCGCGGGCTGGGCACGGTCGAATTTCTGGTCGCGGGGGACGAATATTTCTTTCTTGAGGTGAACCCGCGCATTCAGGTGGAACATCCCGTCACCGAAGCGATCACCGGGCTGGACCTTGTCGCGCTTCACCTGCGGATTGCCGAAGGCGCGGGCCTTGGACTGGTGCAGGACGATCTGACGATCAACGGCCACGCGGTCGAGGCGCGGCTTTACGCCGAAGATCCGGCGATGCAATTCGCCCCGTCGACGGGCACGCTCTCCACGCTCAGCCTGCCATCGGGCCTGCGCATCGACAGCGGCGTCGAAGAAGGCGATGCCGTCACGCCCTACTACGACCCGATGATCGCCAAGCTGATCGTGCACGCGCCCGACCGGGAAACCGCATTGGCACGTCTGGCCACGGCGCTTGATCATGTCGCGGTCGAAGGTGTCGAGACCAATCGCGCCTTTCTAACGGCGCTGGCGCGAAACCATGAATTCGAACGGATGCAGGTGCATACCCGCTGGATCGACGGCAGGCTGGATGAGCTGACACAGGCACCCGGCCTGACCCGCCCCGATCTGTGGAAAGCAACCGCTGCCATTCTCTTCGTGACCCAGTCGCGCAGCGACACAAACGCCAATCCCTGGACCAACCGTGATGCCTTTACCGGCTGGCGGCTTGGACTGGGCGGCGATGCGATGGAAGCGGGGCAGCGCGTGACGCTTACCGATTCTGACGAGGTATCCGAGGAATTGCGCGTCAGTCCTGTCAAACCGGGTGCCAGATACACCGTCTATTCGGAAAACGGCGAGGCGCTGACACTGTCGGCACGCGAAATCACGCCGGGCCGTTGGCGCCTGAACGAGGGCGACACTGTCCACCTGATCGAGGCACGTCTGCATGCCGGCGTGATCGAACTGGGCACGCCCGAAGGCCGCCTGGTCTTCCGCCCCGCCGCGCCCCTTGCCTTTGCCGGCGGCGATGCCGCGGCGGATCGCGCCGTGACCTCTCCGCTGACCGGCATGATTGTCGAAATCAAGGTCTCCGATGGTCAGAGCGTGGCCGAAGGCGACGTGGTCGCGGTCATGGAATCCATGAAACTCGAAATCTCGATCCGGGCGGCCGCGGCCGGGATCGCCAGCAATATATCCGTCTCGAATGGGGACATGGTCGATCGCGGCCAGGTCATCGCCGAGATCCTGCCATCCGAGGAGTGATGAAATGAGCGACTTTCCCAAATTCGTCGAATTTCGTGAAGAAGGCCCGCGCGAGGGTTTTCAGATCGAAAAGAAGATTTATCCGATCGAAGAGCGGATCGAACTGATCGACATGCTCAGCGAAACCGGTCTGAAGCGCATTCAGGTCGGAAGTTTCGTCAGCCCGAAATACGTACCGCAAATGGCCGACACCGGCGAGTTGTTCCAGCGTATCAAGCGCAAGCCGGGCGTGAATTACACATCGCTGTGGCTGAACGACAAAGGGTTTCGCAAGGCCCTGACCGCGCATGAGGTCGATATCGACCCGCGCCTGCTGTTCTATCCCTCCGAGGCATTCGCCCAATCGAACAACAATTGTTCCTCGGCGGAGATGCGGGAAAAACAACGCGACTGGGTCCGTCTTTACAAGGAAGAAGGATATACCGTCGACGCGGCCTATGTGATGACGGCATTTGGCTGCAACTTCGAAGGCCCCATCCCGCAAGAGCGAATCTTGGACGATTTCCGCTTTATCCTTCAGCTGTGCGAAGAAGAGAACATCCCCGTGCCGATCCTCGTGGTCGCCGACACCATGGGTTGGGGAAACCCCGAGGCGGTCAAACGGATGATCGGCGC